>NZ_CP042435.1:2961008-3602763 GCF_007971225.1 Panacibacter ginsenosidivorans | reverse complement strand
TGAACAACAACAAAATTATCATGCATTTTTTCATCTTCTGTATAAAAATCAAGTGCATAACAATTACCCCTGATTTCCCCTAAAGTACACTTGATACCTAACTTGGTTTCAATTGCATCATATAGGTCTTTTAGAAGCACAGCAATTTTGTCAAAAGAAATACCATTTTCTTTTGAGAGAGTATGATTATCATCGTCTATTTTAACTGAAAATTTTAGCATGGTTTTCATCTCAGTAAATTTTGAGCAAAAGAAATATTGTTAGTAATTTTGCTTTTTACTAAGTATGAAATAGGGCACAAAAAAATAAACAAAATATTGAATTAAAGGGGAACGGTTGCAGCCGTTCTCCTTTTTTATTATATCTAAGGTATAAAATAAACTCCCAAAATGTTACTTCATAGACATTCTTAACCATATAAAAGTTAAAAAAGCAGAAAATAAAATTAAAATGAACAAAATGCTTAACCGTTCAAGCATAATACCATATCTTTATGATATGAACAGATTACCACTACATAAAAAAGTACAGATTATTACTTTACTGGTTGAGGGTAATAGTCTCCGCTCATGCTCTCGCATAGCTGATGTAAGTATCAATACAGTTACTAAGCTATTGGTAGATGTTGGTATTGCTTGTCAAAAATTCCACGATGAAAAAGTTGTAGGTATTACATCTCAAAAAATTCAGTGTGATGAGATTTGGTCTTTTGTTTATTCAAAAGAAAAGAATGTACCTGATGGCATGGAAGATCAAGCCGGAGACGTTTGGACTTGGACGGCTTTAGATGCTGATACAAAACTCATGGTAGCATGGAATGTTGGGAGTAGAGATGCAGAAACAGCAAATGAATTTATGTATGATGTTGCGAGTAGATTAAACAATAGAGTGCAGTTAACTACTGACGGACACAAACCTTATTTACAAGCTGTTTCAGACGCTTTTGGCACTCAGATAGACTTTGCTCAGTTAATCAAATTATACGGTGGTAGTGAGGGTACAACAAGCACAGAAAGAAAATACAGTCCGGCTGAATGTACAGGCTGCAAAAAGACTATTGTTACTGGCGAACCTGATGCAAAATATATAAGCACTTCTTATGTTGAAAGATCAAATTTAACTATGAGAATGGGTATGAGAAGATTTACAAGATTAACTAATGCATTCAGCAAAAAAATAGAAAATCATTGTCACGCAATAGCACTTCATTTTGTGTATTACAATTTTGTACGCATACATAAAACATTACGTGTGCCACCTGCAATGGCTGCTAAGTTGATAAAAAGACTAATGACTATTGAAGATATTGCAAGGTTAATACCTGATGAAGCACCAAAGAAAAGGGGTAATTATAAAAAGAAAGAGGGCTAAAATAGCCCTTTCTTATTAATTAATACCCATATAATAGCATTCCATAAAATGTTACATTTTCCCTATCATCTAAGACGTTGCTAATCGAAATATTAATTGGAACAATATCTTGCTGTTGGCGTATAAAAAGATTAATCTTATCTTCTAACCGCTTGTGCGATTCAGCTTCAAAACTTTCCACATTGTAATTACTCATTTTTTGTTTTTTTAATTTAAAAATAGCAATTAATCATAATAAGGGAAGAACAAATAGAATACACACTTAGCATAAAAGATAAGTAGTCGTATTATATATGGTTTCTTTTTTCTTCTCATTTTAAATCTATTTAGGATATGGTATCATTTCATCTCTCCATGTTTTCATTATGAAATTATAATTATTCCCATTTTGATCTTTCATACTATTTACAATATCAACTAATTTTTTTACTGAATTCGGATGAACTGCTGAAATCAGTATGCCTACTTGTGGGTTTATTCCATCTATTACACATCCATCCCAATACATTCTTAATTGGTACACATCTTTAAATGTTGTCTTGTCTTTTTTGCCTTCATAAATTGTAACATCATTTCTAAAATCCATGTACAAATCTATTCTTGCGTTTTCACCCACTGTATTGAAAACATATTGTTGAGTAGTAGCATTACAACCTACTAAATGAGTGTTTTTTTGATCTCTTAATGTTTCAAATAGGCTAATTTCATCTTGGTCTTCGTCCCTTACGTCTTCGTCTGTATCTGGTTTTTTATATTTCTTTCTTACCCACTCATATATTTTTTCAAGTTTGCCGTCTCCTTCTCTGATTCCATTTTTTGAAGTTCTTGTAGTTGGTAATCTACTTTTATCATTTGAGATAATATTCAACTTAATAAGCAAATGATTGTATTTAGGGTGGGGTTCTAAATTCCAAATGTCTTTAAATATATTATAGCTTAAAAGCCTTCCATTTATTCTAATTTCTACACCAGACGAAGATTGATTTTTCAAATAGTATTTATTATACATTGCTTCATTAGTAGCACCAAACTGGTAATTTATAGTAACGTTACCATTCCCTAAATCATAATCTTCATTTCCTGATTTTGGGCCTATAAATTCTTTCCAATTTGGTTCTACTGCCGCAACTACATAACTATTCTTTGGAGTGACGATTGATATAGTAGCATACCCATCTTTAAGAATGTTAGAATAAACAAATCCTAAGTCTTCTTTAAAAAATGCCATAAACCCATCTATACTTAATGGCAAAGCACCTTTTATTCCTTTCCTTAAAGTATTAAACATTTCTCTTTTACATTCAAATCTTACAAATGTTCCTGATGAATTAAATTGTCCGGGCCATTTTTCTTCATCTATTGTTATTAAGTCTGCTTCAAAATCTACAATCTTATATGGAGAGGATATTTTTTTAAATTGATTTTTATCAAAATCTTCTTTAGTTCGAGTATAAACAGCCCAATTATTATTTTGTGGATTTGCTGATGCTAATGCATGTTTCATTCCAAAACCATGTTCATTAAGTGGGGAATCTCCAATTGAAGTATTGCCTAAACAGAATGCTACATTTAAGTCTTTAATACCTGTTCCCTGATCTTCAATCAGTACTTCAACATTATTGCCAATATCTCTAAAAGTTATAAGAATATTTTTAGCCAAAGAATTATTGCCAATAAAATTAGAGATTGAATTATCAATAAATTCATGAATTATTTGACTTAAAAAGTCAAAATGGCCTCCGATACCTTTCCATACTTCATTCGCTTGCGGAGTATTGTTAATTGGAATTTTTTGACCCATAATATCATTTTGAAGGGACGTTAAAGATATATCTTGAAAGTTGCTTTTCATAATTTTAAATAATTAAATGAGTGAATGAATTTTGCTATATTTATATAGCTCTTAAAGTAGATATACTTCGTAGTTCTGGCCGTTATGCTATGGGCTTAGGTTCATTCCTAATACAATAGCAGAGCGTATTTGCTGCTCTTTTACTTCAATGAGAAATATGATTTTGACACGCTCTTTGTGTCCTGTACAATGTCAAGTATTCTGAGACTTGAAACCATATTTTGTCCCCTAAACATCAAATTTTTAAAGGACTTCCGGGGGAGCATATTTTCAAACTGAGACACTACCCAAAATACAAAAATTATCCGTTTTTAAACGTTTAAAAACGTTTATATCCGTAAGTAAACCGCAACTATGTTCGTGTTGGGACAAAAAAATTTAGAAAAGTAAATTGGTGAGGAAAGTGTGAAATTTCAATAGTTAATCCAAGTCTCGAAATACTTGCTTTGTACAGATTAGGGAACTTACCCCTTTAAACTAACTTTTGAAAACGGCTTTTGAATGAAAAGCCTGTAGTGGGAAAGAGCAGTATTACAAATATGCCGATAGGTTATAGCTCTAATAACCCCTGAGCGGTACGTCAATAAACGTTATTATGTAATACTCATTTAGGCTTGGAAACGGGCGGCTTTGTTGGCGTTGCTAACTCTTTCAGTAATTCATCGAAAGTCCCATTAATTTTGAGCTTTTCATCGTACTTCTTCGCACGTGTTTTTACTGTTGTTTGTTCATCCGCTTTCCCAGTCCCCTTAGTGTTTTTAGCCATGTAATTTTGTTTACAAACTAAAGGTAATAAGATTTACCATTACTTTTCGGGAGATATTTCATTTTTGCCTGTGAGAGTGTTATATGTTAACCTGCCATTTACTCTTTCTAATGTAAGATTAAACCTTTCCTTATCAGATATTTTACGGGAGTTGTACCTATAGCTAAATTCATCAGCATAGCGTTCAAGGTGCTTAAAACTTATTTGATGGTATATACCATAAACACCTCTTTTCATTACACCCCAAAAGTTCTCTACATTATTAACATGCACCTTATCAACTATCATACTTTCCTTTACCCACTCTTTTTTCGAATGGATAACTTTCTCTCTAAAGTATTCGTCCTCCACAGAATTGTATAATTCGCTTCCATCAGTATGTAATACGCTCCCTTGTGATACATTTTTTCTTACTGCATCCACTACAAATTCAGTCTTATTACTTTCAAAAACTTTTACTCTTATTGTGCCATTCTTTCTATCTGCTAAACCTAATACAGCACCTTTATTTTTTATTTTAGAACTTAACTTATGGTCTATTTCTTCAGGTTGTAAACCTTTGTAATCTGCTCTATATTTACGACCCATGTATGTTTCATCTGCTTCTATTGTGCCGTCCAATAATGGGCTATTCTTTTCTTTTAAAGCCTCTCTTATTCTATGGTTCATGAACCATGCTGTTTTCTGTTCAACACCTAAATCCCTTGCTAACTGACAAGATGAAATACCTTTCTTATGAGCAGTAATAATGTGCATTGCAGTAAACCACAAAGACAAAGGAAGTTTGCTATTTTCAAATATTGTTCCTGTTGTTGCGCTGTATTTTTTATAGCATTTATTATTCGCACATTTATATCTTTTACCACCTTCAATAACGTAGTATTTTTCATTACCACAAAAAGGACAATGTGGCTTACCATTTTCCCATCTTGATGCTTCGAGCATTTTTCTACATTCATCTTCTTTCTGAAATTGTGAAAAAATATTAGGCATAGCAGATAATTTTCATAAAGATAAAACTTGTCCTGCATTATACCTAATTTATTTTTACCCGCTCAACATATTTACATTTTGTCATGTTCCTTAAAAATATTATCTTACAATTCAAGTATCCGGCCATATAAAATATATAATGATTGTCATACGTTTATAAAATGAATACATAAAATAAATACAACTTTATTCACAAAGTGTTATTAAGTATCAAATTTGATATATATCTTGCGAACCGTAAAGCGAATTAAATCATGAGTACCACAGAAGCAAACATTAAAATTGCCCGTCACAATGGGATAGTTACTTCTATTTCGGTATTTATGCCGATTTGGAGTAAGACCTCAGATCATGGCAAATTACTTATTCAACTTCCTTTGTTGGGTATAGATACTATTGCCAAAGATGAAGCAGATTCAGAAATAGCTATTAAAGAAGCTATTCAATCATTCTGCATTGTAGCAGAGAAATTCGGTCAAGGAATTGAAATAGAACTACAGGCATTAGGTTGGATTGCTGTAGATGGCGAAAGTGGAGAACCTCTGCTTGGATACAATGTAGAAGAAACTGATGAATTACTTGAACGTTTATTTCATACAGGAGAAAATTATGTAAATCCACACTTAGAGATTGTAGCTTAATTTATGCCAGATACCTTTTACCCGTCTGTTGATATGGACTTTATAGAAACCCACATGAAGACAATGGGTAAACTTGCTAAAGATGGCATAGTAAAAGTGGGGACTACCACCACTTTTATAATTGAAGGAACACAAGCAATTTACAAAAGAAGCATATTAATACGTGAACTTGAACCAGGACAGGTATGTTTCGAACAAGCTACTGGATTAGCGGCAAGGTTTGGGTTTATGGGAGCTTTACTTGAATGGTTAGAAACAAATCAAAATTGGAAAGAAGGCGCATATATTGTTGCTGAATAATAGATAGAGCGGTTAATTATAACCGCTCTATCTATTTTATAATACGTATCCATAATATCCAATCAATTAAATAGATAATAACTATTATCGCTATAATAATAGCCCAAATTTTGAGCATCCAATGCGCTTGTTGTAATCTCCAATTTCTCATACACTATTAAGATAATACATTGTATTTATTAATGCAAATAACCGCATATACATACTTGTTGGGACTGATATTTGAATTGAAAGTCAAGTATTTAATGTAAATCAAAAAACCCAAAAGACATTTTTTCTAAATGCATTTTCGTAAGTGTTATTCAGGCTTATTTATTAAGTAAATTGTAATAAATATATTTTGTATGATTGATTTAGTGAAAACAAAAATTGAAAGTCTATCTTATAAAGATAGAAACAGCATATCTGAATTGAAAAAATTAGCAGGTATTGCAAACTTTGTAATTCAAGATGAAGGCAGAAATATTTCACCAACGCCCGAAGAATTTAGTGATGCTATGGGCAAAATAAGCGAAGCTATTTCTTTATCTACTGATAATTATGAGTATGAAAAGCTGTTTAGTCAACAGAAAGATGCAATGCTAAAAGCATTAAATGAGTTAGAAATTTTTTTAGAAAGTAGTGGATTAAAAAATAGAAGTATGAGTGGTATGTTACATGGTCAAAAGTATGTTACACTAACTAATGAACTGGACTTTGCCCTATTAATGGTTGAGCAAAATAATTTAGATTATTTTATACAACAACCTTCTGATAGATACATTCATGATAGATTGGCTTACCATATGTGGACACGATATAACCAGCCAATTTTTGAGTTTGGTTTTATCGATTCAGATTTGCCGCAAAAAATAAAAGATGATGTTACGATGGCATTTGAAAGCTGGAAACAGTGGGCTGCGAAGCAATAAATTCTTTAACTAATTCAAATACCTTTTTCCCGCTTAATGTAATACTTTCTTTAGTTTCCATATTTGCAATTGTTATAGACCCATCTAAGGAAAGTGGTTGCTGATTTATAGTATCGTAGATTATATATTGCATATTTGCATTCAATCAGTAAACCTCGCACACAATTAATTCACATTCTCCTGTTGATAAGTTTCCAACGCAAAATACATCTTGCTTTGTATTAGTATTTTACAGTAGGTTTGCTATTTAGATGCAAAAAGGTTGCATTAAGCAACCTTTAAACAATTCAAAAATGGGGGATGTTCTGGTGACCGTTCGCCTCCTACCCAGTTGGTAACGGCCAGTTCGATTCTGGTATCCTCCTTCTTTAAACCCTCACTTATTTAGCTTGGAAGGCAAAAACCGCAAGGTTTACCCGGTATAAAAACCGGGTTTTTTATTTGTACCATAAAAGTACCAATAAATTGGTACAAATGTATTGCTTTTGATGATACTAATAGTTTCTTTATTGCCACTTTATAAAACATGTCAATTAAGCGTGAACTACATTATAAAACACCCGCTTTATTATTCAAACACCACTTTTTGAGTTAATTTATTAGACCTATTATGTGGTACTGGTGGCCTCTCTCTGTTGCAAGCTACTTATAAATAGGATGTTATGAACAGGGTAATATCCCTAAAAGTTAAGTTTGTCCTTTATGTTTTTTGTAATATGTTAGTGAGTTTGCAATACTCTAATTATCAATTAATTGCAAAACTTGTATTTGTACCAACAGGTACATAGTTCCGAAGTAAACGACTAAACACCGGGTAAGGCTTTTGTGTCATCGCAATTTTGTGTCATCATCGGTTGGCCGCCGCAGTTGAGCAATCAAATTTGAAAATCAAGTAAAAACAAAAGTCATGAACAACGTAAGGAACAAAGTACAATTGATCGGAAATCTTGGTAATACACCGGAAGTAAAAGTATTGGATAGTGGTAAAAAACTGGTCCGTATAAGCCTTGCCACAAACGAAACTTATAAAAATGCAAAAGGCGAAAAAATAACCGAAACACAATGGCATAATGTTATTGCATGGGACAAAGCCGCTGAGATAGTAGAAAAATATTTCACCAAAGGCCTTGAAGTATTAATTGAGGGTAAACTGGTGAACCATAGTTATACAGATAAAGAAGGTATAAAAAGATATGCTACAGAAGTACAGGCAAACGAATTGCTGATACTTACCAAAAAATAAGATCCAACTTCCCTATTCCATATACAAGGTGTTTGTGCGTGTTCGCATGAGCACCTTTTTTATTAATATCATTTTCAAAAAAGGGTGCAGATTTATTAGAATTGGAAAGAAAATATTTTGCTCAGATTTTTAATGAAATGTTTCAAGAGACAGCTATAGATCTTATCGATTACCTTCTAGTTATACTTTTCTATTATTTAAAATTGATAATGGTTTATCTACAAGCTTACGTATTTATTAATAGAAAAGACCCATTGTAGAAACAACAGGTCCTCTAACGATTGCTTGCCATATGAAATTCGTCAATAATTTTTATAAGACAATTAAATATTAAAAAAATACTATATTTTATATTTTTTATTTATTGTAAAATATAATGTATAAATCCACGTAAAAATATGTATTTTAAATCAAAATATTATAATTATTATAAGAAAGTAAATTAATATATATATATATTACATTTGTAATATTATAAATATATTTGATATAACTGGGAGCAAAATAAAAAACCCGGATTATTATAATCCAGGTTTTTATAATTATGTAAGCACTCGTTAGTTAAAATCAGTCGTTAAAAATAATAGTATTTTGCTTAACAGGAACAAAAATTCCCTATTTTTTATCAAAACCTAGTAAAATATTGTCAGATTATTAAGGACTGAAAGTTCTGAACAATTCACAAGAAAAACTCTGCTCAACTTCATAAAGTGATGACAACGCAAGGATGCTATGAAAAACCATTACCTGTATCATTATCATCGAGTAACGCCAGTATCTCTTTGTCTATAGCTTGTGGTTCAGCAGATTCTTTTACTCTTTCACTGTCGAAAGAACCTTGAATATTATTAATCCACACTTCAGAATAAGAAAACTGAAGAAAGTCCAACATTCGTTTGATCTCGTTATGATCATTCATAATATTTTCCATGCTGAATGTTTGCATATTTTTTCCATATAATTCACTGTAAATTTTTTTATACCTCTGGGCTGCTTTAAAAACGGCGACGTGATAATACAACAAACCTTTCTTTTTTACAATAGTTGCAAAATTTTTTAGCTTAGGGCCGAAAGGCAGGGTGCCCGCTACTTGGCGCAGGTAAAACATTCTGGCTGTGTACTGCAAAAAACGAGGGATATCTTTAAAAGAGATTTGTTTAAACAACCCTCGCTCACTAATAGCTCCTTTCAAATCTTCGGAACCAGTGTAAACAAAATATTTTTTAAGAATGATGGATAATTTAAAGGAATCTCTTTTCAAAGAGCGGGTATAATTGGAATAAATACAGCGAACAGGATTTCTTTCTATATAGACGATCTTTGCATCAGGGAATACTTTGTAGACAAGATTTGGCCGTAAACAATTGATAGGCGACTTTTCTATAAGCACTTTGCCAGACAAATCTTTTGTAAGCTTATTACGGATACTTGCAGCAATTTTATCTCTATCATCATATTCCTCATCATTTAAGTATTTAAAATTACCTGATTTCCAAAGCGCATGCGGTTCCACTTCTATATGTACCCCTGGTAGGCTACCTAAAATATGGGAAACTAAGGTAGTTCCGGAGCGAGCCATACCAACAATCAATACAGGTGCTTTATTCATTCATTTTAAGATTTAAAGATCTCCAGCAATTTTGGTAAAGTAATGTTCCGTTGATAAGTTTCGAGATAAGATTTGCGGGCATTACAAGCCATTTGATGCCACGAAGAAAACTCAAATAAAGTTTCTATTCTATCAGCAATTTCTTTTGGTGATCTGGCCTGTATCAAAAATCCGTTTTTGCCTTCTGCTATCATGTCTGGAATACTTGCATGATATGTAGATATTACAGGCGTTGCAGCATTAAAAGCTTCAATTATAGAAAGAGGTTGTGCTTCTACAGGATAATAGGTTGGTAATACCAAGACATCTGCTTCCAAAAAGAAAGATTTTATTTTAGCCCTATCGGTAACAGTTCCATAAATGTTTACCAATTCTTCCAACTTTTCTTCTTTTAATTTTTTTTCGAACTCTTCTCTTATACCATCTGAAGGCCAGCTTCCTACAAGATGAACTGAAAATGATTTTGTATTCTTTTGTTTCAAAATTTTTGCTGCAGCAATTAAATCTTCATAGCCTTTTTCAATTATCATATTGCTAATAAAAAAAATCCTGAATTGACCTTCATTTTGTCTCGCACTCAGCTTTTCTTCAACTTCTTTATTAGTACAAACAACATCAGCTGATATCATATTTGTAAGAAAGAAAGTTTTCTCTGCGGGATACTTAAAATGCTTTAGCAAAGGGCTCAGGAAAATAAGCTTGTTTGTCTGCTGCAACAGATAATCGAATAATTTTTTTTTGATGCCCTTTTTAAAATTGTCTCCGTAGTTACCGCAATGCAAATGAGCAATTAAAACAGCTTCACTTGATCGTTTAATGATTATCGTATATGCTAAGTCTCTTAATAAGGAAAAAGTGTATGGCGCAAAAACCACGTAGACAATATCATAACTTTTTGTCTTGAGCTTTTTTCTCAGTTCTACAAATTTCTTAACCAGTGTAATTACTATCGAAAAACTGAAAGCTCCTGATTTTCTTTTGAATCGGTTTTCATCAGCAATGTTAATTACGTCTATTGAGTAATAATCTGCAAGTGCATCATGAATAAGTTTTGTAGCGATAGTTTGTCCTGTATTGGGCGGTGGGAAACTACAAAAGAAAAGTATGTTCGCTTTCTTGTCACTCATCAACTTCTACTTTTTATTTTCTGAATCTCTTTTTGAAATAATAGTAGCCTTCGGAGCAAAAACAATTGAATACGGGGGAATCTTTTCAGATATTACAAGTGCATTAGCACCTATTTTCGTTCCTTTCCCAATTTTGCATTTTCCGATAATTTTAGCACCAGCACCAATAAAAACATCATCTTCAATCAGGATATCCCCAAAGGAATATGTTTCGCCATCAATTATACCAATAGTAACATCATGATAAATTGTTACATTCTTACCTATTTTAGCAAAAGGTGTTATTATAACATTGTCAAATGCATGGGGTATCCTTAAACCGGGGTCAATAACCACTCTTTCAGTTGGTATATTGGATCTTATGATGTAAGACACAAAGAGGCTAAATATTTTTGAAAGGAACAACATTACCCTGTTCTTTCTAATTTGAAAATAATAGAATTTATACCTGTAAGCTTTAATTGCAAGGCGTCTTTTCCAACCCTCTTTATTAATTTCAAGCTCCTGCTTTAACACACGCTTTAAATTAAAATCAGCTAACTTCATAATCATTATATAAGTTAATCGAATACCTGTTAAGCGTATCTTTAATATAATTCAAATCTTCAGCAGATAGCATCTCTTTCCATTGACCTGTTTTACCGGAACGTGCAAACTTAAAATTACTATTCACCTTTGATGGATCTGCAAGCCCTCTGGATTCTTCTATTTTCTTTATGTTCTCAAACCGGGATTGTTCTACTGACTTTAAAAAAACATTTTTATCTACAGATAAGCTGAGGAAATTATTCATCTCTTCAAAAATATTTATATCTCTTTCTTTTAAATCCTCATACTTTACTATCATGGCTGTATATCTCTGCCAGGAAAGAAAATGTTTACACCATGCTTCTATACCGAATTTTTGATTTTTAATAAATGCACTTATGTTATCTCCGGTAAAATTTGATACTGACTTGGTTTTTTCAAATTTAAAATAAGATACCATGACATCTCTGGGATCACGCACCACTAGTATTGTTCGGTGTTTACCCAAAACCGGTTTATAAGCAATATGAGTTTTTATTATCCGCGGAAACCCCTTATAGGGCCATGAAACGGTAAGATTATTTTTTCCTAATTCGGGCATTATATCATCCAGGATCTTAAAATCAATTGGCTGATCTGTAAAATGTAATGATGGTATATTATTAAGCAAGTTACAAAGATAAAAACGAACCCAAGTATTGCCGGACTTTGGAAATGATACAAGAAATACATCTGTTGATTTAAGTGCTAATATATTTCTTGCATAAATGCTTATTTTACTTATTAAATACTTCATGTTTTATTTATAAATGCTTATTCCAGATATTAAGTACATCACTTTTTATAGGTTGATTCTTTTCAGGCAAGGCTTTTATAATTTTGTTTGTTTCTATTACAGAATTTTCAAAAAGTTCTGCAAGTAAACTATAAGCTGCTTTTTTCTCAGGTGATAACTCCTGTTTTGTTTTAGGAGAAGAAGTCAGTTGATTTAATTTGTTTGAAACAGCTGCGATTATTTTGGATTTAGGAGCAATCCTTTCAAATGCAACAAGCCATTTTGAATAACTGTTTTGTTTCGGTCTTTCATTAATAGCAACAGGAACAAAATTTTTATCAATATTCAAAAAATTGTAGATCTGCTCTAACACTTTTCCAGGCTGCTCTTTAATTTCCTCATACAATAAAACCAGTATTTGCTGCGGTTGAAATAATGCAGTATACCTCGCAAGTTGTGTATGATACATGCCCCGTTCTATAATATCTACTCCCTGTACATCTCTTCTTCCTTCAAGGTAACAGGTTTTCAGATATTGAAATGTTTCTAAAATATTCTTATCTGATGGTAAGAGATTCTTGCGCAAATACCAATAATATGCAGAGATAGCTCTATCTGCCGGATTACGTAAAGAAGCAATAAGTTTTACATCAGGCAGTAATTCCTTTACTAACGACGGCGAGCTTGGATCCCACATATATTCTACTGATACATCTCCTTTCAGCTGATTTTGTTTTGCATGTTCCACCAGCGAAAAATACCAATCAGTACCTTTTTCCTGAAAAATTTTGCCCCCTATATATTCTATTTCTTTTTTATCTGCAGGTAAACATATCTGAGGATGCTCTTTAAGGCATTCATACAGCCATGTAGTTGCCCCTTTTTGAGTACCAATTACTAAAAAATCAAGTTGATTATTCATTCTCTTGCTGCATCTTTTACTTAATAAATATTCGATCAATTTTATTATACGATAGCATTATTTTATATGAACATAAACCTACTTATTGCCGCAAAGAATAATTTTTGACCGAATGATAAGATGTTTCGATATATAAATTCCTTTTTGCTTTCCTTTTTTGAAACCAGTTCAGCATATAACCCAAAATAATTCCTATTATAAGATAACGAAAGCAATTTCTCACGGGATATCCCTGCATCTTAAAGAAAAACAAAAAGGCAGGAGAGAGTAGCAGCATGCCAAGCAAATTATATCGTGCAACAATTTTATTGCAATATCTCACTGCGAAATATAAAAAAAAGATGGCAAAGAGAAAGAACCCTGCTCCAAGGAAATATGTCTCACCTATAAAACCTACCGGTGCGTAAGGACTAAGTAAAAGCCTGTTCTTATCTTCTAGTTTGTCGTTATACCCGTCGATACTTGATATTAAAGGAGAAAAGACAAGCATCTTATATTTCAGATCAAATGACACATCTTTAGTTTCAAACTTCTTCAATGACAAGCTTAGGTTCCATCCACTAGAAAAAGCAGTAGTAGCAATTTTTGGAAAAAGTAAAGCCGCACCTTCAATTCCATTTCTTATATTACCCGATATTGCTGCGATACCTTGTGTATTGCGATTTGCCGCGTTTCTTCCATACAATACACCTATATAAAGCAGTAGCGTTAGCAATAAGCATGCACTTATAGAAATTACAGATCTAATACTTTTAGGTTTATAGAGAAATGGTAAAGCTGATACAACTATCAATGGTGCCCACCGCGAATTGCCTGCTACTTTTAATAGTAAATAATACAGAAAGAAAGGAATTAGTAATGTTCCCATAATATATCTGCCGCTTTTATACATCAACAGAGAAAGTATAAGAACAAGTATAGCAATGATGCCTGCAGCAAAATGTATGATGCTTGCAATAGGGGGAAGATTTAATTCATCAGGATTACCTAATAATAAATATTGATTATTCTGCCATAGTATTTTAGTATCTAAATTACTGAAATGATAGAGCGTCATTGCCAAAAGTCCAACAAACAGTATATAAAAAAAACGAAGTGTTTTTTCATTGGCAGGAAAATATTGTTTGTTTAATATTTCTGTAATTTTTCCACTAACCTTGTTTGCTTTTTCATTCCCCGTTTCTACCTGGTTTACTTTTAATTTATACATAGAAAGAAAACACATCACCATATACAACTGGTGTATAAGATAAACTCTATAGTCATATTCAAACTTGGTGTAAACACCTATTTTAAAACCATTTGCCAGCTCAGGATATATTGAAAAATAATAGTACACTGTTTGGCCAACCATAAGAACAGAGGAAAAGAAAAGTCCGGGCATTAATAAATAGGCATCAAAGTTTTTCTTTGCATACCTGAATGTAAAAACATATATCATTAATGACAGAAAGAACATCTATGCTTTCGAATATTGTAATTGAAAAATAATACTTATCAAATATTATAAACCCGTCTTTAGTTTTTTAATTAAACTTTCGTTGCGTCGCACACTTGTACGCTTTGTTATTAATTTATCAGAATTTTATAATTTCGTCCGATCTAAACTTACTTCACCAATTGCTGATTTACGTAAAAAAGTACAAGAGTGCGACGCAACAAAGCTTCTATTAAAAACTTTTGATGGTAACCAAAAACGATTTTGAAAATTTTCTTAGAAAATACATCACCCTATAAGATGCTCAAACTGCGTTTTATTTTTTTGTTTAAAAACTTCAATATCTGCAGTAACCATTTCTTTTACCAACTGATCAAGTGTGCACTCAGGCTCCCATCCTAATTTTTGTTTTGATTTGGAAGGATCGCCAATCAACAGATCTACTTCTGTTGGCCTGAAATAAGCGGGGTCTACCGCTACAACACAAGTGCCTGTTTCCAATGGAAAATCTGCATGTGTGCTTGCAGCAACATAACCTTTTTCATTAACGCCACTTCCCCGAAACTCAAGCTGCACACCAATTTCGGCAAAAGCCATTTTTACAAATTCTCTTACCGGTGTAGTTATGCCTGTTGCTATTACAAAATCTTCCGGTTCGTCTTGTTGTAATATTAACCACATAGCCTTTACATAATCCCGTGCATGACCCCAATCGCGGCGTGCATCAAGATTTCCGAGAAATAGCGTTTTTTGCAAACCCAATGCAATAGCCGCAACTGCTCTCGTTATCTTACGTGTTACAAATGTCTCTCCACGCAAAGGACTTTCATGATTAAATAAAATGCCATTGCAGGCAAACATCTTGTATGCCTCACGATAATTTACTGTTATCCAGTAAGCGTATAATTTAGCCACAGCATAAGGGCTGCGTGGATAAAAAGGCGTTGTTTCTTTTTGCGGTACTTCCTGTACCAGTCCATATAACTCAGAAGTGCTTGCCTGGTAAATACGTGTTTTTTTCTCAAGGCCAAGTAAACGCACAGCTTCCAATATGCGTAGGGTGCCTATGCCATCTGCATTGGCAGTATATTCAGGTATATCAAAACTTACTTTTACATGGCTCATAGCAGCAAGATTGTATATCTCATCAGGCTGCACTTCCTGTATAATGCGTATAAGATTGGTACTGTCTGTCATATCACCATAATGCAGGCGAAAGCGTACACCCTGTTCATGCGGATCCTGGTATAAATGATCTATTCGTTCTGTATTAATAAGAGAAGCACGGCGTTTTATACCATGCACCATATAACCTTTTTCAAGCAGGAGTTCCGAAAGATATGCACCATCCTGTCCGTTCACGCCTGTAATTAATGCTGTCTTCATTTGCTTATTTTTATAACTATAATTAAGATCAGTATTATTTTAAAAAGTATTTATTGTCTATACTTTATTACTGCTATTATGCATTTGTTGCGTCGCACACTGCAGCAGCAGTAGTATCTTCAACAAAACGCAGTCAACAATAAACAATCAATTAGCCATATTTTCAACTGATTGTTTACTTAGAAAATCTTCATATGCAAGCTTTATGCCTTCTTTAAGTGTTGTATGATATTTCCACCCAAGTGTATTCAATTTAGAAACATCCATTAGTTTGCGTGGAGTGCCATCCGGCTTGGATGCATCAAATACGATCTCTCCTTCAAATCCAACAGTTGATCTTACCATCTCTGCCAAGTCTTTGATAGTAAGGTCTTCACCTGTACCAATATTTACAAATTGTTTTTCACTGTAATTTTTCATTAAGAAAATGCAGGCTTCTGCAAGATCATCTGCATATAAGAATTCACGCATTGGCGTACCCGAACCCCAAACTGTAACAAAAGCCTCGTCGTTTTCTTTTGCTTCATGAAACTTGCGTATCAAGGCAGGCAGTACATGAGAATTTTGGGGATGATAGTTATCTCCAATACCATACAAATTGGTTGGCATGGCGCTTATAAAATTACATCCATACTGATCTCTGTACGCTTCACATAATTTAATACCGGTGATCTTTGCTATTGCATAAGGTTCATTAGTAGCTTCTAAAAAACCAGAAAGCAGGTATTCTTCTTTTAATGGTTGCGGCGCAAGTTTCGGGTAAATGCATGAGCTTCCCAGGAACATTAATTTTTTTACTCCGTTTATATAAGCTGCATGAATAATGTTTGTTTCGATCATCAGGTTATCATACAGAAATTCTGCACGATAGGTATTATTGGCCATTATACCACCAACCTTTGCAGCAGCAAGAAATACATAAGCAGGTTTTTCCTGTTCAAAAAATTCCATTACTGCCGCCTGGCTTCGGAGATCGAGCTCTTTTGATGTACGTGTAAGCAGGTTTGTATATTCAAGTTTTTCCAGGCAACGTTTTAGTGCCCCGCCTACCATACCTCTGTGTCCTGCTATATATATTTTATCGTCTTTCTGCATAGTTTCTGAGTTATTCTTACAACTATTATTTTAGTTTTTAAAGTTTCAGAAGGCAATAAAATCGTAAGCTCATTTAAGGATCAGTACTTACAAAATCTGCTCTTTATTTTATACGAGCTGATCAGCGATTGGGTTGTATAAGTTGCGTGCATATTCTTTAGTACAAGAGTGCGACGCAAGAAAAGTTCAATTGAAATACGAAAGCCTGGCTCATAAAAAATTCTTAGCTTTTAAACCCAAACCATTTTTTCTTCGATTTCTTTTCAGCCTCGGTATAACCATAGCCATAACCGTAACTGTAACCATAGCCGTACCTGTAAGATGAGCCTTTTTTTACATCGTTAACCACGAGATAAAGATTAGAAAGACGCTCATGCTCAAGCAGGTCGTTTATAATATCGAGATTATGTTTCAATGTGTAATACTGCCTTATTACGTAAAGATTAATATCACTATACTTTGATAATATTTGAGCGTCTGTAACGGCGCCAATCGGTGGTGTATCGAGTATAATAATATCAAACTCTTCATCAAGTTGTGCAAACAGATCACGCATTTTATCAGACATGAGTAATTCAGCCGGATTGGGTGGGATAGGTCCCGAACTCATAAGAAAAAGGTTATCTTTTTGAGGCACGGGTTTTATAAAGTCCTGATAAGGTTTGTTTGAAATAATATAATTAGATAAACCGGTATTATTAGGCATGTTAAGCATAGAAGAAAGTTTGGGCTTTCTAAGATCGAGCTCCATTAGTAAAACCTTTTTGCCACTATAGGCATATAACATACCAAGATTAGATGCGATAAATGATTTGCCTTCTCCTGTCATGGAAGATGTTATAAGTACATGTGCAGGTTTTTTGTTGGCTATAAGAAAATCCATGTTGGTACGGAACATTCGGAATTGTTCTGCAATTACAGAACGGCCTTCCGTATCCGGTGATAATACACCTTGCTTATCGCTATGCCCGATTTCAGCTAAAATAGTAGCATGAGTAGTATTAGTGATATCTTCTCTTGCCAAAACTTTTGTATTGAAAAGCTGTTTAAAAATAATAAAACCAGTAGGAACAATTAGCGCCACAAGCACACTTAAAGCAAGTATTACAGGCTTATTGGGAAAATATGGAAGAAAATCGGCTCTTGGTTTTTCAATAATAGCAGCGCTTGACATATTTGAGGCCTTGGTAATTGCTGTTTCTTCTTTCTTTTGTAACAGGTAAAGATAAAGCGCCTGCTTTACATCTCTCTCACGGGAAAGATTTACATATTCGCGCTCCTGTGCAGGTACGTCGTATACTTTACTTCCTAATAAATTGTTTTCTTTAACTATTCTGTCTCTACCTATTTCAATTGTTTTTTGCTGGTTCTGAAGACTTTTTACAATATCATTTCTAAGTGTTGTGATTTGATTTGTTATATTTTGCGCTATGGGGTTTCCTTCTTTTACAGAAAGTAACACCCTGCTTTTTTGTATAATCAGGTTATTGTATTCCTGTACAAGGCCAAGGAAAGTGGGATCGTCTGTAAGTAATGCAGGAACAGGACGGTCGTTATTGCTTTCGTTCACTATATAGCCAAGCATAGTTTTTACTACGCTTAACTGCACGTCAAGCTCATTAAGCTTTGCATAATATGTACTGCCATTATCAATCAAAGCCTTTGATTGCTCTGTAATATCTGCGATCTTATTAGATTGTTTGAAATGCTGAATATCCGTTTCTATAAGACCCAGTTCTTTTGAAACAATATTTATACGACTGTTTACAAAAGCGATTGTACTATCTGATATTTGGTTTTTTTCATTAAGATTTCTATTGATATAGGAGGTGATAAGATTTTGTAACATATCTTCTCCTTTCTTAGGGACATTGGTATTATAAGAAAGAAAAATGACCGTAGTCTCTTTGTCTTTAATATCAATACTGAGGTTCTTTTGGATTGCATCAATTACAGCATCCACTGAATTCAATGAAAGTATGTAACTATTACTTTGAAAAGGCATTCCTGAACGTGTAAGAGTTAGCTTACCAGTCGGGATATTTAATACATCACCGAATTTTGCTGTATAGCTTGTATCACCAATATTAATAGTAAAGCTATTATCTTTATTCTGTTGTGGAAATGTAAGATATATGGTTGTGGCAAGTATCGTATCTACAGAAGGTTGAAAATTTACTGTGAAAGGTGCTTTTTGATAGACCTCCACATCTCTTATATCGCCCTTATTATAACAAACCACATTTAGATTCATTTCTTTCACTACTTTTTCAAGCAGATCTTTAGTTTGTAATATAGCAAGCTCGTTATAAACGTTATTTTGCACGTCAAATAAATCCCCAAAATCACTCATAAGGTCCGAAGAAGGAAAGGAAGAAGAGCTTGCTCCCTGATCTTCCTGTACCAGCACCTGAGCATTAACTTCATACAATGGCGTTGAGTATCTTATATACATTAATCCAAGAAAAACAAAAAAGATTATAGCAATAACATAGAATTTCCAATATCCGAGAAAGCGGCCGATAAGTTTTTTTACATCGAATTCGTCTTCCTTTTTTTGAAACCCCTGTTTATGATTCATATTATTATTCATCCGGATCGGATTTTTCAAATTATTTATTATTTTCCAATACGTGTTACAAGAACAAGCAAAATTGTTAATGCAGAAGCTGCAAGTGTAATATTCCTGTTTCTTATCGCATCTACACTGGCAATTTTGTATTTGCTTGGTTCTACATACACAATGTCGTTAGGTTGTAAATAGAAGTAAGGGGAGCTTACTATATCCTTTGAATTAAGGTTTAGTCTTATCATCTGCTTATCACCAAGTGTATCACGCAACAACAATACATTTTCTCTTTTTCCAAATATGGTAAGATCACCTGCCATTCCTAGTGCATCAAACAGATTTATTTTCTCGTTCGGTGCAATGTAAGAGGCCGGCCTGTTAACCTCTCCAAGCACGGTGATTTTAAAATTTGCAAATCGCACATTTACCACAGGGTTATTAAAATATTTATTGGCTTCTTTTTTTATAAGATTATGAGCTTCAGATGTGGTTAGTCCGGCCAATTTTATTTCTCCGATAAACGGAAGTTCAACATTTCCCGCTTTGTCCACTAAATAACCGGCAATCGCTGATTGATTAGGTGTGCCTGGTGTTGTGGAGCTACCTGCTACAGGTAAACTACTGTTTCCACCATTAACCCCATTATTATTATTCAGCAAATTTGTTATGTCATTATCAATTGTTTGGATAGTAATCGATAAAATATCATCAGACTGAATAACCGGCGTTTTAAAAGGAATTGTTTTAATAATTGCAGGCTTTGCTGTATCCGGGAAATCCTGAAAATAAGGCACATTTTTATATGTGATACAGGACTGGAAAAAAAACATTGACAGAAAAAGTATGCATGATACAGGAAGAACAACTTTTTTTATTTGCATTGGACAATTAATAGGTAAAATAAAAATTATAATAATTACGAATTCTCAATATTTTATGCCTTCTGACCAAGAAGGCTGTGGGCAAAAAAGATAATAAAATACATGCCATATTTGTTCAAAAAGAGCTTCTATCCAAAAAATCATTAAGTCTTACTAACCACAACAATTGAGATATTATCTATCAAACAATCCTATTAGTTATCAAAAAGCATTAAAGCATTTTGATACCCTTGCTTTGAAAAGGCTTGTTAAGTAATTTTGCAATTCAGCTTTTCCTGCGTGCGAAACATGACCAGTTGAATGTTTCGCGAAAATAGCATGTTTTTGAGTGTGTAGGTTATTTTTCGTAATTCTTTATTGATTAGTAAGCACGGCTCTTATCATTAAATATCTTTATTAAAGTCAAAAAAATAATTTTTATATCCAGCCATAGGTTGCCATTTTCTGTATACCATAAATCATGATACACTCTTTCCTCCATAAATCGTATATCTGCTGTTTCACCTCTGTATCCTTTAACCTGGGCCCATCCTGTCAATCCCTGCCTTACGGTTAGCCTTTTCATATAATTATCAATTCTGGCCCCATAAAATTCAGTATGTAAAAGCATATGCGGCCTTGGGCCAACAATACTCATTTCTCCCTTAAGTACATTAATAAACTGAGGGAACTCATCAATACTTGTCTTTCTTAAAAATGCACCTATTGCTGTAACTCTGCTATCACCTTTTGTAGCTTGTAATTCATCGCTGCTTTCATTTACATGCATGCTTCTGAATTTATAACACCAAAAAGGTCTATTATTACGCCCCGATCTAAGTTGCCTGAACAATACAGGCCCGCGGCTTTCCATTTTAATTAACAGGCCTATTAATGGTACCATCCATGAAAGAAAAAATACAATTACAAATAAACTCACAATTATGTCAAACAACCTTTTTAATAATCTATTGATCACTTTCTTTACTGCTAAGTCACCTTTGATTCCAATGTTATATGGGTTTAAATATTGTTTGCCAACAGCAATTCTATCACCAAGGTTTACCCTATCAAATGTATATTCCGCATTTTCTAATACTTCATCTATTTGAATTTCACCATTTATCGAAACCCTGCTTATCTTAGATATATCTCCTTTTGAATTATAAAGAAGTGTATTCATTTTTTTATTTTCAAATCCCGAAATAGATGGTTGAAAATTGCTGTCATAGAACTCATTGCCAAAATAATCTTTTAGTCTACTGATTATTTTAGGTTCAGGCCGTTCCCTGTCTTTTTTATATAATATTAATAACAGTATTTTTTTTAATGCTTTTCCAAAAAAATGCAACAACAAAACCGATAAACTAAATACACCATAAATAATCAAAAAGAACTTCCGGTTCATCCCAGGTATCCAGAAGATTGAATTAAGTAAATAAAAAGAAATAAGCTGAAATAGTAAAGCCTCGGCTTTTTTTGAAACAAAAAGAGCTCCATTATTTTTAAAGTAATTGAAGATCATAAATAATAGGAACCACATAGTATTAACCAATAATAATAATGGGATAAGGTAAGCGCCAGGATCGTGAGGAAATGAAATAAAAATTAACCCAGTTAAGGCCACATTAACGATGATATTATTAACAGCAGATTCGAAAAAATATAAGGTGTAATGTTTATCAAGGTTCATAAGATAAATTTTGGATTCACTTAAAAATTTTGTAAAACAACTTTTCATAGCTGAAAATCACAAAAATTTAAGTCCTATAACGCTTCAAAAATATATTATTATATCCAAACAAGACATCATATTTTTTAACTTAATCTATTTTATATTACTACAATTTGATTATTAAATACTTATGAATAAATTAAGGTTTTTATTAACCCGAAAATTGCAGGTTTAGTTCTACCCGACTGCAGCAAATATATCATCACCTCTTGCGTCGCACTCTTGTACCGAAGAATGCATTTCTGCAAAAACCGCTCATTCATAATTGCTGATAAATGTTCCGATAGTACAAGTGAGTGACACAACAGGCGGCGCTATGAAAAATTGCAGCAGGTAAGAAAAAATTATTCCAGATTAGGTCTTAACCAACGATTGGCCTCTTCATTATTCCAGCCTTTACGTTTGGCATAATCCTCCAACTGATCTTTGGCTATTTTGCCCACACCAAAATACTGGCTCCGGGGGTGGCTGAAATACCAGCCACAAACACTGGCCGCCGGATACATTGCCAATGATTCGGTTAGTTGTATACCTGTATTCTCGGTTGCGTTGAGCAAATTAAAAAGCTTGTATTTTTCTGTATGATCCGGGCAAGCGGGGTAGCCCGGTGCAGGGCGAATGCCTGTATATTTTTCTTTAATAAGGTCTTCATTGCTAAGCTGTTCATCTTTTACATAACCCCAATATTCTTTACGTACTTTTTGATGCAGGCATTCAGCAAAAGCTTCCGCAAAGCGATCGCATAAAGCCTGCAACATGATCTTATTGTAATCATCATGCTGCGCCTCAAACTTTTTGATATGGGGTTCTATTCCTTTGATCGTAACTGCAAATGCACCGATATGATCATGTGAAGTTTCAAGTGGAGAAATAAAATCTGCCAGTGATAAATTGGGTTGATCAGCGGCTTTCTTTATTTGTTGCCTTAATGATTCAAGTTTTACCCTTGACTTTTCAGTCTTCACTTCTATTGTGTCTGGTGCTGTGCGTACTGCTTCCCAAAAGCCGATGACACCTGTTGCTGTCAACCATTTTTCCTGAATGAGATTATCCAATAATGCATTGGCATCATTATACAATTTAGTAGCTTCCTTACCTACTACTTTATCAGTAAGAATTTCAGGAAAGTTGCCATGCATTTCCCATGCTATGAAGAAAGGTTTCCAGTCTATATAGTTGCGTAATTCTGTTAATGGAAAATCATCAAACACTTTTGTACCTGTAAAAGATGGAGCAGGTGCTTTATAATTCTCCCAATCTATTTTTACTGCATTGTTTGCTGCATCTGTATAAGACAAATATTGCTTAACAGATTTTTTGTTATCAAACCCTTCTTTCAATTTAACGTACTCGTTGCGGATATCATCAAGGAATTGCACTTTCTGTTCTTTGCTTAATAAAGAGCCCGCTACAGTTACACTTCTTGAGGCGTCTAATACATGCACTACACCATTATCATATTGTGGTGCAATCTTTACTGCAGTATGCATACGGGAAGTGGTTGCACCACCGATCAACAATGGCTGGTTCATATTGCGTCGCTTCATCTCGTGAGCTATATGTACCATTTCATCAAGCGAAGGAGTGATCAACCCACTCAACCCAATAATATCAACATTTTCTTTTACAGCAGTATCCAGTATTTTATCAGCGGACACCATTACGCCAAGATCGAGGATATCGTAACCGTTACAACCCAATACAACGCCAACAATGTTTTTACCAATGTCGTGTACATCACCTTTAACAGTGGCAAGCAATACTTTGGCAGCACCTGCGCCTTCTTCATTTTTTGTGCCGTCTGCAATATGTTTTAGTCTGCGTTCTTCTTTTTCTGCCTCAATATAGGGTGTTAGTATAGCCACTGATTTCTTCATAACCCTGGCGCTTTTTACCACTTGCGGCAGGAACATTTTTCCGGACCCAAAAAGGTCACCTACCACATTCATCCCATCCATTAATGGACCTTCAATAACTTCAAGTGGCTTACTATATTTCTGCCTGGCTTCCTCTGTGTCTGCATCAATATAATCGGTAATGCCATTTACTAATGAATGTGTTAAACGCTCCTCCACACTACCATTGCGCCACGCTTCATCTTTTACCGTTTCTTTTCCTTTTGCTTTTACTGTTTCTGCAAAAGCAATCAGTTTTTCTGTAGCCTCATTATTATCATTATTTCGGTTAAGTAACACATCTTCACAAAGATCTCTTAGTTGTGGTTCTATTTCATCATACACTACAAGCTGCCCTGCATTTACAATACCCATGTCCATGCCCGCTTTAATGGCATAATAGAGAAATACACTGTGTATGGCTTCACGCACATGATCATTACCACGGAATGAAAAAGATACATTACTTACACCACCGCTTACTTTGGTAAGTGGCATTAATTTTTTGATCTCTCTTGTTGCTTCTATAAAATCAACTGCGTAGTTGTTGTGTTCTTCAATACCCGTGGCTATTGCAAAAATGTTCGGGTCAAAAATAATATCCTGCGGTGCAAAGCCCACCTTCTCTGTAAGTATTTTATAAGCGCGGTGACATATCTCCACTTTACGCTTTTTTGTATCAGCCTGCCCTACTTCATCAAAAGCCATAACTATAACTGCAGCACCATATGCCTGGCATGTATATGCCTGTTGTATAAATTTCTCTTCTCCTTCTTTCATAGAGATAGAGTTAACTATACATTTGCCCTGCACACATTTCAACCCTGCCTCTATGATCTCAAACTTCGAAGAGTCGATCATGATCGGAATCTTTGCAATATCTGGTTCGCTTTGCAGAAGGTTGAGAAAGGTGGTCATAGCCTGCACACCGTCTAATAGCGCATCATCCATGTTTACATCTAATACCTGTGCACCATTCTCTACCTGTTGCCTTGCAACACTCAATGCTTCTTCATACTTATTCTCACGAATAAGCCTTGCAAATTTTTTAGAACCAGTAACATTGGTTCGCTCACCAACATTTACAAAATTCATTTCCGGACGAATAACCAATGGCTCCAGCCCTGATAATCTTAAGTAAGGTTTTATAGACACCGTTTCGCTCATAAAATAAAAATCTCTTATTTAATATACTTCCTCAACAACAGGCAATTGCCTTGGCTCAAATTGTTTCACATGCTCTGCAATATGTTTAATGTGATCAGGCGTAGTACCGCAGCAGCCACCAACAATATTTACAAAACCTTCCCGTGCCCACTCTTCTAAGAAATGCGCAGTTTGTTCTGGTTGCTCATCATATTCACCCATTGCATTGGGCAAGCCTGCATTAGGGTAAGCAGACACATAACAAGGTGCTATCTGCGACAACTCTTCTATATGTCCACGCATTTCTTTTGCGCCCAATGCACAGTTCAAACCAACACTTAATGGTTTTGCATGTGCTATGGATGTATAAAAAGCTTCCAGGGTTTGACCGCTTAATGTTCTGCCACTGGCATCAGTAATTGTTCCGCTGATCATAACAGGCAATTCTGGCTTGCCTGTTTCCCTGAAATATTTTTTGATGGCGTAAATTGCTCCTTTTGCATTGAGTGTGTCAAAGATGGTTTCTATCAGCAACACATCTACGCCACCATCTACAAGACCACGTACCTGTTCATAATACGCCTCAACAACTTCATCAAAAGTTACGGAACGATAACCCGGGTTATTTACATCCGGTGAAAGACTTAATGTTTTATTCAACGGGCCGATAGCACCCGCCACAAACCTTGGTTTAGATGGATCTTTTGCAGTGAATTCATCTGCTGCTTTACGTGCAATTTTCGCACCGGCAACATTCATTTCGTATGCAAAAGGTTGCAGGTCATAATCTGCCTGTGCGATCTTTGTTGCAGCAAACGTATTGGTCTCAATAATATCTGCACCTGCTTCAAGATACAACTTGTGTATGCCTTCAATTATTTGTGGCTGGGTAAGATTCATCAGGTCGCTGTTGTTCTTAACATCTTTATGCCAGTCTTTAAATCTTTCACCGCGGTAAGTTGCTTCTGTGGGTTTATGACGTTGTATCATGGTACCCATTGCACCATCGATGATTAGAATCCTTTCTTTTAAACAATCTTTGATCGACTTCATATCACACTAATTTTTTTGAGCCAGGCATTTGTATTGCTATGATACTTCCGTTGCGTCGCACTCTTGTACTGAAGAATAGTTTCAGCAGTTTACAGGTTTACAAGTTCACAAGTTTGATAAGTAACAAACAACATATAAACTTTTTGAAACACGTAAACGCGTAAACTTGTTCAATAATGTTCCGAACGTACAAGTGAGTGACACAACAGGCGATACCATAAGCATTACTGCAGGCCAACAAAATATTACTGTACTGATTAAACGTTGGGAAACCGTTAAGTGGAGTTTCTGTGGCGTTTATTAGTTCAGATTTTTTGCAGGCCGAACAATAAACAAATCTGCCTGAAGTGGCTGCAAGTTAATGCAGATATGAATGCTACACAAATTCTATTCTCCTGCCAGCCAGGATTTGAATGCAGCAGAGCGTTCTGTGCTAACAATGGTTTCAAATTTTGATGGCGGATTAAGTTTAATAAGCACCCTTGATTTTGAGTAGCTGACCATTTCTGTAATGGAGTTGTAACCAATGATAAACTGGCGGTTGATGCGGAAGAAACTTTTTGGGTTAATGAGTGTTTCAAGCTCATCGAGGTTATGATCTACAGGATATCTTTTACCATCTTTCATAACGGCATAGTTGGCTTTGTTCTCTGTATAGAAATAAGCTATGTCCTGTGTTTCGATTGTCTTGATATGCTCTCCAAAGCGAATGATGAACCGCTCTTTATAGTTTGCAGCAGGTTGCCTGAAAGACATAAGCATTTTTTCAATATCAATATTATTATTTGCTTTGCTGGCATGCATTTTTCTAAACTTGGCAATTGCTTCTGTAAGGTCTTCCTTCTTAACCGGCTTAAGCAGGTAATGGATACTGTTGTGTTTAAATGCTTCCAGTGCATACTGATCGTAAGCTGTAATGAAAATAACCGGGCAATCCAGTTTTACCTGCTTAAATATTTCGAAGCTGGAACCATCGGCAAGATGTATATCTGCAAAAACAAGATCCGGGTGCTGGTTATTTTTGAACCAGTTTACTGCAGCATTTATGCTTACAATAATATCAGTGATTGCAGCATCTGGCATAAGTTCTGCAAGAAGTTTTTGCAATCGTTTTGAAGCGGCTACTTCATCTTCAATAATTAAGACCTTGATCATACGGGAGTTTTTAATAACGGTATTTTTACAGTAAAATATTGCTCGTCTTTTTCAACAATAACAGACTTGCGTGAAATAAGCGCATAACGTTTCTGAATATTCTGCAACCCCATACGGCTTCCTTTCTCTTCCTGTAATTTTTTTGAAACGCTGTTCCTTACAACGAGATATTCATTTTGATCTACGAAAAGCTCTATTATAAGGGGTTTCTCAAGTGAAACAACATTATGCTTAATTGCATTTTCAATAAGTAACTGTAAAGCAAGCGGTGTTATATAAAACGCTTTTTCCTGCTGTTCTGTTATCTTATTGTTTACCTGAATTGCCTGCCCATATCGCTTTTTTTGAATAAATGCATAATCATCCAGTATAGACATTTCTTCCTGTAATAAAATCAGATCTTTCTCACGGTTCATAACTATACTCCGGTAAAAGTCAGATAGCTTTTCTACATAAGTAACTGCCTTTTCAGGGTCTTCTTCTATCTCTGAGATGAGTGTATTAAAACTATTGAAAAGAAAGTGAGGGTTGATCTGGCTGCGTAATGTTTCCAGTTGTGAACGTATTTTTTCCCTTTCCAGTTTATTGAATTTATTAATAGCTCTTTCCCTGTTCTTAATAATAAGAAAAATAATACCAACCACTAAAGCAATACAAAACAGGATAAACCAGACATTGGTCCAGAATGGTCTTTCGATTGAAAACATGAAGCTCGCTTCAGGTGCTGCAGAAAAATTATTATTGAGTGATACCCTTACACGAAACGTATAATTGGCTGGTGGCAACTGAGGAAAATTCTTGGTTTTATCCTTTGTATCAACCCAATCTTTATCGTAACCTTCCAGTTTGTATTGATACATTACTTTTCCAGGTTGTGAATAATACAAGCCGTCATAATGAAAGCTGATAGTATTCTCGTCATAATCAAAACTGTGGCCACTTTGCACCTGTACATCATGAAGGAACAATTGCACATTATCTATCAGGATCGTTGGTTGCAAGGCAGTATGATAAGAAGAATGATACCTGCAAATAGTACTGTCGGATATAAAATAAAGATTACCTTCTCCATCCGTTGTATAAGCATTGAAATCTGTGTTAATATTACCAATGCCCTGTTCATCATCTACAAAAGTAATTGCACCTGTTTTGGCATTTATAATGTCAAGCTTATCCCGGTGTAATACAATGATGTTATCTCTTGCAGTTGCAAGGCCTGTAATATTCATATCACTCAGGCCTTGTGCAGTAGTATAATTATACCATGAGTTACCATTGTATTTTACTATACCATTTCTATACGTTGAATACCAAATATTACTGAACGCATCTTCTACGATGCGGTAAACAACATTCCCAAATTTTGATGTCTGTTGCTGCAGGCTTGTAAATTTCTCCTTGTCAAAAAGTGTTAGCCCCTTACCATCGGTAGCAAACCAGGCGCGGCCTTTACTGTCGGGAAGAATATAATTTATATAATTACTGCCTATATCTTCAATACCAGTATAATTGGTATATCTGAAAAAATCATTACTGATCTTTGCGCAAACAATTCCTTCAAAACCAGAAATCCATATTGTACTATCCCTACCGGAAATAGATATAATATTGCTATTCACCAGCAGGCTGTCCTCTTTTACCACACTTTGCTTTCCGGTAAAAGGATCTAACAAAACAATTCCTTTACCAAGGGTTCCTATCCATATAATACCACGTTTATCCTGGTACAGGCAACTAATATCCGTATTACCAAGATTTTTGATGGGATAATTTTTTTGTTGCCAGTTGTTTCCTTCACGAAAAATAGCTGAAACATTATTACCCGCATTAAACCAAATACTTTTATCGGCGGCATACAACAGGCTGTGCACTTTTTCCACTGCTGTTTTAGGTAAGTTGTACAATGTCTCAATAGTTGATCCGGCAGTCCTCATCAGGAAATTATCTCCCGATGCCCAGACATTATTTTCCCTGTCTCTAAGCAGGCAGTTTATTTTCTTAAGATGCTCTTCTTTGTAAGATAAGGTTGTAAGGTTGTTATGTTCATCATGGTCATAAACAATCATTCCATTGTCTTCTGTGGCTATAAAAACCTGCGAGGAAGTTGTAACAATATCGTTTACCTGCCCATAGGGCCACTTAGTTGTTGCAGTTTGCGTGGTCATGGTTTTGTCCAGACAAATAACACCTGCATCCTGCATACCGAGCCATGAAAAAGAATTGGATGTTTCAAAAATGCAACGTAGAATATTATCAGGCAGTCCATCTTTGGAGGAATATACTTTTACATTTTTTTTATTGCCTGAAAGCGAAATAATATTAAGCCCCCTGTCTGTAGCAGCGCTTATTGTGCCGTTGATAGTAACAGCAATATCATAAACATAATTATCGCTTAGGCCATCATCTTCATTTATATTATACATGCGTTTGTTGCGCAGATAATACACGCCTTCCCCTGCCGTTGCCATCCAAACAATATTATTCTTATCAACAATTATTTTTTTAATAGCTTTTGTAGGATGGCCTTCTTCAAATACAAGCGGTAGTATTTTGTTGTTTTTTACCAAACCAAGCTTTCCATCTTCAAAACCTACCCAAAGCTGGTTATTATAAACTTCACTTATTGTTGTTACAGCGGCAGGTGTATCAATAGCATACTTGAAAAAATCCAGGCCGTCAAACCTGTACAGACCTTTGGTTGTACCTGCAAGAATATAACCCTGCTTGTTTTGATACAGTGAGAGTATTTTAGGTTCATCGCCTTCGGGGCCGCTAATAGCAAATATTCTTTTGCCGGTGCTTTGTGCATGTAATGAAAAGGCAATGGCTGTAAGTGCAAAGACAGTAATATATATTCTTATTCCAAACATTAGCGGGGTTCAAGTATAGTATTTACTTCTACTTTAATTTCATTTGCCAGTTTTTTATACACCACAATAGGTATGGGGATGTTATGATCACTTAATAACACACTAAAATTACCTTTGATCGTAATCTTTTTATTTTTTACACTCACGTTCGTTTTTATAATTCTTTCCTGCGCTACACCATGAATGGTAAGCAAACCTTTGGCCCTTACTTCATACTCACCGTCTTTATTAAGATCTACTTCTTCTATTATTTTGCCGCTAAATGAAGCCTGTGGAAACCTGTCGGACTCCATATAATTCTCATTAAAATGTTCTTTCTGCAAAGGGCTGTTAAAGCCCTGGAACGATCTTATGTTTATCTTGAAAGAGAATGTTCTTTTATCATTATCAAGCAAGCCTGCTAACTGATCAGACGAAGCCCTGATCAATTCAAGAGGCGCTTCTGAACTAAAAGATATTTTACCACTTACCGTTTGATAAATAGATTGTGCCTGCACAAAACCAAAGCAACCGGTTAGCAGGAACAAAAAAGTTATGACAGCATATTTATTCGTTGATCTCAAAAACATAACGCAGTTTACACATAATTTCCCGTTTAGTGTATGATTTGCATTATGTAAACGTTTTTTTGCAGTTGAGATTGCTATTGCTGCTGCCTGCAATGCAGCACAGGAGTGCGACGCAACAGAAGTTTAACAGCATTACTAAGGCCCGGTTCATTATTGTATTTCTTTAAATACCAGCTGCAGTTTTTTTATAGCCGCGTCCCTTGCGTCGCAAGCACTTCATCTGTATCTGTTTTGGCTACAAAAAGTGCTGAATTATTCATTAACGCTTTTGGCTTTTTTTACTACGAATACCCTGGAAATATTAAAACCGAAATGAATATCGCCTTTGTTCCAGCGGCCTGTGGTTTCTGCAATAAAGGTCCGGTCAGTCATGCCGGTAGAATTTGTAACATGCAACTGGAATACATGGCCGCCTGTTTCAATTTCATAGCCAATAGAAAATGAATTATAAGTACCAGGTAACTGGTGGCCAGGCAATTGGTAATAGTATTCGAAGGTAAGGTATGTGCTTGGTGTAACCCTTACTCTTGCACCAGCACCAAGTGCATATACATCATTTGAAATATTTGCGGCAGGTGCTACATTGTAATGTATGACTGTAGGCATTAACTGCAAGGAAAATGGTTTGCCAAATTTGCGTGCAAGTATTGCCTGGAAAGAATAAGAATACCTGTCGGATGCGTTTATTTTTATTGAATCGGAAGCGTCGCTTTTAAGTGTTTTTAGATTTACAGATGAAGCAAGTGTTAGGGATAGTGGTATTGTGCGCTTGCCTTCTGATTGCCATAATAAACGATACTTAAGCATCCCATCATATTGCTTTTCAAAAGTACTTCTGCCAAACCCAATGGCCAACCTGTTAGTAATACCATATTCAAACCCTATGCGCATAGATGCAGCATCTAAGCCAAAAGCATTATAAAAACCAGAGTTTAGTGTGCCAAAACGATGCAGTATAATAAAATTAAGTATACCCTTTTGTGTCGTTTCTATACTCTGCCCGTTTATAATATGCGTACCGGCAAAGGTGCTCTGCACAAAATACACTTTAGAAGAATCAGGTGTTTCATTTGGTGTATAGGTACCTGCATGCTTATCATTTTTGGCTGAAGTCGCATTCAGATCAGGCAACTCTCTTCGCTTTGTATTTATATTGAAGACCCTTGAAATATTGAAACCGAAATGTATGTCGCCAGCATTCCAACTGCCTGTTGTTTCATTAATAAATGTTGGCTCCGTCATACCGGTAGAATTGGTAACATGCAACTGGAATACATGGCCGCCGGTTTCTACTTCGTAACCCAAAGAAAAAGAATTATGTGTATTTGGAAATCTGCTGTTAGGCAACTGGTAATAATATTCAGCCGTTATGCTGGAACGTTTTGTAAGTTTAAGTCTTGCCCCTGCTCCTATAGAGTAAAAATCATTGGGCATATTGTCTGTTGGTACTATATTATAATGTACAAGAGTGGGCATTAATTGCATAGAAAAACTACTGCTAAATTTTCTGGCTATCAATGCCTGGAATGCAAAGCTGTACCTGTCAGACGCATTTCTCTTTAAAGAATCTGTTGCATCTGCGTTCTTTATTGTTTTGAGTATGGATGATGCAACCAGTGTTACGGACAAGGGAATATTTCTTTTACCGCTAGACTGCCATAATAAACGATACTTAAGAAAAGCATCATACTGCTTTTCAAAAGAACTTCTGCCACCACCAACAGTAAGCCTTTTTGTAACGCCGTAATCGCCACCGATACGTACACTTGCCTGGTCAAGACCAAATAATTGGTAAGGACCCTGGTTAAGTGTTCCAAAACGATGTGATATTTTGAGATCAAAAACACCCGGCTGTGTTGTTTCTACAGAATGCCCGTTAATAAGCCTGCTTGTTTTAAAAGTTGCATCTGTGTATTGTATTTCACTTTTGGTTTTCTTGCTCATTTCTGCATCAAGCAAAGAATCAAGATTTACATCCTGCGCAAATACATGCACGCAGGTAAAAACACTTAAAAATATGATCAGACTTTTTATACGGTACATACTTATTACATTATACTTTACACACTATCTTTTATCGTACTGACAGTTAACTGTGACCTGAATTTCGTCAGCAATTTTTTTCTGCATAAAAGATTCCCCTACTATATGAAAGTCGAGTCTTTTTACACTAAAGTTTGCTTGTGCAATTACCTTACCATTGCTTACAGTAATAACACCTTTTGCAGCAACTGGCTTTGTTACATCCTTAATGGTAAGATTACCTTCAACCGTTACATCGTAAGCACCATCCTTTGTAAAATTAACGGCTGACAAATTCGTGATCTTGCCTGAGAATGAAGCTTTGGGATATTGCTCGCTGTTCATATAATCGCTGTTATTAAAATGATCCTCCATTGCCTGTTTCGGGAAATGAAAACTTTTAATAGCTATTTTGAATTCTATTGAACCTGTTGTTGTGTTTAACAGGCTTACTACTTCATTATTACTACCCTTTATATCTTCAACCGAAGTGTGTGAAAACAAACTAACATTCCCATTTCGTGTAAGGTAATCCTGTGCATTAGCGTAGTGGCCCATTAAAAGACAAATTATAAGGCATATTTTTTTCATAGTAGTAACTATTAATTGATAGTGCTTAATTCTCAGGAGCACCGGCATTTATCCAGGCACTGAATTTATTAATATTGCAATCAGACAATTTTGCGCCGCTCTGTGGCATAGGTAAAGCAAGAATACCATCCTGTTTTATAGAAGATAAAAGCTTTCCGTTTGACGCTGCTGTTTTAATCGTATTATAGTCTTCAAGGTTATAATTACCACCAAATGAGGACGCATTTGCACTGCTATGGCAACTAAAACAACTTACTGACATAATATTATTGAGATCAGTACTGAGTTGCACATTAGTAGTATCGCAGCTTTTACTGCTAGGATATACCAGTGATGCTTTATCGTAGTAACAACTTGTATAAATTAATATACATGAAAGCACAGCAACGAAATATAAAACATACTTTCTCATCATAACACTCTTTTTTAATTATGCAAGGCTCCGGCCTTTATCCATTTATCTATTTGCGAAAGTTTACAATCACTTAGTTTATCAGCATTCTGCGGCATGGGAATAAGGCCGTCATCATGATTTACAGAAGCCCGGAAATTATCGTTATCTACCTGTGTTTTTATTGCCTCATAGCTACTAAGATCAACATTTTTATTTTCGCTTGTAGCTGAATAATGGCATCCTAAACAATAGGTTTTAACCAGTGGTTCTATGGCACCGCTATAAGTATAAACTTCTGGGTTGCATCCTGTCTCACATCCTGTTGTATTTATTGCACCCTGATTTATCCAGGTTGCAATAAATTGTATCTGTACTGCACTTAATGCAGGAACTGGTGACTGAGGCATTTTGCCCGCCAAAAAACCAGTAAGTGATTTTACTATTTCACTTTTATTCGCATCTCCTGAAACAATTCCTTGCTTAATGATATTATCATAGCTGTCTAACACATATCCACCCTGATGCGAGCTTTCATCATGACAGCCACTTTGCGCACAGGATGATTGAAAAATTGGAAGCACCTGTTCTTCAAAGCAAATTTTGGTAGTATCACCATAAGGATTTGCTATCTGGTGCCTACATGAAAAAATTAAAACGCAAAGGGTTAAAAGGCTGAATAATTTCTTCATTAAGTTCTCTTTTGGTTTTAGTTGTTAGGCGTTCCCGAATCAATCCATTTCTGTATTTGTTTAATCTCACAATCACCCAATTTAGCAGCGCCTTGCGGCATGGCAACATAGCCTGTAGAATGCGTGATTGTGCCCATTAACTTTCCTGCAACTGCAGCACTTTTAACACCATTATATGTAGAAAGATCTACGCCACCATTCTTTAAAGAGGCTGAATGACAAGCTACACAATTATTCTGCATAATTCCGTTTACAGCACCGCTATAAGTGTAAATGCTTGTATCGCAGCCACTGCAACCCGTGGTATTATTTGCACCTTCCAATATCCATTGCTTTATAGTAGCAACCTGGTCTATTGTAAGGTTTGGTTCACCGGCAGGTGGCATCTCCCCGTTAACAATTACCTGGTATATTTTACTGCCATCGGGGTTACCAGCCTTAATACCTCTCTTCATGATATTCTGATAAGAGTTGAGCACGTAGCCTTCTGCTTTAGAAGAAGGATCATGACAACCACTTTTGGCGCAACTGCTTTGAAAGATCGGTAATACTTCTGCTTCGAAACAAATGACACTGGATGTATCTGATCCTCCATCATTGTTTCCTGTTGTATCTGTAATACCACCATTTCCATTATCCTGTGGACCAATTACCTGGTGTTTACATGCAAAAAGCAATCCTGCTGTTATTATAAACAGCAAAAACATTTTTTTCATAAGATGAACATTTTAAAACGGGGTTATTACTTAATAATGATTCCCTGGTTAATTATAACATCACTCAAATAGCCTGTACAAATTCCTTTGAATGTTACAATAGTTCCTGTTTCTAAAGGCCCAGGGTCTTCTTTAAAAGTGCAATTAACCCCGAAAACGGGATCACTGGTTTTCAGGTAAACAACGGCTTGTCCATCCTGGTTCTTTTTCATTCCCGATACCTCACCAGTTACCTGGATGGCTTTATTTAAATACAGTTCATTAGCTCTCGTTTCATTAACTGTAAATGAATCAAAAATTGCAGCGGCAGATATTATAACACCTTTTTCGTCTTTTACATCCCTGTGCGGCTTGTTCCAAACATACAATCCATAACTAACCCCTGCCAGTATTAATGTGATAAATATGATCAATATTCTTTTGCGCCCTTTCAACATAAATGCAAATTCTTAACCAAAATAAACTGATAGATTGTTAATGCACAACGAAGCAGTACCGAGCAGGAAAAAGAAGCTTCTGAACCGGCAGAATGCCAAATTAAAAAATTATGATTTTACGTATTGCTGCACAGGCAGGCGATTAGCTAGACTTCTGGCAAGTGTCATTTCATCTGCATACTCAAGTTCACCACCAAATGCAATTCCTCTTGCAATGGTAGTAACAGTGCATGGCAGGTGCTGAATTTTCTTTTGAATATAATAAATAGTAGTATCGCCCTGTATGTTTGGGCTTAATGCAAAAATGAGTTCTTCTGTTTGTTCTTTCTGTATACGATGTACCAAAGATTCTATGTTCAACTGATCTGGTCCTACACCATCGAGCGGAGAAATAATACCACCTAATACGTGATAAGTGCCGTTGAATTGCTGTGTACTTTCAATCGCAATTACATCTCTTATATTTTCAACCACGCATATTATATGTTGCTTCCTTTGAGAGTTTGCACAGATAGAACAAATATCAGCATCACTCACATTAAAACACCGCTGGCAAAATTTTATTTCCCTGCGCATCCGTCCAAGTGTTTCACTGAAATATTCCACTTCATTTATATCCTGCTTTAATAAATGTAATACCATACGCAACGCCGTTTTCTTACCAATGCCAGGCAGTTTGGCAAATTCGTTCACAGCATTTTCAAGTAAAGAAGAAGGTAATTGCATATAACAAAGATAGTAAGGGAAAGAAGATTTTTTGGTAACAAGCTTTTGATCTTTGTGGCATCGGTTGTTGTGTCACTCACTTGTACGTTTAGAACATTATAGAACAAGCTTACGCGTTTTACGTGTTTCAAAAGTTTACATGGTGTTGGTTACTTACCGAACTTGTAAACGTGTAAACTGCTGAAACTATTTCTTCAGTACAAGCGTGCGACGCAAGGAAAGATGCCATGAAATATCATTGCCGGAAACAAAAATCAGTATTGATCTTACGACACAATACTGATTTTTAATTTTTATAATTATGTTTTACAACGTACGTTTTACTTCTTCTTCTTCATATGCTTCTACTATATCTCCCACTTTAATATCGTTGTAATTCTTAATGGTCAATCCACATTCCATACCGGATACAACTTCCTTCACATCATCTTTATAACGTTTAAGTGAAGCAAGTTCAGCGCCGCCGCCTTCACCCGTTGGGTATACCACGATACCATCCCTGATGATACGCACTTTGTTGTTGCGGTTGATTCTTCCATCGAGTACAAAACATCCTGCAACAGTTGCTTTATCAAATTTGTATACTTCACGAATCTCAACATTGGCAACGATCTTCTCTTCAATCTTAGGCTCAAGCATACCTTCCATGGCGCTCTTGATCTCTTCAATTGCGTTGTAAATAATGGAGTAGTTTCTTATTTGTACGCCTTCATTTTCTGCAAGCCTCGATGCCTGCATGGAAGGTCTTACATTAAAGCCTACGATCACTGCATCAGAAGCTGTGGCGAGTACCACATCACTTTCAGATATTTGGCCAACACCTTTCAAAATTACCTGCACAGCTATTTCTTCAGTAGAAAGTTTCTGCAACGAATCACTCAATGCTTCTACAGAACCATCCACGTCACCTTTAATGATCAGGTTAAGCTGCTTAAAGTTGCCCAATGCAAGACGACGGCCAATCTCGTCGAGTGTAATATGTTTTCTTGCACGCAATCCCTGTTCACGGGATATCTGTGCACGTTTAACCGCAACCTCTTTTGCCTCTGCCTCGTCTTGGTACACTTTAAATTTCTCACCGGCTTGTGGTGCACCATTAAGGCCAAGAATCTGTACGGGTGTTGATGGAGGTGCCGCATCAGAGCGCTGATTTCTTTCATTGAACATGGCCTTGATGCGTCCATAATATTGGCCACTCACCATTAGATCTCCTAGTTGTAATGTACCATTCTGTACTAGTACAGTAGCAACATAACCACGGCCTTTATCAAGTGAAGCTTCAATAACAGTACCCACAGCTTCTCTTTCAGGATTTGCTTTGAGATCAAGCAGATCTGCTTCGAGTAATATTTTTTCAAGTAACAGGTCAACGTTCAAACCCTTCTTTGCAGAGAGTTCCTGGCTTTGGTATTTACCACCCCATTCTTCTACCAGGATATTCATCTGGGAAAGTTGCTCATATATCTTAGTTGGGTTTGCGCCATCTTTATCAATCTTATTGATCGCAAAGATCATGGGCAGGCCAGCAGCCTGCGCATGGCTTATTGCTTCTTTGGTTTGAGGCATCACCGCATCATCTGCAGCAATTACAATTACGGCGACATCGGCTGCTTTGGCACCACGTGCACGCATGGCTGTAAATGCTTCGTGACCAGGTGTATCAAGGAAAGTTATTCGTTTACCTTCTGCAATAGAAACCTGGTATGCACCAATATGCTGTGTGATACCACCTGCTTCACCAGCAACTACATTTGCGCTTCTTATATAATCCAGCAAGGACGTTTTACCATGATCAACGTGACCCATAATAGTAACCACCGGAGGACGAGGCACTAATTCTTCAGGAACATCTTCTTCTTCTTCATCGTCTTCCTCCACTTCATCAAGACCAGTAAATTCCACTTCATAGCCAAACTCGCTTGCCACTAATTCTATTACTTCTGCATCGAGACGCTGATTGATAGAAACCATTATACCGAGACTCATACATTTACTGATAACATCAGTAAAACTTACATCCATCAGGTTAGCAAGTTCGCTTACTGTTACAAATTCCGTAACCTGCAATTTATTATCATCAGTCACATCACCTACGGCATCTGCCATTTCCTGGCGTTTTTCACGACGGTATTTTGCCTTCAGGCTTTTCCCGCGGCCACCGGACCCGGCAAGTTTTGCCTGTGTTTCACGTATTTTTTCCTGTATTTCTTTCTGATCTATTTCTTTATCCTCACGCCTTATATCTCTGCCGCCTCCTCTTCTATCATTGCGTCCTCCCCTTCCCTGCTGTGGGGCTGCGCCTCCGCGGTTATCGCCAACTTTTTGTATCTGCATCGCCGGGCGGTTTTCCCTGTTTGGTGCAGCAGTTTCAGGCCTTTTATTTCGATCACCACCACCTCTGTTGGGTCCGCCTTGTCCACCACCTTGTTGCGGGGCCCTATTATCTCCTTTCTTGTCTATTGGGATTCTCTTCCTTTTGCGCTTTTCATCACCACCGCGGAATGTAGGCTTAGGTCGCGTATCACTGTCTATGGGCAATTCTATTTTGCCCAATATTTTAGGTCCTTCAATTTTTTCTGCTTTAATGTTTTCAATTATGGGACCATGTTCGTCTTCCTCAATATCTGCCTCATCAAAATCTTCTTCCAATTCCGGTTCATGAACTACCTGAGGTTCTTCAACAATTAGGCTGGCTACAACTGGTTCCTCTGCAGGTTCTGCTTCTGCAACAGGTGCATCATCCTGCTGTTTCTTCTTTATATTCTTTTTGGGCCTTGTAGAAGAGTCTATGGCTGAAAGATCAATCTTACCGAGTGTTTTTGGACCTTCTATCTCTGGTGCATCGATCTTTATTATTTCTGGTTCCTGTGGTTTAGGTTCGGAAATTATTACAGGTTGCTCTACTGCTACAGTTGAAGGTGTTGGTGCCGTTACAGGTTCTGTTACAGGTTCAGCCTGCTTTTCAATTTTCGGTTCTTCCTTCTTAAAAATAAATTCTTCTTCCTCTTTCTTTTTTCTTTCTCCTCCGGCACCTTTGGGGATCTCAATTTGGTCAGCTTTTGTTTTGGCTACCTTATCGCTTTGAAATCCTTGCTGCAAAGAACGGTACATTTCTTCCGTAAGCTTAGCTGTAGGTTTAAGATCATCACGATTAAATCCTTTATTGGCCAGGAAGTCCACAAGGGTATCCTGACCAATATTAAATTCTTTGGCTGCGGCCAATAACCTGGGTAATTTCAGTTCAGACATTCAGTATTATTAATATTTAGCCTGCATTTTATACAGACATCAGATTCTTAATTCTCCGTTACCTTATTTAGTAACCCTTCTGATACAACATCAAGTGAATAAATTCTTATTGATGAAGGGTTAAAAAAAGGCAACGAACAATTATTATGTTTTTCTTTTTCATGTAAATGTACCAAAGGTACTATACCAATGTACCTGTTACGTAAGAATTGTTGAACAAAGATCTATCTGCTGAAGTGTGCGACGCAAGAAATGTTCTATAGCAACACTACAGCCGACCCACAAAAATCTTCCTTACTATTCTTTTTCAAATTCTTCCTGTAAGATTCTCCTGATCTCAAGTATTGTTTCTTTTTCAAGATCGGTTCTTCTTTCCATTTCTTCTGGTGTTAGTTTCAATACGCTGCGGGCAGTATCGCAACCAACACGTTTCAATTCATCAATTATCCAAGGCTCAATTTCATCTGAGAATTCTTCCAGGTCAATATCAAATTCTTCTTCTTCTTCACCTTCGTTTTCGCGGAATACATCGATATCATAACCTGTTAACTCACATGCAAGTTTAATATTTACACCACGGCGGCCAATTGCCAAAGAAACCTGGTCTGCTTTTAAATAAACATCAGCATGTTTCTTTTCATTATCGAGATCCATGTAGCTGATCTTTGACGGCGTTAATGAACGCTGGATCAGCAACTGAATATTAGTGGTATAGTTGATTACATCAATGTTTTCGTTTTTCAATTCACGAACAATTCCATGGATACGGCTACCTTTCATACCAACGCAGGCACCTACCGGATCAATCCTGTCATCAAAACTTTCTACGGCAACTTTTGCCCTTTCACCGGGCTCACGAACAATTTTACGAATGGTTATCAAACCATCAAATATCTCCGGAACTTCTATCTCCAATAATTTAGCCAGAAAATCAGGACTGGTGCGGCTTAGAATGATAACCGGTGAATTATTTTTCATATCTACACGGCGCACAACTGCACGAATGTTCTCGCCCTTTTTGAAATAATCCTGTGGAATTTGTTCAGATTTGGGAAGAATGAGTTCATTACTTTCTTCATCAAGCAATAACACTTCTTTTTTCCAAACCTGATAAACTTCTGCAGTAATTATTTCACCAATCCTATCGCTGTATTTCTTAACCAGCACATTCTTTTTAAGATCGCCGATGCGGCTTGCCAATGTTTGCTTTGCAGCAAGAATGGCGCGGCGACCGAAATCCATAATATCCATTTCCTCATATAATTCCTCACCCACTTCAAAGTCTGGTTCTATTTTCGTAGCATCTGTATAACCAATTTCTGCAAGCGGATCCATTACTTCGCCATCTTCTACGATCATGCGGCGACGGATCATTTCAAGGTCACCTTTTTCAGCATTTACGATCACGTCAAAATTTTCATCGCTTCCGAATCTTTTACGAAGTAAGGTTTTGAACACATCTTCCACCACTTTCATCAACGTTGGGCGGTCTATATTTTCCGCATCTTTAAATTCCTGGAATGCGTCAATCAGGTTTATACTAGCCATAGCTCGAAATGTTTTGATACGAATTCCACATAGCGAAATTCGTAAGAATTAGAATTTGATTTGAACTGTTGTTGTTTTTATATTATTAAATGGTATAACCAATTGCTGGATTGCTGCTTTTTTACCTTTCCCAGTAGTTAACTCTAAAATAATGTCTGCTTCTGCTACCTGTAAAAGCTTGCCTTCTTTTTTGCTACCGTCAATAAAAATAACTTCAACAAAACGACCGATATTCTTATTGTACTGCCGGTGCATTTTCAAGGGCTCATCAACACCCGGTGAAGAAACCTCCAAAGAAAAATCTCCATCCGGGAATAATGCTTTTTCTTCTAGTATCTTGTACAGCTTGCGATTGAACTGCACACATTTTTCTATAGATACGCCTTTATCGCCATCTATAAAGACTTTAACATTATTGGTAGGCTTTATCTTCACATTCACCCTGAAATACTCAGGTTCCGGTGCCAAAACCTCGTCTGTAAGCCGCTCAAGTTCCTTTATAAGTGTATCTGTTGCCATATGATAAAAAGAGAAGGGAACGATTTCGTTCCCTTCTTCCGTTTTATTTCCGATTGCAAATGTAATGGAAATAATAAATAGCTTCCAAATTTACCTCACCTCTCTTTCCTCTCTCCTTAAGGAGAGGAGACGGCTCTGTGTAATAAAATGATAATTTTTATGCTGGTTGTTTGTTGAAATTGTTATGATTTTTTGATACCGGCATTTGCTTTTCATGGCGTCTTCGTTGCGTCGCAATCACTTTATCTGTACAACTTATGGCGACAGTTATGCAAACAGTTCTTCAGCTTTTAGAATGCTTTCGGGTTTGCCAACATCGATGAATTTACTTTCAGAATGATCAAAACATTTGATGGTTTCTGTTGCAGCCAACGATAAGTAAACATCAACCATAGAAAATTTTCCCTGCTGCTGCATTACATCAAATATTCTATTGCTCAATACATGAATGCCACTAAAAGCTTTTTGATAATATGAATCTGCGGATTTTGAGATTCTTTCTTCACCGGTTGTTGTATTACGCCAGCCACATAATTCACCATTATCATTAAATAAAAAGTAGCGGGAAGTTTTCCTGTTTGTTACAGCCAATGTTGCTAAAGAATCCTGTTGATTATGATAGTTGGTAAGCTTTGAAAGATCAAGATCGGTTAAAATATCGCAGTTTATTAGAACGAAAGACTTTGAATCTTTTAAATATGGCCCGGCTTTTTTTAAACCACCACCGGTTTCTAATACAACATCTGTTTCATCGCTGATAATTATGTTGCTGCCCCAGCCTTTGTTTTCTTCGATTGCATTAATGATCTGGTCTGCAAAATGATGCACGTTTACAATTACGTCATATATATTATTTTGCTGCAGGTATTCAACATTGCGTTGTAATAAACTTTTACTGTTTACTATTGCCAATGCTTTGGGATGCTTGTCTGTCCAGGGTTTTAAGCGCGTGCCAAGTCCTGCCGCGAGAATCATGCCTTTCATGAAAATATTTTTACTGTGCTTTGCTGAATTGAATTACTTAAGTACAAGCGTGCGACGCAAGAAAAGCGTCATACTTGTTCCGCAGATAGGTTCATAATCTTATACTTTTATTTCTTTTACCCAATTGGCTTCATTGCAATGCTCCAACTCCACTTTTACTTTGTACTTATTCTTTAAATGTCTTGCAGTTTGCTCGGCTGCATAAACGCTTCTATGCTGACCGCCGGTGCACCCAAAATTGATGGAAAGGCTTTCAAAATCTCTCTTAATATAATCTTCAACTGAAATATCAACAATGTCAAAAACGCTGTTGAGAAAATCGTTCATTTTGGTTTGCTGTTCAAGAAAATCAATAACTGCTTTATCCTTGCCGGTAATAGTTTTGTACTGCGCAAAACGACCGGGATTTAAGATACCGCGACAATCAAAAACAAAACCACCGCCATTGCCACTCGTATCTTCGGGAATACTTTTTTTGTAAGAAAAGCTTTTGACTTTTACAACAAGCGGTGTGTTTTCATTTGCCTGCATTGGCTGAAAATGCTCAATGATCTCATCGCTGACAATTATATTTAGCATCCTGTCAAACTCTGGCAGCACAAGCCCCATAGGTTGATCTTGTAAAAAATATTTTAGATTTTTCAAAGCCAGCGGAATACTTGCTAAAAAATGTGCTTTGCGTTCAAACAAACCACGAAAACCATAAGCGCCGAGTACTTGCAACAAACGAATCAAAACATATCCATTGAACTGGCTGATAAAAATATTTCTATCAACAGGTTTCTCTAAAAGAGCATCAATTTTATTCATGTAAAAATTGAGTAAACTGTTTTTCCATTCATTGCTTAGCTCTGCTTTTGCCTGCCACAGAAGACTTGCAACATCATATTGTAATGCGCCCTGCATACCACCCTGGTAATCTATAAAAAAAACTTCGTCATTATTTACTATGATGTTCCTGCTCTGAAAATCCCTGAACATAAAATATTTATATTCTGTTTTAGTTAAGTAAATACTTAATGCGTCAAAGTCGTCGAGCATTGCTTGTTTATCGTAAGGCAGGCGAAGTGTATCAAGAAAGTAGTATTTGAAATAAAGCAGATCACTTAGAATTGCCTGTTTGCCGAACTCTTTGGCTGTAAGGCACCAATCGTAATTTAAGTCTGCATGTCCTTTGATCTGGATATTGGCAAGTTGTTCGAGGCTTTTGCAAAACAGGCTGTACACATAATCATTATGCCCATGTTGCTCAAGTTTGTTCAACAAAGATTCGTTGCCAAGATCCTGTTGTATATAAGCAGTGTATTCTTCATTTACAGCAAATATTTTAGGAACAGGCAAACCTTGCTTTTTAAAATGCCCGCTGAAGTTTACAAATGTGCTATTCTCTTTTACGTTTAAACCAAAAGTGGCTATGTAAGAAATATCATCATCAAGAATACGAAAATAAATTCTATCGCTGCCACTTTGCGGTAGTTTGGTTAATTCGCTGTATTGTCTTCCAAAATGCTGCTGAAATAATTTTTCTATTGTTTGCACCGTAGCATCCATGCACAAAAGTTTGGCGGTAAAAATAGACGATTATTTGTTTTACAACAGCATGACAAACCTTAACGTTTAAATTAAGTGTAGATACATTAAATTTGCAGCCTGATGTTACAGGCTTTAGACATATTAAAGGTAGCACACCGTAATACAATTGATCCGGTAATGAATCTCTTACACATGAAAGAGCAACATATTCCCGGTTCAATTCAATATGTTATACGCAGGTATTATCCGCAACAGAAGTGGCAAAGCGATGATACAGGCATGCTTGTATATCATTATAATCCAAAAAGGGCAGAAGAAAATTTTCTTGAACTTCGCTTCTGCATAAGTGGCAATAAATATTGTTTTGAAAGAAATTGTTCCGAATGCAGTGAATTACCTACCAATAACTGCAGTGGAAAACATGATACAATAGATGTTTTTTCTTTTCATTTCTCTTCTACTTTCCTGCACCAGTTTGTACATAATGTAAAGCTTAGCAACAGGAAAGATGAAGTACTGGCATTTAAACACCCTAATTCTTTTACGAAGATATTTCCAATCTGTAGCCGCAAACGCAGGAGTCTTGATGGTTTATTAAATCATAGTTACAGTGGATCGCTTGAAAATATTTTTGTGAATGCCAAAGTACATGAATTACTGTTGTATAGTCTTGAATGTTTGGTAGATGAAAAAGAAGATGGTTTTACCTGTAAATTTCTTGCAGATGAAGCAGGCCGTGACCGTATCTATTTGGCAAGAGAAATTTTATTGCAGCATATAGGCGACCCCATCACCATTAAGGAGTTGAGCCGAAAGGTTGCCATGAATGAATGTTACTTAAAGAAAGGCTTTAAAGAAGTATTTGGCACAACCATATTTGATTTCTATCAGCAACAACGCATGGAGCATGCCAAATATCTATTATACGAAAAAGGCTTGAGCGTTACTGATGTTTCTGCCCTGCTTGGCTATTCGTCCATCTCACATTTTTCTGCAGCATTTAAAAAACATACAGGTTTGAAACCTTGTGATCTTTTAAGATAATAAGATTATAGTTACCTATCTCTTTATTTAAAAATGGTTGTGAATCTTAGTTGTTTCGTATAACTTTTGTATTCGTCCATTTATCATGCCACGGATAACCACTAAAAGCACTAAGTACATCGAAAGGAACGATACGGCACAAACTACGCATAAAAGCATCTTTGCATGTTATAGCAGTTTCATCTTCTCTTACCGCCTTTGTTCTTGTTACCAATTTTCCTATAGTACGACCTCCTGAAGCGCCTTCACAAAAAGTATAGAAAATTACATAGATAGAATAAGAGATAAGATAATTGAATAATTGATTTCCTGATAATGTATCGTTGCCAGCATCTTCATAAGTAACTCCTGCGACTGCAAAAAGAATTTGTATTATTACTGATATCCCCGCAATAACAATAAAAAACATAATCAGATCGATAAAATAATTTATGAATCGTTGGCCTACCGATGCACTTTCTGTTGCAAACATTGTTTCTTGTTGAAAAGATTCCGGGTTACCGAAGAAATTCTCCTGTTGGCTCATGAGGTTTAGTTTTGGTTGATATTTCGAAGATAATATTCCTATTACAGGTGGCCATTTTTACAGTTATATATTTTTAATCTGCTGCGATAACCTTAATAGTTTATGATATAAATATCTCAGCCTGCACTAAAAAATATTTTGGTATACGCATAAAAAAGCTGTGACATATGTGGTCACAGCTTTCCTAATTAATTATAAATATTCAGTTAAGATTGAGTAGACTCCCCTCCTTCTGCAGGAGCAGCAACCGGTTCAGCAGGAGTTTCAACAACTACCGGTGCTGGTGCCGGAGCAGGTTTGGCTTTTTTAGGAGCTGCTTTTTTTATTGCTTTTTTTGGTGCAGCTTTTTTCGGTGCAGCTTTTTTCGGTGCAGCTTTTTTCGGAGCTGCTTTTTTAGGAGCTGCTTTCTTTACTGCTTTTTTAGGAGCAGCTTTCTTTGCCGCCTTTTTAGGAGCTGCCTTCTTTACTGCTTTTTTAGGAGCAGCTTTCTTTGCCGCCTTTTTAGGAGCTGCTTTCTTTACTGCTTTTTTAGGAGCAGCTTTTTTAGCGGCCTTCTTTGCAACTTTCTTAGGGGCTGCCTTTTTAGCGGCTTTCTTTTTATTTGCTTTTGCCATGGGAGAGGAATTTTTTAAAAATTATATATAAGTTGTTAAGGTAAAAATGTTTTTCAAATAATAACATTAACTCATAAAAAAAATTTCATTTTATATCTAATTATTTTTTTGTTAGGATGTTTTTTATCCTTCCTGCAACAGTAAAGAATTAGAATTATCTTATTAACGCATATTTTGCTGAAGAAAGATTAAAGCGCTAAAGTGTGCGACGCAACAGGTGTTACTAAAAGTAATGGAGCCTGGTTACCAAAAAAAATCCCTGCTTTATTCATCACAATAAGTGCAGTTTCGTAAATAAAATATTTTACTTTATCTTCTTAAAACTACAACTATGGAACTTGGTAATGCGCTTAACTGGTTCGAGATACCAGTAAATAACTTTGACAGAGCAAAAAAATTTTACGAAACTATCTTCAGTTACCAGATGCCTGAAAACACAATGGGGCCTGCCCGCATGGGCTTTTTGTTATATGATTTTCCCGGTGGAAAAGTTGGCGGCGCTATTGTGCATAATCCAGGCCTCTATACAGCCTGTGATAACGGGTCTTTAATTTACCTGAATTGTCAGCCAGATCTGCAAGTTGTGCTCGGGAGGGTAACAGATGCAGGCGGTCAGATTCTTACACACAAAACAGCTGTAGCGCCCGGTCTTGGTTTTTGGGCGCTAATAAAAGACAGCGAAGGAAACAGAGTGGCCTTACATTCTATGGGATAAAAATCGTATCAGTTAATTTCATTGGGAAATTTTGCTACCAGCTGTGTTTTTTATGGCATCGTTCCTTGCGTCGCACACTTCAACATTATATCGTAGATAATGCTTTATTGATTGCATTGCTATTCTAAAAATCAAGTAAAATACATTTAGCTATCGATAGAATTCGTAAGCCTTATAAATTTTACTTTCAATAAATTTTGAAAATTCAGAAAACAAATTTAGTTTTACACCATGAAACTAAATGAAGCTAAACAACAATTTATACATAGCTGGGGGGTGCTTGGCAGTCAATGGGGGATCAACAGGACCATGGCACAGGTTCATTCTTTACTGCTTGTAGCAAGCAAACCGCTAAGCACAGATGATATAATGGAAGAACTAAGCATCAGCCGCGGTAATGCCAATATGAATATACGTGACCTGATGGAATGGCAATTAGTGGATAAAGTAATTGTACCCGGTGACAGGAAAGAATATTTTACCGCAGAAAAAGATATATGGAAAGTAGCCACACGCATTATGTACCAGCGAAAAAAACGAGAACTGGATCCTATGCTGAAAGTGCTAAACCAGTTAAGTGATATTGAAGGTGATAAACGCAATGCTGATGTAAAAGCCTTTACAGAAACTGTAGACAACATAAAAAAATTTGCAGGCCAGGCAGAGAAGACAATGGATATGATGATAAAAGCAGAAGAGAGCTGGTTCTGGAGCAACTTTTTAAAGATGCTCAAGTAGCCCATATGTAAGCCGGTTATACCGGCTTTATTAAAATATTTTATTTTCAATTTTTACTGAAATTATAAAATATACAGTATGAAAAATTTTAAACAGTTTGATTGTTGGCTGCAACTGCTGCCAATAATAGTTTGCACGATGCTCATTGTTACAGGTACTATGGATTTCTATTATGGCTATTTTATTATTGGGGGCCGGCAATTCATAAGTATGTTGGTGCATGAATTTACAGAAAGCTTTACATATAAGGGTTCTGCAAGACGTATCTATCAAAATATAACTTATATAATTGTTGCCTGCATGGTATTAACGCCGCTAGTATATGTAACAGGAATTGTGTTTGTCCCAATGCTTTTTGCTGCGCCATTTATGGCGGCATATTATACAGGAATGTGTTACAGGGAAACATTTATTTATAGTAAGAGACCATTGTCAATGCTTAAATAAAAATCGGGTACTGCACTATTTTATTCTTAAAACTTACGACTATGAAATTCGAAATACCCAACTGGCTCATTCTGCTCGGTGCAGCCGGGCAAATGTTCACTGCATTTATTTATCCATATATAAGACATAAAGTTTTTGATTGGTACAACGACATAAAAAAACTAAAACCTCTTAATCAGGAAATTGCTAAAACATATGGTCGTTATATTCAAGGTCTAAATTTTTCTTTCGGCCTCATCTCAGTCTTGTTTACAGAAGAACTCAAAAACAAAACAGGTTTAGCGGTTGCGTTAACAGGTCTTATTGCAGCATACTGGACAGGAAAGTTAATAACACAATTCAGTTATTATCCGATGTATCAAATACCAAGGAAACCCTTCTTTAAGGTTGGTGAAGTGCTGATGAATACAATGTTCGTTTCATTCTGCCTGATCTTTGTTGGACTTTTCGTATCCAACTTGTCTGGATATTTGAATAAATAATTAAACCATGAAAATAATTATTGCAGGAGGTACAGGTTTTATAGGACGCTATGTAGCTGAATATTTTGGCGAAAAAAACGAGGTTGTTATCTTAACAAGAAACATTAGTACCAGTATCAACAATGCTTTTAAAGATTTTTGTATAGCAGATAATCTGAAAAGTAATATTCGTTTAGTTCAATGGAATGGGGAAGATAATGGTGATTGGTGCAAAGAAATTGAAAGTAGCGATATAATAATAAATCTGGCAGGCAAATTAGTTAACTGCAGATACACTGAAACCAATAAGAAAGAAATATTTGATAGCCGCACTAAAACTACCAAAGCGCTTGGTGAAGCAATAAAAAAATGTGTCATGCCCCCAAAACTTTGGATCAATGCAGCATCAGCAACCATATACCGGCATGCAACAGATAGGCCGCAGGATGAATATAATGGCGAAATCCAAAATGACTTCAGCGTGCAGGTTTGCAAACTTTGGGAAAAAACTTTCTTTGATCAGCAAACACCCTTTACTCGTAAAGTCACCCTACGAATGGCAGTTACACTTGCCGACGGTGGTGTTATGATTCCATATATTAATCTTTGCAAGTTTGGTCTTGGTGGTAAACAAGGCAATGGCAAACAAATGTACAGCTGGGTGCATATAGAAGACATTTGCAGGGCAATTAATTTTATATCGCAACATTCTGAACTTGAAGGTATTTTCAATGTATGCAGTCCAAATCCTGTAACTAATGAAACATTCATGCGTAGCTTGAGAAAAAAAACGGGCAATAGTATTGGTTTTCCAGCCGGAAAATTATTGTTGAAGATTGGCGCTACGTTAATAGGAACAGAAACAGAATTATTATTAAAAAGTCGTTGGGTCTTACCTGCAAAATTGCTTCAAAATGGCTTTGCTTTCAAATATAATAACATTGATGAAGCATTCGAAAATATTATAGCAAACCTTCCGCGCAAAAGATACCATTTGTAGCTATTGTAACAGAAGAGTATAATACATCCCCTTAATTTTACATAAACTTCTTGTTCATGCAACATAAGAAAACATTGGTATTAGGCGCGTCAGAAAATCCAGGGCGGTATAGCTATCTTGCCATTAACCGTTTGCGTGCAAAGGAACATCCTGTGGTTGCTATTGGTAGAAAAGCCGGCAAAGTTGCCGATATAAATATCATTGCAGAACATCCGCCGGTGAATGATGTAGATACAGTAACACTTTATCTCAATCCAAACAATCAAAAAGAATATTACGATTATATACTCTCCTTACATCCCAAACGAATAATCTTCAATCCTGGTGCAGAGAATGATGAGCTTGCTGCAATTGCCACACAGCAAGGCATACAGCCAATCGAAGCTTGCACACTTGTATTATTAAGTACGGGCCAGTATTAATAAATTATTTTTGCGCAGGCTGCATTACTACTATTATGCTTCTATTGTGTCACTCACTTGTACGTTCAGAACTTTTTTCAGCAAGCTTAGCATTTTCACTAGAATAAAAGCTCTTCTATGCAAAGAGTAATTCAGCAAACAGAAGACGGGTCGCCAACAATTGTTGTTCCGGATTTGCAACTTAGCTATCACAGCAAACATGGCGCATTGCAGGAAAGTATACATGTATTTATTAATGCAGGGCTACTACCATTATTCAATACAAAAGAAACGATACATATTTTTGAAGTGGGTTTTGGTACAGGGCTAAATGCTATATTAACACTACAACAATCAATACAAAAACAGCAGAAAATTCATTACTCCACAATTGAGTTATTTCCACTGGAAGCACTTATTTATGAAAATCTTGATTATACAATCTTGTTGAATGATCCATCCCTTCAATCGTATTTTATCGCAATGCATAATTGTAAATGGGAGGAACAGGCAAATATTCATACCCTATTTACATTGTGTAAGTCAAAAACATCGCTATCATGTTTCTCAACAGATCAGTTATTTGATCTTATTTATTTCGATGCATTTGATCCTGTTGTTCAACCAGAATTGTGGACACAGGAAATATTCGAAAGATTATTTTCCAGTTTAGCTCCAAACGGCATTTTGGTTACTTACTCCAGCAAAGGCGATGTAAGAAGGGCTATGCAAGCCGCTGGTTTTTTGGTGGAAAAATTAAAAGGTCCTGCGAAAAAAAGAGAAATGATTAAGGCCATTAAAAAAGCCTGACTTTAATAACCTGCTTATGTCAGCAATTTAGTACCACGCAACGATGCATTTACTGGAATCTTTGTCTGAAAATAAGTGAAAAAAATAGCAGAAAAATTTGCGTAGTTAAATAGCTACATTTAAATTTGTAGTCAAATAGCTACATAAATGAATCTTAGACGAGACGTATTTCAAGCCATAGCAGATCCCACAAGAAGGGCAATACTGCTGTTAGTTGCAACACAGTCAATGACAGCAGGTGCAATAGCTGCAAATTTCGACACCGCACGACCTACAGTTTCCAAACATTTACAAATACTTACAGAATGCGAATTACTTGAACAGCAGCAAAACGGCAGAGAAATTTTCTATTACATCAATGCAAAAAAAATGAAAGAAGTGTCGGACTTTATTGAGCCATTCCGTAAAATGTGGGATGACCGATTTAATACGCTTGAAGCGGTAATGAAAAAATATAAAGCCAAAAAATAAAACCATTATGGAACAAAAAACAAAGATCAATGCAGAAGATGGCAGACAGGATTTTCTGATAACAAGGGAATTTGAGCTACCATTGGAATTATTGTTTAAAGCGTATGAAGATCCAGACATCGTTGAACAATGGATGGGAACAAAAGTGCTAAAGCTTGAAAGCAAAAAACAGGGCAGCTATCAATTTGAAACAACCGATCCAAAAGGAAACAAGCATGGGTTTAATGGCGTAATACATGAGTTTATCCCCAACAAGAAGATAATCCGAACGTTTGAAATGGAAAATACGCCAATGGGCGTTCAACTTGAGATCTATGAATTTGAACAACTAACCGACGATAAAAGCAAGCTCACCATGCACGTGATATATGAATCAGTTGCACAAAGAGAGCAGGTATTAAAATTGCCTTTTGCGCAAGGCATTAATATGGCGCATAACAGGATTCAAAACATTTTAAATAAACTAAAATAACATACTGTGGCAAAGAGAAATAAGATCATCTATTGGATAGCTACCATCTGGCTGGCGTTAGGAATGGTATCCACAGCTGCAGTTCAGTTATGCAAAGCGAAAGAGGGACAAGGCGGCGCAGACATGATTGCACATTTGGGTTATCCTGTTTATTTGCTCACATTGTTGGGCGCCTGGAAAATTTTAGGAGTTGTAGCAGTTCTTATTCCTAAATTTCCTTTATTAAAAGAGTGGGCCTATGCAGGTTTTTTCTTCATTATGTCCGGGGCTATATTTTCACATATTGCCCTGGGTGATTCTGTGAAAGAAATATTACCTGCTTTGTTACTTTTAGCCCTTACGGTGGTATCCTGGTATTTAAGGCCTGCCGGTAGAAAGATTATTTTAAAAACTGTTTAAATTATTTTTTTATACAGGTATTTTTTTTAGCATTCGGTGAATGCCGTATTTATTATTTGTTTTCATCGGTGGCTTTTCATGGCATCGCCTGTTGTGTCACTCACTTGTACATTTAGTTTTCATTTCAGATGTTTATAAAAATATGTTTACGTATGAATCCTAAAGTTGATTTCTATTTTGATAAAGAAAAAAAGTGGCAGAAGGAAATTGAACAATTAAGAACAATCGCTCTTGATTGCGGGCTTGAGGAAGAGTTAAAATGGGGTTGCCCATGCTACACGTTCACTGGCAATAACATTGTTTTAATACATGTCTTTAAAGAATACTGTGCTTACTTATTTTTCAAAGGTGCATTGCTAAATGATGCCAATGGTATCCTTATCCAACAAACAGAGAATGTACAGTCTGCAAGACAAATTAGGTTTACCAATGTGCGGGAAATAGTTAAGATGGAAAAAATGCTGAAAGCCTATATATATGAAGCTATAGAAGTGGAAAGAGCCGGCTTGAAAGTAAAACTAAAAAATACATCAGATTTCAAAATTCCTGAAGAACTTCAAAACAAACTGGAAAAGAACGCTGCATTGAAAAAAGCTTTTAATGCATTAACACCTGGGCGACAAAGAGGATATATTTTTTATTTCTCTCAACCCAAACAATCCAAAACACGTGAGTCAAGAATTGAAAAATATATACCACAGATTCTCAATGGAAAAGGCCTAAGTGATTAGTTTCAGGTAAAATATTTGAAAAATAATTTTACTAACTAAATTGAATAAATAATTTGTTTCTCAATTTTTGTTCTTTAATTAAACTTCATTGCATTGCGCTATATTCATCTTTCGGATTAAGCATTAAACAGTGTGTATTTTTATTAATGCAATTATATTGATGCTAAGAAAGCTAAACGATGAAGTGCTTGCGACGCAACAGGTGATGCTATGAAAAACCTTAGCTGGAATTAAAAAGAAATATTTAAAATAATTTCTTGATCTATAAAATACACTTCACTAACGATAATAAAAGTATGAACAAGAATAATATTAAAAAGAAGTTGTCACCCCAACAATGCAATGAATTAATTAAAGTATTGAAAACCCGTTTTGATAAAAACCTGAAACGCCATAAGGGTTTTGAATGGGATAAAATTCAGGCAAAACTGGAAGCTAATCCGGCAAAACTGTGGTCGCTCAATGCAATGGAAGAAACAGGTGGAGAACCTGATGTTGTAGGTTTTGATAAAAAGACAGGTGAATATATTTTCTATGATTGCTCACCGGAAAGCCCCAAAGAACGCCGAAGCCTCTGTTACGACCATGATGCGCTGGAAAAAAGGAAAGAACATAAACCTGCAGATAGCGCCGTGAATATGGCTGCTGAGATGGGGATTGAGCTTTTAACGGAAGAACAATACCGGGAACTACAACAGCTTGGCGCATTTGATACAAAAACATCGAGCTGGGTAAAGACGCCTGCTGATATTAGAAAGCTTGGTGGTGCTGTTTTTTGTGATCGTCGCTACAATACTGTTTTTGTTTATCACAACGGCGCGGAATCTTATTATGCCGCCAGAGGGTTCCGTGGTTTGCTAAGAGTTTAAATTATATGCATCGAAATAGTGATCGTGGATTTTTTCTGCATATGATAATTCAAAACCTGGAAAGAACTCGTTCTGAAAAGGGTGGCGAAAAAATGGTAAGTTATAAAAACACAAAATAACCTTTCAATCTAGAACTTTTCCAAGTCCTTCCTTTACGATAAAAAAAATTCCCGTCGCACTATTAAAATTAATGCATCCGGGAATTTGTTTGGTAGTCCCGACAAGAATCGAACTTGTATCTAAAGTTTAGGAAACTTCTATTCTATCCATTGAACTACGGGACCAACAGGGCGCAAAAATAATAGTTTCTATTGTTTTCCAGCATTTAAAAAATCACAATTAGGCTCAACCATTTTTCAAATGTGTTGAATAAAAAGATTGAATGTAATTGTTGAGCATTTTATCATTTATCTGGTAAAATTGTAAAAGCCAGTTGTCTTTCATGAATTGTTATCGGTAAATCCGGCTGTCAGCACATTATACATTCTCCTATCTTTGCGCTCCTAAAATGTGCGTATGAAGTTTTATAACATAATTATTAAATATCGTTTTCAGCTTAGTATACTTGCATTGGTATTGGCCATTGTTGTAAATATTTATGCAGGATTCTGGCCTTCTTTTATTTTATACTTCCTGGCAGTAATTGGTTTATTCAGTCATTTTTTTATTGGCCCTATGCGTTTGATACAGGAACCTATGGAAAATGGCGATGTGGAAGCTGTAGAGAAAATATTGAAAAGCATTTGGTTCCCGGGTCTTTTGTATAAACCAATCCGCTCCACCTATTATACCGTAAAAGGTAACCTTGCAATGATGGCGCAGGATTTTGATACCGCCGAAAAACATTTAAAGAAAAGTTCTGCATTAGGTGCTGCAATGCCAGAAGCTGAGGGCGCCAATAAGCTACAGCTTGGCATGATGGCCTTGCAAAAAGGTGATTTCAGAAATGGTGAACAATATGTGCGTGCAGCCATTCGTGCAGGCATACCAGACAAAGAAAGTGAAGCAGTTGCTTACCTGAGCATGTGCCAGATCTTTATGAATAAACGTGAGTTCCGGGCTGCAAAAGATTTTTTTAGAAAAGCAAAAGCCTGTAAACCAAAAACCAAGCAGGTATTAGATCAGATAAAAGAAATCGAAAAATACATTTCAAGAATGCCTGGTTAAAAAATTAATGAGACATAAATAAAAATGCTGAATGATACCATTCAGCATTTTTTATTTAAACAACTTCTTTTACAACATCTCTTATTAATCTCGGCTTACCCAATGTATAATAATGCAATACCGGAACACCGAACACTTTCAGTTCTTTGCTCTGTTGTATCAGCCATTCTGTACCTACAATCTCACAATCAGCATCAGTCTTGCATTTCATAATCTCTGTAGAAAGATCGGTAGGAATATCAACATGAAAAATGCGTGGTAAAACAGATAATTGCTTTTTGGTAGTTATAGGCTTTAAACCTGGTATTATGGGCACATGAATATCGTTAGCACGGCATGCATTTACAAATTCGAAGAATTTATTATTATCAAAAAACATCTGCGTCATAATATATTCTGCACCGGCATCAACTTTTTCTTTTAAACGACGCAGATCAATTTCCAGGTTGGGTGCTTCAAAATGTTTTTCAGGATAACCAGCTACACCAATACAGAATTTTGTTTTGCCACCATCGCGTATATCATCGTCAATATAAATCCCGCTATTGAGGTGAACTACCTGTTTTAATAGATCAATCGCATATTTGTTTCCACCCGGTTCCGGTTCGAAGGATGCTTCATTCTTTGCCGCATCTCCACGCAGCACCAGCACATTATCAATGCCTAGAAAATTAAGATCGATCAATGCATCTTCTGTTTCCCGCATGGTAAACCCGCCGCAGATCATATGTGGCACAGCATCTATCTGGTAATGGTTCATGATGGCCGCGCAAATACCAACCGTGCCGGGCCTTTTACGCACTTCCACTTTTTCAAAATTACCATCTGCCTTTTTCTTGAAAGCCGTTTCGCTTCGGTGGTAGGTAACATTTATCCACGATGGTTTGAATTCCATTAAAGGATCAAGGTGATCATAAATAGATTGAATGCTTTTACCTTTTAGTGGCGGCAGAATTTCAAAAGACAGTAATGTATCTTTTGCCTGTTGTATATGATCGGTTACTTTCATTTGCTGTTGCTTCTTGCTTTTACCTGGTATTTTTTGGTAATGTACTATTGTTCTTTTGGCATCGGTTGTTGTGTCACTCACTTATACGTTCTGATCTTTCATCAGCAATGTTATGCTGTACAAGTGTGCGACGCAAGGAACGATGCCCAATGATATAATGCCGGGCCCCAAAAAAATTCGCCGTGCAAAGTAATGTAAAAAACAAGTGTTAAGATGCACATTACTGTGCCCGTATTGTATTAGTTACTATATTTTTGCCCAAATACTATACACGTGAGCCTTGTTATTACCACAAAAGACCTTATTAAAAGCTATCGCAGCCGTACTGTCGTAGATCATGTATCTATAGAAGTAAAGCAGGGAGAGATCGTTGGTTTACTTGGACCAAACGGTGCAGGTAAAACAACTACTTTTTATATGGTGGTAGGTCTTATAAAACCAGATGTGGGCAAAGTATACCTGAACGCGGAAGAAATAACCAAACTGCCGATGTATAAAAGAGCGCAGATGGGTATTGGCTACCTGCCGCAGGAAGCAAGTGTATTTCGTAAACTGAGTGTAGAAGATAATGTAATGGCAGTACTGGAAATGACAACTCTTACAAAAAAAGAGCGCCGCGATAAACTGGAAGCTTTACTCGATGAATTTAACCTTCACCATGTGCGTAAAAATAATGGTGACAGTCTAAGTGGCGGTGAGAGAAGAAGAACAGAGATTGCCCGTGCACTTGCAGTTGACCCTAAATTTATTTTATTAGATGAGCCTTTTGCTGGTGTTGATCCTATTGCAGTTGAGGATATTCAAAGTGTAGTTGCCAAAATGAAATATAAGAATATTGGTATCCTTATTACCGACCATAATGTAAACGAAACACTATCCATCTGCGACCGTGCTTACCTGCTTATAGATGGAAAAATATTTAAACACGGCACTGCAGAGCAGCTCGCAGATGATGAACAGGTGCGCAGGTTATACCTCGGAACCAACTTTGAATTGAAACGCAAAGACTGGATCATTGACATGGCAAGAAAGGGTAAAGAAGGCATTACTTCAGGAGAAATCATAGATGCATTACCTGAAGAATGAATTTTTTATAAAGCGAAAAGACACTTTAATAATTCGCTATCTCCTCAAGATTTCTTATTTTGCTGTTGTCGGTAATGAAAATCTTATCTCCCGCAATATCAAGACTGGCCCGCTTCCGTTATTGGAAGATCGAGCATTGGGTTAATGATCCTGTTGCCGCACAGCGGGAAGTATTACAGGATCTTATTACACATGCACAACATACCGAGATAGGGCGCAAATATGGTTTTCATGAAATATTTAAGATTTGCGATTTCAAAAAACGTGTTCCCATTCATGAGTACGACGATCTTAAACCTTACATAGAGCGATTGATGAATGGAGAACAAAACCTGCTCTGGAACACGCCTGTTTATTGGTTTGCAAAAAGCAGCGGCACTACCAGCGATAAGAGTAAATTCATTCCCATAACAGAAGACAGCCTGGAAGATACACACTACCAGGGTGCCAAAGACGTACTTACTTTGTATTATCAGCAACACCCGGATAGCGATTTACTTACCGGTAAAGGTTTAGTAATTGGTGGCAGCCACCAAATCAATTCTCTTAATGAGGAAACCCATTATGGAGATCTGAGTGCAGTGCTTCTCCAAAACACTCCTTTCTGGAGTACGTGGATACGCACACCTGAACTTTCCATTGCATTGATGGATGAATGGGAAAGTAAGATTGAAACTTTAGCACAGTCCACTATAAACGAAAATGTAACTTCTATATCAGGTGTTCCTACCTGGACATTGGTGCTTATAAAACGTATACTTGAATTAACAGGTGCTGCAACTTTAAAAGAAGTATGGCCCAATTTCGAACTATATATTCATGGCGGCGTTTCCTTTACTCCTTATAAAGAGCAATTCAAAAAATTGATGGGCGAAGACATCAACTATCTCGAAATGTACAATGCGAGTGAAGGCTTTTTTGCAGCACAGGATAACCCACATGAAGATGGCATGTTGCTTTATCTTGAACATGGCATTTTCTACGAGTTTATGCCGGTGGAAGAATATGGAAAACCAGATCCGCTAACAATTGGTTTACGCGATGTGGTGATCGGTAAAAATTATGCGCCTGTAATTAGCACGAATGGTGGCTTATGGCGCTACCTGCTTGGAGACACTATTCAATTCACCTCTTTGATTCCCTACCGTATAAAAGTAAGTGGCAGGCTAAAACATTATATGAATGCATTTGGCGAAGAAGTGATCGTTGATAATACTGATAAAGCTATTGCGATTGCCTGTGAAAAAACAAACAGTATTGTTATTGATTATACAGCAGCGCCTGTTTATTTCAGCGATGAAAGTAATGGTGCGCATGAGTGGCTTATTGAATTTGAAAAAGAACCCGAAAACCTTCCCCGTTTTATATACGAACTTGATTGTGCACTTAAATCAGTCAATAGTGACTATGAAGCAAAGCGCCATAAAGATATAGCGCTTAGAATGCCCATTATTCATAGTGTAGCACACTGCACTTTTACATCCTGGCTGCGCAGTAAAGGCAAGCTTGGCGGACAACACAAAGTCCCAAGACTTTCGAACGACCGAAAATATATTGATGAGATCATAAGTATGATGAACAGCAAAGATTAAATTTTTTTCTGGCTTCACCACACTATTAAGCCTTCGTTGTGTCACTCACTTGTACGCCTTGTTCTTATTCAGCAATTACTCACATATTATTCTGCACGCTCAATTTTACAGATAAAGCAACAAGCTTCCGCATTACGTGCATGTAAATATGCAACATCAGGATGTTCATCAAATATTTTCACGATCAATTCATCAATATCTGCGTCACCAACAAGCCGGGTAAACACCATCATCTGGTTGCTATTATAGCCAATGAGTGTCAGATGAAAATGTTCCTTATCATTTTTTATTTCAGCAGGAAATGTATAAACATCTTTATAAGGTTCAACTTCGTCTGCATTTATAAATACAGGCCCGCACTGGTTATACGCATTGTCAATTTCGAAAGGGCTGTGTGTAAACAATAAACGTTTATCAACATTTCTTTTAAAAGGTTTTAGTGACACTCTACATGGGCCAAGACCGGTAGCTAATTGTTCAATTACTTCATGGCCAAAATCATCTTTTCTTTTGTTTCGTATAGTTTGCGCATATTCAGCAGATAGTGGAACGATCCTGAACTTATTCATATCATTTTATTTTTGTTACACAAATTTCTGCCGGAATAAAAAAGAAATCAACCCGATAATTGCGGAGTTTGAAAGCCCAATAAAGTTCTGAACGTACAAGTGAGTGACACAACAGCTGTGTAATAGCAGTAATGCAGTTCGGTTTAAAGAAATAAAAAAGGTCATACTTTTCAGCATGACCTTTTTATAAAGAGATTTAAATTTTTAGTTTCTTCTTCCTGCAAAACGCATTAATAGTTTGAGTATTTCGAGATATAACCAAACCATTGTTACCAGCAAGCCAAATGCGCCATACCATTCCATAAATTTGGGTGCACCCATATCTGCGCCTTTTTCTATCATATCAAAATCGAGAATAAGATTCAACGCAGCTATTGCAATAACAAACAAAGAAATGCCAATACCCAATGCGCTTGAATCGTACATGAAAGGCATGTTAACGCCAAACATTCTCAGCACAAGTGTAATGAGATAAAATACCGCTATACCCATTGTTGCTGAAATGATAATGGATTTAAATTTCTCTGTTGCTTTAATGATCCGGAAATTATATAACAGGAACATAGCGATTGCAACACCAAAAGTTAAACCAACAGCCTGCATTACAAGGCCGGGATATTTTTCCTGGAAGGCATCATTTACAATTGCTGAAAGTGCTCCAAGAAATAGCCCTTCCAGTATACCATAAGCCGGTGCTATATAACCAGCCCAATTAGGTTTAAAAGAAATTGTCAGTGCACAAATCAATCCACCAATCATGCCTATCCATAAATAAGGCATAACTGATTGCGCTGCTGTTTGTACCAATAATTGGTCGTAGTACTTACTCCAGGTAAAAGCTGCGCCACCAAGTACCATTAATAACAGGAATCCAAATTTATTGATTGTGCCACGCACAGTCATTACTTCAGCAGAAACTTCACCTGCAGATCTGCTGAATATTTTCTGCGATAATGTAGGGTTGCCTGATTCAAAAAGTGCCATAGTTTATAATTTTTATCAATTTACAAATTTACATGAAAAACGAAATTTCTGCCTGTTAATTATTTGAAGCGACACCGGGATAATGGTCTATTGTTTCAAACACATTCCGGGGGTCCTGTTTTAGCATTGTTATGAATTTACTAAGCGAATCCGCGTATTGCCCTTTTTGAAACATACGGTCGTGAGCTAATATTACCAGATGATTCTTTATGAATTCTTCATTATGATCGAAAGCAGCGTTTACTTCCCGCAGCATTTCATTAACACTCTGTACAGGGGTTGTGCAGCCTTTAAAATTCCACACTACATCCCAGCCAATACCTTTATAACCTGCAGAATCTGCCGTACGGCAAAAAGCTTTGGTTAAATCAGGGCTGCGAAGCCTTCCGTTTAAAGCCCATGAATTGTTTGCAGGTGTGCGAAATATTTTTATTGGTACACGAAGGCTAACCTGTGCTTTTTCGAGGTCTTGTAAAGCAGAATCTGTATGACTATAAAAATATTTATACTTATTAAAGAAAGCATGCGTGTACGTGTGGTTGCATAGCAAAAACTGTGGATAGGCATCCCTGATGCTGTCTACCTTCAATTTCGATCTTTGTTCCACACCCTGCACACCGATCATAAAAAAGCTTGCCTTTACATTAAGATCAAGCAGCAAATGATAACAGTTCATGGTGCCTGGTTGTGGCCCATCATCAAGTGTTATGTAAATGTATCTTTTCGTACTGTCGTAAGATATGGGAGTACCGGGAATGGCTTCCCTTACTGAAACATCTGCATTTTTTAGATAAAGAGTATCTTCATTAACAACAGTACTGTCGGTATTATTTTGTTGTGATAGATTAGAACCACAGCTGCATAAAGCGCTGATCAAAGAGAAGTAGAAGGTCGCTATCAATATCCTGCTACACCTGCCGGTGCCATCGTCCATAAAAGGGTTATAAATAATTTTCAATACAAAGATAGTGGCGATGCCATTGAAACAAAAAACAAGAACAATTTAATTATGTGTTAATTCATTTTTTTTTATGCGTTACAGTTTTGTCTGCATAAAATAATTAATGATTTTGTCTATTGCCGAATACAGTTTAAAGCGCACAAGTGAGTGACACAACGAAGTATTATAGCAGCAACAGAGCCTAAAAACCATTATTTAAAAAATAAAATATTTAAATAAATCACCCGTTAATAACCATAGCAAAGTTTTTTACTTACAACCATTAACTTTGCAATAACCATTCTAACGATTCTTCAAAATTTCAATTCGATGGACAGACAACAGGTAGTATTGAATGATGTAGTTATAAAATTTGCAGGCGATAGTGGAGATGGTATGCAACTTACCGGCTCCCAATTTACCAACAGTACCGCATTGCTGGGGATTGATCTTGCTACATTCCCGGATTTTCCGGCAGAGATTAGAGCCCCAATAGGCACGGTGCCTGGTGTAAGCGGCTTCCAGCTACGCTTTTCGAGCGAACAGATATTTACGCCGGGTGATCTTTGCGATGTGCTTGTAGCTATGAATGCTGCCGCATTGAAAGTAAACCTTAGGGGGCTAAAACCAGGCGGCAAGATCATCATTAATACTGATGGCTTTGATGCGAAAAACCTGCGCCTTGCCAATTATCCCGAAGGTGTAAACCCATTAGAAGATGCAAGCCTTGATGGTTACGAAACAATAAAAATGGATGTAACCAAAATGACCCGTGAAGCATTAAAAGAGTTTACTGACCTTGGTATAAAAGAAAAAGACCGTGCAAAAAATATGTTTGTGCTGGGCTTTCTGTATTGGATGTACAACCGCTCTCTTGATACTACCATTAATTTCCTTACTGATAAATTTAAAAAGAAAGATACTATAAGGCTGAGCAACATAAAAGCTTTGCAGGCCGGTTATAATTTTGGAGATACCACAGAAACCTTCAGCAGCCGCTATATAGTTGAGAAGGCAAAACTTCCTTCCGGCTTATACAGGAGTATCATGGGTAACCAGGCCTTATCATACGGTATTATTGCAGCTTCGCAGAAAAGTGGGCTGCCATTATTTTTAGGTTCTTATCCTATTACGCCTGCTTCCGATATTTTACACGAATTAAGCAAATACAAAACATTTGGGATACGCACTTTCCAGGCAGAAGATGAAATTGCAGCTATCACTTCGGCCATTGGTGCTGCTTATGGTGGTAGTATTGGTTTAACTACTACATCTGGCCCAGGCATGGCGCTTAAATCTGAAGCTATGGGTTTGGCTGTAATACTTGAAATTCCCCTGGTGATTGTAGATGTGCAACGTGGCGGGCCATCAACCGGTTTACCTACCAAGACTGAACAAAGCGACCTGTTGCAAGCTTACTACGGCCGCAATGGTGAATGCCCTATGCCTGTTATCGCTTCTTCTACTCCAAGCGATTGTTTTGAAGTTGCATACGAAGCCGTGCGTATTGCAGTACAACACATGACACCAATTATTATCTTAAGTGATGGTTATATTGCAAATGGTGCCGAACCCTGGCGTTATCCAAAGGCAGATGATTTGCCTGCTATTCCTGTTACATTCAAAAAGGGTTTGGATGAGGGGGAAGAGAAATTTTTGCCTTACAAACGCGATGAAAAACTGGTGCGCCCATGGGCAATACCCGGTGTTGCCGGGCTTGAACACAGAATTGGCGGTCTTGAAAAGCAGGACGTGACCGGTAATGTAAATTACGAGCCCGAAAACCATCAGCACATGGTATTTACCCGCCAGGCAAAGGTTGACAGGATTGCTCAATATATTCCCGAACAGCAATTAGACAGCGGACCGGAAAAAGGTAAAGTGCTTGTTCTCGGCTGGGGCAGTACTTATGGCGCCATAAAAAGTGCAGCATTGCAATTACAGGCAGAGGGCCACAAGGTTAGCCACGCTCACTTGCGTTACGTAAGGCCTTTCCCCCGTAACCTGGGAGAAATACTCAAAAATTTCGATCATGTCATTGTGCCTGAAATAAATAATGGCCAGCTTGTAAAAATTATACGCGATCAATTCTTTATAGACGCCCAACCTTATAATAAAATAATGGGTGTGCCTATTACAAAAACTGAATTACTTGATGTGATCAGGAAATATTTGTAAATACATTCTTACAATATTTTTAAACCCATGCTCTTGCATGGGTTTTCTTTTTTGTACCGAACACTATACTTTCAATTGAGCATCGTTGCGTCGCACACTTAAAGTTTCAGAACAATTATGTGCAGGCTTATATGCCTAATAATTATGAGTTGCTGCAAATTTATGCCGGAGTAAAAGAGTGCGACGCAACCAGGATGCCATGAAATGCTGCAGTTTGAAACAAAAAAATTACTGCTCTTATTAAAAACAGAAAAATAATAAGTGCCGGCATAAAAGCAAAACCAAGTACACAAAAATTACTTGCTACCTTTTATAATGATTTCCGGATTGGTTTCAGGTTTAATAACGCTGCTATCAGTGGATGGAACTGCGGTTACGGGTATCGGAATCTTGTCCTGGGGAAAATCGAAGGAATAAGAAATGCTTACGCCCTGGCGTATGCGACGTCCAATGATGCCGGTGGTAACATCAAGGCTGCTTTTATTGAATACAATAGCACGAAGTTTACGATCAGTGGAGAGAATAAACTCTATAGAGATGTCTGGCAAAAACTGGAAGTTACCTGTTTGTACTGCAGAACTGCCAAGGTTAAAGTCGAGACCAGTGCCGAGTGTTATAATGACCTTATCATTCAATATGCTTTGGTTTACTTTAAGATTTACTACCTGCCTGTCTAAACGGTTCTGTGTATTAGAAGTTCCGTAAAGAGTAGAGCTGCTGTAGGTGGAAGTATTAATATCAAACTGAAGACTTTTATCGCCGGTTATTTTGGTAAGAAGATTGGAAACAAGTTTATTCAGCTCATTGGTTATCTGCTGGGAAATAGTATTGATGCCAGTACTCTGCGCAATGTTCCCTCCATTGCCCAATTGCCCATAAGGAGCAAAGGAACCAAATACAATGAGAAAAGTCACCTGCTTGATCATCTCATTATCATCGTTCTCTACTTTTGCAAGGAAGAGCTGGAGGTTATTATCATTCTCTATAGGTGAACCACCCGGGAAATCAAACGAAAATCTGATATCGGGATTGCTAAGATTGCCGGTTAAGTGCGCAATAACGTAAACTTCGCCACGATAACCGCTTACGGCGCCGCCAAGATTAATACCTGTGTTGCTCAGCAGTTCATTAAATGAGACATTCTTTGCAGTATACTGTGCATCAATCTTCATTTGCGCTTTATAAGGGTCGCCGTTCCATTCAATGTAATTACCTGCGTTTCTTCGGAGATCAAAAGGTTTGCGTAAAAAAGACTGGAAGTTGAAATTATAACGACCACTTTCTATATTATACCGGCCGTTCATGGTCATGCTGCCGGTTGCCGGTACATTAATACGCATCCTACCCTCACCGGTAGCGCTGATAACATCGCCGGTTAACTGGTCGAGAATTACATCGATCTGCGCTTTATTATTTGCAACAAGATCGAGTGCAATATTTAGCTTTGTATCAGATTGCTTTTCTGGTGCAATTATTTCCGTACCATATTTTTTAAAGACAATAAAATCTGCATCCGTGCTTTCTTTGCTACCCGAAGTAACGATAGAGATATGGGTGGTATCAACAGGTTCGCCGCTAATATTCATTTTCATGTTTTCCTGCGGCCCCTTTATACTTAGGGTGGCTTTAGCGATTGCCTTACCATAGAACTGCTGGTTGTCTTTAAATTTTGTATCAAGCACCAGTAATTTGTCAGTAGCCATATCAAAATCATAACGCATATTCTTAAAGCCATTTTCATATAGAATACCACGGACAGAACCTTTATTATTGTATTTGTCTTTGATAGAAAACCGACCGAAATCGATAGAGCCTTTATTGAAGGTTAATATTGCAGAATCAACAGTATAACGTACCTGGGTATAATCAACGGTAAGGCCCGCATTTCTTAAAGTGGCCTGTCCTAAAAGATCAGGGGAACGGGGATCTCCTTTTACTGTAAGGTCACCTGTGGCAAGACCTTCAATATTTGAAAATATACCAGCAAGGAAAGTATTTACAAAAGTGATCCTTGTACCCTTCATATGCATGGTTGTATTTAAAGGCTCGTTTGTAGAATCTTTTACATTGTAGAAACCATCGATATCAAAATGATAATCTTCATTATCTGATTTTACTTTAAAAGATACTTTACCTGATTCACTACTATATGCGCCATTTAAATTAACTACGCCAACAGAATCATCATCAAGTCTGAATTGTTCTACCTTCAAACTTGTTTGCGCATTGAATCTGGTATAAAAATCACGCAGGTAAACAACTCCATTAGCAAGGCCCTCCAATCTTGGATTAGTGGTTACAAGGGATGTGAAGTCTCCCATATTTACATTCTTCAATCTTACCACCAGGTTGCTGGCATTGGTACCCTCTTCTTCTTCAGTTTCAACTGTTATCTCCTGAAAACCCTGCGAAAATTTTACATTCTTTGCTGATGCAAAATTCTTCCTGATGATCAGCTCGCCTTCTTTATTCAGTTCCCATTTTTTTGTATTCACTACAAAGGAAGATGGCTGAAAATTGATGCGCACACCGTCTTCCAATGTAACCACATCTGCGTTAAGATCTGCATTATTAAGTGTTTCACTTGCGCTGGTAGAAATATGTACACCAGAGTGATCGTTTGCAGATAAAATATTCAGGTAAGTATTTGGGAAAAAAAGGCTGTCGCCTATATAAATGCGTTCTACGTCGCCGGTAAGGCGAAGACTATCAGCGCTGCCAATACCTTTTATATTGGCATTTTCAAGTTTATATTTATCAAATTTTGCATAAGGAACTTCTGCACGCAGATAGAAACCTGAATCCCTGTTGATAGTATTCACTCCGCCTGAAAGTTGCATATAATCCAATCCTGATAAACGTGGATCAATAACCCTTGCATATTTGTCAAAATCTTTTGTGTTTATCTGAACAAAAAACCGCTGATCTTTTGGCTCTTTCGCAGGCGCATTGATGTATGCAGGATAATATCTGCTAAGAAAGGATTGAAAGCTATTGGGAAGATCAAGGATATTATATTGCCCGGTGACCTTTACATCGAACTGGTTACTCTCTGCGCTCAACACTTTCCTGTTTGCATCGTCGATATAAGCATTTACAGATAATGAATCAAAATCAAGTTTTGTGCTATCATGCAGTAGCGTAGCATTAAGGATTTTTGCAGAACCCAGAAAATCATCAATGTTATGACCGGTAAAATTTAAATCGAATAACCCGGTAAGCTGAAAATCTTTGTTTGTAAAATTGAGGCTCCTGAAATTGGCTTTTGCAAGGTCACCAAGAATATTGAAAGACGGTTGTTTATCCGAAAGATCGATTTGGATGCTGCTAAGAAAATCGAAATTGGGATCATCTGCCTTAAAGTCGCCATCAATTTTTTCTTTTGCTATTGCCCCGCTAAAGGTAAGGTTCCTGTATGTGTAACCATTGAACTGCAAAGAATCAAAAATGCCATCCAGGGTTGTTTTTACTTTATCTAATTCAAAGCTCCTGCCTTCCACTTTTCCTTTGAAACTCATTTTACCAAGCGTACTGACTCTAACAAATCTGCCCAGGTCAAATTGTTTGGTTTGTATGTTTCCTTTGTAAGAAGGTTCACCTTTTGCTGGAAGGTTCATATTAATGTCTGCATACATGCCGCCAAGCATACTACTTAATGTACCTGTAGTGCTGAAATTATTTATCGTACCCTTAAAGTTTCCCCTAAATAAAACATTACCCAGAGCTGCCATATCTGGCGTGGTGATCTTTGTAATTCCGGGATAAAGGAATGCTATTTCCCTGTTATTAGTTTGAACAGTTGCATCGTTAAAAGTGATAATGGTTTTACCAACATCAGGAAGACCTTTCATAGTTAAATCCCCCGTGGCATAAGTGTTAGCATCTGTGCGCACAAAAATATTGTCTACTTTAAAATCATCTACAGTTCCTAGAAATTTTCCACTTATGGCAGCCTTCTGTTTCCAGGTGGATAATTCAGGCGCAAAAAAAGCGATATCATCACTGCTTACTGTTGAATTGCGAAAACGTGCATCCATTATTACCTGCTCGATATACGCAGACATATCTTCATTGAAATCTTTATACCGCATAGCGTAATAGTCTCCAAGCCTGCTGTGTGGTGTTCTTATATCCAGTTTAGCAAACTCCATTATCTGCGGTGTTAACCTGAAGTCTGCTTTCAGTTTACTCAATTCAAATCCGCTGCGTTCAAATGCAGAAAGGCTAATCTTTGCCTTAATGGTATCCTTTATAAAGCTGACGTTTTCTATATTGCCGTTTATCTTACTAACTCTTATATTGGTTCCATCAAATACACCTTTATCCGGTACATCTCCACGTTTCATGCTTACGAAACCTCCATCTGTCATTTTAATTGAGGCCACTTTTAACAACAGATCGCCGGTATTAAAATACATGCCGGTATCTGTATTTTTTTTTCGCAAACTATCGGGTCTGTAACCATCATAATCTTCAATAGAGAAATAGGGCCTATCAAGATCAACTGTATTTACAAGAATAGTATTATGTTTAAGATCAGTTTTACTAATATCAGCTAGCATACTACCAATCTTAACGGTCATCGTTTGACCTATCCAATCATCCTGCTGCACAAAGCGCACTTTCTTAAGATCGATTTTTTGAAGGTTTAAGGTAATGTTCTTACCGTCTTTACTCGTTGTTGTATCAGATGATGCAAAATGATCCGCAATGAACTGGTAATTCCATACAGAATCTTTTCGGTTCATTTTTATCAAAGCATTTTCAAGGCCAATATATTTCAGGTCAATATTATTTTTTAAAAAGAACCAGTCTGTTACACGCACTTTCATAGTACCTGCATAAAGAAGCGTGTCTTTTTTATTATCCCGTATCAATGTCCCGTCAAGATCAAGCTTATCAAAAAAAGAAATGCTTACATGCTTAATGCTTACTTCTGTATTAAGATCTTTTGAAAGCCGCTTTGTAACTGCACCAATAATAATATTTTGCACATAATCAGTTTGCAACAGCAATAGCACCAGCAATAGCAAACCAAGTATGCCAAGCAATACTTTTCTTCCAATTCTGCTTAATAATAATACCAACACAGGAAGTATAAAAAAGGGAAGCAAATTATCCGCATAACCTGCTATGTATGCAAGCAGGTATAAACCCAGCAAAGCCAGAAGGATAATAGAAGAGATCCTGAGAAATTTATTGTTCAATGATGCCGGATTTATTCGGTAAAAATAAAGATAAACCCTGAAGGGCAAAACCCACTGCTCCTGGCAAAAGAGTTTAGATAAATTTGAGTGAATATTTGGAAGTGATCTGTCTGATATCTATTAAGCTTCTGTTGCGTCGCACCCTTGTACTGTAAAACAAGTTTCATCAGGTTGTAAGTCCACGGGTTCATAAATTCTCTGTATTTAAAAAAGTGTAAATATTTTAAGCTCGTAAATGTATAAGCTTGCCGATGTTTATTCTGAACGTACAAGTGAGTGACACAACAAACGATGCCACGAAAAAAAGCAGCTGGCATACAACTACTATAAAATTTTATGCAACAGGTTTGCCAGCAATTCAAGATCTTCTTTTGTGTGCAATGCACTTAAAACAATACGGTTTATTCTTTTACCCTGTACATCGGGGTAAGCAAAGGAAGAAATAATGATGCCTGCTCCGAACAGTTTTTGCTCATTAATATTTTCAGGCAAAATAAAAACGGGCAACTCGGGATGATAAGAGATACAGGTTAAATCTTTTACAAGCTGCTGAAAATATTGCCTGTTGTTTTGCAATTTTTGTCGCTGCGCTGCATAAATATACTGACCTTTTATAAAGGCATACAGCAATGCTGGTGATGGCGCAGTAGCAGATGTATATGCATGATCTTTTTTATAATTGGCTGCCATTTCTTTACTGCAACTGATAGCGCCTGCGTTTATGTGAAAGGCCTTTGACAAAGAATAAGTGAGTATATATTGCGTGTAGTTATTTTGAGGAAGCCTGCTTATAATACCTTCACCTTCGTCACCAATTAAGCCAATACCGTGTGAATCATCCACAATAATTGTTTTACTAATTGTGCTCCCGGTAACAAATGAGAAATCTGTAACAGAAGCATTAAGCGTTTCCACCGAATCAACTGCAAAAATATTTGTATGCTGATGATCGTTGTTTCTTTGTATGGCCGGATGCGAAGGATGAAGATTAACGATTGTATCTGCAAAAGCTGCGGTTGCAATACGGCCCGCTATATAACCTGAAGCAACTATAACTGATGCTTCCATGCCTGTAATTGCTGAAAGCAATAGCTCTGCTTCTTCAAAAATTTCCAGTCTTGTATTTGATATGCGTGATGATGGAAAAAGCCACCCATATTTATCAATACCCTCTTTTACCAACGCTGCAAATTCAGGTACCTGTTGCATACCAAGGTAACTGTAACCGGAAAAGAAAAGATATTCCTCCCCTTTTATTAATGCAGTTCTTCCCGGTATTGCATCGAAAGCAAAAAAATTCATGCAGACATTATTTGTAGTTTTACTTTTTTTGGGTATCCGCCATCTTTGCATTAAAAACCTGGCTTCCACCTTTTGGTATACTTAATGTTTGCCAATCTTTACCTTTTAGCATTTTACCAATATACAATATCTGACCTACATGATGCGGGTAATGCGCCAGTTGTCTTAATATAGCATCGTAAACAAGCAAAGGTTCGGTACGTATATAAATTGTTTTAAGAAGGTCTGCAGGTTTTAAACTTTCAAGCGTTGTAAAAACGCAGTTCCAGCCTGAATTCCAGAAAGAAAGCACATCTTCTTTGGTTATATCAAATACATCAAATTCAGCATCACGTTGCCGCCATTCTTTCTCACCATCTTCCGTTAAAAAATTAGTGAACCTGCTTAGCATGTTGCCATATAAATGCTGAACAATAATGGCTATACTATTGCTTTCTTCATTGGGCCTGTAGAAGAAATCCTGCTCTTCCAGTTGTTCAAATGTTTTATCACCCAATTCTTTATAATACTTTAACCGCTTAATGGAATCTTTTAAAAACCCTTCTTCTAAATTCATAGGTTCATTATTTATAAAAAGTTTTATAACATAAGTAATAAATTTAAAATATCCATTACTATTTACTTTAGGTTTTAGAGCCTAATATCCTGCTACACTATCATCACCCCTTCCATCTGCAGCAGATTCTCTTTTACCATCAGCAAGAATTTTTATTAATTCAGTCCTGCCGATTCCGCCACGATCAACCATTTTATATCCCATTTTTTCCAAAGTCATTTTTGTTTCTGCAGAAAAATTGCTTTCGACCATTACCTCATCCGGCAGCCACTGGTGATGAAACTTTGGTTTGTTAACAGCATCAGTTGCATTCATATTAAAATCAATCACGTTGACGATGCTTTGAAACACTGATGTTGGAATAGTTGTTCCCCCTGGCGTTCCTACCACCATAAATGGTTTGTTTCCTTTTAATACCAGTGTAGGTGTCATGGAGCTTAACATTCTTTTACCCGCAGCAATAGCATTAGCTTCACCTCCTATTGCACCATACATATTGGGCACGCCTGGCTTTATACTAAAATCATCCATTTCATCATTCAAAATAAATCCTGCACCATCCACTACCGTCTTACTTCCATAGCTATTGTTAAGTGTAGTTGTAACTGCAACCATATTACCCTGTTCATCAATAATGCTTATATGTGTTGTCTCTTCGCTTTCGTGTATAGTACCGGCTTTTATATCTGCGCTTACCGATGCTTTATTGGGATTATAATCTTTCATTCTTTCTGCCAGGTATGCATCGCTCATCAATGTTTTTTGCGGCACTTTCCAGTAATCAGGATCGCCCATATGCTGCGCCCTGTCTGCATAAGCACGACGCTCTGCTTCTATCATCAACTGCACACTTTTTGCAGATTGAAATCCATAACTACCTACAGGATATTTTTCTATCATCTTCAGCATTTGTGCCAGCAAAATACCGCCGCTGCTTGGTGGAGGAAAACTGATAATGTTATAACCACGATAATCAAATGCTATTGCAGTACGTTGTTTTACGGTATAATTTTTCAGGTCATCGTAAGATATCATACCATTACCCCGCTGCATTTCTTCCACTATAAGCTTTGCTGTCTCACCTTCGTAAAAACCTTTGCTGCCATTATCTCTTATCCGTTTTAATGTTGCAGCAAGCTGTGGCTGAATTAATGTATCACCCGCTTTCCATGGCTGGTCTTTTATAAAGGCAGATGGCTGGCTGCTGTATTTTAGAAAATCTTCTTTTGTGCTGTTCAATGCTGCAGCCTCATGTGCAGTAATTACAAAGCCATATTCTGCAAGGTCAATAGCAGGTTGTATCAATGCTTTAAAAGAAAGTTTCGCAAATGGCATGGTTGCAAATAAGCCAGCTACGGTACCCGGAACACCAGAAGATAAATGACCGTTCTCTGATAATTCATTTTGTGCATTGCCATCTTTATCCAGGTACATATCTCTTGAAGCCTTTGCCGGCGCCATTTCACGGTAATCCAGCGCCACTGATTTACCATCGCTTTTCCTTGCTATTAAAAAGCCACCACCACCAAGATTACCTGCCCCGGGATATACAACCGCTAATGTGAGTTGAGTGGCAATCATTGCATCAAAAGCATTACCGCCCTGTTTCATGATGGCTGCACCAACTTCACTTGCCAATGGATGTGCACTTGCTACAACAGCTTTATTGAACGTTACAGATTTTACAGATGCATAATGATAAGGATCAACTGTTTTTCCCGCGCCAACAATAGACGCAGACTGTTGAGCATTTGCCGTACTAGTTATAAGAAATAATATAAATACAATTGTCTTCTTCATGTACACAAAAGTAGGAGAATAAAGAAGATTAATTATGTAGCGGGCTGTAGTTCTTTATGCATCATCCCTTGCGTCGCACACTTGTGCAGTCAGCTATTTTGCAGCAATAACATTTTATTGCTGAATATAGTTATGCAAGTACAAGTGTGCGACGCAACAGGCGATGACACAAGCATCAAATGCCGGGCTCATAAAAATAAAATTGCAATAAGCAATTCGTGCAAAAAAATTACTGGAACACTCTTACATAATCCACTACCATGCGTTGCGGGAAACTGGTATTACTGTCAGGGCTGCCGGGCCAGTTGCCACCAACAGCTATATTAAAGATGAAAAAGAAATCCTTATTAAATGGATAATCACTGCCTGTAAGATCTGTTTTGGTTACTGTGAGATATTGCACATCATCCACGTATAGCTTTATAGTGTCTTGTTTCCATTCCATACTGTATACATGAAACTGTTCATCAAAAGAACCGCTGCTGAGCACATAGTTATTGCCTTTTGATTGATGCACTGTGTAATCTGCACCCCAATGTAAAGTGCCATACATTTTGTTGGGCTCCTGGCCCAGCAATTCCATAATATCTATTTCTCCGCAAGCGGGCCAGTTTACTGCATCAATATTATTGCCCAGCATCCATAATGCGGGCCATACACCTTTTCCTTTGGGCAATTTTGCACGAATATCTACGCGGCCATACGTGAATATTTTTTTGTTTTTAGTGATCATGCGTGCAGATGTATAATCACTGGTTTGGTAGGTCTCCTTTCTTGCTTCAATTACAAGATTGCCAGAAGATACAAACGCGTTCTGTGTGCGGTTTGTATAATTCTCCAGTTCGGCATTGCCCCATCCGTTATTGTTACCTTGCTCAAAGGTCCAATCGGCGCTGTTTATACTGTTGCCATTAAATTCATCACTCCATGTAAGTGTATAACCCGGATAACTATCTGGTGTGCTGTAACCGGTATTATCCACAGGAAAGTAAAGTCCGTTCTCATTTAAAATATTTCCTGAGCCTTTAGCAGCTGCACCGAGTTTACAATTCTTAGGGTCACTAAGCTGCACATAAAAAAATTGGTTTTCTTTGCGTATACTGTCGCCTGTAACTTCTACATCAAAGCTTGCCTGCTTTTGTCCGGCTGCTATTGTTAGACTACCTGAAACGGGTTTATAATCTTTATTTTCTTCCGCAGTTGCAGGCAGAGTAGCATAATGTACAATGGCATCTGAAGTAGCTGCTTTATCAAGCGATACAGTAAAATGAAAATTACTGGTAGTAAGTGTACGATCCTGGGAAAGGCTATTGATTGTTACAACAGGCAAAGTATCAACAGGAGAACTGCCGCCGCCTTTGCTGCAGGCAGTAAATAATAAAGCGGTATAACTACAAATAAAGAAGTTACTGGCAATGCGCATAACGAAAAATAAGTGTTTAAGATATGGTTGACGATTTCGCAAACAATATAAGGAGTTTCTTTTGTTTTTGACTATTGTGTTAAAGCGGCTTTATAGTAAATGCTTTTCTTTTTGTGCCAGGCTGCATTTCTTTTATGATGCTGTGGTTGCGTCGCACTCTTGTACTTAAGAACAGCTATGAGCTATGATGTATTGCTCAAAGCCAATAGCTCATGGCCCGAAGCTAGTTGCTAAAAGTTTCGGAACGTACAAGTGAGTGACACAACAGGTGATGCCATGAAACACTATAGCCTGTATCATTAAGTCCATAAAAATGATTTCCACTCTTCAACCTCATTTGGCAGCGAACATTTCTTTCAATATTTTCACCACTTACTATATTCAACTATGAGAAAAATTTTCTTTGCAATATTGCTGCTGCAGGTTTGTATAGCTCATGCACAAACGCTGCAATCTCCCGACCAGTTTCTTGGCTATAAAGTAGGCACTGAGTTTACAAAGCACTTTAAGATAGTGGATTATTTTAAAGCCGTTGCCGCTGCCAAACCAGATATGGTGAAAGTTGAAAAATATGGCGAAACATATGAGGGCCGCGATCTTATGCTTGCATATATAGCATTGCCGGAAAATCTTCAAAAACTGGATGCAATACGTTTGAATAATTTACGCATGGCCGGTGTAAACAAAGATAAAATGGCGCCGGTAACGGATGGTGCACCTGCCATTGTATGGCTTAGTTATAATGTGCATGGTAATGAGCCTGCATCTTCCGAAGCAGCGATGAAAGTATTGTATGCCCTGGTTGATCCAAACAATAAAGAAACAAAAGAGTGGCTGAAAAATGTAGTGGTCATTATTGATCCATGCATTAACCCCGATGGCCGCGACCGCTATGTAAACTGGTATAATAATGCTGCAGGAGCAACTTATAATCCCAATCCATCGGCAAGAGAGCATCAGGAACCATGGCCACAGGGCAGAACCAATCATTACAACTTTGATCTCAACCGCGACTGGGCCTGGCAAACACAGATAGAAACGCAGCAACGCTTAAAAAAATATAATGAGTGGTTACCGGAAGTGCATGTTGATTATCATGAACAAGGTTATAACGCACCTTACTATTTTGCACCTGCGGCAGAACCATACCACGAAGTAATTACCAAATGGCAGCGTGATTTTCAAACACAGATCGGTAAGAACAATGCAAAATATTTTGATACCAATGGCTGGCTGTATTTTACTAAAGAAGTATTTGATCTGCTGTATCCATCTTACGGAGATACTTATCCTACTTACAATGGCAGTATTGGTATGACGTATGAGCAAGGCGGTATTGGTGCAGGGCTTGGTGTAAGAACAAATGACGGTGATACGCTTACACTTGTTGACCGTGCCACGCATCACTACACAACAAGTATGTCTACTATAGAGATCAGCGCAAAAAATGCGGCAAGGCTTGTAACTGAATTCAAAAAATATTTTGATGATAACAGGAATGCCATTGGCAGCGATTATAAAACCTATGTGCTTACTGCAAAAGATCCTAACAAAATACAGGCTGTAGCTAAACTGCTTGATGCAAACGGCATTGAATATGGAAATGTAAGCAACACTGCATTTCGCGGATACAATTATTTTACAGGTAAAGAAGAAGCTTACAGCGAAGAAGGCTACCAGCTGGCGATATCAGCTTACCAACCCAAAAGCAGGATGGTAAAGGTTTTATTCGAACCAAAAAGTTTCATCAGCGATTCGGCCACTTATGATATTACAGCGTGGGCAGTACCTTACAGTTATGGCATAAAAGCTTATGCTTTAAAAGAAAAATTAGATGTTGGCCCTTTCAAAACAGCGGCGGCTATTACGAACGTTGCAGCCGATTATGGCTTACTCATTCCCTATACTTCGATGAATGCAGTTAAGCTACTATCAAATTTATTACAGCAGGGTGTAAAGGTTCGTTATTCAGAAAAACCTTTTACTTATAATGGTAAAAATTATGCACAGGGAACTTTGATCGTTTTAAAAGGCAACAATATTCAAAACTGGGAGCAGCTTACCAATGATGCCTGTAAACAATTTAATGTGCAGGCCGATGAAGTTGAAAGCGGATTTGTAGATAAAGGTGCAGACTTTGGTTCTTCCTATATACATTTTATTACGGCGCCTAAAGTGGCATTGCTTACAGGCCGTGATGTGTACAGCGATGCAGCCGGGGAAGTGTGGAGTTTTTTCGATAACACTTTGAACTATCCGGTAACACAATTAAACGCAGAGAATATTGGCAATACCTTGAGCGACTTTGATATATTGATCATGCCGAATGGATCTTATAATTCTTTGAACAACAAAGAAGCACAGGATAAGATAAAAGCGTTTATAAAAAACGGAGGCAAGGTAATCGCTTTAGAAAAAGGCGCTGCTTTTATTGCAGGTATGGATCTCGGGTTCAAATTAAAAAGCAATGATGATGATAGTGCCAGGAACAAAGATGAATACGCTGACCTGAAAAAGTACGCAGACAGAGAACGGGACGTTTTGCCACAAAGTATTTCCGGCGCCATCTATAAAGTGGAGTTAGATAATACACATCCACTTGCTTTTGGCTACCCTGATTTTTATTACACGTTAAAACAGGACGACCGCCTGTTTGAATTTTTAAAAGACGGCTGGAATGTAGGCGTTCTAAAAAAAGCAGGCTACACTTCTGGTTTTGCAGGCAGTAAAATAAAACCACAGATACAGGATGGCCTTCTTTTTGGTGCTGTGGAATCTGGCAAGGGCAGCGTTGTAATTATTACAGATGATGTGTTGTTTCGGCTCTTTTGGGAAAACGGAAAAATGCTTTTCAGCAATGCTGTTTTTCTGGTAGGTCAATAAATACAAATATCAAGAAATAAAAGCTGTTGCAGGTATTGCAGCAGCTTTTATTTGCATCTACATTTTTTGTTACCAAACAACACTACTACTATTAAGCTTTCGTTGCGTCGCACTCTTCAACTGCTAAAGCTATTTGCAGCAATGCGAAATATAACATCCAATAAAAAAGCCGTACGTAGATTGTTTTACCAACCCGATACGGCTAAAGGAACAACTACCAGCTATTTAAAATAATTCAGGAATATTATCATTTTTCCAGGAAGCAAGTTACCAGCCTTCCACGCAAAAGAAACTAACCAAAATCATCTTTTTACATGATCTTCGCCATATAACTTCCATCTGAAATATACTTGTATTGAATTACCAGGTAAAAAAGATAAAATGCTTTTGCCTCAATCTGCTGCAATGTTTTATAATTACCTGCTATTTAGCCAACAAAAGATATACTGATGAAGTGATTGCGACGCAAGGGACGATGCTATAAAATTCCACAGTTGGTATCATAAAAAATTTTCGAACGCACATTATTTTACACCGTTAATATCCTATTGAAATATCAATTCATGCTTTCAATGCCGCAATACATACACGTATTGCTTGATAAAAGTGTTACATAGATTTTGATTTGCGTTATCATTTTTATAGCTAATCTGAATATATGAAACACACGCTACACTTTTTTTTATTTGTGCTGGTATTTACTACTGTTGTTAATGCACAGGTTACAAAACTTGCCAACAATAATAACATACAAACAGGTTTTGCATTAGGTAGTACAGGTATTCTCATCGACAACAATGATTCTTTATGGAAAACGGATGGTACTGCTGCAGGTACAAGTTTATATGCACATAATGTAAGAGTGAATACAGAATCTGGCTTTGCTATTCTAAATAATAAATTATACTTCTCTGGCACCAATGCTGCTGATGGGGTTGAATTATGGGTAACAGATGGTACTGCCGCAGGAACAACAATAGTAAAAGATATTGTGGCAGGTTTTTATAGTTCATCACCCGCAGAGTTATATGTATTCAATAACACTATTTATTTCTTCGCATCTACTGCCGCAGAAGGAACGGAGCTTTGGAGATCTGATGGTACCGCTGCAGGAACAATACTTGTAAAAGATATTAACCCGGGTATTAACAGCAGTCTTGATAATTATGCCAACTTCTTTATAAACAATAATATTTTATACTTTACTGCCAATGATGATGCGCATGGTACAGAGCTATGGAAAACAAACGGCACAGCAGCAGGAACAGTTTTAGTAAAAGATATTAATAATGGCAGTGGCTCTTCGGATTGCACGGAGTTCACCGCTTTTGGAACATTAGCCATATTCGCTGCAGATAATGGTATTAACGGTAAAGAAGTTTGGGTAACCGATGGCAGTGCCAATGGAACTAAAATGGTAAAAGATATTGTGGCAGGTGCCGGGCCTTCTTCTCCCACACAATTTATTCTCTTTAAAAACAAAATATATTTTACTACTGTTGAAAATTTTATTCAGTACAAACTATATGTAACAGACGGCACAGATGCAGGCACTACGGTTGTAAAAGATTTTACAGGTGGTTATGCACAGGTTGCATTTGCCATTTACATGCAGGATAAATTTTATTTCACCGCACTTAACAGCACCAATGGCACTGAGCTATGGAATTCAGATGGAACGGCTACAGGCACCACATTATTCAAAGACATACAGCCAGGTAAAAAATCTTCCAACGCTTTTGTTTTTCCAAACATAACAGGCATTACAGACTACCACCAGGTACATAACAATTTATACAACGGAAAAATATTTATGATGGCTGATAACGGAACCAATGGCAATGAGCTCTGGATCAGTGATGGTACCGATGGCGGCACTAAGATGGTAAAAGATGTTAACCCGGGAACCGGCGCTGCATTTGATTTTCCTGCTTATTATTATACATCAAAAGGATTATACTTTGCAGCAGATGACGGTACTAACGGCACAGAACTTTTTAAATCAGATGGTACAGACGCAAGCATGATAAAAGATATTAATACAGGTTCAGAAAGTTCAAATCCAAACTTCATTATGACGCTGAACAACAAACTTATCTTCACTGCCAATGATGGCGATAATACAAATGGTGATATTGATCTTTACCAGGTTGATGAAACAATCCTGCCGCTAACACTGCTTGATTTTACAGCAGTATTAAATGGTAAAGCAGCGCAACTGGAATGGAGCACTTCAACTGAGGTTAACACAAAAGATTTTACTATTCAGCGCAGTTTTGATGGATACAATTTCCAAAGCATCGGCTCAGTAACAGCAGCAGGCAACAGCACACAAAAAAGAGATTACAAATTCATCGATGCCGGAGCATTGGGCACAGGCTACACTAAAATTTACTACCGATTGCAGATGAATGATAAGGATAACAAATTCACCTATTCAAAAATTGAAATTGTTACGATCAAAAACAATGCTGTCGACTATAGTGTTTATCCTAATCCCGTAAAAAATATATTGACCATTTCATTTCCCAATGCGTTGACACATGTTAGTATTATTATAACAGACCAGCAGGGAAAAGTTCTCCTGACGCAGCAACTGAATAATATACAGCAGGGTTACAAAGCTTCTATAAATATGGCGGCATACAAAAGCGGCATTTACTACCTGCAGGTAAAAACTAATGATGGCGCACAAACAAACAAGATCATAAAATTTTGATAGGTGAATGCGGGTGAAGGAAAAGAGGCAACATAAAGTTGTCTCTTTTATTTTATGCACAAAGCTAATGTGCTGCTATGAAGCTTTGTTGCGTCGCACACTTGTACCTCTTATTAATTACCCGGCAATTATTCAAACTATTTAAAATGTAGTATTACAGGTAAACCTGGTCACATAAAAAAATTGAACTAATTAGTTTTAGAAAAATCATTCATCAGTTCTGCTTCGTTATTATGAACAAGTACTGTTTTCATTGAGTTTGCATTTTCAATATGAACTACAAACACTTCGTCCTGGCCAGGCTGGCTTATTTTTTCCATTCCTGAAAAATAATAATTCGCAAAACTACGGCTTACCACATCCATAATATTTTTTGCAAGACTTTCCACCGGATAATATTGAATGGAATAAATAATTTTTCCTTTTTTGTCATAAGCAGACACTACTTTATAGCCGTCTATTAATGAATGCACAGTGTAACTTTTGTCTGCTGTATTTTTATCATTTGCATAAGTGGCAGATGCAGATAACAGAACAATTATTATAAGTGCAATTGCTAAAATTTGCTTTTCCATTTTAATTTTTTTTATTTCTTATTGATTATTTGTTTTGCTGAAAGCTTTGCTGTTATTGGTTTACTTTCAATTGCAGAACAAAAGTATATTACTGCACAGTGATAATGTTTGCTAATGAGACAAACACTTAAAACACTGCTGCGAAAGAAGGAAAATCAGCGTGAGGAGAAACTTTTATAATAAATATGTTATGAAAATGCAAACGCCTTTTCTAAAATAGTTACGGGTAAAAGCTTTAATAAATTAAAATAAAAATTAAAGATTCAGTTAACTTAGATACATTAAAATGATACTATGAAAATTGCATTGGCATCACCTGCATTAACCAAAACAATCACTGAAGGTCTAACACAATTGGAAATACTCGTAAAAGAAGCAGCAGAACAAGAAGCAGTAATAGTTTGTTTTCCTGAATCATTTATTCCCGGTTATCCAACAACAGAAAATAAAGTAGAAAAAGCAACGGCTGATGATCTGCAAAATGCTTTACAAAAAGCATGTGCAGTTGCAGCAAAGAATTCAATCACTATTATATTGCCAATGGATTGGTACGAAGCAGATAAATTTTTGAATGTAGCATTTGTTATCTCAGCGAAAGGAGGAGTATTAGGTTATCAATCAAAGAATCAACTCGATCCTACAGAAGATGGTATTTGGGATGCGGGAACAAAACGCCAACTCTTCGAAGTAAACGGAATAAAGTTTGGAATCACTATTTGCCATGAAGGTTTTCGTTATCCTGAATCGGTAAGATGGGCAGCAAGACATGGAGCAGCGATAGTATTTCATCCCCATTTTACCGGAAGTAATATAAGCGGACCACAACTGACAGAATGGGGTAATATGAATAATCCTTACTACGAAAAAGCTATGATGATCCGTGCCATGGAAAATACAATTTACTTCGCCAGCGTAAACTATGCAACCACATTCCAGGAATCTGCAACATCATTAATAGCGCCGGATGGAAAATGTATTGCACACCAGGAATATGGAAAGTCGGGCATTATAGTCGTAGATATTGATCCATCTTTTGCAACAGGTCTGTTGGCAAAAAGATTCAAGCCTGATTTGTATGCTTAAGTGTTTCTGTATTATTGCTGGACAAACTATAAGTTGCAATAATGTTCCATTTATCAGTATCATGTTGCAGTAAATAAAAAGCATCTACTTCAAAGTCCTCGTTGAAAGATTTGTGCTTGTATTCTTCCCATGCTTTTTCAAACATTGCAGGCTCAAGATCTCTGTATGCAATAGTAACATGCGGTTTGAAGTCTACATCAACAGGATGAATATCTCCCGGAAATAAACTGCTGAAGCTTGCAATAATTTCTTTTTGCATAAACTGCAATTCTTTTGACTGCATTGGATTTATATAGACAACCGGATTCTTACTATTAAGAAATGCACCGAAGTTTTTTAACTGAATAGCAAAGGCCTTTTGTTTTATATGCAACTCGCTAAACCATTTCAATAATTCTTTATGTGCGTTTTCAACACATTTGAAAGGAGCTTTCAATGTTATATGCGGGTATACTTTTAAAGCTTTGCTACTGTTAAACCTGTTTGCAAAGTCCTGTTTAAATGCATTGATCTTTTCAAGTAGTTCTCTTTTAGGTATAAGAGCAATGAAATAAAGATTTTCTTTAGGCATGACTCTAAAATTCAGATATCAAAATTCGACTTCTTCTAAATTTTCAAGAGCCGGCATCTCGTCATAAGTTTTTCCGTTAAGTATTCTACCAGTTTTCTTTTTGTTTGTCCCGCCCCATTGTTTAAAGAAGAATGCGACTTCACTTTTTTCACATTGGTGTTGAATATCCAAAACCCAATCAACATTCATTGGTCTAGGTTTTCTTCCACTTTCGCCACCAACAATAACCCAATCAATATGCTGAAGATTCATATTTGGCAATGGACCAATCAATGGCTCGCATGAAAGGAATTTTACTCTTGCATGTGTTTGTCTTAAGTAATCAATCCGGTTAACTACTTTATCATTTTCTACAGAAACGCCCATCCAAATATTATGCGACCAGTTAAGATGTTTGTCATGTTTCAATAGAATATCTGCACGTTTGGTAAGTACCTGGAAAGTATGCTGCGGATTTTCATTCATTGTTTTAAAAACTTTTTGAATAAAAGAAAGCGGAACATCTTTGTGAAACATATCGCTCATGGAATTAACAAAAACGACTTTCGGAGATTTCCATGAATAAGGAATCAACAAGGCATCCTCATGCAATCTTAATTCAAAGCCATCTTTATATTTGTCGATTCCCATTGCCTGCAATCTTTTCGACATCACTTCTGCATAACAAAATTTACAACCAGCAGATAATTTATCACAACCTGTGGTTGGGTTCCAAGTCATTTCGGTCCATTCGATGCTAGATTGAGCCATCTTTTTTTATTTTATAATCTAATTTTCTTTTGTTTTTATAAACATTTTCGTAGGTGACCAAAGGCGACAAGCCTTCATAATCAATCTCGCCATTCTTCTTCATTTCCTTTAAACAGTCTGAAGCATGCTTACCAATGTGCCCTTCGTCATGAACAAAACCTAAAGCTTCAATATTGTTTTGAATTTCTTTTGCTAAAACCTTTGCGCGCAGGTTTTCTTTAAATTTTTCAATTTTGGTTAATTTTTTGTCACCAAACAAATCTAGTTGATTTTTCTTCGAGTCATCGTCAATGTCAAAGTTTGCATCGCCATTTATAGGATTACGACTCCAAGCAATATTTAAAAATTTATCAACTGCTAATGGATGTTTAGCTCCAAATACAATTCCAAAAATATTTGCTCCCTTTTTTAAAGAATATGGATACAGTTTTAAATTTGAAGTTATTGGTAACTTTTTCCTTAATTGTCCAATCACATTTCTATGAATAAACTTATACGGATTATTTTCAATTCCTCAATATCTAGATTTACATGTTTTCTAAACTCTTCAGTATTGCCAAGCCATTTGAAATAAGAAGATGAAACAAAATATAGAAAATCAGTTTGGCTTGTCTTTTCAAGTTCCATTAAATATTTTTCAGATAAAAATTTGATCCCATTTTGGTCAAGATAAACTAATGAAGGAAATTTTTTTATTTCTGAAATTAATTCTGGAAATAATATTTCAAAATCTTTATTGAAGTATTCAATTTCAATTGCACGTTTAACGTCTTTATATTCTTCAAGATATTCTAGACATGCCTTTTGAAGAAGTTCAAATTTCTTTTGCTTCTTTTTAGCTGGCTCAAATTCATTTAAGTAAACTTTTATTTTGACTTTTTTTTGAAAGATATAGCCAATTTGCTCTCTTATTTTTTCAAGAATACGAATTGGACTTCCTGCAACGCCATTGTTATCATACCCAGTTCCAGCAAAGAAATCAAAAATGCATATTATAGGAGTTCCTTGCATTACAAAAGTTGGAATCCAAGCCTGAGCATAATCTTCAAATATTTCTAACTTAGCGATTGTACCGTCATCAAACGGATCTTCATGTAAATCTTTTTGTGCCATAATTAGGGTTGCTTTTTGTATTTGAAGCTAAGCTATTTTCTCTAAAACAACCTCCCTTGCTCTCCCAGTCTTTCAAACAATCTTCTCTTTTTGATGTTCAATATTCCTTTTTTACATCCTTACAAGAAATATTACCACAAATCCATTCAAAACTTTCTGCCCACATGTAAACCTTTTTTATAAATTCCATTTTCCATTCTTCAGAAACTATTATTGCATCGACATCTTCAATGAATTTGTCTTTTAAAAATGTTTTCAGCATTTCATCGAAATAAGGATTTGATTCAATGAAGCTTATTATATCTGTTTTTGTAACAACAATATCATATTCATTATAAAATTCATTTTGTTTTACTCCAAGCGACATAGTAATCATTTCGATGATGATATTATAAATTGTGATCCTTAACGCCGATCTTGTCACAACATTCATAATAATTAGAATTTAAAACAACTTCCCCTGAACATCTCCCGGTCTCTTAAACAAGCTTCTATCCAAACTCCATTCTTCTGCATTCATGCCATATAACTTACCATACTTGCGATACTGTTGTGCTACCAGTTGTGCAATAGGTCCTTCGCCACGCATACGCACACCAAAGCGTGTATCATTTACTTTTCCGTCATGACTGTTTTCTATCAAATGCCATACCTTATCCGCACGGTCAGGAAAGTTTTTATACAACCAGTCGTGAAATAAAAATTTAATGGCGCCATTCAAACGAATAAATGTATATGCTGTAAACGTAGCGCCATTATCTCTTGCCGCTTTCATGATGCGTTGCATCTCATGTTCATTCAATCCGGGGATCATTGGTCCCATCATAATACCCATGCGTACACCTGCACTGCTTAATTCATTGATGACTTTTAATTTTTGTTTTGCTGTTGTTGTTCTTGGTTCCATTACTCTTCTCAGATCTTCATTGAAAGAAGTAATAGAAACCATGGCTGATACAATTTGCTTCTTACCCATTTCCTGTAACACATCTTTGTCTTTCAGGATCCATGAATTCTTTGTAAGAATCCCAACCGGCTGATTAAACTCATTACATACTTCAAGCATGCCGCGTGTTAAACGATACTTTTGTTCTGCGGGCTGGTAACAATCTGTATTACCGCTTAGCATGATCGGCGTGGCATCCCATTTTGGATGCATGAGAAACTTGCGCAGCAATTGTGGCGCATTTTTCTTTACAATGATCTTTTGTTCAAAATCCATTCCTGCGCTGTAACCCCAGTATTCATGGACGTTTCGTGCATAGCAGTATATGCAGCCGTGCTCACAGCCTGCATAAGGGTTCATGCTATAGCTCATCCCTACATCCGGGCTGTCAACTTTGTTGACGATTGTTTTCACTTCTTCTTCTATGTATTGCGTGGGTAATGTTATGTCTTCCCAATCGTCTATGCCTTCAATATGCTCCTTCGTTATTTCATTTACCAGGAATTTGTTCTTTGTATTGAACTGCGCTCCACGACCCGTATGATATTGCACTTCATCATCTTTGTTTTTTGGTTGTGGTTTTGCATTGGGATTGTGTGTGATGTCTTTCATTGGTTAAATGTTTTGCTGATTATTTTATTATTGTTCTTTTGCCTTGATGCAAAAGAACCAAAAGATCAAGGCTCCAGAAAAATGGCCAAAATTTATTGCATGCAGCTACAGCGAAGAAGCTTACTATCATCTATTGAATATTATTGTGCATAGACTTAAATCATCTTTTGTTTATAACTGTACATCTTCGCTGTTTAACGCTGCATTACATAAATTTAGCTCCGGCATTTTTATGTTTTTATTTGCCTCGCTGAACCTCCTTCGTCGGTTTCTTAACGCCATTTTTCTAATGCCATTGGTTGGTGTTGATCATAGGTAATTATTTATGAGATGGTGTTTTTCGATTTTTGACTTACTTCTCTTTGCCTCCTTGCCTCTTGCCTTGTTGCCTCTTCTTCCTTCAGTACAAGAGTGCGACGCAACGGAAGCATCATAGGTTTGCAACAGCCTGGCTCATAAAAAATTTCTTACTAATACAAAATGCGGAAGTCTTCACTTTTATGTTTGGGGTTTTTATTGTGGTCATTATTATGTGTCAACAACCTGCTCTCAAGAATGTGAATGACGCATGTTACAACGCCCCACACGCTCATGTCTGCAAACTCTGTTAACTCTATATTGCTGTACCGCGGATTATCTGCCTGCAGGCTTACACCATTAAAATGCGATTGTATGCGCCGCACCATCAGGTCGCCATTTACCGCTATCACAGCGATCTTTCCATTCGTTGCTTTTATGCTGCGGTCAACGATCAACACATCGCCGCTATTGATGCCGGCGCCCGTCATTGCCTCTCCATTCATTCGAAAAAAAAACGTAGCAGGTTTGTTTAAAATGAGTTGCTCGTTGAGGTCTATGCCGCGTTCTGCATAATCATCTGCAGCTGCAGCAAAACCATTGGCATTGGCGGTTCTCGCCTGGTGCTGGGTATAACCCTTTGAGCCGCTGTAAGCGGCATTGTACATAAATTCCCTTTCCATATACTTAAAAATTTAATGACTAAATTATTTAGTAAAATTAAACTAAAATATTTATCTTTATCATCAAATAGGGAAAGAAAATTTTTTTGGTCAGTAAGTAACTCAAAATAAATGTATATGGAAAAGGGATTTGCAAGAACAGCTCCTGCATTGAGCTTTGCTATGCAGGAATATTACGAGTATTTGCTCGTGGTGCATCCTGCAGCCGATGTGTATGCGCAGCTGATGCAGGAGAAACAATATTTCTTTGAGACATACAAAGAAAAGGTTGCCATCAAAACAAAGCCACACATTACGGTAGCAAATTTCATGGCAAAGGAAGCGATGGAAGATACCATCATCCGCTACATGCACCGCATCCTTAGTATGCAAAAAAATTTTACGGTCACGCTTAATAATTTCAGCGGATTTCCGCCACATACGGTGTACGCACGTGTGCTAGATCATCAGCCGTTCAAGCACCTCGCTGCGATGTTAGCACCGGTTGATCATTATGTAAAAGGCAACGGTTGTCCGCCGGCAAAATTCATCACGCATCCGCATGTGTCAATTGCACGGAGGCTTAAACCCGACGTGTATGATAAAGCCATGTTTGAATTCTCGCAACGCACATTTTTTGCTTCGTTCAATGTAGAAGAAATGGTGTTGTTGAAGAGGCAACACCAGTTTGATAAATGCAGGCAGGTGAATGTGTTTAAGCTGTTGTTAACCTCACCCTCGTTCCCTCTCCTTAAGGAGAGGGATACCTTTGCGTAGCAGTGATTAGTTCTTTGTAACAGGGTTTATTTGATTGTATTGCGACGACGAATTTTTATGATACAAACTCTAGTGCTTATAGCATCACCTGTTGTGTCACTCACTTGTACGTTCGGAACATTGAGCCGCAATTTGTCTGAACCATGATTTGGGGAGATTAAAAGGATTTGCGGATTTATAAGTAGAAGTGAAATAATACAATTCTTCGCATGATAGCTAAAGTTATTCTGCTGAAGTCACAATAATACTACAGCTTAATCAAGGCGTGTGCACGGATGTGTTGTATCCTCATCTGTGCTTGAACTTTTTGGTACTTTTTCTTTCAAGAGAAAAAGTACAAGGAAGAAAATTAAATAAAAATGATACTTAATAAAATTATCATCGCTGAAAGAGGCTTGGAGAAACTTTTTAAATATGAAGTTGCTCCATGGCAATCTATACGAAGAAATACCAGCAAAAGAAAAAGTACGTAGAGCAAGGCTTACTTACATCTTCGGGTTATTTGGTAAATGAATACGCAATTGTATTGCAACCACATGAAGAACTAAGTAATGCAATTATGGAAGAGAAAAAAATGTATGCAGAAACATACCAATGTCCGGAAGCACTCTATGTAAAACCACGCATAACACTGGTGCATTTTAAACAGCATGAACTGATGGAAACGCATATTGTAAGATTGGTAAAAAATATTACAGCAACGCTTTTAGATTTTAAAGTAGAGTTGAAAAATTTTGGCAGTTTTCCGTCACACACGATTTATATCAATGTGGTAAGCAAAGTGCAGATCATGGATATAGTAAAAGAATTAAAAGCATCTCAAAAGCTTATGAAACTGGATGATGAGAACAAGCCCCATTTTCTTACAGAGCCAAATATTAGTATTGCAAGAAAACTATTGCCCTGGCAATATGAGAAAAGTTGGCTGGAATATGAGCATAAACATTTTCATGGAAGATTTATTGCAGATCATGTATTGTTATTGAAGCGGAGAGAAAACACCAAGATGTGGAAAACAGCAAACAGGTTTGATTTTGAGCATATAAAAACCGATGTAAAGCAAGGCGCATTGTTTGCTGCACCAGCCAATTATAAAAAGAAATAGCTGCGTATTGCTGTAACAGTACAAGAGTGCGACGCAAGAAAAGTTATATAGCGATACAACAGTTGGGTATATAAAATTATTTTTATGCAAACAGCAGAAAACATTTCGAAAAAATATGCAGCTTATAATGCAGTTAAAGAAGGGAGAGAACTTTCTTTCACCGCCGTTGTTGACTGCAATAGTTTTTATTGTTCTGCAGAAAGAGTGTTTCGTCCCGATCTGCATAAGAAACCTGTTGTTGTATTAAGCAATAATGATGGTTGCATAGTCAGCCGTAGTGATGAGTCGAAAGCAGTTGGTGTTGGTATGGCTGATCCATATTTCAAATCAAAAGAAATAATTGAACGATATAATATAGAAGTGTTTTCATCCAATTATAATCTATACGGCGATATGAGCTGGCGTGTAATGGAAACATTGCGCATTATTATGGGAGAAAATAAAGTAGAAGTATATTCTGTTGACGAAGCTTTCATTAATATGGATGATGTGCCGTTTGAACGATTGCACAATGCCGCATTGCAACTAAAAGAAACCGTTGAACGCTGGACAGGAGTTGAAGTTTCCGTTGGCGTGGCGCCAACAAAAACCTTGAGCAAAATTGCCAATCATATTGCCAAGAAAGATAAATCTGCAACAAATTGTGTAACCGTTTTAGACAGCATAGAAAGTGTAAATGAAGCATTGTGTAATACGCCCGTAAAAGAAATCTGGGGCGTTGGTACACAATATGCAGAAAAGCTAAAAGGGTTCGGCATTTACGATGCATATCAACTGAGCCAGATGCCCGAAGAATGGGCAAGAAAAAATCTTGGCGGTGTTGTCGGTGTGCGCTTACTAAAAGATCTGAAATGCGAACCGATCATTGGCCTGCATGAAGAATTAGATACAAAAAAAATGATCGCTACAACACGCATGTTTGGTACGCCGGTATCAAAGCTGAGCGATATAAAAGAAGCCGTTGCAACCTATACATCAAGAGCTGCAGAGAAGCTGCGTCGCCAGTATGGCGCGGCTTCGATGATCAGCGTATTTGTAGTGCTGAAAGAAAAAAGAAATCCCGGAGAACACTTTCGTCATGGCTCTACTGTTAACCGTGCAATGACGTTGCCACATGCAACATGTGTAACCAGCGAGCTAATAAAACCTGCATTGCAATTAGCTGAACAGGCTTACGACAGAGCAGTAAATGATTACAAAGTAAACCTTTTCCAAAAAGCCGGTGTAATGCTCAGCGGTATTGTACCAGACAATACATTACAGGGAAACTTATTTGTGCCTGCAGCAAAGAATAATAGTCGTCTTTTGATGGATATGATGGACAACATCAACTTCAGCATGCGGGATGATATGCTGAAATTTGCAGCAAGCGGCACAGTACGCAACTGGAAGATGCGACAGGAAATGCGCAGCCCAAGATATACAAGCAGGTGGGATGAATTGAGAGAAGTAAAATAAATTTTTGAGCCGGGCTTTAGAATTTTGTAGCATCTTCGTTGCGTCGCAATACTTTTATCTGCACTACATAAATTGAACTTTAAGAAATGCACTAAATTCCTACCCCATGGTAACAGCAGAAAATGCAAAAGCAATAGCATTATCATTACCGGAAACCGGCGAGCAACGGCATTTTAACCGCACTGCTTTTACAGTAAAGAAAAAAATATTTGCCACGCTTTCCTTTGAAGATAAAACACTCAATTTAAAATTTACTCCTGAAGCCCAGTTTATCTTTTGCCCCCCTGGCAGTGATATAATTTTTGCCATTCCAAATGGCTGGGGCAGACAGGGCTGGACAACAATCAATCTTGATAAAGCATCAAAAAAATTAGTTATGGATGCTTTGAAAGAAGCATACAGGATAAGAGTTGCAAAATAAAGAATAAACATACTTACTCGGTGTAACATACCTGCCGATATATAATCAACCCGTACAAGTGAGTGACACAACAGCAGCTGAATAGAATTACTGTTGCCCACTAAAAAATTATTACGAAAGCAAATATTATTTTGATCATCTGCAAACAGCAGTAAAGTAAATTTCTCTTTAAACACGTATCTTTCATTCCTGTGTTAGTGGCACGTGTTATATGAATTTTTCTGCAAGCAAACGATCAACATGAATACTAACGACTCTAAAGGAATCTGGAAAGTTATTGGTGCTTCTTCTGCAGGTACTTTAATTGAGTGGTACGACTTTTATATTTTCGGCAGTCTTGCCACGGTTATTGCGAGCCAGTTCTTTCCGAAAACAAACCCAACGGCTGCACTGCTTTCAACGCTTGCAACATTTGCTGCAGGATTTATCGTAAGACCGTTTGGCGCATTGGTGTTTGGAAGATTGGGCGACATCATTGGAAGAAAATATACATTCTTACTCACGCTGATCATTATGGGCGGATCAACATTTGCTATTGGTCTTGTGCCGGGATATGAAACGATTGGTTTTGCTGCGCCTATCATTGTTTTATTATTGCGTTTATTGCAGGGGCTTGCCCTTGGTGGTGAATATGGCGGCGCTGCTACTTATGTAGCAGAACATTCGCCTGAAAATAAAAGGGGCTTTTATACTTCATGGATACAAACCACCGCTACGCTTGGTTTGTTTGTGTCGCTTGGTGTGATATTGATTACCCGTCATAGTCTTGATACGGACGCAGCAAAGTCCATTGCAAAATTCAACGACTGGGGCTGGCGCATTCCTTTTCTTGTTTCGATCATTCTTGTTATCGTCTCCATTTACATACGCATGAAGATGAAAGAATCGCCGCTGTTTGCAAAGTTGAAAACTGAAGGCAAAACTTCTGTGAATCCATTGAAAGAAAGTTTTGCACATAAAACAAACCTGAAAATGGTTTTGCTTGCATTGTTTGGAGCAACAATGGGCCAGGGCGTTGTTTGGTACACAGGACAATTTTACGCGCAATCATTTATTGAAAACGTTTGCAAGGTTGATTTTGATCAGTCGCGGACAATTCTTATTTGGTCAATTTTATTTGCAACGCCATTCTTTGTTGTGTTTGGTGGTTTGAGTGATAAGATAGGCAGAAAATGGATCATGCTTGTGGGTATGTTGCTGGCTATTTTTACTTACATACCATTATTTGGAAACTTACTTTCAACAACAGATATAAAAACAAAAACGGAGATAACTGAGAAAAAACAAATTGATTCATCAATAACAACTATTGCAAAAACAAATGATGCGTTAAAGAAGACTGTTATAAAAACATTTTATACAGACGGCATGCAAATGACTGAAACAAGAACAGACACATTATTTGCCCAGGCAGGAAAGAAAGAAGCAAAACCTGATATAAAAATTTCCAAACTTATTTCAGACGCAGATTACTGGTACATGGTACTCCTTGTTTTTGTAATGGTACTGTACGTAACAATGGTTTATGGGCCAATCGCAGCGTTTCTTGTAGAACTGTTTCCCACAAAGATCCGCTATACGTCTATGTCTTTGCCGTATCACATCGGAAATGGTGTGTTTGGTGGCCTAACACCATTCATCGCAACATTGCTTACAACAATTTATACTGACAACAAATTAGTTGGCCTTAATTATCCCATCATTGTTGCAGCGATATGTCTGGTTATCGGCACATTGTATATTTCGAACAGGATAGATAAAAATGTAAACGACTAAACATATTTTATGAACAGTATAAAAAAATTTGCAGGCATTATATGGTTCCTGCTTGCACCGGTTGGAATGTATTTTCTTATCATCACTGCATTACACGAGATCGAAAAAACGCCGGTCATTGATACAAAAATTCAATGGAGTGTTTTCATCATCGTATTCGCTCCAATTGCAATTGGCATGATGATCTTCGGTTATTACGCCATGAAAGGCGAATATGATCATTTGCCCACAAGTTCTGATGAAATAACAGATTAATTCACGCACTTAACTTAAGTACTTATAGCATCACCTGTTGTGTCACTCACTTGTACTTCCTGTACAACATGCAACAAATAAATGCAGTAATAAGAATAAGGCGTACAAGTGTGCGACGCAACGAGGCTTAATAGCAGCACTAAAGCTAAGTACAAAAATATTTAACTAATCATCATCATCTTTCTTTGCACTAAGTTTTACAAACGCTGCTCTGCGTGGCGCAGGCATTACAGAATTTTCTCCTTTTACTGCTTTCCATATTACTTCGCTGAACTGATCATCAGGGATACGATCTTCTTTTGTAAAATCAAATGTTTCACTCCTGCGTTGCCATGCATTCGATACTTTGTTTCTTTCATTTAGATCAACAAGAGCGGGTTTTGCATGAAATGCAGTAAGATCTGCTGTGTTGGAAAAGCAGCGCCACATAGGCGTTGCAGCGGCATCGTACTGACTCATGGGCGGCATACCAAGAATAAGTTCAATCGTACGTAACATAGAAGCAGTTGAATACATTGTATGATCAACATAATGACGTTTTACAAAACCACCTGCAACATATGCTGTGCTTCTGTGCGCATCTACATGATCCGGACCATCCTGTGCATCATCTTCTAAAATAAATACAACGCTCTCTTTCCATAAAGGGCTTTCACTTAAATGTTGCAGGAACATGCCTACTGCAAGATCATTGTCTGCAACCTGTGCAAAAGGTGTAGGTGCACCTTTTGAAAGTCCGCTTGTATGATCGTTTGAGAATCGCAAAGAATTAAAATGCGGCACTTCATTGATAGCCACGAGTGAATCAAATTCTTTTGTCCACTGCGCATATCTTGTTGTGTCCCGAACTGTAAGATCCCAAGGTGCATAGTATGGACAGAAATGATTGTTCAAAACAGGGATAACTGCTTTGTAGCCATCAGCAAATTCTCCATAGGTGCGATAGCTTACATTGGATTGTTTACAATCGTCCCAGATATACATTTTATTATTTGCTACAGGCCTGGAGCCTTCACCATCATATTGACCACCGCGGCCGCCGTAATTTGTAGGCCAGTTCTTCTCAATAAAATCAGTTGCATAAGCACCCATGCTCCAGCTATGCCCATCTTCACTTACTTCTGCATTTACATAAAAATTATCCAGCAGTACAAAGTCTTTTACAATAGCATGCTGGTTGGGTGTTATTTTTTCACCGAAGAGAACAATACTGCTGTCGCCATTGCCTGCTGATACATCACCGAGCACCTGGTCATAAGTCCTGTTTTCTTTTATGATATAAAAGACATATTTAATAGGAGAGGTATCTCCAATATGCATGGGTATAGGGTTTCCGGCTTCTCCCATTGCATTTTTTTCCTGTTCCTTTTTGTAAGGCGTGTTTGTATAAACCAATTGAGAATATTCACTCAATTGAGAATCAGTTGGAGTATTGATAATGCTTAATGTTCCTTTAAACAAGCCACCGATATACCATTTATCATTGTCGCCTTTTTGATAACCCATTGTTGAGTTGGTATGGAAGGGATCAAAGTGAGTGTTTGCCATCGAAGTAAACCCTTTTCCATTCGCAACATAAATTTTATTCCCGATCACACGTACACAAGTAGGGTACCAGCCCACAGGAATAAAGCCTTTTGATACACTCTTACCTTTAATTGTTACATCAAACACTGCAAGACAATTGTTATCTGCGTTTGCTATATACAAAGTTTTTTCATCTGCACTTAATGCAACACTGTTTGGTGTAGAACCAACAGGCGCATGTGGATATAATGCAGTATTGAGTGTTTCCACCACTATACGCTGTTTGATATTGATAACAGAAACACTATTATCATTTGCATTGCATACATATAAGTATATTCCGTTCTTTGATAAACAAATTTCATTAGGATTATCGCCAACAGGAACCGAGGCGATCAATTTTTTCTGTACAGTACTATATACAAGCAGTTTATCGCCACCCCAAAGAGAAATATACAATTCTCTTTTATCAGGAGAAAGCAGGCAGGTATAAGCTTCAGCGTCAAGATTCAATTTACCTGTAATTTTTTTCGTCTTAAGATCAAGGGTATATAAACTATTATTTTCTTTTGTTACCACATACATTTTCTGTTGCGCATCATCAATATCAATCCCTGCAGGAGAGATTTTCTCCGGCCATTTATCACCCAGTTTTATGCTGTCTTTTAGAATAAGCCTGTTGTTTATGATTGCGTATTTCAATATCCAATTGTCATTGCCGCCGCTTGCATAAAGGAATTTTTCATCAGCGCTGAACTTCAGGCCCAGCCAGCTTTTTGGGATGTCAATACTGTCAAGCCTTTTGTCTGTGCGTGCGTCTATCAATTGAATACTTTGCGTGCTTTGACCGTTATTGGTAACCGCAATAAATTTCTTTGTTGAGGAAACAGCAATATTTAAAGGCAGATCACCCAGTTGCAAACATTTGCCAACTGGTGTAAGGCTCCACCCGTTCGGTAAGCCAATTCTTTTTTCTGCTAATTCATTTTTTGTTTGAGCGCTAATTACTGCGCAGGAAAAAACAAATACAATGGTCAACAAATTTCTCATCCCGGATATTTTAAGCAATAAAGGTAAATGCATCCGCATTAAAGTGCATGAAGTAATAATGAATTAATAGAAGTTTTAGTAAATCAGCTTTTCAACTCTGTTGAGCCTTTGTTGTGTCACTCACTTGTACATTCTGTTCTGTATGCGGCAACCTGTCCCCGTTCCCTATTCTTAAGGAGAGAGAGGTCAATCTTTAGTTCATATCTCATCGCATATTAATCAAATCTGCTTTTGCTTTTTAATCAGCAACGATCTCAATGATGCCCTTTCTCTTTTTATGATTGTATTTTTGCAACAGCATGATAACGCATAAAACCAAAGGCATTGTATTGCGTACAGTAAAGTATGGCGAGACCAGTGTTATTGCTACAGTGTACACAGAGCTATTTGGCATACAGAGTTACATTGTAAAAGGCGTACGGCAAACATCAAAAAAAGGCTCATCAAAAGCATCTTATTTTCAACCGGCTGCAATGCTGGAAATGGAAGTGTATCATAACGAATTAAAGAATCTGCAGTTCATTAAAGATTATCAATGGAGTTATTTATATACCGCACTTTTCTTTGACGTAATTAAAAATGCGGCAGCCATGTATTTAATAGAATTATTACAGCATGCACTAAAACAACCCGAAGCCAATCCTGAATTATTTTATTTGATTGAAGACAGTTTAAAACAATTGGATAAGGGCAATGAAACATTAACCGCAAACATGCCTTTATATTTTACGCTGCATCTGCTAGCTGAATTAGGTTTTCAGGTGCAGGGTGAATACAACATGCAAACACCTGTGCTCGATCTGCAGGATGGCAATTTTGTTGCAGCTATACCAGATCATAATTTTTATGTTACAAATGATCTTGCCAAAACCACTGCTGCAATTAATAATATCAACTTCTATAGCGATCTCGAAAATTTTCAACTTAACCGTAATACACGCAGACAACTGCTGGAAGCTTATGCGCAATATCTTGCACTGCACATTGAAGGCTTTGGCGAGTTAAGAAGTTTAAAAGTGTTGCAGGAAGTGTTGAGTTGATAGTTGAATAAAGACCTGAATGTACAAGTGAGTGACACAACAAAAGTACAATAGGAGCAATGGAGTTGATACACAAATAAAAAAATCCCGGAGTTTATGCAGGACTTCTATTTTATAGAATGATGCTACTATATTTTTCCATTCTTTATTTCTTCCACAACACCAGGATCGAGTAAGGTAGTCGTATCACCAAGGTTTTGCGTTTCACCTTCTGCAATTTTTCTTAGAATCCGGCGCATAATTTTACCGCTTCTTGTCTTGGGTAAACCACTTACAAACTGAATTTTATCTGGCTTCGCAATAGCACCAATAATGCGTGTAACAGTTTGCAAAATATCTTTTCTTCTCATTGCTTCGTCGCCATGTGATCCCTGGAAAATTACGTACGCATAAATGCCCTGGCCTTTTATATCATGCGGGTAACCAACCACCGCACTTTCAACAACACCTGCATGCATATTGATAGCATTCTCAACTTCTGCCGTACCAATACGGTGACCGCTTACATTCAACACATCATCAACACGACCGGTGATGCGATAATTACCTTCCTCATCTTTCAATGCGCCATCTCCGGTAAAATATAAATTTTCATACGTGCTGAAATAATTTTTTTTACAGCGTTCATGATCTCCATATGTTGTACGTATGGTTGAAGGCCATGGTGCTTTAATACAGAGATTTCCTTTATACAGCCCATCTTCTTTTTCTGTTACTTCTTTACCATTCTCATCTACAAGTATTGGCTGTACGCCGGGCATTGGAAGCGTTGCCCAGCTTGGTTTTGCCAGTGTTACACCCGCCAGGTTAGAAATAAGTATACCTCCTGTTTCGGTTTGCCACCACGTATCTACAATGGGACACTTTTTCTTGCCAATATGTTCATCATACCAGTGCCATGCTTCTTCATTAATGGGCTCACCAACTGTGCCCAGTATTTTTAATGAAGAAAGATTTTTCCCCTGCAATGGGCCTAGACCAAAACCCATTAAGCTTCTTATAGCTGTTGGCGCGGTGTAAAGAATGTTTACTTTGAATTTATCAATAATATCCCAGAATCTTCCTGCATCGGGCCATGTAGGAATGCCTTCAAACATCAGCGAAGTGCCGCCAGCGCTTAATGGACCATAAACAATGTAACTGTGTCCGGTGATCCAACCAATATCTGCAGTGCAGAAATGAATGTCTCCACGCTGGTATTGAAATACGTTTACAAAAGTATAATTGGTATAAACCATATAACCAGCACATGCATGCACAACACCTTTTGGTTTTCCTGTAGAACCTGAAGTATATAAAATGAATAACGGGTCTTCTGCATCCATTTCTTCTGCAGGACAATCAACCAGGCCAAGTGTTTCAACTTTCTTTACTTCATCTTCCCACCATACATCACGGCCTTTGATCATAGAAACCGCTGTTCTTGTTCTGGTGCAAACAATAACACGCTTTACTGTTCTGTTGCCAATCAATGCATCATCAATAACACTTTTCAGCGGAATATCTTTTGCACCACGATAAGCACCATCACAGGTTACAATATATTCCGCCTGCGCATCGTACAACCGATCTGCAATACTTTGTGCACTAAAGCCGCCAAATATTACAGAATGAATAGCACCAATTCTTGCACACGCTAACACAGCAATAGCAAGCTCCGGTATCATACCCATATAAATACAAACACGATCACCTTTTTTTACGCCATTGCTTTTAAGCACATTCGCAAACTGGCAAACCTTTGTATAAAGATCTTTGTAGGTAATTACGCGGTGATGTTCTTCCGGATCATTTGGTTCCCAGATAATAGCGGGTGTGTTGGCTAATGTTTTCAAATGCCTGTCGAGACAATTCTCCGTAATATTCAGTTTTGCACCTTTATACCATTCTATTTTTGGCTCTGTGAAATTCCACTCAAGCACTTTTTCCCACCTGCGTTTCCACTGAAAATAGCCGCCAATATTTCCCCAGAAAAGATCGGGGTTATCTACACTTTGTTTGTAAGCCTCTTTGTATTGTTCCAAAGATTTTATCTGGTAAGGATATGACATGTCAATCGTGTTATTTAAGGGGCTAAATTTACAACCAAAGTTTAATGGATGCGCATACTTGCTAAAACGTTTGTGATTTTTTTGGTTACAAACATTTGTTCTTTGGGCATCGCCTGTTGTGTCACTCACTTGTACGTTTTGCACAGATCTCAGCTATCAGGTATCAGCATTCAATGAGTCACGGATATTTAGCTTAAACCTGATTGCTGAAACCTATTCTTCTGTATAAGAGTGCGACGCAAGAAAAGCTTAATTTATATTCATGTGTATGGCTTCAAAAAATCTTCCTGTCTTTATACTTCTTATATTTGAATCATGTCAATCGTTGTAAACAGTTTACTTAAAACATACGGCGCACAGAAAGCAGTAAACAATATTTCGTTCTCTATTGAAAAAGGTGAGATTGTTGGTTTTCTTGGGCCGAATGGTGCAGGAAAAAGTACCACTATGAAGATCATTACCGGTTATCTTTTGCAGGATGCGGGTGATGCAAGTGTTTGTGATATTAATGTTATAAAGAGGCCGATTGAAGCAAAGAAAAAAATCGGCTACCTGCCCGAATCTAATCCATTGTATTACGACATGTACGTAAAAGAATATTTGTCTTTCGTAGCAGGAGTTTATGCTATTCCAAACAGAAAATCTGCAGTTGATAAAACAATTGAGCTTGTTGGATTAACACCTGAGAAACATAAAAAAATAGGGCAACTTTCAAAGGGCTACAAACAACGTGTCGGTCTTGCTGCTGCATTGCTTCATGATCCCGAAGTATTGATACTGGATGAACCCACAACAGGTCTCGATCCCAACCAGATCATTGAAATAAGAAATGTAATTAAAGAGCAAGGCAAGCATAAGACCGTATTATTCTCTTCGCATATTATGCAGGAAGTACAAGCCATTTGTGACCGGGTAATTATTATCAATAAAGGAGAACTGGTAGCAGATGATTCTGTAAATAACCTGCTTGGCAGAAAATATAAAAATGAAGTTGTTCTTGTTATAAAAGAAAATGTAGCGCAAAATATTTTTGAAAATATTCAGAACGTACAACAAAAAAATGAAAATACCTGGCATTTTACAACGGATGATCCTGAAAGTCTCAAAAGAAGATTAATGGAAATTTCTTTACAGAAAAATTTAAGTATCGTTTCGCTTAATAGCGCTGTTAACAATAATCTTGAGGAAATATTCAGAACACTTACTACAGCATCAGAACAAAATTAATTTTATCTGTTCCTTCTACGCTGTCTTCTTCTGTCCCGATGTTTGAGAATAGGCACTTTACTTTCTGTACCATTAAGAATGCGATTAATGTTTTTCTGGTGTGTAAGAATTACCAGCAATGCTACGGCTACGGAGAATATGCGATAGAGCGTAACATCATCATTAAATATGAAGAGTATAAAAATTGCGAATGAAATACCGGCTAATATCGAACTCAGCGAAACGAAACGGGTAAGATAAAGTACCAATAAAAAAACACCCACACAACAAACTGCAACAAGTGGTTGAATTGCTACGATCATACCAAACAGCGTAGCAACACCTTTACCACCTCTGAAGCCCGCCCATATAGGAAAGATATGGCCAATAACTGCAGCAAGACCAAGGCCGATCATCAGGTTTGTTCTGTCCCATTCATTATTGATGTTTGCGTAATAAGGAAGTAAAAAACAAAGTAATGCGGCAGCGATTCCTTTTGCCATATCAACGATCATCACAATGGTACCCCATTTAGAGCCAAGTACACGAAAAGTATTGGTAGCCCCGGCATTACCACTGCCATAATCGCGAATGTCTATTCCGAAAAATCTTTTGCTGACCCAAACCGCTGTGGGGATTGAACCAATCAAATAAGCCAATATTATGAGTAAAAATTCATTCATTGGTTAAAGTTGGAATGGCAAATATAAGGGACTATTATTTAAATAATAATCTATTAACATGTGCATTATTTAGAAATTAATTAAAAATCTGTACGCATATCCAATTATTTTTATGCGTCGTAGATATGTGATTGACGGCCAACGCTTTGATTGCTTGTAAAATATCTGATTCGTCTTCTTTTAATAACCCGCTCAATAATAATTGTCCGTTTTTATTTAAACGGCCAACAAGCAAAGAAATGTATGTAAGGATCACATTTTTATTGATGTTGGCGAGAATGATATCAAAATTGCTTTTTTCGCCTGGTTCCTTTTCCAACGAAATATCTATTAAGCTGCAATTATTTTTTTCAGCATTTTCCCTTGCGTTTTCAATGCTCCATTCATCATTGTCAATAGCAAAAATATATGCCGCACCAAGTTTTTCTGCAAGAATAGCAAGAATCCCTGTGCCTGTTCCAAAATCAAAAACATTTTTATTTTTAAAATCAATTTCTCTCATTTGTTGCATCATCAAAAAGGTTGTGGCATGATGCCCCGTTCCAAAGCTCATCTTTGGCGTAATGATGATCTCATACTGGACTTCTTTTACAGGTGCATGAAAATCAGCCCGTACAGCAACAAAATCATCCACAACTACAGGCTCAAAATTCTTTTCCCATTCTTCATTCCAGTTCTTTGAAACGATTGCTTCTATTGAATATTCCAACTTCATCGGCACCAGCATTGTTACAACTTCTTCATTAGAAAATTTATCTACTGTTGCAAAAGCTTTCAATGCATTTTCCGTTTCTTCAAACCCATCAAACCCTAATTCAGCAAGCTTTGCAACCAACAAGTCTGATTGTTCTGCAGAAACATTTTGAATCGTTACCTGGATATAATTTGTAGGCATTTTATTTTTTTTTCTTTTTGAACCGGGCTGTGGTTATTATGGCATCGCCTGTTGCGTCGCACTCTTGTAGGTTCCTTTCAATGTCCAGCGATGAACAAAACGTACAAGTGAGTGACACAACTAAAGTCAAATAGTATTGTTACAGCCAAGTACATAAAAATAAAAAGTCTGCAGAACTGGATTCCGCAGACTTTCAAGTATAATTATTAGTAATTAATTATTGTCCTGTCCACCTTCAGTCTGCGGTGCACGTTGCTGCTGACCTCCAGGGTTTGGCATCAACACTTTGCGACTTAGTTTGAACTTGCCTGTCTTGTGATCGATTCCAATCAATTTCACTTTCACAGTATCGCCTTCTTTCAAAACACCTTCAAGGCTGTCAAGACGTTTCCACGAAACTTCACTAATGTGCAACAACCCTTCTTTCTTTGGAAGAAACTCAACAAACGCACCATAAGGCTGAATGGTCTTTACTTTAGCTTCGTAAGTTTCGCCTACAGAAGGCACAGCAGTAATACCTTTGATCCAGTTTACTGCTTTATCAAGACCTTCTTTAGCAGGTGAGAAAATGCTTACTTCACCATAATTACCCACTTCTTCAATATTGATAGTAGCGCCAGTTTCTTTCTGGATCTCCTGTATCACCTTTCCTTGTGGTCCGATAACCGCTCCGATAAATTCTTTATCGATGAACAGTTTTTCCATACGTGGTGCATGAGGTTTTACCTCTGCACGGGCAGCAGGAATACATTCATACATCGCATCAAGAATATGCAAACGACCTTTGCGGGCCTGTTCCAATGCAGCACGCATCACATCCATACTTAAGCCATCTACTTTAATATCCATCTGCACACCACAGATACCATCACGTGTACCGGTAACTTTAAAGTCCATATCCCCAAGATGATCTTCATCACCAAGTATATCTGTAAGGATTGCGTATTTACCATCTTCTGCCCTGGTTATCAAACCCATTGCCACGCCACTTACGTGTTTTGGGATAGGTACACCTGCATCCATCAATGCCAGTGAGCCTGCGCAAACAGTTGCCATAGAAGACGAACCGTTTGACTCAAGTATATCGCTTACTACACGCACTGTGTAAGCATAATCATTACCCGGCATCATTTGTTTTAATGAACGCTGTGCAAGATTACCATGACCAACCTCGCGGCGGCTCTGGCCACGCATCATTTTTACTTCACCAGTGCTGAACGGAGGAAAATTATAATGTAGGAAAAATTTGGAATCAACAGATTTTGCAGCGCTTTCGATTAACAACTCATCTAATGGCGTACCGAAAGTTACGGTAGTCAAGGATTGTGTTTCACCACGGGTAAACAATGCAGAACCGTGTGGTGTTGGTAGCGGATCAACTTCCATAGCCAACGGGCGAACCTGATCTAATTGACGGCCGTCCAAACGGGTACGGTCATCAAGTATCATATGGCGAACTACTTCCCATTGAAGGTCTGCGTAATATTTCTTCGCTAATTTTTTATCCGTATCGGTAATATCTTCACCAAGACTAGCAATCAGTTCATCTTTCAATACACTGAAAGCATCACTACGGTCGTGCTTTGCAGTAGCACCTTTGGCTATTGCATAAATCTTATCTTTTGCAAAAGCTATTACCTGAGCTTTGAGTTCTTCGTTTTCTTCCGGTTTTTTATAATCACGTTTACCGGTAACACCTTTCTTTTCTCTCAGTTCATGTTGCGCTTTGATCTGTACACGAATAGCATCATGTGCCAGTTCCAACGCTTTTACCAGGTCTTCTTCGCTGCACTCTTTAGCCTCCCCTTCCACCATCATCAGGTTCTTTTCGGTAGCAGCAATGATGAATTCCATATCTGCTTTACCCAGTTCGGTGCGGGTTGGATTTACAATAAACTCTCCACCAATACGGGCTATACGTACTTCTGAAATAACTTCTTTAATAGGAATATCGCTTACAGCAAGGGCAGCAGATGCGGCTAAACAAGCCAGCGCATCAGGCATTACTTCCATATCGCTGGAAACAAGGCTGATCAATACCTGCACATCGCAAAAATAATCTTCGGGGAATAGCGGACGTAATGCACGGTCGATAAGACGACTGGTCAAGATTTCATAATCGTTTAAACGAGCCTCACGTTTAAAGAATGAGCCTGGAATACGCCCGGCAGCAGCAAATTTTTCCTGATAGTCCACACTCAAAGGAAAAAAATCCTGACCTTCTTTCGGATCTTTATTGGCAACAACGGTAGCTAATATTACACAATTGCCCTGACGAACAGTAACGGCACCATCGGCCTGGCGGGCAAGTTTGCCTGTTTCAATAATTACTTCTGCACCATTTGGCAGTTTGAAACCGGCCTGAATAGGTTGGGATAACATAAATCAATTTGAAGTTTGAGGATAATGATCACGTTTGCGCAAGGCAGGAATGGCAATTAAAGCGCTTCACGTAACCGTAAATAATGTGATAAGTAGCGAAAAAAAAGGCATGAATAGAAAAAACGATTCCCAACCGTTGTTATAATCAGTTGGGAATTGCTTTTACATATATTATAATTATTTCCTTAGACCTAATTTTTCGATCAATGAACGGTAGCCCTGCAGGTTATGTTTTTGCATATAAGCAAGGAGGCGCTTGCGCTGGCCAACCATTTTCATGAGGCCGCGGTGTGTTGAAAAATCTTTTTTGTTTGCTTGCAGGTGCTGGGAAATACCCGAAATGCGCTCAGTCAAAAGAGCAATCTGTCCTTCGATTGAACCGGTTTTCTCTGCTGTTCCGCCATAGTTAGCGAAGATTCCTGCACGTTTTTCTGTTGTTAAGTAAGGCATCTCAATAATTTTTAAAAGGCATCCAATTAGTTACATCTTTTTTTAGTGGCGGCAAAGGTAAAGAAAGATTTCTGATATTTTGAAATGAAAAACGATATTTTTTGGAACCCGGCAGTTGTACAAGTAGCATCCCTGTTGCGTCGCACTCTTGTATCTTTTGAAGAAAAAGCAACAGGAATGCACGTTCAAAAGCTTTGTTTAACATGGTTCTGAACCCTGAAGTGAGTGACACAACAGCAGATGCTATGAAAAGCCGCAGCTTACTAGCCAAAAATCTATTGTAATACTTCGGCAAGTTTTTGTTCCAATTCCGGGCCACGCAAAGAAGAAGCGATGATCTTACCACTTGGATCAAGCAATACATTAAATGGAATACCATTGAACTGATATGAAGCAACCGATTCATTCTGACCGCCATCCAGGCTGCTTATCTGTGACCAAACCAGGCCATCAGTTTTAATAGCTTCGAGCCATGCTTTTTTATCATCATCAAGTGAAATGCCCAATATTGTAAAATTTTTATCTTTGAATTTATTATAAGCTGCAACCACATTAGGGTTTTCTTTTCTGCATGGCTGGCACCAGCTTGCCCAGAAATCTACTAATACATACTTCCCTTTAAAACTGCTAAGACTTACAGGCTTGCCATTTGCATCGTTCATGGTTAACTCCGGAGCCTGTTTATTAAGTAGTGGGTAATTAGCTCCGGTTGGAGGCTCTGCACGTTGCGCTAATTCCTGGGCCAGCAAACTTTTAAAGATAGCAAGACCTGCATGCTCTTTAAACCGTTCAGAGGTAGTGCGTGTAAGTGAATCCAGTTCCGAAATATCAAGTACATTTCTTGAACCAGCAACTGTTAATGCATAGTAAGCAGCGGCAGGGCTTTTGGTGCTCATGATATATTTTTTGATGTACTCTTTTATATCAGTAGCCATTTTTGTTCCCTGCACCTGCATTACTGCCAACGTACTATCGTTGGGATTGATTTGGTATATCTTATTCATTTCTGTGAATACTACTCCTAATGCAGAATCTTTTGCACGGAAATCGTTCAAAAAATTGTAAACACTTTTAGTGGCGTCACTATTGGAAATATACGGTTCGCGGAAACCAGTACCAAGATTGGCGCTGATCTTTATATCATTATTATCATTAATGAAAAAAGAAACGGGTTGATGATCCAGTGTAATTATATATAATGACTGCTCTTTGGCAATGGCTTTAAGGCTATAACTGCCGTCGGTAGCTAGTTTGCCGGAATCTATAACTTTCGGTTCGGTATTATCATAAGGAACCTGCTCTAAAAAAATATTTTTAGACTTGCTGTTTTCAATTTTACCGCTGACAGTAAAATTTGTTCCGTCACCGCTTCCACTGCTGCAGGATGTAATTACTGCAGCGATCATGAGCACAAATGCGAATTGCTTTTTCATTATATCAGTTTATTCAGATTAGTTATTTTAGTTTTTCTTCCAGTAATTCTGTTACTTTTTTAGGGTCAGCTTTTCCTTTACTCATCTTCTTAACTTCTCCAACAAAAAGCCCAATCAAACCCTTCTTACCTTTTTTGTATTCTTTCACTTTATCCGGCATTCTTTCAATAGCAGTGTTTACCCATGTTTCCAATTCATTACTATCACTTACTTGTAAAAGATTTAATTCTGTGGCAAGTTCAAATGCAGATTTATGCTGATCTTTTATAAGCGCATGGAGCAGTTTTGTTGACGCAGCAGAAAAGCCAACCTTACCATCCTCCACCAATTTGATAAGCTCAGATAGTTGTACCGGTTGCAATGCAAATTCAGCAATAGTAAGTTTGCTTTCATTGAGGTAATGTCGCACAGGGCCATTCATCCAGTTCGCAACTGCTTTGTAATTAGCGGTATGCTCTATTACCGCATCAAAATAATCTGCATTTTCTTTATCATGACATAATTGTGCAGCGTCATATTCACTTAAACCTAAGCCCTTGTATTTTTCCATTAATGCATGCGGCAAAGCAGGCAAGCTATCACGAATAGATTTTATAAAAGATTCTTCTAACAAAAAGGGAGCAAGATCTGGTTCCGCAAAATAGCGGTAATCATTAGCTTCTTCTTTATCACGAATAGCAAATGTAGTATCGTTATTTGCATCAAAACTTCTTGTTTGTTGAGTAATGGAGCCACCTGCTTCTACCACTTCGATCATGCGTTCGACCTCAATTTCTATAGCACGTTTTACATTGCGGATAGAATTAAGATTCTTTACTTCTACTTTTGTTCCCAGCTTTGTTTCTCCTTTCAAACGGATGGAAACATTGGCATCACAACGTAAACTTCCTTCTTCCATGTTGCCATCACAGATATTTATCCAGCGCACCAGCCTTCTTACTTCGGTAACATATTGATAAGCTTCTTCCGCATTATGCAGGTCAGGTTCAGTAACAATTTCTATCAATGGCGTTCCTGCACGATTGAAATCCACACAGGTATAATCTTCATCCATATCATGAATGCTTTTGCCTGCATCTTCTTCCATGTGGATCCTGTTTAGCTGCACATTACGCTGACCATGTTCTGTTTTAATCATCACATAACCACCTTTACAAATAGGCGTTGTATGTTGTGATACCTGGTAACCTTTTGGTAAATCAGGATAGAAATAATTTTTGCGGGCAAAATAATTATACCGCTCAATTTCGCAGTTGCAGGCCAACCCCATTTTAATTGCATATTCAACTGCTTTCTTATTGGTTTTCGGCAAAGTGCCCGGATGCCCTAAAGTGATCGGGCTTACATGTGTATTAGGTTCGGCGCCAAAAGCCACACTGTCTCCACAAAACAATTTGCTTTTCGTAGCCAGTTGCGCATGCACTTCAAGACCAATTACCGCCTCATATTTATCTGATGGGATGCTCATAAAATTGCTGCAAAAGTAATATAGCAGGCTGTTATGAAAGTGATATTTTTTGGGAGACGGGCTTTTGATATTCTATGGCAGCTGCGTTGTGTCACTCACTTGTACGTCCGGTTAGCATAGCATCAACAGCAACTATTGCTTTTTCAAGCCTTTGTTCATAATCTCCGCTAATATCGATCCATGGTGTTTGCTGGTTGATCATGATGTCTTTATATATCTGGTATAATTCCTTACGTGGCTCTTCATTGGGATATTCCCGCAATTCATCTGCTACCCAGAGAAGATCAATATTGCAAAACAAATAGAGATCATATTTTCTTGCTACAATCTCATCCAATATAAACTGGTGACATTTTCCAAAAACGTACTCGCACCAAACCTTCATTACATACATGTCTGTGTCAATGAAGATTTCAGATTGCCGATTGCGGATTGCAGATTGTATTGTTTGCTCTTCTAAAGAAAGTTGCCCTTTTGCAATGGTAAGCAAATCATCAAAGTTGTAAGCAGTGCCATGCTTCAGTAAATATTCACGTGCATATTCAGCGCACCAAACAGTTTTATAATGTGCTGCAAGTTGCTCACATAAGGTACTCTTACCAGTGCTTTCCGGACCTATAATGACAATTTTTTTAAGCATGTGCAGGCTTTATTTTTTTGATCCAGGTTATCAAGCCCATTACTGCCAGCACTAAAAATACAACGTATTGTACACTGGTGAAAACAGCTCCTTTATAAAAATAAAGCGGTATAGATACAAGGTTGGTAATGATCCACCAAATCCAGTTCTCTACTTTTTTTCTTGCCATTTGCCACATACCTGTATAAGCCGCTGCAGAGGCAAAAGAATCTCCCCATGGCACAGTGCTGTTGGTATGATTTTTTAAAATATAATACAAGGCTATCCAGCTTATTATAAAAAAAGAAACACTGATCAGCCAGTCTTTTTTATTATTCCATGTTATGGGAATAACCTTGCCTTCTTTCTTTCTCGTCCACACATACCAGCCATAAATACTCATTACCGTATAATAAAAATTCAGGCTGCCTTCTGCATATAAATTCCACCAGGAAAAACAAAACCAGGTATATAAAACAGTATTAATTATGCCAGTTGGATAAACAAGAATATTCTCCATTCTTGAAAAAAGTACACTGGCAATACCAAAGAAAACCGCCACGTATTCAAGCCATGTAGTAGTTTTCATTCCGTCTATAAACTCCTGAGTAATTTGTTCCAAACTCATGGCGTGAAGATACGTTGCAGAATGATTTATTTCTGCCGACATGAAATACAATTGTACAAGTGTGCGACGCAAGAGAAGATGCCATGAATTAAATAGTGCCGGGCTAAAAAAGTTAGACAAAAAAGCCCCGCATTACTGCAGGGCTAATAGTATATTCATAGAAATAATATTTTATTCCGCTTCTGCTACTACTTCTTTTACTTCGGGTATCATTCGTTTCATCATGCCTTCTATACCTGCTTTCAGTGTTATCATAGAAGACGGGCAACCACTGCAACTTCCCTGCAGCATAAGGTTTACCACACCTGCATCATAACTTTTGAATTGTATGGCACCGCCATCCATTTCCACCGCGGGTCGTACGTAATTATCCAGCAATTCTTTTATACGTTTTACCACATCATCATCATCCGCATCAACGGTATTGGTAGCTTCCTGTTTTATCTTGGCCACTTCTTCTTCATTTACCACGGGGCCGCCGTTTTCAAGATAATCTTTCAAAAATTGTTTCACAGATGGTATCACATCCTGCCAGTCTTCTGTTTCAGCAGTTCTTGTAAGTGTTACAAAATTGCTGGCGATGAACACACTTTTTATAAAAGGAAAACTAAATAATTCTTTTGCCAGGGGCGATGGTGCAGCGGTTGTCTCATCAGGAAAATCAATACTCTTTCCCGGATAGAGCAACTTGTTGGCCACAAACTTCATGGTTTCCGGGTTAGGCGTCATTTCTGTATAAATGCTAATTACCGGGTTGCCTGTTTTGATCATATCACACTTTTTTGTTGTTCCTTTTAAGAAATTTAATGAGCCCGGCTTTTGTAAAAACGGGCATCGTCCCTTGCGTCGCACACTTGTACAATTTGTACATAGTGCGGCTAAGAGAAGGGCAAAAATAATGCAACAGTGCTGTTTTCTGTTTACGAATGAAGAAAAGAACCAAAAACTCAGCCATACCGGTCAACATTTTAAGCTCATTCTTTGTTCTTTTGCAAAAACTTGTACATGAAGAAGATTTATCATCTCAGTACGTGTGATACCACACAAAATATTTTAAAAGAAGTAGAAGCAGTAAAAAAAAGTGCAGACCTGCAGGACATAAAAACAGAAAAAATAACTCCTGCTCAATTGGATGAAATGAAAAAACTAGCAGGTAGTTATGAAGCATTGTTTAGTCGCCGTGCTTTAAAATACAGAAGCATGGGTTTAAATGAAAAGAAACTTACGGAAAAAGACTACCGCAACCTGATACTGGAAGAATACACATTTCTTAAAAGACCTGTCGCTATTGTTAACAACAAAATATTTATTGGCAATACAAAAGCGGTTGTTGCAGAGTTAAAGAAAGCGTTGTAGTTAATTGTTTAATTGAAAGAAGAACCCTGAAGTGAGTGACACAACAGCCGATGCCATTATAGTTGAAGCTTGTTCCATAAAATTAATTCACAAAAATCTCATCAATAAAGAACCAGCCTTTATCTCCTTTACCCCGGTGCCATGCCGGCAAAACCCTTACTGCATCAGCTTTTACGCGGATATATTTTACTTCTGTTGCCGGGAAACTGCAATCGTAGCCGCGCAGGTACCCAGCTTCTGTTTTATTTGGTTGCTGCGGCGTAATGCGGCTTAGTAATTTTAAATGATTGGTGTCTGTTCCACCCCACACTTCTATTGATTGTGCAGGCATTATATAGGCATCGATATCGATCAGCGTGCTGATGGTTACTGTCTTTGCTTTTACAGGTTGATTGAAGCGCATGGTTGCAACCATTTGTTTTCCCTGGAACCCGATCCACTTAAATGTTCGTGAACTAAGATCTCCCTTTTCATGATCGGTCAATGATTTTGCGCCATCTGCTTTATAGAGATAATCACCTTCCGATGATAAGTAAATAGAATCCGGTGTGTAAGTTGATCTGTAAAACCATGCCTGCAATATGTCGCTGCTGATCCATCCTTTCTTAAACGCTTTCGCTTTTAGCAATGCAGTAGTATCAATAATGGTGTTATTTGCATAAACAGGAGAATTGATGCTGTCAGGGTCTTTGCCGTCAAGCGTATATCTTATTGTTGTTCCGTTAATGTAGTGTTTCAGTTGCAATGCAAGCGGGCTTGTTAACACCTGCGTTTCGTTTTGCAAAATGGGTGGCGTTAGTTTCATTACAACGGTGTCGCTGTAAAACCCTGTCTGTACTATATAATTGGCTTTTATTTTTTTTGCCGCTTCCTCTGTAATTGAAGTGTTCCAAACGTAAACATCTTTGAGTTTTGGAAATGAGTGCAGCACATCAAGATCATTGAGCTTAACGTCTGTTCCCGATAAAGAAAGTTCTTTTAGATTAGCGAGCTTATTTAACTGTCCAATGGATTTGCCTGTGATTTTTGAAAAATTCAAATTCAATTTTCTAAGGTTGATGAATTGTGCAAGTGTTGCAACATCTTCATCTGTTGCAGGCATATGCGCAAGATTGATGGAAACAATTTGTTCTTTCAGTTTCAACAGTTCTTTTAAAGATTGTGCTGTATAATTTTGACTGTTATAAAAATCAACCGAAAGCGCAGGTGAATTCAATGCAAGTGGAACAATAACGCGATTGTTATTCGAAAGTTGCTGAATCATTTTTTCATCTGCTGCGGCAAAATCATATTGCTCTTCCACATTGGTTTTAAAGATTGCCAACGCCATCATGCGCAAAGTATCCGCAGCAGGCAGGTCTGTAACTTTCGTGGTGAAATTTGAGCCGTCTTTCAACCAGTAATACAAGATGTTCATTTCTTCCTGGCTTAGCTGTGGCTTGCCTTGCGGCGGCATGTGTTTTTCATCTTCTTCGGGTAAATGAATTCTTTTTAGTAAAAGGCCCGCATCAACATTTGTTGAATCCCACAACTTACCATCTTTACCACCTTTCAATATTAGTGCAGGCGACTCCATTATCAATTCACCTTTTGCTTTCTTGCTGTTGTGGCAACTAATACATTTAGATTGTAATATTGGTTGCACCATATCTGTAAATACAACTGCATCTTCCAGCGCTACTTGTCTTGGCTCCTGTTTTGGCAGTACAGGTGCAATCAAATAATTCTCTCCGTGTGTAATACCTGCACCAAGATCACCGGTAATTAACAGCAATGCAAATACAACTAAACTCATAATTGCATTGGCAAGTTTTATTTTATCAAACTTTTTTACAGCTACACACCATATAAATGAAACAAAAGAAAGCGATACACCTGTGTATTTATGAAATGCCAGCGCATCGGGGTCATAGCCTTCTTCTTTTGATAAAAGCAACCCAAACAATGCAGTAACAGCAGCAGATAAGGCTGCGGCAAACAATAATATTTCTGCAATACTCTTCGATTGTTCCGTTTGAAATTTTCTTATAAACCACAATTGCCAAAGAATATAAAGTACCAATAACACTACCGGGAAGTGTAATATCAAAGGGTGCATGCGACCAAATACCTGCACCCATGCAGACACTGCAATGTGGCTATAAAACAAAAGCAAAAACAATAAAAGACAATTGAAAAATAATGTGGCGTTGAAAAGTATATTCCTGGTCCTTTGCATTATGGCTGAAAAAATTTATTGCTTTATATAGTAAGCTTGTTATTTTATGTTGAATATATTATCTACAGTACAAGAGTGCGACGCAAGTAAAGCATTATAGCATTGCAACAGTTGGGTTCATAAAAAATTATACAACCGGCATAAGTTTATACGGATAAACATTGCCGCTGTTCCATTGCGCCACATACATATTTTGATCATCATCTATGCATACATCGTGCGGGTATTGAAACACTGCATCAGTTTGCTGCATCTCTGCAAGTGTGCCATTATTATAAACAGGTTCTGTACCGGCAAGATTCGACACTACCTTGAAATCCTTATCCAGCACGGTTATAAAGCCTGATTGCTTCCACAACTTTGCATTGCTCTGCAAAACGGCGGCGTATAAATGATCTCCGTTTATAACAGGTCTGCAGACCCATGCTCCGGGCATTGCAATTGTGTTAAGATATTTTCCTTCCATGGTATAACGCTTGAAAGCATTCTGCTGACGCGATGTTACAATAAGCGTTGGATTATTTTTATCACGGGAATCTATGCACACACCATGCGCATTCAATAAATGTGCATCAGTATTTCCGCGCCCACCAAAGTGACGAATGTATTTTCCCTTGCTGTCGTACTGAATTACAAAATCTTTCCCGTAACCATCGGCAACATAAATATCGCCGTTTGCTGCAATAGCAGTTTCTGTTGGAATATATTCATCTGCTTTTGTGTACTGGCCAGTTTCTACAGGATAATCCAATGTCATCAACACTCTTCCATCAAGTGTTGTTTTAATAACCTGGTGACGATTGTTATCGCAGATAAACAAAACTTCTGTTCCATTCTCATTGAACAATGTTAGTCCATGTGCACCCGGGTATTCTTTGCCCCATGTTGTTAAAAGCTTACCAGACTTACTATAAATGATAACATTGTTATGCGTTTCATTGGTAAGTAAAATAATGCGTCCCTGGCTGTCCTGCACCATTTCGTGGCAATCTTTTACAGGGTATTGCGCAAAGTCGAGCTTACCCCAGTTGGTATCAAGCTTATAACGTTTGTTGTTGTGACCAAGAATAATATCTCCACCTTTTGCTGCACGTGCCGATGCACCAATGGCCATAGCAGAAGCAGCAAATGTTGACTGTTTAATGAAATTACGGCGTTGCAATGTGTTAGAATTTTTTTGAAATTACGGCATTTAGTTTATCCGCAAGTCAATTGCTAATTTTCTCTGTAAGCGGGGTAATTTTTTTGAACTAAGCTGCAGGAATACTATTAAGCTTTTGTTGCGTCGCACACTTGTACGATACTTACATTATTCACCTTATTTATTAAGAAATGAAAGCACAAGTTTTATAAGTGCAACTCTTTTATTGGTAAAAGGATGATCTGTATCCCAAACTTCGTAATCGAAGTAATTTTTATTTTCTGCTTTTAAAGCTTCCGCAGTTTCTTTATTGCCATTGTGTTCATCAAGCATGATGATTTGCTTACCTGCCAATGCTTTACCATCATTTGCAAGATTGTAGAATTGCTTGTTGTTCCACACAGGTTTAAATATTTCAGCAATTGGAGTATTTAATACAAAATAATCACCACCATTTGCTTTTTCTTTGGCAACAAATTCTGATTCTGATTTTACATCTTTGGTGTCGTCGTAAATATTCCATGCAGATAACGCAAAGCCTTTTTTAATACCAGGCAATCTTTGTAATGCTTTTAAACAAACCCAACCACCCATGCTATGCCCAAACAATACAATATTGGAAGTATCGATCTGTAGAGAGTCGCTGTATTTTTTGCAAAAGCTTACTACATTCACTACATCCTGCACGCAATTTTCGAAACTGAAATTTCCCTGGCTGCCCCATGAACCACGATAATTAAAATAAATAACATTCCATCTACGGGCTCTTGCAACCTGTGCCAGATCAAGGTTTCGTTCATTGCCCGGGTAACCATGCAGCAATAATAGCAATGGATGTTTTTGCGCACCATTCGCTTTGTACATAAAACCCTGCAATAAACTTTTGTCTGATGGTATATTCAGTTCTATCTGCGATGCACTGGAAGTTTGATCCCATTCAATATCTTTAAGAACAAGTGTGTCGTTCTGCGTTTGAGCAAAACTGCAATTGAAAAATAAAACAGCAAATATTGTTGTTACTAGAAACTTCATCATGAAATTGATTGATTATTGAAAGATTTGCTAAATATAATTATTCAAATCAATTTCTTTAATACAAATAGATGAGTTGAATTAACTGATGTATTACAAGTGAGTGACACAACAACCGATACCATGAAAAACGTCGTTACGCCGCACTCTTGTGTTGTTGGGAAGGTATAGGGCTGTTGAGCGTAAATTATTACAAAGGACCTCTTGTTAACGTCATATACTAATTTTTCTTCTTAAAAAGATAGCCATTTATTAATAGTCCGTTACTTCTTATAACTGCAGTCATTTTTTTGCGCTGCTCAATTTCTTCAAATTGTCCGTTATCCAACTTTTTTACTTCGTGGGGACAATAATCGCAATGATCCATTTTAAAATCAATAGTTATTATACTGTCTTCAGTTTTATAAATTCCATTATAATAATAAAATGCCCCATCAGAAGTAGAAAAGGAGGTGTCTTTTTTATAAATTGAAATTGGATTTTGTTCAAGAAATATACTGTCGCTTTCAATTGTTAAATAACTTAAATGATACCATTTCCGATTTGGTTTTGAAGGATCCTCATAACATTCTTTTTTTCCAAAGCTGTCTACCAAACACATTTCTTCCAATCCTATATAAACTCCATTCAAAGCACCAACAATTGTGTCTTTGATAAAATCTTGTGTGATTTCAGGAGCGTCAGATTTTGTTGAGCAGGAGTTATAAATAACAAATGTCACAAAACATATTATTGATATTACTTGGAAGGGTCGCATCATATCGTCGTCAAGGCTTGTATTTGCCCAATAAATCTATAAAACAATTATTGATTCTGTTCATTATTCTTCCGACCGTACAAGTGAGTGACACAACAACCGATGCCATGAAATACAAAAGCCGGTAACCAAAAAATTACACACCCAAAATAACCGGCTCGATCGTTTTATTCAGCCTGCTTTTTTCTGCGGCAAATGCCATAAGGTGGCTCTCTACAGAAACATCAATAGTAGAAGAAAGTATCTGCGCATTTTGATGGCCAACTGCCTGCACCCAATCCTGCATCAGGCGATGATCTCCGCCCCCGTGATAATCTGTCTTTAGCGACCAGCTTGTTTCGCGGCCCGTTTTAAAATCGGTTACGGTATAGGTTTCCATATTGCCAACGATATCTCCCTTGGTGCCCATGATGCGTGTGCAGCGGCCCTCGTAAGAAGTAAATGCTTCCATAGAAAAAGAAGCAGTGATATTTTTATCGAACTGCATGTTTACGGTAAGATGGTCGGGTTGGTCATTATCCATGCGGTACACGCATTTGCCATAATTGGTTTTCTTAAGATTACGCAGGATGATCTTGTTCCATTTGCGTGTATCATCGGGCAAATCAAAAACATACAATCTTTTTTTATCGCGGTAATAGATCTGCAATGCAGAGAAGGGACATTCACCTTCCACCGCACAACCATCTATGCACCGTTCGGTGCTTCCTTCAGGCGCATTAGCAGCTTTGAACCAGGAGAGACCACCAAAACATTGTACATGCTGTGCAGGTTCATTGATAAGCCAGCGCAGGATGTCTGTATCATGACAGGATTTTGCAAGTATAATAGGCGATGTTGTTTTGCTGTTGCGCCAGTTGCCGCGTACATAGGAGTGCGTCATGTGCACATACTCGATAGGTTCAAGATGTTGTACACTGATAATTTCGCCAATTGTTTTTGCTTCTAAGATCTGCTTTAGCTGCCGGAAGTATGGAGAATAACGCAACACATGGCAAACACTTACAATGCGGCCTGTTCGTTTGGCTGTTTCAAGAATAATCCGGCATTGCTCTTCGGTAGGCGCAGCAGGCTTTTCAAGCAAAACATCATAACCCATTTCAAGTGCTTTTATGCAAGGTTCAAAATGCAAATTATCAGGCGTTGCGATAATAACTGCATCTGCAAATTTTTCTCTTTTAAAAACATCTTCCCAATTGTAAAAGCGATTTTCAGCAGGCAGATCATGTTTGCGTGCAAAGCGGCCATTACGCACAGCGTTAGGATCTGCAATACCCACCATCTTCACTTCATCAGGACGGATGAAAGCATAATCTGCATAAATATTGCCACGATGCCCCGCACCAATAAGTATGGCTGTAACAGGTTTTGCAAGCGGCTTGTGTAGTGGATTGGTATAAATATCCTGGTTAAGACCAAACAATGATGCAATTTCTTTCCACGTAAGTATCAACGATTCAGTTGCAAAACTGAGCGTCTTCAATGCTTTTACTGGTGATAATAATTCTTTTAGTGTCATGCCTGTGTTTTTCCAATTAATAAATTCGAGCTACAAAAGCAATTGGTTACAGCAACTTTAAAGCCATATAGCTTATAATGATATTATAAAGTTATAGACTCTGTAATAACAAGGATTGTTTATGTGTGTAGAAATTTTTATATGCCCGGCAATATCATTGCTATTAAGCTTTTGTTGCGTCGCACCCTTGTACATTTTTGTCTTTAGGCAGCATGATGAACAAGCTTACGGAGTTATATTAATTTACCACTAATTGATAAGTTGTCTCAAAAGAATATGTTTTCCCGGGCTTAGCAATGATCAACCCGATTCCATTGTTAAAAGCATCTGGTACACTGCTCAGGTTTTCTATTGCAATGCTATTGCGATGTGGTGGTGTATAAATCTGCAGGTAAGGATAGGCAGCAGAAGGAATGATATTTAATTGCAAACCGTTGCTGCTGTTTTTTAAAGTGCAGGCAACAGTGCCTGTTTCATTTAGCTCAAAACAATTATCAAGAAAAGTGTCGCCAAATTTTTTCATTTCGTTGAAATGATCATAAGGCAGGTAATTACCCGTGGGAACCAACTTGTCATCAAACTCAACCATACGCTTGCTGTTGAATTGCACATCGAGTTCATCTACTGCTGATCCCAGTGTAAAGTAAGGATGCCATCCATCACTTAGTGGCATATCTGTGTTGCCTGTGTTGGTAATTTTTGTTGTAAGCGAAAGATTATTGTTTGCTGTTAAAGTATATATTATTTCCACCGCAAAAGAGAATGGGTAACCTTCATTTTTTTTGTTGTATTGATAATGAAAAACACTAAACGCTTTTTCATTATCTGCGCCTGTATTTCTAACTGCAAATTCCTGGTCAAATAATAAACCATGTATGGCTGAATCGCCCATATAAAATTTATCGATCTTATAAGAAGAATTATTGAATTTATATTCTCCTTTTGTAAGCCTGCAAACAAATGGGCTAAGCTTGGTGCTTTTAAAACCCTTTGCAATGTTTTGTTGTGCATCCGCAACAGAAGTAAAGCCATCAATAACATTAACGCTGCCTGTAGTTGAAAATTTATTAAGTAGGGCACCGAAAGAATATAGTTCCGCTTTACAACCTGTGACATCATCACTTAATGTTATAACCTTACTGTTACCTTTCTCCTCTATTGATACAGAAAATGCCATGCTATGTATTTTTGCGCAACAAGCTAATAAAATTTACAATGCAATAAAAATTCTATGCGGGCACTAAATAAAAGATGTTTCGCATTAGAGTGTAGAAAGAGAATATTTTTAATATTCTCCAGATGCACCTGCACCACCGGAACTACCGCCGCCAAATTGCACACCATCCTGCTCCACCGTAGCTTTTTTGCCGACTACCTGTGCAATGATCAATGCTTCAGCATTAAGCAGGTTTTTGTTTCTATAGCCATCATCTTCAAACGTAAATCCTTTTTTGGGTGTAGAAAGGTATTTGATCAATGTATAGCTTATAGCTATAAGCAGTATTCCAAAAATGATCATGGCTACTTCTGCGGAAAGTACAGTATGATAGTAGCGAACCGTTAATATACCTGCCACCATTAACACAAAACCCGTTCTGTAAAACATGTTTTCTTTTTGCTTCAGCCCATAAAAAATATATGCCGGAGGGGCACCTAAAGTAAAGATCCAAAACAGCCATCCCATCACTATAGATGTACCAAACATTTCCATGCTTAACCGATCTACTGCAAAATAATTTCCAGCTGCATAAAAAGTTATGAGTGTAAGCAAGGTTACCCATTGCATACAATACTTATATATAACCAGTTTATGTATGCTTAACAATTGCTGTATATACAGGTATATCAATACGGCAAATACCATCAAAACAAATGGTGCAGTTAATTTACTTACAGAACCAAGTTTGATATATAAAAGAAAAAAGAAGGTGATCGTTGCCGCATAAGCAAGAATGGCCATAAATGCATCATTAAACCTGATAGCAAGCCATAGACATACAAGCATTGTGGTGCAACTGATCACTTCATAATTATTGTCAAAATCATTGACGAGAAATGCAGAAATGATCAATAATACAATTGCTGTCATTAATATATTATCGATACCAGCGTTATAATATTTTTTTTGCTTTACCATTAATTCCAGCAAGCCATAGCAAAGCACTGCAAAGAATATCAGTAATCCTATAATTGCATCATCAGAAGAGGCTCTGGTGATCAACCATAATAATACCAAAGAAAATGTCAGTGCCATTATCGTTAGTAATGCCAGCCCTATTCTTATAAAATAATTTGGCGTGTACAAAGTATGCGCATGTTTTTCAAGAATGTTTCGATAAGCATTTTCATCAATACATTTATTGCGAAACGCAGCTGACGCCTGCTCCTGTACATATTTGTTATACAGGTTTGTATTACCGTATGCTGTCATTTGCTTTAATGATTTTATTGTAGTACATCAGCAATCTTATTAATACAATGCCTGAACCTATGAAATAAAATAAGCCAAGATAAACAGCGCCCATGCCGCCACCTGTGGCATCTAATAACCTGATAATAAAATAACCTGCGGCTATATAACTGTATAGAAATGTAACAACCAAAAAATAGAATGAGTTTTCTTTTACTGCATGCCTGTAAAAGAAAAAAGCAATAGCACCAAATACTGCAATACCTAAAAGGTAAATATCTTCAAATTCAAACAATGCAGCCAGTAAGGATATGAATAAAATATGCGCACCAAAATTTTTATACGTAAAAGCAAAATGACTTTTTATATTTCGCTTTACTGTTACAATTGAAAACGCGATAAGGCCTGCCCCTAAAACAATACCTGACAAAATTATACGCTCATTGCTGAAATCATTGTCATCTAATATCTGCATTGGTGTTACGGTTATACCAATCCATGCAGCAAGATTGGTGATGGCCAAACTTAAAACGCCAAGGTGATCAAAATAGTAAGCGGTAATAAACAATATTACCATTGGCATAAACGTGGCCAAACCCCAGCGGCTGCCAAATGCACTGTACTGGAATTGCACATAACCAATTAGTGTAAGGAGCAACAAACAACCAAGAAGCAGAATATAATCGAACCATACATTGGATGATTCGACCTTTTTATTGGCATATCCTTTTGCTTTCCGGGTACAATAAAAAAAGCAGGCAGCACAGCTTACCGTAATAGCAGTTATAATGATATCGTGCCCAATGGTGTCGATGTTCTTGTAAACAATAATACCAATGCCGGTTGTAAGCAGAAAGATTCCCAGGTAAAGCAGTGTACGCAGATCCCAATGCACGGAGACTGGTTGCGATGCTTCAAACGTTTTTACTTTTTCAAGATCAGCATCAGTAATAATTTGCTGATCCCGCAATTTTTCAAATGCTGGAATATCCATAAAGGTTAATTACGATTGAAAGTAAGCACAATCCTTTGTTTCACTAATAGAAAAATATTCCAGGCAATCAAAAACTATAATAAAACAGCCGCATAAAAGATTAAGCTGTTGTTTGAATTTGATATAACTGGTATAATTGTTAAACTGTGAACAGGAAGTACACGTGTGCGACGCAAGAGGCGATGCTATAAAAATATAAAGCCGGGTTCATAAAAACTCAGGAAACCCTTGCTTTCGTTGCCAGTAATGCAGTACCAAAACCTATTACTGCCATTAAACCAAATGACCATTGCAGGCTTAGTGCCTCAGCTATATAACCAATAAGTGGAGGGCCAAATAAAAATCCTAAAAAACCAACACTTGATACAAGTGAAATAGCTATACCGGCAGATATTTTTGCAGACTTACCTGCAAGCCCATAACTCAAGGGTACCACAGAAGAAACACCAAAACCCGTGAGAAAAAAACCAAAAGCGGCAGCATAAAAATTTGGAAATGCAACGGCTATGAGCAAGCCGGATGTAATAAGCGTTCCGCTTGCCTGCAACACACGTGTGGTACCAAATCTTGTAACCATGGCATCTGCTATAAAACGGCCCGTAGCCATGGTGGCCATAAACACTGTATAACCCACAGTAATAAGATGAGCAGGCGCTTTCACAATATCGCGGAAATAAATACCACTCCAGTCAAACATGCAACCTTCGCAACCCATACAACAAAAAGCTATAATGCCAAGCGTAATTATTGATTGTACATTACTCCAGCTGAATTTGAATTTCGTTTTTTCACGGCCATGATCATCTTCTTTAAGTGTGTAACGAAAAAAAATAATCACAGCAATACTCATAAGTGCTGCAACGATGAGAAAGTGTGTAAGCGTAGAAACGCCGAGTGAAACCATTAATGTACCTATAGCGGCACCTGTAAATCCTGCAAGACTCCATAAACCATGGAAAGAAGCCATAATGGAGCGCTTATATAAAGCTTCTACACCAACTGCCTGTGTGTTTACAGATATATTCATGAGGTTGCCCGACATACCAAAAAAGAACAACGCGGCAACTAGCTCCCACACTGTATCCACGAGACCGATGGAGCAAAGTATACCTGCATAAATAAAAGAACCAACTAATAAACAATTACGACTGCCAAATTTTGTAACCAGCCAGCCTGCAAGCGGAAGACAAAGCATAGAGCCAACAGGCGAAGCAAATAGCACCGTACCCAGTTCGGCTTTACCCAGACCAATATGATGTTGAATATCCGGGATGCGTGATGCCCATGTAGCAAAACATAAACCTGAAATAAAAAAGAAATTACTAACCCCAATACGTGCGGGGCGATGTAAAGGCATGCTGCTTGCTAACATGCTACAAATTTAATGTCAAAAATATTCACTCATTTGATTTGAATTACCCATTTATAGTACTTGTTTAATATGAATGTTGTTTTGTATTTTCATTGTACTAATTAATGTTTCATGAAAAATTCAAACAGGAGAAAATTTATTGCCACCGCAGCTTCACTTGGTGCTGCTGCAGCAGTTTCTGCAATGCCATTAAACCATAAAGTAAAAACCAAGCAACTGGCACACCATGCATTGTTCTGGTTGAAGAATCCCGATTCAATTGAAGATCTTGATAAGCTGGTAGAGGGTATAAAAACTTTATCGAAGGTCGAAACAGTCCGGGAATTACATGTGGGTGTTTTAGCCAGCACAGAAAAGCGTGATGTGGTTGATACAAGCTGGCAGGTATCTGAAATTATGTTCTTCGACGATCTTGCCGGGCAGGCTGCTTATCAAACGCATCCTGTTCATCTTGATTTTGTAAAGAATTATGGACACTTATGGGCTAAGGTGATCGTGTATGATGCTATGGAAGTATAATTATTTTTTTTGAACCCAACTGTTGTACCAATGGCATCGCCTCTTGCGTCGCACCCTTGTACAGTTTGTTATCAGCCGGGCATATTAACGTAGCAATAAAACTGTTCCCTGTTTCACCAGTCTTTTGTTTTGATCACTCACCAATTCCAGATGATAAACATAGGTACCGGGTGGTTGTACCATACCATTAAATGTTCCATCCCAGCCATTGTATTTATCATTTGTTCTGAATAATAATTTTCCCCAACGGTTATAAATAATAAGCTGAACCAATTTATAATTATCAAGCGGCAATACACGAAACTTATCATTATTACCATCTCCATTTGGCGTAAACGCATTGGGTATTTTTATTCCTTTATATACTGTTACCAATACTTTATCCATGCCTGAACCACAACCAACAGTTGATGTTGCCGATACGGTATATTCTGTACCTTCTATGGGAAATACTTTTGGCCTTATAGCATGCACATCACTTATTGCTGTGGGCGGAGACCATGTAAAATCAATTGCAGTACCTTTTATCGTTGCATCAAGTGTTGCAGTATCTCCTGCAAGTATTACTTTATCAATGCCTGCATTGAGTTCAAGATTTCTATATACATTAATCGTTAAGTAAGCAGAATCTTTACAGCCAAATGAATTGGTAACAACTACTTTGTATTCCGTTGAATCGGTTGGCCTTGCTATGGGGTTTGGAATTGCATCATTTGATAACCCTGTTGAAGGATACCATTGATACGTACCGCCACCTGATGAAGAAACAGAAAGCTGCTGACTTGCTCCTTCGCAAACCGGATGCGGCGGTATGGCAGATATTGTAGTGCTGGGATAAATTTTCAAAAAGAAAGAATCAAATGTGGTGCAGCCAAAATAAAAATTTTGTTTAAGTGTGTACAATCCGGTGTCTGCATATTTTATTGAAGGCACAACTGCCAGAGGGTCTGCCAGGCTATACGAGTAATTATTTGGGCCTTTCCATAAGATCTGCAAAGCGCTGGGGTCAGTTGCGGGAAGAATCAAATTTTTATCAAGGCAACCAAGTATATTTTGTGGTGGATTATGCAATGGCACCGGATGAATTTCTGTATAGATATCATTGGATGCAGTGCGGCAATTCAAAGAATTAATATTGGCTCGTTCTGCAACCACCATCCTGTAATTAATAACACCCGTCATTCTTCTGGGTATGGCATAAGTGGTGGTGGTCTCACCTGGTATATCCTGCCAGGTTTTGCCGGTATCCACACTGCTTTGCCATTGCACTGCAGGATCATTATAGTAAGCGCTATATGTACCTTGCAAAATAAAAGGGTTGGTATAATCTGCGCATACATTACCACCATCTGTAGCCCCATCAAGTGTGACAGTAACCAACGGGCCGCAGCTTCTGAAAGTAATATCATCAATTACAAAACCACTGCCGCAACCATAGGTAGGATTGGTAGTTATGCTTACAATTACTTCTGGCGTATTGGCTGGAGTTGTAAATGCCAGTCCATATTGTTTCCATATTCTGTCATCAGCAACAGGTATATCTCCTGTGCTTGAAGTGGACAATACAGTGCCATCTAATTTTTTTACCGTGAACGTAAGATTGGCAAGTACAGGGTTACCACCACAGGTAAAATTCTGCATGGCATTTGAGACCCAAGCCGTGAAAACATAATTAGTATTATCACAAAGATCTTTTGCAGTATCTGTATAAATAGTGCCCGGTGTGCTCTCGGCATTTATAAGCATGTAATTACCATCCAGATCTCTTGTATGATCTCCTATCATTTTTATCCAGGAATGATCATTGTTGCTGCCGCAGCCAAATAAAAAACTACTGATGACGAATTGACCTTTATTGGGGCAACCACCTGCCTGCTCAAAAGTTGTGGTGTTCTTTGGCATTACAAAACCTTTTGCACCAAAGGTCATGTTCAAAATAGGGTCCCCTAAATTTCCATTGCATAGTTGCGCCGTTGCCTTTATGGCAAAACAAAACAACAAGCCTGCAAACAGAATGGAATATTTCATAGTAATTGTTTTCTGGTACGGATTATATCAATTCATTTTTAAAACCGTTCTTTCTTACCTCATTCTATAAGGTGTGCCAAACCGTATTGGTTGTGGCATCGCCTGTTGCGTCGCACTCTTGTGCAGAAGAACCTGAATCGTCAATCATAAATCGCAGGTGTAATTGTTCTTAACAACCGATCTACAACTACCATCTTGCGTTGCTAATATTGTTCTGAAAGTACAAGTGAGTGACACAACCGGCGATGCCATGAAAAACATTGGCCGGTATAATTATCTTCGTCTTTCTTACAAATTCTTTTATTACTGCATACCTATTTTCTTCAACAAATTATTACCTACCATTGCGCCGTGTACAAGACCAGTATCAAGACTTGGACGATAATGTATGCCACCATACAGCCTGCTTATAGAAGCTTCTGCCGCTGCCTGTTTGAATGAGGTGAAATCTCTCGTCATGCCAATATAAGCTGAATCGCTGTTATCATGAAAAGCAAAATTCTGGCCGAACAAATCAGACAGCACTGTTGAAGCCGAGCCGGAAATACTGGCGTGGCCCGCAGTATATTCAGGGAATGGCGGTGTTTGCAAATATGCATTCCAATCTCTGTCGATCCAGGCATTAATTAATGTGATAGGACGCACGTATTCATACGTAAATTTCGAATCCCAGCAGGAGATGAAAGCATCCAACAAAGAAATAGCTGTGAGGCAATAAGCCTGGGCCGTTTTTACTTCGTCTGCATTTGATTGTCTGCATGCAATTGTTGTAATGCCCATCCAATGTCCGCCAGGTGTAATTTTCTTATTAGCAAACATCAGATGACCCGAATGCTGCACTACAAAGGGATTGTCATCCCAGTAATCGGCAATTGTTTTTTGCGAGTCAGAAAGATTTTTATTTACGGTATATACTTCTTTTACCATTTTATAAAAAGCGCTGTTTGTGTCTTTGCTGAATGTAAAAGGTGGCGCTGGCCTAAACTGCGAACATGTATCCAATGAAAATGATTTTATCATTTTCCAGTAGGGTTCTGTACCATCAAAATAATCCGGTGGTGTTGGCTGCCATTTACCATCTGCGTCGCTTCCCAGGTATTTGGCCATACCGCGTGTTTCTTTATACATGTCTTTTTGGGCACGCATCAATATTGTTTTGCCGATCGTATCTCCAAATGCAATGGAGCGGTTATATATATCTTCAGGAATAGCGGCTTTAAATACGTTTTCCAGTGAGTCTTCATAACGATGTAATACTGTATCTGAGAATATTCTAATGTTATAGGCAACCGTACAAAATGCTTTGGATGCAGCCAGTGTGTAATTATATTGCTTACCATTTTCAGGTTGCGGCATTTTACCAAAGCCATTCAGCTTTTCAGCAATGGATGCATAACCAGGTTTTGCAAAACGTATGGCTTCATAAGATGCCAGTGACGTATATGCATAAATACGTGAGGCAACAGGTGGAGAAAAAACATCATAAATAATGATCTGTGTTAACTGATCTTCATTTTGGTGAAGTACTTCGGTATCATTTATTACAGGTTTATTTTTTTCGGTGCATCCGAATAATAATACACAGCATAGGAAGACCTGTATCGAATAAATAACATATTTCATGTGGCGCTTATAAATTTAATTTTGAAAAATAAACTAAATAACTAACATAAACATATTACCGCAATTACCTGCCAATATTTTTCAAAAAAAGGAAGGGCGGCCCTTTTTCAAATGGCACTAACGATTTTATCATTGCAGGTGCAGAAAAATTGCCCAGTACTATATCTGTCTTTCCATCTCCGTCGAGATCGCCTGCATCCATGGTAAGCCATCTACCCTTTTGTGTTTCCGGAAGATTGTATGCTTTGAAATTAAAGTTTCCATTATTTTCCAAGTATACAAAACCTTCTTCGGGGCGATGCTGATAATCTGCAAAAAAAGAAATGGCGGCAATATCAAGGTCACCATCATTATCAAAATCCCTTGCCATAGCTTTAAAGCAACCATTTATGTGAAAGAAATATTTCTGTGTAAAATTATTCTTACCATCATTGAGGTAAATATAAATTCCATGATAAGGTTTTAATATGGCAGAAAAATCTGCATTATCTCCACAGGTGTAAACAATATCAGGAAAACCATCTTTATTAAAATCTGCCAGTTCAAAATAAGTAGAGCCATAAACAGGTGGAAAGCGCAGCAATTGTTTCTCTTCAAACTTTCCGTTGCCCTTATTAGTATATAAAAAAATACTTTCATCGCCCTGGGCAAATAAAACATAAATGTCAGGAAGACCATCATTATTATAATCCTGTACATATGCTTTTATTGCACCAGGCACTTCTCTTATTACATGCCTTTCAAATTTATTATTACCAAGATTTTCATTCCATGAAAGCGCACCTTTAAGATTGCCATATTCACAAACAAGATAATCCTCCTTGTCATCTTTATTTATATCAGATACAATTATTTGCACAGGCCTTCTAAGACTGTCAAACATAGGAATTGTGTCATAAGACATTTTATTATTTCTGCTTATAGCAAGATTATTTATTGTTCCATGCTTTCCGTTATTAGGAACCATTATCCCAATATTACATGCCACTGCACTGGCTTTTTTCATACTCATATCCACAATACTGCCTACAGGATAAAGTGAATCGTGCAACTGCAAATCGTTGTTGAATCGAAAAATGCCTTTTCTGTTTACCTCACATATAATGACATTATGTGGCGCCATAACTGTATCGACATTAATATAACTTATGCGGGGTACAGGATCATTAAATGCGGGCACTATTGGTTTAAACTGTGAAAGGTCTGATGAAATACTTACATCATCTTTATTTGCAACCAATGTATCAGGCGCAAGCGCTGTATAGTAATCAAGAATAGCCTGCCACTGCACCACATTCAATATTGGTTGCGACGGATAAAAGTCTTTATCAACATCCTTATCTCTTCTGTACGACGGATACTGTTCAAAGCCATTATTAAAAATGCCAAGCCTTGGACCCATCATGGGCAATACACCTTTTTCCCAACTCTTTGCGTCGAGCAAAGATGGATCGGGCAGGAGATGACAGGATTGACAATATGTTGCAGCAAGCTTCTTGCCCATATCAATACTTTCATCGCTTACATTTTTATGTGTGCTGTTTTTTTGATATTGCTGACACGAAACAAAACAAGCAATAAAAAAACTCATGCAAACAACTCCAACTACATATCTTTTATATTTCAACAAAACACTCATCAATATTTTAAGGTTATAAGCTCTGATAAATTATTTAAAAACCATTTTTGTCCCTGCAATTACTCTCTATTCAGCTTCTGTTGCGTCGCACACTTGAACGCCCAATACTTTGCTGAACATATATGCTGCCACACTATCATTAAATTTTATATAGCAAAAACATTCCTTACTTTTTACTGCTTACAGAATCTTTAATGACCTCTCCTATAAAAGCGATCTTATGGTAAGCTTCATTTGTTGTATTTGTTCTTACACTGATCGTTTTCCTGATCGCTCCCAATTGCCCGTTCCATTTATAAGCAGAAGTTACGATTCCTTCTTTACCGGGCTGTATCGGTTCCCTGGGATAATCAGCCACCGTGCATCCGCAGGAGGGTGCAGCAGTAATAATGAATAAAGCTTTATCACCAATATTTTTAAACCTGAATTTTATTTTTGCTGTATCAGTTGTTTTGATAGTGCCAATATTTACCAGTGTATCCAGCCAAAATATTTTTGTATAATTAGCCGTATCCATCTGTGCTATTAATGAAGGTTCAATACCTAAATTATTTTCATACGGGTTTTTATTACTGCTGCAGGAAATAAAAGTTGTTATACAAATAATAAAACAAGCCGCTATATTTTTCATTCGCTGGAATATCGATCGTTATTTTATTTTTGTTTAAATGCTGCACAATGATATCCGGTACAAGAGTGCGACGCAAGTAAAGCTAAACAGGCTTTCTGCAGCCCGGCCCATACAATCAATAGCAAATCATTTACAGAACTATCTTTCGTTGATTTCCATTTGCATCTGTTATGATTACTGATGCCATGGTATTATCTGCATTTATAAATCTTGCGGACTGCGAGAGAAATGAACTGCCGTAATAACATTCCTGCTTTTGTGTTTTGCCATTCCTGTATTGTATTACAGCGCTTATATCGTTTGGCTGCAGCGCTATACAATGCACATCTCTTTTAAGTTTAAATATTTTTAACGGTCCGCGGTTTTGAGATGCAGCAAGCAAACAGCTGCCTGTTTTACTTCTGAGTTTTACAAGTGCTTTGCCATTACCAGGAATATAAATGCCGCTTTGCAAAATTGTTTGTGGTACAAAATTGCCTTTGCCATCTCCCTTCATAAATAAGCCATTCAATGCATCATAGCGGCCAGTTGAAACATCGGTGCCATAATCATTTCCATTGATCACTACGTCCAAATTTCCATCGCCATCAAAATCTTCAACTGCCATGCCACAGAGCATAGATAACTGCGCTTGCATTGGCAATGGTTGTAAAGTGAATTTACCATTGCCATCGTTGCGTATATAACATGACTTTAAATTATTTGCATGATAGATGATGGCATCTTTACGCTGATCTGCCAAAAGCACAGAATCCATTGTAGCGTTTGCATAAGTGCGGTAGCTTTGAAACCTTGAACGCATAGCAATCATCTGCTTGATAAGATCGTCTCTCCCGTATGCAGGAAATTCTCTTTTTGTTTGGTCTTCCATGCTTGTTGGAAGATACAGCGCCGGTATAGCATCATAGTTTCCATTGTTGTCAAAATCTTTTGCATACACAGCAATCGGGTATTGATCGCTTGCTTTGTAAAAAGAATTTTCTCCTACGTTGCCTGCGATATAATCTATGTCGCCATCATTATCAAAATCGCCGGGTGCAATAGTATTCCACCAGCCAATCTGGTTATTAATACCTGATGCTGATGATACATTTTTAAAAACACCTTTATCATTTTTCAAAAATGTGATGGGCATCCATTCGCCGGCGAGTACAATATCTGTCCAGCCATCGTTATCAAAATCCGTAAACACAGCATCGCAAACAAGTCCAATATTGTTCAGGTCTTTTGCAACAGAAGCAGTAACATCTGTAAATTGAATCTTTCCATTTTTAGTATCGTTCCTGAAAATAAAGCTGGATACCGGTTTAGGATAGTTCCATGGATCTACACGACCGGCAACAAAAAGATCGAGATCGCCGTCTTTATCATAATCAATCGCTCTTACACAAAATTTGCTGGTGAGATTTTTGGCCAATGCAGTGGTATCTTCTTTAAAAATTCCTTTACCATCATTAATATAAAACCTATCGCGGTATGATGCATCATTATGATTATTCTGGTAACCACCGCTTGCAATATAAAGATCGGGGTCGCCATCCTTATCTGCATCAAATAAGAGTATGCCAAGGTCCTGTGCTTTTTTCTTATCCATACCTGTGTCTGCAGTAAGTGCTCTTTGTATAAAATGGCCATTGCTTTGTTGCAAAAATATTTGCGCACTGTACCCAATAGACCCTCCGATAATAAGATCATCAAGACCATTGTTATCTACATCGCCTGCTGCTAATGCAGGATCAAATTCAGAAAATTTATGTGGTAATAATTTTTGTATGTTGAAGTCAACAAAATCTTTTTCATGATGCACATAATGTATGTTTACTGAATCAGAGAAATCTTTGAATAAAGTATTTTTTGCAAGCATTTCATGCGAAGATGAATACTCAATTTTTGCATCATTGATATTTACTTTCAGTAATTGATCAGCTTTAATATTGGGAATACTTTGCTTTTTTCCATTGGGCCATTTGATCACAACAGAGTCTACCATTGTTGTTTTACCAAGACCAAACTGCGCACGGCTGTCAACAGAAGAAAGATATCCACGGTAAGGTGTATTCTCCCAAAACTGTATTTTGCCGTGATCATAATATACATAAGCATAAGCACCGACGCCGTTTTTGTTTTTGCTATCTCCTGCAAATTGAATTTTTAGATAGTGGCTGCTATCAATAAATTTTTGTCTTGAACTATTATTATACACTATTGCCTCGCTGTTGATATTATTTATCACTACATCAAGATCACCATCATTATCAAGATCAACATATACCGCCCCGTTGGAAAATGTTGGTTCGCTTAAACCCCATTTATTAGTTACATCAGAAAAGGTAAGATCTGCATTATTTTTAAATGCATAGTTGTGCAGCTTTACCTCTGGAATCTGTTGAAGAATGATTTTTTTAGAAGCAATATTTGTTGCCTGGTTTCTGTAAGAAATAAAATCATGATCTGTAAGATCTTTGGGATACCCGTTGGTAACTATTATATCACGGTTACCATCATTATCAAAATCTGTAACGAGCGGCGTCCAGCTCCAATCAGTTTCAGCCATACCGGCAAAAAAACCTATATCACTAAAAGCAGGAACACCAATAGAATCATTAGCGCCAACTCTTGGCCCCTGGTTTAATTGTAGTGTATTACGCACATACTGATAATTATACCCAAAACGGTCACTATTCTGGTATCGCTGATAGCTGATAGAATTCAGCATCATTTTCTTCCTGAAATTATCTTCAGGATCCATGTCCAGGGCCACTACATCGGCAAGGCCATCATTGTTTATATCCACGATGTCATTACCCATGGCATTTGCTGAAGTATGCTTGAAATATTTTGAAAGTTCTTCTGTAAAAGTGCCATCATGATTATTAATCCAAAGAAGATCATTGGAGATAAAGTCATTGGTCACATAAATATCTTTCCAGCCATCCTGGTTGATATCAGTAATGTTCACAGAGTGACCATAACCTTCTGTTTGTATCCCGGCCTGTTTAGAAACATCTGTAAAGAACGGATGCTTTAAAGAATCACTCCAGTCATTTCTGTAAAGCCTTCCGGTGCTGGGGTTCTCACCATTTTTTAAAACAGGATGAAAGTTATCGGGAAACTTAACTGTATTAACTGCATTCGTTACTACATATGCATCAAGATCACCATCATTATCGTAGTCAAAGAAAGCTGCCTGGGTTGATTGACCTGTATCTGCCAAACCATACGTTTCAGCCATCTCTTTAAAGTGAGGCACATTATTTTTATCGTTTCCCTGATTTATATACAGTAAATTTTTGCGCTGATTAGCTTCATGTTTTAATGTTGCACATACATATATATCCTGCAGGCCGTCATTGTTTATATCAACAACAGCAACACCCCGGCACCATTCACCATTACCATCAACCTTAGCAACATCCGTTATGTCTTCAAATTTAAAATCGCCTTTGTTCAGGTACAACTTGTTGCTCACTATATTGCCCGTAAAATAAAGATCCTCCAAACCATCATTATTAAAGTCTCCAACGCCTACACCGCCTCCATTATATATATTGGTTATATCCAGCGGATTTATGGTATCATTTTCTACTATATTATTCGAAAAATCAATACCTGATTTACCGGAACTTACCTCAGTGAATAAAGTATCGTTACCAATACATGCAGAAAATGAAACTATCAAACTAAAACAAATCAGAAAATTAATAACCCTCATTCTAAAAGTTTTACTTAATGCATCATTACGATGCGCATATAATAAAAAAATGTACCCGGCTTAAACACATATTGCATCTTTACTTGCGTCGCACTCTTGTACTTTTAGTAAGCACCTCGGCAAGATCGAAAATTCTAAAAGTTTTTTTCACCTTTTAAAACCTTTTTTATTACATAATCCAATTGCAGCAGCTGGCTCTTAACAATGTTCAAAAGTGTTCAGAACGATGAAAGGATTGCGACGCAACGAAGATAAATCTGTGTTATATAGCTGGTATCAATAAAGTATTTCTTTAGATATAAAATAACATTACGAAAAAGAGGCAGAGTTATTAGCTCTACCTCTCTTATAAAAACTAAATCTATTTTATCTATTATTAATATCCTGGATTTTGAACTAAACGTTCTGTTCCATCAGAATTCAGGTTATCAATTTCTCCTTGCGGAATTGGGAAGTATTCGTTCTTTCCTGCTGTCCAGTGTGCATTTGCTTTTAACGGCATGATTGATCTGTACCTGTCATAATAAGCATTTAATACTGTACCTGCAGTCCCGTATCTTACAAGGTCAAAGAAACGATGACCTTCCATAGCAAGTTCAAGTCTTCTTTCAAATTGTACCGCTTTTATAGCATAATCTTTCGAAGGGAAAGAAGTATATAATCCAATCTTATAAGTATCAGCATTGGTACCTCCGGTATAAACTGCATTTGCGGCATCATAGCTTCCACCTTTTTTAACCCATGTGTTTGAATCTGTAACCCTGTCGCGAACCTGGTTTACATAATCCATAGCAGCAGCAAGATCACCTGCATCAGCGGCACATTCTGCAGCCCAAAGTATTACATCGGCAAAGCGTATAATATTCACATTGTTTGCAACCAGTTCAGTTGGCCCCCAATAAGCACTGCCAACATCTGTATAAGAATCTTTCTGAGAAGCTGCATAAACATTTTTTATTGGACTGAAATGACCGTCGGCACCTGGGTTTCTGATCCATGCATCGCCTGGATGGTTACCCCAATCCAGATAAGGAATACCCTTTCTTCCCATTGTCCAGTCAATTCTTGGATCTAAATTACCTACATAAGGAGTTGTAACATCGCTAACGTGATTACCGCTATACCAGGTGTCAAGTAATGGAAGACCATTTGCGTCAGTTTTAAATGCATCAGCCAGATCCTGTGATGGATTATAAAATCCACAGCAGGCACCCGGGCCACCTGTGTAAGGGAAGTTTAGGATATCACCGTAATTTCCGTTTGGATCACCACCCCAGTCAACTGAAGAACCATCCTGTACAGAAGTCTGTGCAGCAAATACAGACTCTGCACTGTTTTTCTGAGCGGGGTTGAAATTAGAGTAGAAGTGTGGCAGGAGCGCATACTTTTCGCCTTTTGTAGTTTTACCGTTGGCGATGATATCTTTCAACAAAGTATAAGCATCAGAATATTTATGCTGAAACATGTATGTTTTAGCCAATAATGCTTTTGCCGCCCATTTATTCACTCTTCCTTCGTCGCTAAATGTTTCAGGCAGGTTATCTACAGCAAAATTAAGATCAGCTTCAATATTTGGCCAAACATCTGTTGTATTTGTAGTATTGTCTAATGTTAGATTTTCGTCAGCATAAACAATATTTCCAAATATTTTCTTTAATTCAAAATGATAAAATGCTCTTAAAAATCTTGCCTGTGCAGAGATTTGGGTTGCTTCTTCAGCAGGAATATCAGTTGCAAGAGGCAATACTCTTAATACATCGTTACACCGTTGTGCACCTGAATAACAAAGTTTCCATTTTTGCGGTATAGCACCATTTGTGGGGGTTATGGTCCAATCTTCCATTGGTGCTGCATCCGCCACATCAGATGGATCGGAACCCTTATTAGCATCGTCCGATGCTACACCACCAAATATCCAGTTTGAAGCGCCGGAAGCAAATCCATCACCTGATGCGCCTTCCCCATCAACAAGGGAATAAGCGCCAATTAATACACCCTGAACTCCTACCTCAGACGCAACAATTTCAGGGTTTAATGTTCCTAAAGGTGGCTTGTTAAGAAAGTCTTTGCTACATGCGGCAAGCACCACAATAACAGAAAGACTTGCAGGAATAATAATTTTATATTTTATCTTTTTCATATAGACTAAATGAGTTAGGAATTAAAAATTAAGGTTGATGCCAACAAGATATGACGGTGTATGCGGGTAGTTACCCTGATCTATACCTAAGTTATTAGCATTCGCAGAAGAAGGATCTGTTGATGTCAACTCGGGATCAAGACCGTTATATTTTGTTATTGTAAACAAGTTTGCTGATTGCACATATATGCGCAAATGCTCAATTCCGAATCTTGATAATAAAGTACCGGGCAAAGTATACCCAAGCTGCATTTGTTTACAACGGAAATAAGAACCTTTGCTGATAAAATAGCTACTGGTTGACTGATCAGAGCTAAAGCTTCCTGTATTATACAAAGCAGGTATGGAAGTATTTGTATTTTCCGGTGTCCATGAATTAACTGCAGCTTCTCTTCTGATGCCTCCCTTGAAAAAGTCTGGAAAATCTGTATAATACAACGTTTGGTTATATATATCATTTCCTTTAGATCCGAAGAAAAATGCAGAGAAGTCAAAACTCTTATAGCTCATCGCCAAATTTAATCCATAAGTAAAATCAGGATGTGGGCTTCCGATATAAGTTCTGTCATTGGCATCAATGGTACCGTCATTATTCACATCCCTGTATTTAAACAATCCTGGTGCTGCACCAGGTTGTGAAGGGGATTTATCAATATCATCCTGGCTTTGGAAAAGACCTATAACATCATATCCAAAGAAAGCTCCCAAAGGATGACCAACTTCATTACGCTGAATAACAACGTTTCTGATACCGCCTGCATCAAAATATCCGGAACCAGGTATAGAAACGATCTTGTTTTTATAAGAAGTGAAAATACCTGTAACATCCAGCTTAAAGTCTTTAGATACATTTGCATGATAAGTCAGACTTAAGTCTAAACCGGAGTTCTGATTATCAGCGATGTTAACCTGTGGAAGACCTGCATCACCTACATATAATGAAGCCCATTGAGGACCCTGAGCGCCATATAGAAGGTCATTTACTTTCTTCTTATACCATTCAACAGTGAAATCGATTTTATTTTTAAGGATAGTCGCATCTACGCCGATGTTGGTAATTATATCACCTTCCCAGGTTGTACTTGGGTTTCCTACGTTGCTCCTGAAGAAGCCGGCGTATGGTGATGTACTTGTACCTGAAATATCATAAGCAGAGCGTCCTAATCTTGTGCTATACAGGTTAAAAGGATTCGTTGCACCAACGTTTCCTGCAGTACCCATTTTACCCCAGCTCCCGCGCAATTTCAGATCGTTTATAAAGGAAACTCCTTTCATGAAGTTTTCCTGTGATATTCTCCAGGCAGCAGAAACACCGGGAAAATAGCCATATCTAACATCTTCTGCAAAAACAGAGGCACCATCCCTGCGTATGCTAGCATTCAGAAGGTATTTTCCTGCATAGCCATATTCAAGTTTTGCAAACTGAGACCAAAGAGAACTTTGATAGGCGCCACCTGCGTTAGATTGAGTACCAGTACCTGCACCAAGTACCCAGTAATTTGGGTTTTCCGAAAAATAATTACTTCTTGTTCCAGATAAATTTCTGCCGTAATAATTTACAGCTTCAGTACCTACAAGCACCTTTACATTATGATTACCAAAAGTATTACCATATGTTAAGGTATTGGTATAAGTCCAGCTGGAATTATAACCTGCTCCTTCTGTAAAAGAATTAGCACCAGTATTGCCTTCTGCATTTTCGTAACCAACATAACTAAAATAATAGTAATAATTGTTATCAACCACTCCACCAAAACTTGTGCGGGCAGTAAAATGTTTCAGGAAGTCAACTTCGGCGTATACGTTTCCTGTAATATCCCAGTTATTACTCTTGTTATCCTTACTTCTGTATATGTTGGCATAAGGATTTTGAGCATTTCCCAGATCCTGTGATTTAGTACCAGCAAAATTGCCAGCAATATCATAAACAGGAATGATAGCGTCCTCGCGAAAAGCAACACTAAAAGGGCTGCCTTCACCCTGATTACCATAAGTAGGATTATTCTTGTAGAAGACATATGCGTTTTCCCCTACACGAATTTTATTACCGATATTAAATTGAGTATTTGCCCTTACAGAGTATCTTTTATTATACTGAAACCTGGCAATACCCTGTTGATTAAGATAACCAAATGAAAAGAAATAAGAACTCTTATCAGAACCAGAGCTTACAGATATATTATGGCTTTGTGTAGGTGCATTTCTCGTAATAACATCATACCAATCAGTACCTGCTTTATTAGCACGTGTAATCTGATTAGAATTGATATTGTAAGTAGCCGGATCTGTATTTGGATCACCTTCAAAAGCTCCTGTTGGAGTTATATAATCAGGAATAACAGGATTTACACCGGTTCCATATTGTTTACTACCCCAACCTTCGTCACCGGGTTGCAAACCAGAATTGATGCGCTGTTGCCAAATAGCATTAGCTTCTTCCTGTGTATTGGCCATGTCAAAACCAGGGCCTTTTGTAGTAACACCATAATAACCATCATAACTAACCCTGGCTTTACCGGCTTTACCTTTTTTGGTAGTTACAATAATAACACCGTTTGCACCTGCAACGCCATAAATGGCAGCAGAGGCATCTTTTAATACCTGTATTGATTCAATATCCGAAACGTTGATGTTGTGAAGATCGCCTCGCACTCCATCAACCATTACAAGCGGCTGATTATTACCAAAAGTGGTAACACCGCGAATACGAAGATCACTTGCAGCTCCAGGCTGACCTGAGCTAATTACTGTAAGACCGGAAGCGCGCCCCTGTAAGGCTTCTTCACCTGTTCCTACAGGCACTTGCTTCATGTCTTTTACATTAACCACAGCAACAGCACCGGTAATTTCTTTTTTCTTCTGTGCAGTATAACCTGTTACTACGATCTCATCTAATGAAGATGTTTTTTCTTTTAATGCCACAGAAATAGTTGATTGACTTGATACATCAATTTCCTGATCATCAAAACCAACTGAAGAAATAACTAAGATTTTTTTACCAGCAGGAACATTAATGCTAAAAGTTCCTGTAGGAGAAGTGGCAGTACCAACATTGGTACCTTTTACCAGAATGGAAGCACCATTAATTGGCTGATTATCTTTTGCACTCGTCACTGTACCTGTGACTGTTTTCTGTGCAAACGCCGTAGCTGCAATAAACATGAAGAACACGGCTGCGCATAAACGCACAGCCAAGCAATCGATTTTTTGTCTCATAAGCGGGCAAGTTATGGTTGTGTTATTAAATTGGGACGGCTAAAATTAGGGAATTAATCTTTTGTTAAAGAAAAAAAATAAACTTTTTTTTATTGTGTCATACGTACACATTATAAATTGTGTGTTACTGACACAATGAATTCTTTATAATATTGATATATTAGGCGTTATGCTATTTTCATTTTTTATGCCTGATGCCAAATAATCATTAATATCTGTTAACAATGTATAACTATTACCCCACTTGATATTAGGATCTTTTTTAAACCAGGTTATCTGCCTTTTTGCATAATGTCGGGTATTAATTTTCACTTTCTCAATTGTTGTGTCTAATAACAACTTTGTATCGAAGTACTCAAACAGCTCCTTGTAGCCAACAGTCTGTAATGCATTCATATTTCTAAAAGCTTTTAACGATGTAACTTCTTGTATTAATCCTTGCTCAAACATTTCAGTGGTACGCTGGTTTATATTTTTATGTAATTGTTCCTTTGAAATTTCAATACCAAGTTTAATAATATTAAAAGGCCGTACTTTTTTTTCTCCCTTGTGAAAATCTACAATAGATTTTCCTGTGGTGAATTTTACTTCCAACGCCCGCATTAACCTTTGAGGGTTTTGGCGTTCTGCTATTTGCCAGAAATCCGGATCATGTATCTGAATTTGCTTTTGAAGCCAGGCTATTCCATTGATCTTATAATTATTAATTACCTGGAGTCTTATTTTTTCGTCTGCTTCCGGTATTATGTCCAGTCCTTCGCAAAAAGCTTTTATATACAATCCTGTGCCGCCAGCCATAATAGCTACATTATTATTTCTAAAAATTTCTGCTGCAGCATCAAGCGCATAGCGTTCAAAGGTCTGAGCTGTAACATTTTCATGAATTGAATGTGAGCTGATAAAATAATGTTTTACCATACTCAATTCCCTTTCAGAAGGTTTTGCCACACCAATATTTAATTCTTTAAAGCATTGACGGGAGTCGGCAGAAATAATAGAAGTATTAAATCGCTGCGCAAGTTTTATAGCCAGAGCAGTTTTCCCGGAGGCTGTTGGCCCTGTAATAATTATAACTGTGTTGTTATGATGGCTCATAAAATAGTTATAAAGACTATTAAGAGGTTTAAAGAAATTTTTATTTACTAAACAATGTAGATATATTTAGCTCCTGTTGCGTCGCACTCTTGTACCTGTAGCAATAATTTCAGCAATTAACAATCATTGCTTTTTGATGCCATTATTTACTTATAATTTACGCAATACCTCCTGCTGATAATTGTTTTGAAACCTGAAGTGTGCGACGCAACGGGTGATGCCACATATAATGCTGATGGGTACAATAAATTATGCAGGCAAAACATAACTTTTTATATCTTCCATAGTAATAGTTTTACCGGAAAGTATAACCAGTCTTTCCACTACATTTCTTAACTCGCGAATATTACCTGTCCAGTTATGTTGCTGAAGTAGCTCCATTGCCTTAATATCTATTGATTTTTTTGCCTGGCCATAATCCTCCGCAATATCTTCCAGAAATTTATTTATTAGCAAAGGAATATCATCACGTCTATCATTTAGTGAAGGCACATGTATCAATATTACGCTTAGCCTGTGATAAAGATCGAGCCTGAATGTTTTGGCTTCAGTTTCTTTCAGCAGGTCTTTATTGGTTGCGGCAATAACGCGTACATCAACAGGTATTTCTTTATCGGCACCAACCCTTGTAATTTTTCCTTCCTGCAAAGCGCGTAACACTTTGGCTTGTGCACTTAAACTCATATCGCCAATTTCGTCAAGAAATAAAGTTCCACCATTTGCCTGTTCAAATTTTCCGATACGCTGTTTAATAGCTGATGTAAACGAACCTTTTTCATGACCAAACAATTCGCTCTCTATAAGTTCGCTGGGGATAGCAGCGCAGTTTACTTCTACCAGCGGTCCTTCAGCGCGATTGCTTTTTTCATGGATCCATTTGGCAACAAGTTCTTTTCCTACACCGTTCTCCCCTGTTACCAAAATCCTCGCATCTGTTGGCGCTACTTTTTCAATAGTATCTTTTATACGCATGATGGGTTCGCTAACGCCAATCATTTCCTGCACGCGGTTTACTTTGCGCTTGAGTACTCTTGTTTCTTTACTAAGATTATTTTTATCAAGTGCATTACGTATTGTAATAAGCAGCCTGTTAAGATCCGGTGGCTTTGCTACATAATCATAAGCACCTTTTTTTACAGCATCGACTGCCGTTTCAATTGTGCCATGCCCGCTGATCATGATAACAGGCACATCCGGGCTTTTTTCTGCAGCACGTGTTAAAAATTCAAGCCCATCGATCTTTGGCATTTTTATATCACATAACACTACATCATAATTCTTCTCATTAAAAAGTTTCCAACCTTCTTCGCCATCAGCAGCTTCATCAACTTTAAAACCCTCATACCCCAATATTTCGCTAAGAGTTTTACGTATCGCCCTTTCATCATCAATAATCAAAATATTCGACATATTATCAAAGTTTACGTGCTAAGATATATTTATTTACTTGTGCAACCAGCAAAAGAAACTAACCGGTTTAAATATTAAAGTATTTTACAGAAATGAGCAAATGGCAAGTGAAATAGTTAACGTGGTTACTCATTAGAAATATGAAAGATGCAGTGTGCGACGCAACGAAGCTTAATCCGTGTTACAATAGCTAAGTTCAAAAAAATATTTATTTATAAAAGTTATGCGACTATCTGACGATATTGCCTCTTACGTCCGCTGATGTATTTCTCATGAATAATATCGCTCATTGTTTTATTATACACTTTACCTTCTACCCATGATATTACATCCAGATAAGCAAACGCTCTTGTTTCAAAACGGTTCTTTTCAAGATGTTTGATCTTATGCAGGAATTTTTCGAGCTCTGGTTTTAGCTGCTTGTTTGAAAGGCTGAAAGAGTTGCGCACAAACCGAAACATTTCTTCTTCAACAACTGTAAGGTTCTTCATTTTAGCCATAAACCGATAGACAGATTTCATAAGGGACTCGATGATATCATCGTTGCCCATTTCATAATGCGCCATAAGATGCAACAGGCGTGCATAACACTGCAGATCTATGCGCAGATCTGCATTATCTGTAATGATGCGGTGAAGATAATCTATAGACTTGCTGTACTCGCCGCTGCCAAAATAAAGTGATGCAATTTTATAATTGAAAACAAGAATACGATGCCTGTCTATATATAATCCATATTCATCCAGCTTTTCTTCTATGTATGGTATAATAGTAAGCCCATCTTTAAAAGTGCCTGTCATAAGATGCCAGTTTATTTTTGCACTGTAAATGTATATGAATGTGTGTATCCGAAAATTATCGTGAAGATTTGCAGCCGGTGTTTGAGCAAATGCTTCAAATTTTTTAAGTGTGATTTGGAATTGTTCAAAATTACGCAGATCAAAATGTGCATTCAGCAGGTTATGCATGCCTTTTATAAAGTGGCCCGTTTCAACACTTTTCATAGATGGCTCATCTTCAAAAAGATTAATCCATTTTTGACTATAACGGTAATACATCAAAAAATCCTGTTTTATAAAAGCATACCAGCTATAACTCTGGTATAGATAAAGCAGTTCATAAAAATCTGTAATGGTTTCTGTGTGCTTGGGCAGACTACTTTTAAAAAATTCATTAATAGCTTTTACATCCTGCCCATGTCGGGCATGACCATTTTTAACGTACCACCTGTAAAGCAATAATGCAAGATTAGATAATTGAGACACCCTGTCTATGTGTCTGCTTATATCTTTCGCTTCAATTGCAAGCTGTTCAGTCTTTTCCAGTGAACTACGAGTTATATGTAAGGTTTCAATTTTTTTTTCCAATGATATTACCTGGGCCAGGTAATTGAATTTATGATTGGTCTTGGCTAATTCTTTAGCTTTTTCCAATATTTTAAGACTTTGCAACTTAAGACCTTTATTGTAGAGTATACGGGCATGATCAAGGTGCTCACTCAACTGCAGATCAATGTTATCAGATGTCTTCAAAAGTCTTAAGCTACCTAATAATTCTTTGTATAAATGTACTTTTAAATTGGCCAGTTGAGGTTTGCTTACAGGAGAAAGCCTTTTTATCAATAATTTTTCATCATAGTCCTGCATTTTATCCATCGCATCGAAAAGCTGTATGATTTTAAGGTCTTCTTTGGCTGAACTACGTTTAATATATAGCTTAAAATGCCGTTTTTCAGCCTTTTCCAGGGATCGAACCAGTTGAAATAATGCGTCTGTAAACCTGTTGGACATCATAACGAAAATCTCCTAAAACTCAATGCCATTAATCGTTTTAACAAAATTTATTCCGCTTTGGCATCATTAAACACGGACTAAATTGATTGTTGTGTTGTAAATACGCGTTATACATTTGTACTGCTAACGCGATAATCATACGGCAGGCAATCGTTAAAGCAAGCAAATGTTGGAGGCCTGAAAATTATACAAGCAGCTTGGCTGCAAAAATAAAAAGATTCTATTTAAGATTTTCATATGGCAAGCAATCGTTAGAGGCCGTCCTGTTTCCACAGGAGGGCTTTTTCATTTGGCCGCCGAATGTACAGCCAATTATTCTATCCAAAAAAAATTATCAGTATTTTTTTGCCATCTATGAGGATTTTTTTGTCATATGCTTCATATCTCTGTACATTTTTTTCTGAGTCACTCACTTGTACTAAACACTACATTCAACAACCGTTCGTTTAACATATTGGTATTTACTTCTCATTCTTAATACAGCATCCAGATTCCAGCAAAATCCGGAATGATATTTGGCTTTACAGAATTGATCATAAAATTTAAAACATTTATTATGAAAACACGATTTTTCAGATTACTCTTCGCACTCCTGATTATTTGTTCTTCAGTTGGGTATGCCACAGCGCAAAAAGAAAAAGAAATAGAGCCGGCAGAAAAAGGGACATGGCAGCATATCGGAACCGCAACTGTTGGTTTTAAGACGGACAGAGATGTAGTAGTGGTAACAGGAGCCGATGCATTCCGAAAACTTAAGTTCAAAGTAAAGGATGCTAAAATTGAAATACTGGACATGGATGTAATTTTTGAAAATGAAGAACATCAAGACATACAGGTAAGATCCATTATAGAACGTGGAGGTGAAAGCAGGGTAATTGATTTGAAAGGTAATTCAAGACGAATAAAAAGAGTTGCTTTTGTTTATAAAACAATACCGGGCTTCAATTTTGAAAAAGCAGAAGTAACTTTATGGGGCGAAAAATAATTGTAGGAATTTATTAGAATTTAAAAAATCTTAGAAATGAATATCAAATTTAAAGAAACTATTGGCATTATACTTTTAGCAACCGCAGTCATAACTACATTAGCATGGTTCAAAAACAAGAGCAAAAAAAATGCTGACGATTATGATTGGATAATGTGGTAATAAATATTTATACAAATAAAAGCTCCTGAAAAGGAGCTTTTATTTGTTTGGTGCAAAAATTACAAAGAAACCTTAAAATAATAACACTTATGGGAATTTGGTTGCTCACTTAATTACTCACTTTATAATCCAATTACTGTTTATAAATTTTATCTGCCGTCCATACTTAATAAAAGCCCCACAAAAAACTGACTGTGTAAAAGGCTTCCAAAATAAAACGGCATTGTGATTTTTCACCACTTCATATGTGATTTTCCACATTGATGCAATAGTTTATACAATTAATTTTGCGTTCTCAAAAACTTATGAAAATGGAAAACATCAGTGAGAAAGTTATGATGTGCATGATCGCAATAGCCGCCATTCAGTTCATCATCATTTTTATTATTATTAAGTCTGGCGTTAAACAGACTCACCCGGATTATGAAGCATGTAAAAAAAATTTAATCGAACTCCTAAATAATTCTACAAATGTTTCTGATGCCCAATACTGAAAATGCTTTTTAGTATTACTTTAAGAAGTATGTTTAAATATATAAGCTAATCCTATGAAAACAATTCACCGCAAACAAAATAATACTCATTTAAATTTAAAAATTGCTACTGAATTTTATATCGCTCTTTCAGTTATATAATATTGAATGCAAAGAGGGATTTAGTAAAATGCCCAAGCTTTCCAAAACAGATAAGAGGAAAATACTTACATCTTCCGTATCCATGCAACGAAAAAATAATGTAATACAACAGTTAAGCACACATTTATCTTCCTGGGCCGACATATTTTGTAAAAAATAACTGATAAGCTAAAAATGAGGGCGTACAAAAAATGCAGTGCAAAAAATTATGTTACCTGCTGTTGCCAAGTGTGTCATCTGCAGTTGTGTCACTCACTTGTACGTTCATAGCAACATTCAGCTACGAATTGTAGGCAATAACTTTTTATACTTATTAATTGCTGCAATTCTTTCTTAAGTACAAGAGTGCGACGCAACGAAAGCTAAATTTTATCACTGTCGCTCGACAACAAAAAGTGATATTGGCATAAATAAAAAAGCCACCTTAAAAGGCGGCTCTATTTTTTCTTTGTTTTTATGTAGGGTTATTGGCTAGTAGTTTTAATGATCTTAATGTTTTCAATATGCACACCTTTTAGTATACGAACAATATACATACCCGAAGCAAAATCACTACCGAAACGATATTGCTGGCTGGCACTTCCACTCGTTTTGTATACTACTTTTCCAGTCATGTCAACAACGAGAATATCTATCCTTTCCGTGCTATTTCCATTTGTAATAAGTGTAAAAGCAGATGGTGATGGGTTAGGCAATATCATTGCTTTGAACAAGCTGTCGTTTGGATTGAATACGATTGACAAATCCGGTCCTGAATTACTACAATCTTCTGTTCCAGGCATCATTTTTACATCAATCGTAGCTATGCAAGCTTTACTATCTGTTACTGTAATAGTATGAATACCTGCTTTTACGTTTCCGAATATATTTCTTGTTATGAATGGCTTGCCATCAATGCTGTATTGGTAAGGTGCAACGCCACCGATTGTTGTTATGGTAATCGTTCCATCTGAACCACCTTTACAACTTATTGCAGTTGTATCAGCTTTAAGATGCATTTCTGATGCTTTACCAATTGTTGCAATTGCAGATGCAATGCAATTTCTGCTGTCTCTTACCTGCACTGTATAAATTCCTGCAGGGAGGTTATTGAATACATTTGAGGATTGAGAAACGCCGCCGTTAATACAAAACAGGTAAGGGCCTGATCCACCGCTAAACCCAAGTGTAATTGCGCCATCGTTTTCGCATGCACCCGCATTAGTGATGCTTTGAACCTGTGCAACCAATGGTGGCAATTTTGTCATATCCACATTTATGGATTTTGTACAACCACGCCAATCTTTTACTGTAATAGTGTATTGCCCTACACTTAAATCTGTAAATGTGCTACTGCCTTTAAAAGGTTGGCCATTTACACAGAATTGATAAGCACCGCCTCCACCTGAAGCCATTACTTTTATTTCGCCATTGCTATTCTTACAGCTACTTACGGGTATCAGGCTGCTTACCTCTAAAGCGAGTTGGCTATTTCTTCTAATATTTGTTGACGCAGAAGTTTCGCATCCCCGACTATCTTTTACTACCACCGTATATTCGTTTTCCGGTAATTTGGTAAACACATTTCCACTTTGGAAATCTTCGTTGTTAATACTGTATTCAAAAGGTCCAATACCGCCTTGATTAATTACTGTCCCTGAACCATCAGCAAATCCACAAGCACTTACATCAGTTACTTCACTAAACCATGCTTTCATTGGAGCACTCTTTGTTACAACTGTCGGAACAGAACTAATGCATCCATTACTATCTTTTACGATAACTGTATAGGATCCATCAGCAAGATTATTAAATTCATTACTGAGCTGGTAATTACCTGCATTCAAGTTGTATTGGTAAGGAGTTGTACCGCCCGTTACATTTACAGTTATAGCACTAGACAATCCTTTGCAAGCACCATCGTCCGCATTGCTTGAAATACTCACGTTTAGCGGGGCAGGTTCCGCAACTGTAATATTTGCATTGCAAATATTCCCAAGTGCATCTTTAACTGTATAGGTATAGGTGCCCGCAGTAACGGTATATATACCCGTACCTGTATAAGGAGCCAAGCCACCGGTTGCATTTACTTTTACGGTAGCAGTACCGCCGTTACATAAAATTGATCCCTGTGTTGCTGTTGCAGCCAACTGAGCTATTTGAGTGTTGGCTATCATAATGGAATTACTTGCCTGGCAACCGTTGGCATCAGTAACTGTATAACTATGCTGACCTTCTGTTGCAGTAAAATTACCTGTACCTGTGTATGGAGTGATTCCTCCATTAGCCGTTACGGTTACAGTTGTTGCCTTTTGATCATTGCTAATAGGTTCAGCTTTCACAAATACTTCTAATGCTGAAGGCTCTGACAGATTAATTGCTTGTGTTGCAGAGCAGCCATTGGCATCAGTAACCGTAAAACTATAACTGCCTGCCAGAGCTGTAAAATTGCCCGTGCCAATATAAGGGGCAGTACCGCCTGATGCAGATACAACAATATTTGTTGTGCTGCTATTACAAAGAATAGGATCGGCGGACAGACTGACATTTAATTTTTGAGCCGGCTCAATAATATTAATCGTCTTTACCGCAGTACATCCATTTCCATCTGTTAAAGTGTAAGTGTAAATGCCCGCATTAACGGTAAAGTTACCAATACCTGAATACGGAGTAACTCCTCCGGTTCCAGATACATCTATATTAGTAGTCCCGCCGTTACACATTATTTTTTCAGTGGTCACAATAGCGCTAAATGCTGGAGGCTCGTTTACAGTTATGGTTATAGAACTATTAGTACCATCAGCATCCGTTACAGTATAAGTATAAGTACCTGCAGCAACTATAAAATTACCTGTACCCGAATAAGGTTCAGTTCCTCCTGTTGCAGTAACTGACACTGTTGTAAAACCACCATGACAACTGATATTTTGTGAAGAAGCAAAAGCTTTGAGGGAGCTTTTAGATTTTGTAACAGTAAGTACAGTATTCGAATTGCAGCCGTTGGCATCTGTAACGGTATAAGTATATGTACCTTCTCCCGCAGAAAAACTACCCACCCCTAAGTAAGGGGAGGTGCCTCCAGTTGCTGATACAGTAACCATAGTAGTATTTTGATCTACCGAAATTTGAGAAGCTTCTGCTGTAACCTGCAATGCAGTTGGGCTTGTTATCTGTACAGTTGTTTTTGTAAGACAACCACCAAGGGAATTTACCGATACAGTATACGTTCCCGCAGCTAATCCACTTACGTCCTTAGTAGTGGCTTTGAAATTAGAAGTTCCTGACCAGTTATAGGTAAACGGTCCTTCGCCGCCACTACTTACAAGGTCAATGGCTCCATCTTTAGTACCAAAGCAACTTATTGATTTTACAACTGGTTGTAATGTAGGACTACTGTTTACTGATGTAGCCTCTACCAAAACATTATAGGTGGGAACATTGTCTCCACGAACCGGAATATTTCCATTATAAACACCTTCCTTGATAGGCTTAAACTTTACAAAAACTTTTTCACTAAATACTGCCCCCCGATCTTTTATAATTACAGAATCAGGATAAGTTTTACCACTATCAATTGAAAAGGCAAACCCATTCAGAGGACCAATTATGGTATTTCCCTGAGGCAGGAAACTACCGCTAACATAAAGTGTTTGGTAAGCAGATCCCTGTATGCACATTGGCGAAAAAGGTTTAAGCGAGGAGGCTGAAAAACCAGCTACCTCACCAACATTCGGTCTCTTTAATTCTACAGTGGAAAAAATAACATCCTCCGTTCCGGTACTTTTAATATAAAAATCTGCACCATTTTTTGCTCTATTTCCAAAATAAGCATCATTAATGGTTACAGACGCTCTTTTCCATGAATTGGTATTGGTTCCTGTTACCTGTATAGACGATTGATCGGTATTTACTGCACCATCATAAAATAACTCCCAGCTACCGTAAGAATTATCAAAATATATTATTTCAATAACCACCGGTTGTTTGCTATCAAGTGGGACATCATTAAAAAATGCATCTTCAACATTAAAGTATAAAGCATTTTTCCCTTTTGCTAAATCAAATCCTCTGGCAAACCTGCCATACATATCATTCTTATTAGCAGACTGAACATTCCAATATCCTACGCTTGTTTCATTGGCCTTTATCTGGTGAAGATACCTTTCATAATTACCTGGAAAAATATCCCAGCCAACATCATTAATACCTTTGGCGCCAAGATTACTTATTTCGTCATTCATAGCACTGTGCACATCCTCAAGTTTTGCACCATGTGAAGCAAATTCATTCGCGATTTTTGTATATCGGTTGGGGTTTCCCCTTACAGCCTTCCCATATAAATTTTCAGGAAATCTTACCGCGTCAGAAGCATCAAGACCATCTCGTAAAGCACACAATGCATGAGCACTTTTTGACGGATCTTTTTCTCCTGCATATTTATTAAAAAAACCATAGGCAGAATCGTATACTTTATTCCCAATCTGCTCATATCCCTGGTTATTCCAGTCAAGTCCCCAATATATATCATAACACATTAAAGCAAACATGTTCATTGCTGGTGCCTTTGTCCACCATGCAGATTTTGTAGCACCACCTGTTATCTCTGAGCGTGCTCTGATATATTCACCTGCAATTTGCTGATTCAATATCGGATACAGCCATTCAGCTTTAGATCCTTCATCATTTAACTGGTACCCTTTTCCAATAGACCCTGCTTTTAACCATCCGCCGGGACAATTACTTAAAAGCCAAAGCGCCTGATCAGGGCCATTATTTTTGGGGTTACTTAATACATATATTTTAGGATTGGTATTCCTGTATTCATCGTAATAAGCCTGACTGAATTCCTGGAAAAGCGCATAAAAACCAGCATTTGTTATCCTGTATTGTCTGTCAACATCTCCTTTATAACTGATATAATCTCCGGTGCTGCCAAAACATGCCTGCACAGCCAGTACCTGATTCCGAACGTTGGACGGCAATGTTTCTACATGTTCACGCACCCTTTGGATCATGCGCTTAAAATAAAATTTGTAGTTAGGATCTTCATAAAAAGGACAATAAGCAATTACATTCCCCCTGTTATCTTTTTCTGCAACTTTTGGTACGCCATTACTGTATAGCCATTCCGGCGCATCCTCTTCCGTAAATACCATAAATATCAGGGGTAAACTATCAGCAGCTCTTAAGGCAAGATTATAATCAAATTCCTTCCAATCCCATTTATCAGGAGCAATTTCAAGTTTTGCCCATTTGAAATTGCATAAGCGTCCACGTATTTCAGGATTAATGGTAGAGGAAACAGGGTCTCCATATGTTTGCCAAATCCCATATTTGGTTTTTGAAAGATCAGTTACCTGCGAAAATACAGGCACCGACATTAAGGTGAGTATGATTGCACAGAGGCATACCACGCGGTTTTTCATAAACCAGAATTTGGATATTAGATATTGGATAAAGCCTGCATCGCAGGTAATGCAAAAATATATATCAAACGCAGCAAACCCCTTTGGTTACAATTAAATAAAAATTAATAGCCCGTTAATGATCTGCGTCGTCTATGTATTATCACGCACCTAACTAATACGCTTAAAGCAACAAATAATTGTATGCACCCCGGTATTTTTACCCACAGAAAACAATGTTAATACAGCATATTAAGGTTTTTGTCCCTGGCAGCAGTACATTTTTAATCTTGCGTTGCGTCGCACTCTTGAACTTTCTGTTGATCACTAATCAGAACGATCCAGTGTGCGACGCAACGAAAGCTCCATTTTTGCACTGGTGCTGACTACCAAAAAATCATTCCTAACTTTGCCCCTATAAATTTTTTTATGGCCGAAGATCTAAACATTATAACAGGAACAAAGAAAGAACAGTATGAGACGTTGATACCGCAGATAAATGGATTACTGAAGGGCGAAACAGACCTTATAGCTAATCTTGCAAATATAGCAGCAGCGCTAAAAGAACAATTCGGCTGGTTGTGGGTAGGGTTTTATTTGGTAAAAAAAGATGAACTGGTTTTAGGGCCGTTCCAGGGACCGGTTGCCTGCACACGTATTCGTAAAGGGCGTGGGGTATGCGGTACAAGCTGGGCCAAAGCTAAGACATTGATTGTTCCGGATGTTGAAAAATTTCCGGGGCATATTGCCTGCAGCAGTCTTTCGAAATCTGAAATTGTTGTACCTGTGTTATTAAATAATGAAGTGGTAGCTGTACTGGATGTTGATAGCGAACTTTTTAATCAGTTTGATGAAACCGATCAATTATATCTTGAACAGATCATAAGTTTTATTTCCTTCAATTAAAATGTAGGGTAGGATTTAACAGAAACCCATTTCGATGCAATGGGTTTCTCTGTTGTAAGAAAACATGTTATTCAAAAGTGCTATAGAAATATGGGGTTTTAGCCTCAAACTCTGCACTGCAGGTATCTACCATTTTGTAAACACGGATTATTCCAAGCGACTTTCTTTTCTCGTAAATCTGCTCTTCGGTTGTATTGCTGTGGAGAATACGGGCAATCTGCTCGTCTCCAAAACCGTTTTGTTTGGCTTCTTTCAAAAGATCTGCTGTTAAGCTTTCCAACGAATGATTGGCCAATTCTTTTTCAATACGGCAAATCTCCTGAATCTGGTAAATAAACCAACGGTCAATACCTGTTGCCTTCACGATGCTTTTAACTGTAACACCCTGCATCAGTGCATCTTTTATACGGAAGATTCTGTCCCACTTCGGCACTTTTATATATTCGATCAGGTCATCGCTTTTCATAAGGCTCTTGCCATAATAACCAAGACCAACCGCTTCATTTTCCAGGCTCTGACAGGCCTTTTGAATAGCTTCTGTAAAGCTTCTGCCGATAGCCATTACTTCACCCACGCTTTTCATTTGAAGACCTAAGGTATCATTGGCGCCTTTAAATTTGTCAAAATTCCAGCGTGGAATTTTGACGATCACATAATCGAGCGCCGGTTCAAAATATGCCGAAGTTGTGCCGGTTATCTGGTTCTTCAATTCGTCCAGTGAATAACCAATTGCCAATTTAGCTGCGATCTTTGCAATAGGGTAACCGGTAGCCTTACTTGCCAACGCGGAGGAACGGCTTACACGTGGGTTAATTTCCACGGCAATCAGTTCTTCTGTTTCGGGATTCAACGCAAACTGCACATTACAGCCACCTGCAAAATTGCCTAACGAGCGCATCATCAGCATAGCCTGGTTACGCATGTCCTGGAAGGCTGTGTCGCTCAACGTCATTGCAGGTGCTACCGTTATAGAATCACCGGTATGAATACCCATCGGGTCAAGATTTTCGACCGTACAAATGATCACGACATTATCATTCTTATCACGCAATAATTCCAGTTCGTATTCTTTCCAGCCCAGCACAGCTTTTTCTACCAGTACTTCATGTATTGGTGATGCCTGCAAGCCACGCTGCAAAGCTTCATCGAGTTCTGATTTGTCATGTACAAAACCACCGCCGGTACCGCCAAGCGTAAATGAAGGACGAATTACCAGTGGGAAACCAATCTCCTGTGCAAATTCTTTTCCTTCCAAAGAACTGTTGGCAACCCTGCTTGGTGCCACTTTTATCCCGATCCTCATCATCAGCTGGCGGAACTTTTCCCTGTCCTCCGCTGTATCAATGGCAGCCACATCTACCCCGATCATCCGCACATTGTATTGCTCCCAAATGCCCAGTTCTTCCGCTTCTTTGCAAAGGTTCAAAGCAGTTTGACCGCCCATAGTAGGCAATACTGCATCGATATTATTTTCTTTTAAGATCTCCTCAATACTTTCCACGGTAAGCGGCAACAAGTATACTTTGTCGGCCATCATCGGGTCAGTCATAATGGTGGCGGGGTTACTGTTTATAAGTATCACTTCAATTCCCTCCTCACGCAGACTTCTTGCCGCCTGGGATCCCGAATAATCAAACTCGCAGGCCTGACCAATAATAATGGGCCCTGAACCTACTATCAGCACACTTTTAATCGAATTGTCTTTTGGCATGGTATAGATAAATTGCGCAAATGTAAGGGCGTTTAAAGTTTTTTACGGAGTTAAATTTTAATAACATCAGTTAGTATGAGAAGTTCTGTGGATAACCAGGTTTTTATGAGCCATGGTGCTGTTACAAAGATGGGGCTGCCGTTGCGTCGCACTCTTGTACTTGTTAAGCAGCTATGAGCTAATAGCCGCGAGCTTTGAGGTATTTATGTTTTGCTCGAACCCCACAGCCCGGATATAGAGGCTTGCTCCCGATAGTTCAGAACGTACAAGTGAGTGACACAACAGGTGTTGCTATAAAATACAAAAGCCGGTAACAAAAAAAAATTAAGAATTCATACGCCACCATTATTTAACCAGCGGGCTTATTTTTGACGCATGGGAAGATTTGTATGTGTTGTTTTATTTTTCGATTTATTGTTTTCGGTTGATACATCGGCGCAGATAAAAAGTCTTTATCCGCAAAATTATTTTCGCAGCCCGCTTGACATTCCGTTAGACCTTTCTGCAAACTTTGGTGACCTGCGCAGCAACCACTTTCATATGGGTCTTGATATAAGAACGAAAGCCAGAGAGAACTTAAATGTATATGCTACTGCGGATGGCTATGTAAGTCGTGTGAAAATTGAAAAGTGGGGTTATGGAAAAGCGATCTATATAACGCACCCTAATGGCTATACCACTTTATATGCGCACCTGAATTCGTTTTATAAAACACTGGAAGATGCTGTAAAAGCAAAACAATACAATGATGAACAATGGGAACAGGACATTGCTTTTTTGCCGGAACAGTTCCCTGTAACTAAAGGGCAATTCATTGCATTAAGTGGCAATACCGGTGGTTCGGGCGGGCCGCATTTGCATTATGAGATACGCGATACAAAAACAGAGAACAACCTTAACCCTGAATTATTCGGTTATAATATTCCCGATAATTTAAAGCCAACCGTGAATGGTTTGTACTGGTACGACAGAAGATACAGCACCTATCAATCACCTGCAAAATCTATTGCCGTAAAAGCAAGTGGCAGTGATTATACAACTGCACTAAAAGTGGTGCAGGTAGGCTCTCCATTAGTAAGTCTTGCTGTGAAGACATTGGATAGACGCATGAATTCTTCTTTTCGTTTTGGCATTTACCAGGCAGAGTTGTGGATGGATGATTCGTTGCTGAATGCTTTTCAGTTAAATGACTTTTCATATCCTGATTCTCGGTATATTAATGCTTGCACAGATTATAGTGTATATGTAAAAACAAAAAGTTTTATACAACATCTTTCTATACTGCCCGGCAATTTATTAAAAGTATTTTCCGAGGCTGGTGGCAGCGGCATAATAATCCTTAGCGATACTGCTATACATAAAATGCGTATTGTATTAAAAGATGTGCATGATAACACAACAAGTATAAATTTTTTGTTGCAATATAACAGGGCGTTACAACAAAACATTACTTATCCTGTCAACGCAAAACCTTTTGTACCGGGCCGTGCCGACAGCGTGATCGGTAAAAATGTAAAAGCATATTTTAGTTCCACCGCTTTTTATGATGCCGTCCCGTTTCAGTTAGCAGAAAATACTTCACCCTCGCCTAAGGCTGTATCCCCAATGGTTGCATTGCACAATTATACAGTTCCGGTGCAGGATAGTTTTACCGTGCAATTGAAAATTACCAAATTTCTCACTGCGTCTTTAAAAGATAAAGTAGTAATGCAACTGATCAGTAATAAGCATAAGGAAGTTACCAAAGGTGAATGGAACGGAGATTGGATGACAGCAAAATTCAATCGCCTTGGCTTCGTGCAATTATTGCTTGATACAATTACACCGGTAATTAAACCAATTGGCTGGGTAAATGGCACCAAATTCACTACTCAAAAAACATTGCGGTTGCGCTGTACAGATGAGCTTGATGAAGTAGAAAAATTTACTGCAACGCTAGATGGACAATGGTTGCTATTTGCTGAAAAAAATGATGATTTTATTTACAGCTTTGATCAATACTGCAAACCTGGAACACATATATTAGTAGTTACTGTCACAGATAAGGCGGGAAACATTGCAAAGCAAAATTTTAAGATCATTAAGCAGTAATCTTTACTCTACCACAAAGATTGTTTGATAAAAATTATTTAGTGCAGAAATAGGTTTAAGTTTTACATAGAAACATTCACGGAAAAGTTTTACTGCATAGAATTCATGGTTGGGTACATTGAATTCGTCAAAGATCAGCACATCACCTTGTTTTAAATAAGGATATAGTTGAGACAATACAAACAAGGTGGATGAAAAAAGATCTGCATCAAGGTGAATGATCTTTCTTCTTTGTTTTTCAAGCAGCGCTTTATTATCATTTATCGCTTTTACTAAAGTATCCTGGAAAATGCCTTTGAAAAAAGTGTGCCTTTTATCTGCAATCTCTTTCATATCATGCGCCATAGCTCCCTTCTTAAAAAACAAACCCCAGTCTTCTGGCAAACCTTCAAACGTATCAAAGCCAAAGAAAACAGCGTCGGCGTTTTTTACATGATTCAGCCACCATTCAAATGAAACACCTGATGCCACACCAAATTCCAGATAGGTTACAGGCGCATTTTCCAGTTGAAATTTATTGACCACAAAATCAAAACCATTTATTCTTTTAGTATAATTTCTTTTCCAGACAAAAAAGTCTTTTTGCTCAACATTTTTTTTATTCTTTTGTATCCATGCAGTAAGCGCTGCAAGATTAGAAAGGAATAATAAAAATTTTCTGAAGGGATAAAATAGATAAGCAATACGGCTTGCGAGAACAATATCTTTTACAAAACTGTTTATCTTTCCAAACATATTTATAAATTAATTATAAAGCGCCCAAATATAGCGCAGCTAAAATTATTTCACTTATAAATAATAACAAACATGCCCGTTTTAAAAGAAGGCGATAAAGTACCTGCAATAAAAGGCGTTGACCAGAATGGCAATAATATTTCGCTTGCAGATTATAAAGGGAAAAAAGTGGTACTCTACTTTTATCCGGAAGATGATACACCAACATGTACGATACAGGCATGCAACCTGAGAGATAATTATGCCTTATTGAAACAGCAAGGTTTTGAAGTAATTGGTGTAAGTCCCGATGATGCAAAAAGTCACAAAAAATTTGAAACAAAATTCAATTTACCATTTACACTTATTGCAGATCTCAATCATAAGATCATTGATAAGTATGGATTGTGGGCGCCCAAGCAAATGTTTGGTCATAAATACATGGGTGTTTTAAGAACAACATTTCTTATAGATGAAAAAGGAAAGATCAGGAAGATCTTTGCAAGACCAAAAAACAAAAGTCATGCAGAAGAAATTATTAAAGCATGGAATGAGTTGAAATGATTTTTGTTTGCAGACTTTAGAATAAACAGGAAGCTTTTGTTGTGTCACTCACTTGTACGCTTTGTTCATAGCCCAGCAAAGTACAACATGTACAAGAGTGCGACGCAACAGTTGATGCCATGAAAATATACCGATGGGTCAATAAAATTATCAGATAAAATTTAAGTAATCATATTGTTGCTTCAATATAAGCTTATCATCAGTTGCAAGCCATTTATTTAAAATTGTGGCATACACATTTTTAAAATCAATTTTATGCTGCAGGTCTCCATCCTGCAGATTAGTAAGATCAGGAAGTTCGTTAATAATACCTTTTTGATTTAGTGCACCACTTACTAAAAACATATTATTAGCAGTTCCATGATCAGTGCCGCCACTTGCATTTTGCGCAACACGTCTTCCAAACTCGCTGAATGTAAAAAGCAACACATCATCAAAACGGTGATTGTCTTTCATGTCCTGCACAAAACTCGTAACTGCATCATTCATTTCTCTGAACAAACGCTGTTGCGTATTTTGCTGGTTAACATGTGTATCAAAACTACCGAGACTTACATAATAGATTTTTGTGTTGATGTCTGAAAGAATTAGCGATGCAATTGTTTTGAGGTTACTACCCAATTCCGTTTTTGGATAACTTGCTTTTGTGGGTCTCAATTTGCTTTGCTCAAAAATATAATCAGCGCTGCTGAGTGTTTCAGCCATTATTTTATAGAGATAATTAACCGGTGCATCGTGATCATGAAAATCATGCGCATCAACCAATTTCTTATAATCCTTTTCGCGACTTGCATTATATAACCTGCCCGGATCTTTTACTGCGATCGCTTTCTGTTCTGCACCTTTTAGTGCAAGGCTTAATACATCATCAATTTCCAAAGCCTGCGTAGGATGTGCACAGCCACTGCATTGTGCGTCGAGATATCTGCCTATCCAACCAGTGTTTACATATTCATCACTCTTTGATGCACTTTGCCAGATGTCCATACTGCGAAAATGACTCCTGTCAGGATTAGGATAACCAACATTATTTAATATTCCCAGACTACCATCATCAAACAAAGATTTAAAACCCGCTAACGCAGGATGAATACCTGTTTCATCATTCAACAATAATGCTTCTCCTTTGGCAATGCCAAGCTTTGGCCTTGAACTATAATAGATATCATTACGTACTGGTATCACTGTATTCAACCCATCATTGCCACCACTTAACTGTAATACCACCACCACTTTGTTACCCTGCGGAACAAAGCCATTATTCTTTTCAAATGCTTTCAAAAATTTCGGCAGCATAAAGGAGGCTGTTGCAAGCGAACCTGTTTGTAAGAATTGTCTGCGTTTGATGTACATGATTCGTATATAAAGTATGTAAAGTATATAGTGTAACGAAACTTCGAAGGCATCCTTCTTAAACTCCCCTTTAGGAGGTTTGCCGGCTTAACACATCTGGTATTCCGGTGTACACATCAATGCCAGGGCAATTGATTGTATATATTCGTCTCTTGATTGTTTACCTGAACCAACACCTGCATAGCCAATATCAATTTTATTGTTTGCTGTTTGCAGTATCACCTTATGCACTGTGTTGTACAGTTCTTTATCGGATATCTTTTTAAATTGTTTCGTGAATTTTTCCCAGTGTATATCCGCAAAACCCGTTGTATCGTCTTTTACTTTTTTTAAACGCGTTATCTTTTCGTTTTGCATACCCATTTGTATGTCATCATCTGTCTTGGCAGAAATATTTACATTGTCATATTGCATCATTTGCGGAATACGTAAGCGGGTCATCAATGTTGAACTGTCTATCCAATTCTCACCACCAGGCCATCCTGCAACATTTGGCGGATAAAATAATACCTGTCCTAAACTTCTTTGTATCAGCAATTGCATTTCGGCAAGCTGCATATCCATGGGCAATGCTCTGCGCAAACCCACCAGCAATGCTACAGGAGATTTTATAACAGCGCCAATATTCTTTTCATCGTAAAACCAATCTGATGTGAAAATATTTCTCATCAATGCTTTTATATCATAATTACTTTCATAGAAGTCATTGGCAAGCGCGGATACTCTTTCTTCATCTACATTATTATTTACAAAATATTTATACAATTTATTAGTGATGAAAAAAGCTGTTTGTTTTTCCTCCAATAAAATGTTCAACACATCATCACCGGAAAAATTACCGGTTCTACCAAGAATAGTTTTGCTCTCATCATCATGAAAAATTTTCCTGAAAACAAATTCGCCCCTCAGGTTGGAACCCCATCCCGTAAAGGCTCTTGCTGCTTCTTTTACATCTGATTCCGTATAATGGCCACGACCCATGGTAAACAACTCCATTACTTCACGTGCAAAATTTTCATTGGGATGTTGCTTTTTATTTTGCTGATTATTCAGGAACTGCAGCATAGCTGCGCTGGTACTCACAGATTTTAAAAGATCCCCAAAATTACCCAGCGCATTTTTGCGTATTACATTTATCAATGCCTGCTGGTAATAATAATTTGAAAGCCTGCATGCAAAATGACCGTGCCAGAACAACGACATTTTTTCAACTAACTGTGCCTCGCTATTTACCATTGTGTCTATCCACAAAAGATTCAGCTTTTTTATATTCTCTGTACTCTTTCGTCTTATCTCCCTGCGCTCTGCATCAGATAATTTTTGTTGCATGCTCATGTCGCCGTTTTCTTTACCATCCATCAAATCTGCTATATTACCCGCACCGGCAACTTTTAAGATATCAGCATTTTCGGAAGATCTTTCTAATTGTTGGTATACCTTTTCTTCATTGGTTGAATTAAGCAAACTAATTTGTTCCGCAGCAGGGCCAAACCCGGCACGCCATAACAAATGCTTATTTCTTTCAAACTGCTGTAAAGACATAATGTTTATTGAGATTTATTTGAACCCGGCTTTTAATTTTCAACTGATCGTTCTTTGCGTCGCACACTTGTACAATATAAGTTATTCAGCAGGAAGCGAATAAAAGAAATATGTATTACACGCAGTATTGCAATCGCCTCGCCTGTTTAAAATAAATAAGCCTTATTGACCAAATTTTATACTAAAGGTTTAACAAATTTCAGAAGCGCCTGATGCCTTTTTCACACTTAGATTCATAAGAAGCATTTTCACAAAATAAAAAAGCATCCGTTTTACAGGATGCTTTTGAGAGGTTTTTTCAAAGAGATTATGACGGCATCAGCACAGTATCTATTACATGAATAACACCATTGCTCTGATAAACATTCTTAATAGTTACTGCAGCCATATTACCTTTTTCATCAGTAAGCATAAGTTTAGAGCCTTTCATCGAGAACGTAAGCGTACCGCCACTTACAGTTTTAAGCATTGCTTTACCGTTACCTGCTTTAATAAGATCAGCAATTGCTTTTGCATCATAATTGCCTGCAATAACATGGTAAGTAAGGATCTTTGTAAGTATGGCTTTATTCTCTGGTTTTACAAGGTTGTCAACGGTTCCCTTTGGTAATTTGTCGAAAGCTTCATTGGTTGGTGCAAACACAGTGAAAGGCCCTTTACTTTGTAAAGTCTCTACAAGACCGGCAGCTTTTACTGCAGCAACCAATGTTGTGTGATCTTTAGAATTTACTGCGTTCTCAATAATATTTTTTGATGGATACATTGGAGCGCCGCCTACATTTACAGTTTTCTCACTAGTCATTTTTTCCTGCGCGTTTGCAGTGTTTACTAATACTGCTGCACCTAAAAACAGTGCGAAGATTTTTACAAGTTTCATACGTTTGATTTTTTTAGTACCTGTTCACAGGCATATCTTTTATTTTTTTTGTTTTAAGAATTGTTACATGTAATCAACGCAAACAGATACGGCAGATGAAGAAGGTTGGATTTACCGGAGTTGAAAAATTTTTGAGCCAGGCAAAAGTATTTCATGGCATCACCGGTTGCGTCGCATACTTGTACTGGTGAACATAAGTAGTCATAGCGAGGAGCGAAGCAAAGATTTGTGCGACGGTGCGACGTGGCTATCTGTTTATTGAGATTGCCACAGCTTTGCCATACACAAGACTATGAGTAAAGCTTCGCAATGACGATAAGTGAATTCACTGTACAAGTGTGCGACGCAACGAAAGCATTATACCGGTACTGCAGTTGGGCTCACAAAAAAATTAATTGATCAATGTAATGGGCAAGATAAATTCCCATTGATTTGGTTGCAAGCCAACAAGCTCATGATCTATAAGCCTGCTGTAACGAATGCCGAATTGCAGTGGTTGCTGGTTCCACCACTTGGTATCGAAATAAATTTCTGCACCGTAGGAACGAAGCTGGTAATGCGTTTGATAACGCAAGCTTTTTAGATCTGTATAATCGTAAAACACATTTGCCCGTATGCGTGTGAAATAAACAATGTTTGCAAAACCCCAATCAGGATACACAATTGGAAAATGATAATTGGCACCAAGTTTAAACATGCGTGGAAAATTTATCGCATCATAACCTCTCGAATACGGAAAGCTGTTGGTATAGGAATATTGTTGGGCAGTATCGCGACTTTGATAAGCTGCATTCAACACAATGCTATGTGTTTTTGCAACGCCGGGTAAATACAAATTTCCACTGGCAAGAAACTGATGTGCTACAACATTGGTAGCACTTGCACGATATTGCAGCAACAACGACTGCGCCCAATGCGGGTAAATTTGTTTGGGTGCTTTTTGTATTTGTCCTGAATAGCTAAGACTTGCTTTTATGTAACTAAGATCGTTGAGCAATTTTTTAGTGTCGCTTTTCCATTCTATACTGTTGATGTTGTAAGATGCAGAAAGTGTTAGGCTTCTGTATTGCTTGCCACCGGTTAGTATCAGCGGTAAACGAAGCCCGCCAGAAGCAAGTACCTCATTCCATTTAACAGTTAGTGAATCATTAACAACCCCACTGCGGTTAAATGTTTTATTGATATCGATATAAGGTTGTATGTACCATCCGCCAAACACAGAAGTAAAACCTGCCTGGTGATATTTTTCATTTGAATTGTATGTGTAATACAGCTGACTTTGTAAAGTATTTAAGACATTCTCTCCATATACCGTGAAAGAATAATCCGGATCGCTATAAGATGGAACCCAACTGTGGAAGTTGAAAGGGTTATAAAGCTTAGGATATTTTTTTGTTGCAAATGTTCGTGAAGAAAGATTTGTCAAAAGATCATTGTCGGTTGCACTGAATGGTTTTGTTACATATTGTGGCGTAAGTGTATCGCTGTCGATATTCACTTCCTGCCACTGAGGTTGAAATTTTGCCAACCTGTAACCATTGCTTGTAAAAACAGTACTTATTAATTCTCCATTCGTATTAGTGCTTGCCTGGTATAAGCCTGTCGTATAAGAGGCAAGCCTGTAATTTTTTTGTATTGCATTGATGTAGGCAAATATTTCGTCGCGACTATTATTGGAGCAGGTATAAAACAATGTGTCTCCCTTAACCAGAGGAAAACCGATAATCCGATTGGCGTAAGGAACAAGTATAGTAAGAGCATCTTCATCAACAGTTTTTTTAAGTAAAGCCATCTCTCCCCTTGCATTTCGGTCTATAACAAAAATGCTCTTATCATCTGCAGAAAATTTTGGATAAGAAAATACGTGGCCGCTTTCCGCGTTAGTCGTGTGTAATATACTCCCATCTGCAGTAAATAAAATAAGTTTTGATTTTTGCTCAGGTAAAAACTCAACTGCAGCAATGGTTTTGCCATCATGCGAAATATCTGGTGAAAAATATTTTGTGTGATGACTGATCTTTTTTTCTTTACCGGTATTTATATCCAGCATTTTTATAACGCTGTAATCCCGGTTACCCCATCTGCTATCAGGTTCAAGTACAGCATAAATTATTTTGCCATTGTTGTAAGAAAAATAATCATCATAAGCAATATCTCTCACCGCAATTTTTGTTTCGTTGCCTTTTGCATCTATTTTATAAAATGCAGGAATTATTGCTCTCGTAGTTTTCAAAACTATTGTTGAACCGTTCTGTGTAGAATATGGATATTGATAATTTATTACATCATTTTTCTTGGTATCTGTAATCCATTCAGGTTTTGATAACCCATTATCTTTCTGCCATTGCTGCTGATAAAATTCAAAAGCATTCTTTACAAACTTATCATAAGAAATACCGGCATATTTTTTCAATGCACCCTGCATAGGATAAAATAATGGCTTGTATGAAGCGGCATCATGCGTTATTTTCTGCCAGAAATCTTCTCCATATTTTTCTTTGCCATAAGCATTTAATAAATAACCTAATTCATAATGACCTGGAATATAATGTTGCAAAGAACCATTACGCATTTGCATATAACTATAATGCCTGTTATCTACATACAAACTTTTATAACTGTTAAGAAATAGCGGCAATCGTCCACGACCCTGAATACTATATTTTGTTTCATTGTAAACAGCATCACCTTCAAAGAACCAATCTGGTACTGCTGCTGAATTTGCAAGTGCTTCTCCATATTGTCCAAACAATACAGAAAACACTTTTGATAATCCAACATTGAAATTGCTGTATTGCTGCACATGGCGGTATTCATGAATGGCGAGATTGTCAATCCATCCTTGTGCACCAAGGTCAAATGCATCCTGTGGTGGCATTAAATAATATTCGCTGCGGTAGGGACCGAGCTGTACAAAAGCATTTGAAACAGTAACATCTTTCTGCAGTACGATATTTATTTTTTTTATTTTAGCACCAATGCCTGTTGTGTAATTGTGTTGTAAAGTATGTGTAACATTTGCTACGCGCTGTGCTGCAGAATCGAGTCCCTCAGGATAAATAACACGAAGTGTATCTGTATTGATCTGTTTCCATTTTACAGAAGATGGATTACCACCGAACTGCTGACTAAACCCAAAGTGAAAAGTGAAAAGTAAAAAGTAAAAAAGCAGCAGTGCAGAGCGTTTATGCATGAAATATTTTTTATGAAGATAAAGATATGTGGAAACAAAAAACCATCACACAGCAGTGTGATGGTTATATAAGGTTATTTAAAAGTCTATTCATCCCCACATTCGCACATCCTTATGCCATTACTTCTTTTGTCAAATGCACTTTGGTCATTTGCAAATAATGGTTTTGCAGTTGATGCACATAATGCACATCAGGATGATCTCTCCGGTCTTCGCGGTACCACATTTCCACAACAGAAAAATCACCTTCTTTTGGTATCACCATCCTGAAAGATCCTTTTTTATATTTCACTACGCCATCCGGCATTATTTCTTTACTGAAGTTCAGATTTTTCATGGCTTCATCAGACATTGGTATTGGGTAAAGATCATCCGGTTCATACCAGAATTCCTGCACTTCTGTTTCCACACAAACCTGTTTTTCATCACCATTCAGGCGTACCACTTCACCTTCACGCCTGCTGCCTTCGTATTCGGCAATTACGTAATCACCTTGTTTAAGTTCGCTGAATTTTATCATAGTTCAATCGTTTTAGAAATTTAATTTACGATTCTTATCCAACCTGTAAAAAAAAGTTTTTGTGAAGATTTATTGTGAACCCAACTGCATTGCTGCTATTAAACATCGTTGCGTCGCACTCTTGTGCGCCTTGATATTCTGTTCAGCATCTAATAAATAAGTATAATGCTAACACTTGTAAAAATCTTTTTGGTATATAATTTTTCGTGACTACTTTCGCAACCGCGATGAAAATAACAATGAAGCATACAAAGGGAACAAAGAAGATCTACTCAAACGAGGAAGGTGTTTAAACTTTTGTGTGTAGCAAAAATATAACTGAAAGCCTTCCTCGAAACAGGAAGGCTTTTTTTGTTTCGCTTTTATTGCTGAATAGAACTACCGAACGTATAAGTGAGTGACACAACAGGCAATGATAGTAGTACAATAGTTAAGTACATAAAATATAAAACCATAAAACAACAATAAAAATTCCATTACAATGAAAGTAGCAGTTGTAGGCGCAACAGGTCTTGTAGGCACAAAAATGCTGCAGGTATTGGCCGAAAGAAATTTTCCCGTAACAGAGTTGGTGCCGGTGGCATCTGAAAGATCAGTTGGTAAGGAAGTAACATTTAAAGGCAAGCAATACAAGGTTGTAAGCATGGCAGACGGAATAGCCGCAAAACCAGCCGTAGCAATATTTTCAGCGGGTGGCAGCACTTCATTGGAATGGGCGCCAAAGTTTGCAGAAGCAGGCATTACTGTTATAGATAACAGCAGCGCATGGCGCATGGATCCGACAAAAAAATTAGTAGTTCCTGAAATAAATGCAGATGCATTAACGGCAGAAGATAAGATCATTGCAAACCCTAACTGCTCTACTATTCAAATGGTAGTTGCGTTGAATCCATTGCATAAAAAATATAAGATCAAAAGAATTGTGGTAAGCACTTATCAAAGTGTTACTGGTACCGGTAAAAAAGCCGTTGATCAATTGATGAATGAACGCAAAGGCGTGGAGGGAGAAATGGCTTATAAATATCCGATCGATCTGAATGTAATTCCGCAGATTGATGTGTTTCTTGACAATGGTTATACAAAAGAAGAAATGAAAATGGTTAAAGAGACATGCAAGATAATGCGTGATGATTCAATTCGTGTTACTGCTACAACGGTGCGTATTCCTGTAATGGGCGGTCACAGTGAAAGCGTGAACATTGAATTTGAAAATGAATTTGATCTTGATGAAGTAAAGAGTTTGTTGAGTAATGCACCTGGCGTTGTGCTTCAGGATGATCCTGCAGCGCAGTTATACCCCATGCCAATGTGGGCACATGATAAAGATGACGTGTTTGTTGGTCGCCTCCGCCGCGATGAAACGCAGCCAAAAACATTAAACCTCTGGGTGGTGAGTGATAACCTGCGTAAAGGCGCTGCTACCAATGCTATACAAATCGCAGAATATTTGGCGTCTAAAAATATGTTGTCATAGATTTTTTGTGAGTGAGCAACCGAAAATGTGTAATGCCTCCTTTTAAAAAGTGAGGCATTTTTGTTGTGTAACAGGCAGTTGAATAAGTATAATACTTTTGTTGTGTCACTCACTTGTACTGCTGGCAATTCTTATCAGCATTAATTAAATTTGCTTATGGATATCGAAACACTACGCGAATATTGTCTTGCAAAAAAAGCTGCAACAGAAGGTTTTCCTTTTGGAGAAGACACACTTGTATTTAAAGTAATGAACAAAATTTTCTTACTTGTATCCCTATCATCAAGCCCGTTGCAATTCAATGCCAAGTGTGATCCTGACAAAGCCATTGAATTGCGTGAACAATATTATGCTGTGCAACCGGGATATCATATGAATAAGAAACACTGGAATACCATCATTATGGATGGAAGTTTGTCAAATACATTACTTAAAGAAATGATCAATAATTCTTACAATCTTATTGTACAATCATTACCAAAAAAAAGATAAAGAAACGCTTAGCTAAATTCATTCTTCGATAGCATGGTTTAAAAAATTTATTAATGGTTGCAGCGCCTCAAATGCATCTGCTATTTTCTTCACCAGGTTTTTATCTGTTAGTTCTGTATCTGTTATTGGTGCCATTGCAATAAAACTTTTCAGTTTTATGTATTCAATGGCAGGGTTCTCTGCTTCATAATCTTTTGGAGGACGGCTTAATTTCATTTCACTACTGTGATCAAGGTCTTTGTAAGTGAAGGCAAATTTTTTATTGCCGATTATTTTTTTGAAGTCGTTGAAATTATAATCGATCTCCTGTCTTACTTTTTTTAGTATTCCAGGTTCAGGCATATATAACCCTCCACCCACAAAACTGCCACCTGGCTCAAGATGAAAATAATAACCTGCCGTATTCCAGGCTTTTTTACCAGCTTTATTTATGCTGGCGCCCATATTGGTTTTATAGGGAGACTTGTCTTTACTAAAGCGCACATCTCTGTTGATGCGAAACATACAATCCTTTGCTATTAATGTGGCGATAGTTTCATCCTTTTTACCAAATTTATCAATAGCGGACTGTACAATCTCAGCAAAATCAGCTTTGGCTGCTTCATATAGTTTCCGGTTTTTATCAAACCATTCTTTGGTATTGTTCTTCTTTAAATCTTTCAGGAATTTGATTGTGGCTGGTTGTAGCATAAAAAAAATTGAGGAACAAATGTAGTAGCTTATTGCTCAAAAAGTACAAGTGTGCGACGCAACAGGTGATGCCAAAAATATAAAAGCAGGGGCAATAAAAATTATTACACCCAATTTTTCAAACCTCAATACATAGTTTTGCATTTAATTTGGTACACAAATTGAAAAACTAATTAAAAAATTATATGCGCTATAAAATCGTTGGTCTTCTTGCTCTGCCTTTTATTATTAATAGTTCATGCACACACAATGCCATTACAGGGAGAAACCAGCTTACATTGGTATCAGAAGAACAGGTAGAAACTACAGCCGTTACAGAGTATAAAAGTTTTCTTTCAAAAAGCAAGGTTGTGAGTAGTACTGGAAGCAAAGATGCAGAAATGGTAAACCGGGTGGGTACACGTATTGCCAATGCGATTAACGAGTATTATAAAACAAAAGGTCTTACCAATGAACTTGCCAATTACAAATGGGAATTTAACCTTGTTGACAGCAAAGAGGTCAACGCATGGTGTATGCCGGGTGGCAAGGTGGTGGTTTATACGGGGATTTTACCGGTAACACAGAATGAAGCTGCGTTGGCTGTGGTACTAGGTCATGAAATTACACACGCCGTTGCGGGGCATGGCCGCGAAAGAATGAGCCAAAGCATGCTTGCCCAGGGTATCCAGATTGCAGGTAATGTGGCTTTAGGCAGAGATCCGAAGACGCTAAATATTTTCAATAATGTATACGGCCCTGCAGCACAGGTTGGGGTTCTGTTACCCAATTCCAGAAATCAGGAATATGAAGCTGATCATTACGGGTTGATATTTGCTGCTATGGCAGGATATAATCCACAGGAAGCCATTCCATTCTGGCAGCGTATGGCCAAAATGGGTGGCGAAAAGCCTCCTGTTTTTTTAAGTAGCCACCCCGCCGACGAGGACAGGATAAAGAAATTACAGGAACTTATGCCAGAGGCGTTGACCTATTATAAGCCTGTTTCTAAATAACTATAAATCTAAAAACCTTATTAAAATAAGCCACATTCTTAAAATAAATGTGGCTTTGTCATTTATTCTATTATATATTGGTTACTTTTGCACTCCGTTTTTTACATTAACCTTAAAAATTTCTTTAAGGATGTCAACACAAAGTTTCTTTGAAAAATTACAGTTAAAAGATGAGAAAAACCTACTAATTCAGGGTCTTCCATCTTCGATCGAGAAGCAGTTTGCAAAATTGTCTTACGCAAAAAATGTAACGCCACTTTTAAAGAGCCGGAAAATTGATTTTGCACTGGTATTTGCGGTTAACCACAACCAGTTGTGCAATATTTTGCACGAAATTTTCCCCGCACTTCATGCTGAAAGCAAACTGTGGATCGCCTATCCGAAATCGAGCAGTAAGATTGCAAGTGACCTTAACAGGGATTGCAGTTGGCAGATTTTGAGTGATAATGAGTATGAAAGCATTACAGAAGTTACACTCGACCATGTGTGGACTGCAATGCACTTTAAGAAATTCGAACCTTTGCCTGTAAAAGCTAAAACAATTGCAAGGCAAAAAGCGAAACTAGAAATGGTTTAGTTACCGTTAAAAATTAACGGTCTTAGATGAAACACATTAATATCGAAATCAAGGCAAAATGCTTCCACCCCAAAAAGGTGGAAGCATTTTTAGTTTCTGCAAACGCTGTTTTCAAAGGCACAGACCTGCAAAAAGACACGTACTTCAATGTGTCCGATGGCCGGCTGAAATTGCGACAGGGTAATATTGAAAACAATCTCATCTTCTACAATCGCAATAATCAGAAGGGCCCGAAACAATCAGATTTTCAACTTGTGGCCGTTTCCAAAGCCGGAGAACTGGAAACTTTACTTATCGAAGCACTAGGTGTGAAAGTGATTGTAGAAAAAAAACGAAAAATATTTTTCCTTGATAATATTAAAATACATCTTGATGAGGTGCCTAAACTTGGGTCTTTTGTTGAGATAGAAGCAAGCAATCTTTCAAATCCTTCACTTACTGTTGAGCATCTGCATCAACAATGCGCAGATCTTATGCAGCAGTTTGACGTAAAATATGAAGACCTCATTGAACACAGCTACAGCGACATGTTGATGGGCTTGTAATTTTTATTACCGGCATTTCATTTTCATAGCATCACCGTTGTGTCACTCACTTGTACTTTCAGAACAATAAGCATCATTCATTATTGTTTCAAATAGTACTTGCATTTTTAAATTCTCTTGAATATCTTGTATACAAATGTGCCCATGTTCCGACTCTATTTGATAACAGGTATAATTTTCATCCAACTTATTTCGGCCGCCCAACCATATGTAGATCCGCTTAATATAAGGTACACGCATGCTTTTAAAGGGAAAAATAAACCGGCTACACCTTTCCAACATCTTTATCTTGGATCAGATTTGCCCGTAAAGCTGAAGAACAATGCCCTATTTGTATTCAGTCCTTTTTATGAAAGCTGGAATATAGATTCTGCAGACAAAAAGGATTTTCTTCCTGAGGTAAGCAGCATTGCTTTTCCGATAATTGCACAGATTCCTTTACAAAACAAAAGCTTGTCACTCACATTGGCTGCCATACCAAAGTTTAATAGTGAAGGATTAAAACTCAATGGCAATACATTTCAAATGGGCGGCATTGCAACCATTAATTATAAGTATAATGAAACACTAAAGTATAAGCTTGGTGTATATGTAAATAGTGACCAATTTGGTTTGTTTGTAATACCACTGGGAGGTGTTGACTGGAAAATAAATGCCCACAATTATCTTTTTGGCTTATTACCGGGGCGTTTAACCTATGAACATAAGATAACTGATCACTTTTATACCGGCGTTAACTTTAGAGCATTAACCTTTTCTTACTTATTGAACAATGGGAGCTATTTGCGTATAGATGATAACCAGCTCTCTGCTTATCTTGATTGCTATGCCACAAAAAATGTCGTTATATCAACTGAAGCAGGTTATGGCATTATGCGCAAACTTAGGGCAGGGAATGGTCATAATAAAAACTACACAACAGATTATAACTGGGGGGATGGCCTGTTTGTAAAACTTTGTGCATCTTATAGGATAAGGTTGTGATTTTTGCTGCTTGCCTATATGCTGTACAAGAGTGCGACGCAAGGAACGACGCCATAATAATAATAAATGCCAGGCCCATAATCTTTCACTATTTCCGCTAATACTCATTTCCCGCTTACCCATATCTTTGCAGTCCTTTTTAAAAAGCAAGTATGAGCCAACATTTATCTGAACAGGAGATCATCCGCAGGGATAAGTTAAAAGAATTAGAAGCGGCTGGCATTAATGCATACCCGGCGCCATTGTATCCTGTTTCACACTATTCAAAAGATATTAAAGACGCATTTACAGAAGAAACAAAAGATGCATTTGCTGCAGTTTGTGTTGCAGGACGCATTATGAGTATAAATGATAAAGGCAAGGTTTTCTTTATAAAGATCCAGGACAGCAAAGGCATTATACAGTTATATGTAAAACGTGATGAGATTTGCCCAAGCGAGGATAAAACTTTTTTTGATACAGTTGTTAAGCGTGGTCTCGATTTGGGCGATATTATTGGTGCAACCGGTTATGTATTCATTACCAAAACCGGCGAAACATCTTTGCATACACAAACACTTACTTTACTAACCAAGTCATTAAAACCTTTACCGGTTGTAAAGCGTGATGAGTCGGGCCACGTGTTTGATGCAGTAACTGATCCTGAGTTTCGCTACAGGCAGCGTTATGCAGACCTAATTATTAATCCCTCAGTAAAAGACACATTTCTAAAACGCACAAAACTTATTAATACCATTCGCGAATTTCTGAATGAGCAAGGTGCATTGGAAGTTGATACTCCTGTATTGCAGGCCATTCCCGGTGGTGCTGCCGCAAGACCATTTGTTACACATCACAATGCACTCGATGTTCCTTTTTATTTGCGCATTGCAAATGAACTGTATCTAAAACGTTTGATTGTTGGCGGTTTTGACTGGGTATATGAATTCAGCCGCAACTTTCGCAATGAAGGAATGGACAGAACACACAATCCAGAATTTACTGTGCTTGAATGGTACACGGCATACAAAGATTATTTCTGGATGATGGAAATAACAGAGCAACTTTTTGAAAAACTTGCGCTGGCATTGCATGGCACAACTGATGTGAAGGTGGGTGATAAAACAATCAGTTTTAAAACACCATTTAAACGTATTTCTATTTATGATGCCATAAAAGAAAATACAGGCATTGATGTAAGTGAAATGCATGAAGAACAATTGCGTGATATATGCAAACAACTGCACTTGCAGCATGACGCAAGCATGGGCAAAGGAAAACTGATTGACGAACTCTTTGGTGAAAAAGCCGAAGGTAATTATATACAGCCCACGTTTATTATTGATTATCCTGTAGAAATGAGTCCGCTTACCAAAAAACATCGCAGCAAAACCGGACTGGTAGAACGTTTTGAGCTTATGATCAATGGTAAAGAATTAGCGAATGCTTATAGTGAATTGAATGATCCCATTGATCAGCGTGCGAGGTTTGAAGAGCAGTTACAGTTAATGGAGCGTGGCGATGATGAAGCGATGTTTATCGATTATGATTTCTTACGGGCATTGGAATATGGTATGCCACCCACAAGCGGAATTGGTATTGGTATAGATCGTTTGTGTATGTTGCTTACTAATCAGCCTTCTATACAGGATGTATTGTTTTTTCCGCAGATGAGACCGGAAAAAACAGAAGAATAAATTATAGAACTTTGCTAAAATAAAAGCGCCCCGTTTTGGGGCGCTTTTTCAATTATACTTCTGCAACATCAAGTTTATGCTTTTTAGCAAATTCATCACGATATTGTTGAAGTTTGTCAAGCAACTGAGAGAGGCGCTCAATATTCGAATCGGCCTGTTCATGCACATCTGGCAATTCATTATCCAATAAACTAACGCCAACATTAATGTTTTCTGCCTCTATCTGCGCAACTTTTTTCAGCAGAGATTCCTGACTGTTTTTTACATCTTCTAATTCGCGTATCATTTTTTCGATCGCATCTAATTGTTGTCTTTTCTCCATAGGTTATATTTTAGTTTAATAACACAAACACCATACTTAAGTTCATATCTTAATGCAGGTTCCCTCTTTTTTAACAGTCCTCGCTTTGAATGTTATTTTTTCGGATTACCATCATTTACTTTTCATAGCATCATCGTTGCGTCGCAAATCGACGAAGAAGATTCGTAACCCCCCCAAAACAAAAGATAGGTGAGCAATCACTTTATCTGTGGAAATAATTGCAGCCTTAGTTTGGGTATACGATCATGCGCAAAATTTACCACACTTCATTTCATGTAAAAATGAAAGCATAAAATTTTTATCTTGTTGCCATGGAACATGTAGCACACCTCAAAAAGGATAAGAAGCTTTCACTGATAATTACGGAGCCTTATCATGAACTAAAATTTCATAAGAACATTCCACTGCATCTGATTGCAAGTATTATGAGTCAGCAATTAAATACTAAAGTTGCAGATGTAATATATCGCAGGTTTCTCGACATATATAAAGGAAAGGAACCAACACCAAAGCAAGTATTGAATACAGCACCTGAAGCATTGCGTGCAATTGGTTTATCAAATGCAAAGGTGAGTTATGTACATAATGTTGCAAGATTTTGCATAGAGCATAAAATAACAGACACAAAGTTACTTGCCATGAGCAATGAAGAAGTTATTGCACTGCTTACGCAAATAAAAGGTGTTGGTAAATGGACTGTTGAAATGTTATTAATGTTCACATTGGGTCGCGAAGATCTTTATGCAATTGATGATCTTGGTTTGCAGAACGCTGTAGTAAAATTATATAAACTCAAAATCGAAAATAAAAAACAATTGAGAGAAAAGATTTTGAAGATATCTGCTAAATGGAGCCCTTACAGAACATACGCCTGTCTTTACTTATGGAAGTGGAAAGACAATAAACCAGTTACTTAAAATTAAACTATACAAACATGCTATTAACCACAACGAACAACATCGAAGGAAAACCTATTCAGCAATATATTGGCATTGTTACAGCCGAGGCTATTATAGGTGCAAACATCTTTAAAGATCTATTTGCAGGTATAAGAGATATTGTGGGCGGTCGCAGCGGCACTTATGAAAGAGTTATTGAAGAAGCAAGAGCTAATGCCTTACAGGAATTACAGGGAAAGGCGCAGCAGATGGGTGCTAATGCAGTAGTAGGTATTGATCTTGATTTTGAAACCGTTGGAAGCGGCGGAAGTATGCTAATGGTTGTTGCTACCGGCACCGCTGTAAGAATATAAAATAAAAAGCATGCAGCAAAAGCTGCATGCTAATTTTCTTGTTGTGTTGAAATTACAATTTTGTTACTACAACATCATCTACTGTTTTTATAGCTGTGTTAACCTCGAAGCTGTTCTCAAGTGCCTTGTTAGAAGACCTGATCGTGAACTTATAGCTTGTGTTATCACCACCTTTTAACAGCTTTACTTTTTTAGTAAAGTTGGCATCAGTGTATTCTTTGTTGAATAACACTTCACCATCTTCTGCCTGGATAACAAGTGTGAACTTGTCTGCTTTAGGATTGCTGATCTTCACATCGAAAAGCAATGCACTTTCTGTACTTCCGGCAAATTGTACAGACGCTGTATTTTCAGTAGATAAAATTTCAATGGCAGCTTTTTTGTTATCGTTAGCCTTGCTTACTACAGGTGTTAATACAGCTACAGATGCTGCGATAAACACAACTGACATAAATTTCCTGCTTGTAAATTTCACAAATGACCTTTTCATAATTCTTACATTTTAGTTTTAACAAAAAAAGTTCACTACGGCAATCAAACGATGCAAGAAATCATTAAGGCTTAAACAATCGGGGAAGTTCTCGTTAAAAGTTCTACAATGAAGTTGTAGTTTTTCAAAGCTTTGAAATATTGGAAAGGCTGTAACCCTTTGCGTAATTGTGACACAAATATATACCTGAAACTTTGAAAAGTAACCTGTCTTCACAAAAATTTAATAAACAAATAAGTGTTAGCCAGACAATTATCAATAATAGCAATTGATTAAAGCAAATAATATGATCTGGGTAATATCGCTTAAAAAAGTATTATGCTTTTTTATTCAGTAATTGCCAAAGCATATCTTTTAATTGCATAAGACCTTGTTGTGTTACAGAAGATATAAAAACATGTGGAATATTTTCAGGAAGCTCTTTTTCAATAGCCGTTTTTAGTTCATCATCAAGCATATCAGATTTACTGATGGCAATCAAAAAATCCTTCTGCAGCATTTCAGGATTATATTCTTTCAGTTCATTTAATAAAATATCAAACTCTTTTCTATGATCTTTACTATCCGCAGGAATCAAAAATAATAACACTGCATTACGTTCTATATGTCTCAGGAAACGATAGCCCAATCCTTTTCCTTCTGCAGCACCTTCAATAATTCCCGGCAAATCTGCAATGCAAAAAGATTTACCATCACGGTATTCAACCATTCCTAATTGAGGAATTAATGTTGTAAATGCATAATCTGCAATCTTGGGTTTAGCTGCAGTAATTACAGACAATAATGTTGATTTACCTGCATTAGGAAAGCCCACTAAACCCACATCAGCTAATACTTTTAATTCAAGTATTTTAAAACCTTCCACACCAGGCTCCCCGGGCTGTGCATGTTCAGGCGCCTGGTTTGTTGGTGTTGCAAAATTTGAATTACCTAAACCACCACGACCACCGGGCATCAATATAATTTCCTGCCCATCTTCAAGTATCTCCGCATTAATTTCACCGGTTTCTTCATCACGTGCAACAGTTCCTAACGGCACTTCAATAATAATATCTTTTCCAAAACGGCCGGTACTATTGTTCTTGCTGCCATTCTCTCCATCTTCTGCAATCACATTTTTATAATAACGCAAATGCAGCAATGTCCACAACTGGCTGTTGCCCTTTAAAATAATATGCGCACCTCTGCCACCATCTCCACCATCAGGCCCACCAAATGCAGTAAGTTTATTACGCATAAAATGTTTACTACCTGCGCCGCCGTGTCCACTTTTGCAGAATATCTTTATGTAATCAATAAAATTTGACTTGTCCATTGTTTTGTAAAAATGCAAAGATATACTTATGGAGCCAGCATTGGCTTTTTATGGCATCGGTTGTTGTGTCACTCACTTGTACCTTCGGAATAAATGTGAGCAAGTTTACACGTTCACGAGTTTAAAAGGTTTACGTGTTGTTTAAATACTGAGAACTTGTGAACATGCGAACTTCTAAACTGATGAAACTTATTTTACAGTGCAAGAGTGCGACGCAACAAAAGCTTAATAGAATTGATACAGCCTGGTACAAAAAATTATTCTTCATTTTCTTTTACGGGCACAGCTCTCTTAATTTTCTCAACTGTTTCTATAAAGAGTTTTCTTTCTGTGTTACCGGGGCAACATTCTTCAAAATAAGCAGGCTCATAGTAAGATGGATCTGTGATCTTATCTTTGGTAATGATCAGCATGCGCCAGGTAACGCCATCGTTAATATTGCAATTCTTCTTTTCGGAGCCGCTACAAAAATCTTTTCCGTTATCGCCTTTTATTTTCCATGCTTGTTGAGTTTGAATAAATTTCCATACTCCATTGCAGCTATCATTTGAAACATTGATAGTTTCATGCTTTTCAGAAACGCCGCCTGTTGTACGTTTATAATAAGTATAGCCTTTCCACACACCTTTATTTAATGTGATTATTTTATAATCAACAGACCTTACCCATGCATAACTTTCCACCGCAAATGCAATCACCACTTCATTTTGCTGTTGAAGAGAAAGGAGGAATGAATCTGTAACCTGTTCTGTTCTTGCATATTGGTCAAAACTATTGGCAGACATTACACGTGTGTTATTACATGATAAAATAACAGCTACAAACAATACAATCAAACTACCTTTCATAAGAATCTTTTTATTAAAGATGCATTGCTGATAAATATTACACAGCCATCATATTCTTTTTTTTAAAGAATTCCAAAACTGGTACAACATTTCCTGTGCAGGTCTTTCTTGCGGCACTTCGCGCAAAGGTTCACATTCCTGCCAATGCGCTTTCATATCTGCGGGTAACGACTGGTACAATTTTGTGCCATCCGTTTTCCATGCGATCATTTCATCGCTTACCTCTTTTATTTTCTTTGCAGGATTTCCAACGATCAAACTCCGTGCATCAAAATGTTCATCTGCTTTTATAAAACTCAAGGCGCCAACAATACATTCGTCACCCAGCATAACATTATCCATCACCACTGCATTCATACCAATCAAACAATTTTTTCCGATCGTAGCACCATGTATCACAGCACCGTGACCAATATGTGCTCCTTCTTTCAGCATTACAGTTACACCAGGAAACATATGAATCGTGCAATTTTCCTGCACGTTACAACCATCTTCAATAACAATGCCACCCCAGTCTCCCCGTATAGCGGCACCTGGACCAACATACACATCTTTCCCAATAATTACATTTCCTGTAACACATGCCTGCGGATGAATAAAAGATGATTCGTGTATAACGGGAATAAAATCTTTGAAAGAATAGATCATGTAGTATTTTCTTTATAATAAAGATTTCTCAGTCTTATAACAAGTGCCTTTAAACAGTGCAACTAAATCATTATTTTGATTTCTCACTTCAATCATATACAAACCTGTTCGGTTTGTTTTATTAATAAGCTTTGCTTCTGCTGTAAGTACATCACCCTCTTTACCTGCCTTAGGAAAAGAGATACTTACATCAAGCGCAACTGTTACTTTACCATCACTATTACAGGCAAAAGCAAAGGCGCTGTCTGCAAATGCAAATGTTATTCCACCATGTGCAATACCAAAACCATTCAGCATTTCTCTGCGCAGCGTCATTTCTATTTTACTGTATCCTTCTTTTACATCCAGTATTTTCACGCCCATCCAGTTGCTAAAATGATCGGTCTCTATCAACCTCACAGCAACCTTGTTGGCAAGTACATCTTTATCCGTCATATATACAATCTTTAATGATAGTTATTCGCCCGTATATTCAGGAACGCGTTTTTCAAGAAATGCTTTTACGCCTTCTTTATAATCATGTGTTTCTACAGCCTTCTGCTGAAAAACATCTTCAATTTTCAACTGCTGTTCAAACGTATTGCTTACAGAAAAATTAAGCGCATGTTTTATCAATGCAAGGCTGCGTGTAGGCATATGCGAAAGCTTTTCAGCGATCTTTATACTTTCTTCCACAAAAATTTCATCGGGAAAAGTTTTGTACAGCATACCCATTTTCTCCGCTTCTTCAGCAGGTATTTTATCTGCCAGCATCATCAATGCACTGGCACGTTGCCAGCCGATAAATCTCGGGAGAATAAACGTACCGCCGCTATCCGGAACCAACCCAATTTTCGAGAATGCCTGTGTGAAGTAAGATGACTTTGTTGCAACAACTACATCACAGGCCAGCGCCATATTTGCACCAGCACCTGCAGCCACACCATTGATCGCACCAACAACAGGTTTTTCCATCATGCGAATTTTCCATACAATGGGATTATATTGTTCACGCAGCATTTTATTCACTTCCTGTCCGTCTGTCTCTACTACTTCAGAAAGGTCCTGCCCGGCACAAAAACTTTTGCCTGCACCGGTTATATAAACGCAACGGACATTTTTGTCATGTTGACACTCATCAAGCTTTTGCTGAAAAAGTAACGCCATTTCCCTGTTAAAAGCATTCAGTTTTTCAGGACGGTTCAGTGTTATAAAGGCAATCTGGTCTTTAACCTCAAAAAGTATAGAAGGCATAGCAGGCATTTTTTACAAAGCTATTGTTTCTGCCGCAGTAAATTTTGCAAAAACTAATGAATGTTAATATTAAAGAAAGTGTGTGGATTTATGGGCCAAACCAAAGTTCTTTGGGCATCAACTGTTGCGTCGCACTCTTGTACTGCCAGTAGTAGGAGCAGCAAGTGAAATATCGAAAGTGAAGAAGCACAAATGTTTTGACATTTTTACCTTTTCACTGTACAAAAAATTTCCGAACGTACAAGTGAGTGACACAAGGGAAGATGCTATGAAACTCCACAGCACGCCAAAAAAGTATTATAACAAGCTAAACGCGTAACAGTTACCTCGTGCAGTTTCAGTAACTTTAATTTTTTCAGTATCATGCGCATAACTCCAAAGAAACGATTGCTCACAGTTATATCTGTATTGGCCATACTTATTCTTTTAAGTGCGTGGATGATTCATGCCTCTACAGATAAAATTGATTTCAGTACACAGGTAAAACCTATCATCAACAAAAATTGCATTACCTGTCATGGCGGTGTAAGAGCCAAAGGCGGTTTTAGTTTGTTATTCCGCGATGAAGCGCTTGCAAAAACAAAAGACAGCAACTATGCAATTGTGCCAGGAGATGCTGATGCAAGCGAAATGATCAAACGGCTTACATCAAAAGATCCTGAAGAAAGAATGCCTTACCAGCATAAACCTTTACCGAAAGAAGACATTGAAATTTTGCGTAAATGGATTGACCAGGGTGCACAATGGGGCGAACATTGGGCTTATGTTCCACTAAAACCAGTTGAAGTGCCACAACCAAAAACATTCTTTGGTTTATTCAGTTCAAAAAGTGGTTGGGCGCAAAATGAGATTGACCATTTTATAGAAGATAAATTTAAAGAAGCTAAACTAAAACCTTCTCCGCAAGCAGATAAAGCAACATTACTTAGAAGAGTTAGCTTGGATATTATTGGTATGCAGCCTTCTGAAAGTATTGCGCAAAAGTTTTTAAACAGCAATGATCCGAATGCATACAATGAACTTGTTGATTCATTATTATCATCAAAACATTTTGGGGAAAAATGGGCAAGTATGTGGCTTGATCTTGCACGCTATGCAGATACCAAAGGTTATGAACGTGATGACAGTCGCAGCATTTGGCGCTACCGTGATTGGTTAATTGATGCATATAACAATGACATGCCTTATGATTCATTTCTCATTAAACAAATTGCCGGTGATCTGTTGAAAGATCCAACCGATGATGATTATATAGCCACAGCATTTCACCGCAACACCATGACGAATGATGAAGGCGGGACCGACAATGAAGAATTCAGAACCTCTGCTGTGCTTGACCGGGTAAACACAACATGGGATGCGATCATGGGAACAACATTTGCTTGTGTGCAATGTCACAGTCATCCTTATGATCCGTTCAAACATGAAGATTATTATAAATTCATGGCTTTTTTTAATGATACACGTGATGAAGACACCGAAGCAGATTATCCATTGCTGCGCACTTATGATAACGATACGTTGAAACAAGATCTTGCAACAGTTGTAGGCTGGATTAAACAAAATGTTTCTGCCGATAAAGCAAAAGAAGTTTATACCTTTTTAAAAACATGGCAGCCTTCTTACAACTCACTCACGTGCGATAGCTTTACGAACAGTGAATTGAATGACACCAAGTGGACATCATTCCGCAACCATGCTATTTGTCGTTTAAAGAATGTTGACTTAAACAATAGAGATCATTTAATATTTCGTTACCAGGGTTGGGTCGCAGGCGGCGTTTGGCAAATACATCTTGATAGCGCAAAAGGGGAAGTGATTGCTTCAACATCTTTACCAAAAACCAAAGATTGGCAAATAACGGAAACCAATCTTAAACCTTCAACTGGTGTACACAATCTCATATTCACTTACGAAAATAATAATTTAAAAAAGCCTGTAGATGCAGGTGCACTGCTTGACTGGTTATACTTCACACAGGAATTTCCGGGCAAAGACAAACAAGATTATGCTGATATAAAAGATCTTTACTGGAAAGTATTAAGAGCAAATGTTCCAACAACGCCGATCATGATGGATGATCCACCGGATATGCATCGTGCATCTTATGTTTTTGAGCGTGGCAACTGGTTAGTGAAAGGTGATAAAGTTACACCTGCTGTACCTGCATCATTACACCCTTTGCCAAAGAATGCGCCGCAAAACCGCCTGGGGCTTGCCTTGTGGCTTACATCAAAACAAAATCCTTTGACTGCACGAACAATGGTGAACCGTGTTTGGGAACAATTGTTTGGAAACGGCTTAGCAGAAACATTGGAAGACCTGGGCACACAAGGCGTTCCGCCAACACATATGGAGTTGCTGAATTATTTAAGTTATCAATTTATGAATGATGATCAATGGAGCATGAAAGCACTCATCAAAAAAATTGTAACGAGTGCAACTTATAAACAGGATTCAAAGATTACACCTGAGCTGCAGCAAAAAGATCCGGAGAATAAATATTATGCAAGAGCATCACGTGTTCGATTGTCTTCTGAACAAGTACGCGATCAATCACTTTGCATCAGTGGTTTGATAAGTACTAAAATGCATGGTCCGGGTGTTATGCCTTACCAGCCAAAAGGCATCTGGCTCTCGCCGTGGAATGGAGCAGATTGGGTGCAAAGCAAAGGCGAAGATCAATATCGTCGTGCTATTTACACGTATTGGAAACGCTCTTCTGCTTATCCTTCCATGTTAACGTTTGATGGTGTTTCAAGAGAAGTTTGCACGGCTCGTCGTATACGCACTAATACACCGTTGCAGGCGCTTACAACTTTAAATGATTCTGCTTTTATAGATGCTGCAAGGAACTTTGCTTACCGGATGCAAGAAAACAGCAAGGATATTAAAACGCAGATCAGTAAAGGGTTTACGCTTGCAACTTATAGGCAGATCAATGATAAGAGTTTGAATGCGTTGATGAATTTATATAACAATGCTTTAGCGCAATTCAGGAATAATGATGAAAAAATTTGTGAGATGACAGGCGGAGTTAGCAATCATACCAATGCAGAAACAGCAGCACTAATCGTTGTTGCAAATGCCATGTTGAATTTAGATGAAGTGGTAACAAAGAATTAGGTTTTACAGAAATCAGTTTTGTAAACATTAAATAAAAATCTATGGCAACTAAAAAAGATAATCCCGCTGTGGTCGTTCCGCCACCACTTATTTATGTGGCTGTGTTTTTTTTATCATTGATGCTGCAAAAATATTTTCCGATAAATAATTCTTTTTTTACATCTGGCTCTTCAAAAATTACCGGTCTTGTGCTTATGGCAATTGCGCTTTTATTTATACTTCCTGCATTATTAAAATTTGCACAATCAAAGAACACACTAATGACTATCAGACCAGCAAACTCGCTTCAAACAAATGGTATTTATAAAATATCAAGAAACCCGATGTACGCAGGTCTTATATTTCTTTATTCCGGTATTGGCATGTTGAAAGGGAATTGGTGGACATTTATTCTTATACCAGTAATAATTATTATAGTGCAATTGTATGTTATCAAGGGTGAAGAAAATTATTTACAAAGAGCATTCGGCGAAGCATATATACAATACAGGAAGAAAGTAAGAAGATGGATCTGAGTCTTACAAGCATTATATCATATAGCATCGCCTGTTGTGTCACTCACTTGTGCGTTTTGAACAATGTTGAGCAAAGAACAAACCGTACAAGAGCGCGACGCAACAAAAGCATCATTCAAAAACAAAAAGCTCGGCTCATAACAACAGAAGAATTGATATACAAAAATGATAAGTTACTACATCAATATAATTAATAATTAACAGTTCGGCCTCCTTCTCCTTAAGGAGAAGGAACGAGGATGAGGTTTTATGACACAAAAAGAATTACATAACCAGCGGTTGCTGCGTGAAGCGGAGCGAAAAGTTTTGCAATCGCATACACGTAGACATTTCATAAAAGAAAGTGCGATGGGCTTGGGTGGATTGGCAATGGCTGCATTATTTGGTTGTGGAGATAAAACAAATGCATCAACACAAATTGCCTTTGATCCTGCGCATCCGCTGGCACCAAAGCTTCCACCGTTTCCTGGCAAAGCAAAGAGTGTAATTTATTTGCACATGGCTGGCGCGCCATCGCAACTTGAGTTGTTTGATTATAAACCCGAGTTGATGAAAATGGATGGACAACTTTGTCCGCAATCATTACTCGAAGGCAAACGCTTTGCATTTATTCGTGGTGTGCCGAAGATGCTCGGTCCGCAGGCAAAGTTTGCACAGCACGGACAAAGCGGGGCATGGGTAAGTGAGAACATGCCGCATCTTGCATCGATCGTTGATGAAGTAAGTTTCTTAAAAGCAGTAACAACAGATCAATTTAATCATGCACCTGCACAACTGATGGTGCACACCGGTTCGCCGCGTTTGGGCAGACCAAGTATTGGCAGTTGGGCTACTTATGGTTTGGGAACAGAAAATGAGAATCTTCCTGGCTTTGTTGTGTTAACGAGTGGTGGAAGAAATCCTGATGCGGGCAAAAGCGTGTGGGGCAGCGGGTTTCTGCCGAGTGTGTATCAAGGTGTGCAATGCAGAAGCGAAGGTGATCCTGTGTTGTTCTTAAATGATCCTGATGGCATGAGTCGCGATCTGCGCAAAGCAAGTATTGACGCGATCAACCAGGTAAATGCGGAAGAATATAAACAGTATAATGATCCTGAAATTCTCTCACGCATTTCGCAATACGAGATGGCATATAAGATGCAGATCTCTGTGCCCGAAGTAATGAACATTAACGACGAACCACAATATATTCATGATATGTATGGCACAAAGCCCGGGCAGGCTTGCTTTGCAAACAATGTGTTGCTTGCAAGAAAGCTTGTTGAAAAAGGTGTGCGATTTGTGCAGTTGTTTGATTGGGGCTGGGATAGCCATGGTACCGATGCAAATCTTGCCATAGATGTTGGCTTCATCAACAAATGCAGACAGGTTGATAAATGCATAACGGCTTTGATACTCGATCTTAAACAACGTGGTTTGCTCGAAGAAACGTTGATCGTGTGGGGCGGAGAGTTTGGCAGAACTCCAATGATGGAAAACCGTGAAGGCAAACAAAATCCATTCAAAGGAAGAGATCATCACACAGAAGCGTTTACAATATGGATGGCTGGTGCAGGAATCAAGAAAGGTGCAGTGCATGGAGAGACAGATGAGATTGGTTACAGTGCTATCAGCGGCAAGGTAGAAACATTTGATGTACAGGCTACAATTCTTAACCAGATTGGGTTTGATCATGAGAAGTTCACTTATCAATTCCAGGGAAGACCATTCAGGTTAACGGATACAAGAGGTAAAGTGATTAATGAAATAATTGCGTAAAATTATTTTGTAACAAGCTTTCGTTTTTTATGGGATCGTCTGTTGTGTCACTCACTTGAACCTTCGGAATATAGATTAGCAAAGAGCAAATTACAAAAGTGTGCGACGCAACGAAAGCTTAATTCATATTCCAATGTTTGGCTCATAAAAAAATAACAATATAAAATTGAACAGAAGAAATTTTTTACAAACAACTACTACTGCAACATCGGCATTAATGCTTTCATCATTGAAAACATTTGCAACACCACAATCAATCAGCAATATGAATAATAATTTTCAATTGAAAATTTTAGCCACCAACTGGGGCTTTAACGGTACGATAGATGAATACTGCGCCAAAGTAAAAAAAGAAGGTTACGACGGCATTGAGATCTGGTGGCAAACAGAAAAGAAAGACCAGGACGAAGTATTTGCAGCATTGAAAAAATATAACCTCGAAGTTGGGTTTTTAACTGCCGGTCATGAAAGTGATTTTAAACAACACTTTCAAACTTTCACCAACATGATAGATGCGGCGGCAAACAATACCGTGCAAAAGCCGCTGTATATAAACTGTCATTCGGGAAGAGACTATTTTACGTTTGAGCAAGGCAAAGCATTTATTGAACATACCACTGCATTGCACAAATCAACAGGCATAAAAATTTGTCATGAAACACATCGGTCAAGATTAATGTATGCAGCGCCTGTTGCAAGACATTATTTGGAAAATGTTCCTGAACTGCGTTTTACATTAGATATATCGCATTGGTGCAATGTGCATGAAACTTTACTCGAAGATCAAAAAGAAACAGTTGATCTGGTGTTGTCAAGAGTAGATCATGTGCATGCAAGAATTGGTCACCAGGAAGGGCCACAGGTAAATGATCCACGGGCCCCGGAATGGGATGACGCAGTAAAAGCGCATTTTGCATGGTGGGATAAAATTGTTGAAATGAAAAAACAACAGGGCGATATGCTTACTGTATTGACAGAGTTTGGTCCGCCGAATTATTTGCCAACCATTCCATACACACAACAACCTTTGGCAGACCAATGGGCAATTAATGTGTATATGATGCAGACATTGAGAAAGAGGTATGCTTAGAACAATTATTTTTTACGCTTAAATTAATTCGTGTAATTCGTGTATTAAATCTAATTCGTGTTATTAAGCATTACAGAATTTCTCGGACACTTTCATCCACTTCTTGTTCATCTTCCAATTGGTATTTTACTAATTGGTTTATTGCTGCAATTCCTTGCGCGGAAGAAGAAATACTATATGCTGCAACATGCAGTTCCTATAGTATTATTAACCGGTGCAATAACAGGTTTATTCTCTTCCGTTACAGGCTACTTATTATCTATCAGTGATGATTATGATAAAACACTGGTAAGCTGGCATATGTGGATGGGCATTTCTACAACGCTTGTGGCACTTGTGTTATATGCAAAAGAAAAGAATGATCAGTTTAAAGTAAACAAGACTTTTTTGTCGGTTGGCTTATTTATATTGATCATGATCACCGGGCATTTGGGTGGTTCGCTTACGCATGGCTCTGATTATTTATCAAAACCGTTGAAAAATATTTTTAGTGATGATACGGTATCTGCTGCTTCTATCAGACCAATTGCAAATGTGCAGCAGGCGCAGGTTTATACAGACGTTATCAAACCGATCTTTGAAACAAACTGTTATTCCTGTCATGGTGCTAATAAACAGAAAGGCGGTTTAAGAATGGACGACAGTTTAAAACTGATGAAAGGTGGTAAAGACGGCGTTGTAATAAAACCCGGCAATGCAGATGCAAGTGAGATGCTGAAAAGATTAATGCTGCCAACAGATAATGACGATCACATGCCACCAAAAGAAAAATCACAGCCTTCGGAAAGCCAAATTGCGTTGTTACACTGGTGGATAGCGAATGGTGCTGCAATGGATAAAAAAGTAAATCAACTTCCTCAGGACTCCACAATAAAACCCAAGTTGCTTGCTTTGCAAAATGTAAGCAGTGAAATAAAGCAAGCATCTGATCTTCCAACAACACCTGTTGATCCTGTAGATGCAAACATTGTAAAACAACTAAAAGACAGAAACATTTTAGTATTGCCTGTTTCGCTAAACAGCAATTACGTTGCGGTTAATTTTATTAACGATACAATGATTGATAGTAATGACTTGCTATTAATTACGCAATTAAGTAAGCAATTGGTTTCTTTAAAATTAAGCAGTACAAATATTACTGATGAAGGCTTGAAAACGATTGCTAAATGTACAAACCTTATAAAATTATTTTTAGATGATACGCCTATAACAGATAATGGATTACAAAATCTAACTACGATTACAAATCTTCGCTACCTGAATCTTGTAAACACAAAAGTTACTGCCAAAGGCATTATGCAATTAAAAACGATGCCTAAACTTGCATCGATCTATTTGTATAAAACATCAATTACAAAAAGTGATTGGGCTACATTACAGCAGGCATTTTCAAAAACACGACTTGATTCAGGTGGTTATATAGTGCCTACGCTGGTAACAGATACTACGCTGGTGAAAGTAAAAAAGGAATATTAATTTTTGTACTAAGCTTTGGTATTGCATAGCATCGCCTGTTGCGTCGCACACTTTAACTGTATAACATTGCTCATCAAATAAAAGGAAGTACAAGAGTGCGGCGCAACGAAGACGCCATTTGCAATGCAACTGGGTACATAAAAATTCCTGCTCAACAAAATACTTTCCCTGTTCAACATCAATTTTTTCTAAATTTCAGGTTACAAAACCTTTTTCAGTTAATACAAATAAATGTAACCGCATGGAGGTTGTTAGAAATTACTCAGATACGGAGCTGATACATATTCTAAAAGATAACAGGCAAATAGATGCGGGTATTAAGTTCATTTACAGGGAATATTACGGTTTGCTGGAAAATTATGTAACGAATAACAAAGGCTCAAGAGAAGACGCTGCCGATGTGATACAGGAAACAATAGTCGCGTTTATTGAAATAATAGCAGAGAATAAATTTCGCGGCGATTCGAGTGTAAAATCTTTCCTGTATTCCATTACGCGAAATCTCTGGCTATCTGAACTTAGAAAAAGAACAAGCACCGATAACAGGAACAGGATTTTTGAAAAAGCAAAAGACACAACAGAACAGGAAACTGTACAACATCTTGTAAAAAGAGAATATTACAACTCAATACAACAGGTTTTTGAAAAACTTGGTGATAAATGTAAACAGCTTCTAATGCTGGTTTATTATGAAGATCTTTCTATGAAAGACATTGTTGAAAGAATGCCTGACTATCAAAATGAACAGGTGCTGCGTAACAAAAAATATAAATGTATGAAGCAGCTTGAACAAATGATACAGGATAATGAACAATTACGAACACAATTTAAAAACGCACTAAGACATGCAGGATAATTATACATACGATGAAATGGAATTATTGATTCGCTACATGGATGGCGAAGCTGATGCAGAAGAAAAAGCCGCAACAGAAAAAATGTTGCAGGAAAATACTTCACTGCAGGAGCGTTACGAAAATTTGCTTACAGCAAAAGGAGCAATAAGATCACAAGGTTTAAAAGAAAAAGTGCAGGCTTTGCACCAGCAATACTTTAGTGAAACGCAAATAGCAAAAACTGAGCCGGCAAAAATTATAAAACCAGCATTTGGCATTAAAACATTTATGCGTATTGCAGCCGTGCTTATTCTTGTGATTGCTGGTTATGGTGTTTATCAGTTTACCTCTACGAGCAATGATTCTTTGTATAAAGCAAATTTTGAAACCTATCAACTGCCTGTAATGCGGGGCGAAACTACAACCAATAGTATCGACTCATTGTACAACGCAAATAATTTCACTGCTGTAATAGCAACAGCTAGTTCAAAACCTGTCAAAACTCAAAAGGATTATTTTCTTACAGCACAATCATACCTGCAAACCAATAATGCATCGGCAGCTATCAATGCATTTAAAAATGTTGAGCAGCTTAACAATACATCTGCTGAAAAATATTTTGTACAGGAAACGGATTATTACCTGGCACTTGCATACATAAAGGCCAATGATATTTACGCGGCAGAAAAGCAATTAAGCAAAATTACTGCCAACAAACAGCACATGTTTTATAGCAAAGCGAAAGAAATAAGTTCTACAAAATTGATGATACTTAAATGGAAGGAGTAATATTATGAGTCGGGCTTTTGAATTACTATTAAGCTTTACTTGCGTCGCACACTGCAACAGCCTTTTATATACTCAACAATAACAGCTACTGTTTTTTCTTTCTTATTTTAATGTAAGCAATTACCGAAATAATTGTGAGCATCAGTGCAATTAAAATAAGCCATAAAAGAAAATCAGAACTTTGTTCCTGCACATCACCTATAAAAATAAGATGGCTCCAGTATTGCGGGGAATGAAACTGGCTCATAGAGGCATCCTCCAGCATATCTTTTTTTGCAAGCTGTAATGCTTCAGCATAACCATAACCTTTTTCTGCATACTTATAAAAATGTTTGCTGATATAGGCTGTCGATCTGTCTTCTGCTTTCCATAAAGAAGTGACAATATTTGGGCACCCTGCAAACGCAAATGCTCTTGATAAACTAAGTGCTCCTTCACTCTGCGAAATTTTCCCCGTCCCCGATTCACAGGCGCTTAAAAAAACAAGACTGGCATTGGGTAACTGCAGGTTATACAATTCGTGCGCAAATATTTTATACCCGGTATCGGCATTTCCCTGGTTGTAAAAGGCTATATAAGAATCTGAAGGTTCATCATAATTTACTGAAGCATGCGTGGCCAGATGCAAAACCGAAGCATTACTTACCCTTGCCATAAAATTATTTTTTGTAGCATCTGCATTTAACAGTTGCGATCGTTTTGAAAATCCTCCTATTTCATCAGCAGAAGAAGACAATACAGCCATTTTTGTATTGCCATTGTTAGCAGCGAATGGCGCAACTGCCAATGCGTTCGTTTCATCAAAATCAATTTTATCTTTTTTTAGAAACGGCAATGCGTACTGGTAGGATATCGCGTAGTCTTCTACCAGGTATTTATCATCTGCAGGTTGTAATGCTTCAAAAGGCACGTTGATCAACTCCTGGTCAGGGATAATGATAAGGGAAGTTATACCGGCAAGATACTTTAGCAAAGGCTGCATTAAAACAGTATACAAATGTTTTGCAGCGCCGGCGTTATAAGTTTGACCGGCATTTGTTGATACAAGCCCTTGCATATACCTGTTAATATTTTTTTGCAGTGTTGAATCTGCAGCAACCTCCTGCACTATAATATTATCATGCTTTATAATAAAGACCTTAATATTATCGGCGCCCCTGAAATATGACAGCACAGCAGTCTTGTCACCGATCACATTTTTTTGTATCTCACTTATATCAACATTATCCGAAGCAAATTTTTCTTTGTAGTAAACAGGATATTTTTTAAAACTATTATTAAGCGATTGTAATTGCAGCGTTGCTGTATTAATCGCAGAAAGCAGGTTGCTTTGGGTAGTACTGTCTGTGGTACGCTGCAATTGCAACTTTAATCTTGATATATTGATCCTTGTATTTTTTTCTTGCTGCAGTAGTGAATCCGGAAGCCCTGCATATTTTTTTATGGTATTTTCCTTCAGACTTATAGCAAGAGAAGTAGCACGGCTCTTACTGATCCACTCAAGTGCATGAATAGTAAGCTTCTTATCCTGTTTTGTATTTGCCTCCGTTAAAAAATCAACAGCTTTTCTGTACGCATCAAAAACTTTATCTGCTATAAAGAATCTTGCCTGGTCATTATCAATTGACTTCTTGATATAATCCGCTAACACAAATGCTGAATCATAAGTGCTTTTGGCTGCATCAAAATATTTTCCTTCCTTTTTCTGTACAAATAGTAAACTAAAGCAAGCAGCTTTCGCTGTTAGTGCTTCAAATAAATTATAGCTTGCAAAGTCTCCTATAAAATTACCCGGGTTGATAAAAACGTCTCTGTCATTAAATTTAAAATTATACTGTATAATGGCCTGCTGGTAGTAGTTTAAGGCATCTTCTGGTTTGTGTTCCATCATCAGCAGGTCGCCATAATATTTACAGGTAGCACCATAATAATTATTTTTTAATTGCTGTTCATTCGCTTTATATATTGCTGTGGCCGTATTCAAATGTAAAGCTGCGTTTAACGTATCTCTTTTCAGCATATAAGCCTGCGCAATGGAGTTATGAAAAATAATTGCATAACTCCCGTTTATTTCTTTGGCGGTATTTAAGTAATAAAGTGCACTGTCAGGCATTTTTTTAGTAAGATAAATACCTGCAAGATTGTTCAGTACAGGAAGCGATGGAGCAGCAGGATCCAGTAATTCTTTATACAAATGAATTGCAGAATCTACGTAACCAGTAACCTTTAATGCAAAAGCAATATTGGCAGACATTGCAAATATTGCTTCCTTAAGTTCCGGCTTTGTTTTTTTAGTTATCTCTAAGGCTTTGCTAAAATAGTTTCCACTCTGCATATAGTCGCCCGATTCATTATATAAAGCCCCAAGTGAATTATACAGATCTCCTGCAAGCCCTGCGCCGGGATATTGCTCAATGATCTTTTCTGCAAGTGATAAATAATATACAGAAGAATCAAACAGACCTTCGGAATAATACAGGTTACCTGCAGAAAGCAGCAACCGAAAAGAAATAGAATCCGCAAGATGATACGCATGCTGAATATTCAAAGCTGTATAATATTCCGCTAATACATCTTTTGAATCATACCCGAGCCCTTGTTTAAGAATGCCCATTCTTTCGTAGCAATCATATAATAATTTTGCATACCCCGGTGCTGCAGTTAATTTCTGTGTAATTAAATTATAATAACCGATAGCAAGTGAATCTGTAGCTTCTGTTGCCTGGCCGTTAAATAGTGTATCAGCTTTTTTAAAAAGCGCATACCATAAACTGTCATTGCTTTTTTGCTGACTTTGCAGTTGTAAAAACACGAATATTAATATTGCTGCGGCGGGCAGTATAAATTTATTTTTCATGCAGAGGCAATACACTAAAATACATGAAATATGTTTTATAACTATTTCGATGCTTGTTATGCCGCAAAAAAAGAAAATGGATTCATTATGAACCCATCTTCAGTAATACTATTTAACATTGTTGCGTCGCACTCTTATACGCTTTATTCCTTCTTTAACTGTTGAGACTATTCCTTACGTACAAGTGAGTGACACAACAGGCGAATGGCATATGCACTACTGCCGGCTACAAAAAAATTATTGTTGCACCACGATTATATAAGGCGGCCTGCATTTTACCTCTCCTGTGCCATTTTTATTTGTGATAGAAGTAAATACTGGTGCAGAAAGTGTAAAATTTTGAGTGCTTCCGTCATTCAAAATTACCTGCGACTTTTTAGCGGCCAGTTGTTTCTTTAAACGTGCAGGTATTTGTGTTTTATTTTGAAAATAATACAAACGGAAAGAAAGTTTATTCAATGTTTTAACACTCTTATCGGAAATGCGATAGTTTAAAACAAAATCTTTGAATGTACCCGGTAATGGATTGGGACCCAGTGCTCCATTTGCAATTGTTTGCCTGAGGTTAATTGCCCCTGTTGATTTATCAAGCGCAACGCCTTGCGGTATTACTTCCTGGCCCGTAGGTGGTTCATCTAAAAAGCCATCACCATCATCGTCATCGTGGCCATCATCAAATTCCGCATTACTGCCGCTCGACAAGCCCGGCGTTGAATTATAAACCGGCTTTGCAACACCAGGTTTGTTCTTCAAAGTGTAAATGCTGTCTGTATAATCTATTCCTGAAACTGTTATAAATTTTCTGCAGGTATCTGTGGTACCTGTTGGCACAAACCACACTATGTATTTAAGTCCTGTTTCGCCTTCTGTAATATCAATATCACCATTCAGGGGGTTCATTTTTAATTCATCGGGAAAACAGCCAAACGTTCCTGACAACGGCGTAAGCGTATGAATAATGTAATCATTCGGCAATTCCTGTGGATAGAAAATTGTATCTCCATAGCTAAACTGGTCGCAAATATTTGTTACAACATTCTCAGGTTGTGCAGATGCAAAGCTTGCGTTGGAAACATTATTGTTACGAAGGCTGTTCTCTTTACTGCAGGCAAGTAAGCAAACTGCTGCTGCGGTAATACTTGTGAAAATAAGTTTTTCAGTTTTCATACTACTCGTTTTGGGTTACTAATGGCTTTTTCAAATGGCAGCGTAATGATAGTCTGTAAATGTAAACTGCAAATTATGATTACTCAATGCATTACCTGTTGAACAGGAAATTTTACGTGTTGACCCGGTATATACTTAAACATACATTGCACAATCATTTATTTAAACTAAGTATTACCAATTACTAAAAATGTAACCATACAACAATCATCAGTTCCTGTAAAACAAAAGCCATACCCCACGTAGGGCATGGCTAATTGCTACTTTAATCAACCATTCTTAACGTGGGCCTGCGCTTAATAATGTACCGTTTGATGCAAATACTGCTCTCCAGCGTTGGCCATTCATAAGAAAGTCTGCCTGGTACTGAGTTCTGCCATGCTCAGTTTGTCTTTCCCATCTTACATTGGTAGCTGTTGGAAAGTTTGCGGCAAAAGAAGCACGTACTGCAACCGGAACCTGTGAAGCAGGTATATGTACACCTCCTCCTGATTTTACTGAAATAGTTACTGCAGCATGAGCACTGCTAAATCCTGTGAATGTTGCTGCAGCGATAAGTAATGATGCTGCTAAAAAGATCTTTTTCATAAATGTGTTTTTGAAATAAAAAAGTTATTTAAATGCGGACAAGCGGAGCGGTGTTTTTGTATCCTCTTCATCCGTTGTACATTATTATGTTGCAGCCCGGGAAAAGGATGTAACCAGCAGGTAAAAAAAATCTAAAAAAATTTTTCTGTTTCTTCTGCAACAGTGTATGTTGATTAACTTTCAGTTTTATTCATCTTAAAATAAAACCAATGAGAAATTTAGTTACGGGCTTAATGGGGTTATTATCTCTTTCGTTTGCCATTGGTTGTGGAAGTGGTTCCGGCACGTCAGATACAAAAGACACAACAGTTGCCGCACCAGACACAACAAATTCTTTTGACATTGCTTCCAACTGGAAGATTGGTATTCAAACATGGACCTTCAATCATTTTACACTTGCACAGGCTTTAGACAAAGTTGACAGTGCTGGCGTAAAAGATATAGAGTGCTATTGGGGTCAGCCCTTAGGTGCGGATATGAAAGGGGAGTTTGGTATAAAAATGAGCAATGATGCAAAAGACAAACTAAAACAATTGCTGCAGTCAAAAGGCATACAGATCGTGGCAATGGGTGTTATCTCTCCGGATAATAAAGACCAATGGATCAAAGCATTTGATCTTGCAAAAGAATTTGGTTTGAGTTATATAACTGCAGAGCCAAAGAAAGACCAGTGGGATATGATCGATAGTTTAGCTGGTGCATACGGAATAAAAATTGCTATTCATGAGCATGGAAATCCAAATCCTTACTGGAGCCCTGATTCTGTTTTGGCTGCAATAAAAGGCCATGCAAATATTGGCGCCTGTGCAGATGTTGGTCATTGGGAACGTAGCGGCCTCGATCCTGTTGATTGTTTGAAGAAATTGGAAGGTCATGTTTATGGCGTGCATTTGAAAGATATTAAAGTGTTTAACGATGTAAATGCGGAAGACACCGTCGTTGGCAAAGGAGTAATAAAGTTCGAGCCAATTTTTGCAGAACTTAAACGCCAGCAGTTTCATGGGATGATCTCTATAGAGCATGAATCTAACTGGTTGCACAACCTGCCCGATGTTATTGAAACAGTAAAATTTTATAACGACCAGGTTGCAAAACTTAAATAGTATTTTTATGTACCCGACTGTAGAATAAGCATTGAGCTTTTCTTGCGTCGCACTCTTGTACTGCATAGCACTATGCAGCAAGTAAAAAGTCAAAAGTGAAAAATAAAGATGTGATAAATACTTTATCTTTTGACCTTTCACTTTTCACCGTCGTTCCGAACGTACAAGAGTGCGACGCAACAGAAGCATCATAGCAATGCAAAAGCCGGACTCATAAAATTGATCTTAACCTTAACCACTAATGAATGAGAAGCATTTTTACATTATTTAGCTTATGTTGTTTTGTGTCATTGCTTCATGCGCAAAAAACAAATGAACCTGTACCTTCCGCCAGACAACTGCAATGGCAGGATATGGAGTTTTATCTCTTTACACATTTTGGTCCTAACACATTCACTGATCTTGAATGGGGCAAAGGCACAGAGCAGGAAGAAGTATTTAACCCAACACAGCTCGACTGCAGGCAATGGTGCCGCATTGCAAAAGCTGCAGGCGCAAAAGGAATTATTATTACTGCAAAACATCATGATGGTTTTTGCTTGTGGCCTAGCGCATACTCCACACATACCGTTGCGCAAAGCAAATGGAAAGACGGCAAAGGCGATGTGCTGCAGGAGCTGAGTGATGCATGCAAAGAGTACAATTTAAAACTTGGCATTTATTTATCGCCGTGGGATCGTAATCACCCAAAGTATGGAACTGATGAATACAATGATGTTTTCATAAACATGATGAAAGAAGTGGTTACACGTTATGGCCCTTTATTCGAATTTTGGTGGGATGGTGCAAATGGTGAAGGCCCTAACGGTAAGAAACAAATCTACGACTGGCATAAGTTTGAACAAACTATGAGGACCATTGCACCTAACACACCAGTGTTTAGCGATATTGGTCCAGATATTCGCTGGGTAGGTAATGAAAAAGGTTTTGCCGGAAAAACCAACTGGAATTTATTAGATACTGCTGGTTTTAAAAGAGGCGAAGGTTCGCCACCAACAGATACACTGAATAGCGGCAATTATAATGGAAAGAACTGGATTCCCGCAGAGTGCGATGTCAGCATAAGGCCGGGTTGGTTCTATCATGCGAATGAAGATGATAAAGTAAAAACACCGCAGGAACTTTTTGATCTTTATTTAAAATCTGTTGGCCGCGGAGCAAGTCTTTTATTAAATGTACCGCCAGACAGAAGGGGTCTGATAAATGAACATGACAGTGCAGCATTAATGGGTTTTAAAAAACTGCGGGATGAAAGTTTTGCAACTAATCTTGCAACCAATGCAAAGAAAGAAACCTATTATGATAATGTGCTTTTTAAAAAACAGTTCTTTGCAGATGGCGATGTAAACACTTATGAAAGAAACATCAATTATAAAAAAACATCGTATTGGCTCAGGTTTACAGACGGTCAAAAGATCAATTGTATCGTACTTCGTGAGGCAATAGAACATGGGCAAAACATTAGTGGTTTTAAAATTGAATTGCTGGATGGTGCAAAAGTTTTACAAACCATCAACGGCACCACTATTGGCAGAAAACGGATCATTACATTTCCTGCAGCAGAAGTAAGTGCTATACGTTTTATAATAACAGCCACAAAAGATCTGCCACTCATTAGCGAAGTAGAAGTGTACAATATTAATGATGCACTAATTGAAAAGAATAATTGATCGATTAAATAAGCAACATGAAAGCAGAGCGTTTCTCATGGATAAAAAAATTAATGGCTTTGCATAAAGTTGGTTTATGTTTAGCAATAGCATTACTGGTCTTTTTTATTATTCCATGGGACATGGTAGATGTTTTGTCGCATGTAATGATAGGGTGGCTCACATTTAGCCTCGCCATTCTTACTATTGACTGGCTTGTTTTTTATACAACACCTTCGAAGCAAATTCGTAAACAGGCGCAGGTACAAGATGGTTCACGCTTTATAATATTTGCTATTGTATTAGTGGCAACATTGGCAAGCTTGCTGGCAGTTGGTTCTTTACTTATCCAGGAAAAAGACTCACATAAACTTCTGCATATTTTTGTTGCAGTTCCTTCTATGTTGCTTTCATGGTCATTAGTGCATACAATTTTTACTGTTCGTTATGCACACTTATATTATGGAGATCATAAAGAAAAAGAAAATACTCCTGCACGTGGCTTAGATTTTCCTGATGAAGAATCAACGCCAAATGATAACCCAGATTTTATTGATTTTGCTTATTTCTCTTTTATCATCGGCATGACCTTCCAGGTATCAGATGTGCAGGTTACCTCACGCCGTTTACGCAGGCTGGTATTAATGCACAGCCTTATTGCCTTCGGCTATAATACAGTGCTGGTGGCGCTTACTATTAATACACTTGCCGGTTTAAGAAGTAGTTGATTTTTTGGGGCCTGGCAGTCGAAAATAAATTAAGCTTTTGTTGCGTCGCACTCTTGTAGGTTCGGAACAATTGTGAAAAGTGAAAGGTCAAAAGCCAAAGTATTTATCACATCTTTATTTTTCACTTGTTACGTTTTACCTGCTGCATAATATTATGCAGTATAAGTGTGCGACGCAACAGGTGATGACATGAAATATTAAAGCAGGAAACAAAAAATTATTCCCCTTTAAACACAGGTTTCCTTTTTTCAAGAAATGCATTGGTGCCTTCTAACTTGTCTTTTGTACCAAAGCATTCGCCGAATGCCTCTACTTCAAAAGCAAATCCATCTTTTGTTTCATCAAACACAGCATTGGCGGCGGCAATACATTTGCCAACTGCAATTGGCGCTTTGCTAATAATATTGTGCAGAATATTTAAGCCTTTTGCAAGCAATTCTTCCTGTGGCACCACATAATTTACAAGACCATATTGCAAAGCAGTTGCAGCATCGATCATATTACCACTGATCATTAGTTCTATGGCGCGGCCCTTACCGATCAGCTGTGTTAAACGTTGTGTGCCGCCATAGCCTGGCAACAATCCAAGGTTTACTTCCGGCTGCCCAAATTTTGCATTATTACTGGCTATGCGAAAATGACAGGCCATCGCCAGTTCGCAACCACCACCCAATGCAAAGCCATTTACACAGGCAATGATTGGCTTTGCGGAATGTTCAATCTTAAAAAATATATCCTGGCCTTTTTTTGCAAGTGCTTTGCCTTCTTCCACACTAAGCCCGATAAACTCACTGATATCGGCACCTGCCACAAAACTCTTTGGCCCGGACCCTGTAATGATCGCAGCTTTTATTGAAGCATTGCTGTATACTTCATCAACAGCAGTATTTATTTCTTCCATCACTGTTTTGTTCAGTGCATTTAATTTATCAGGCCTGTTAATAGTAATGATGCAAATACCGTTTTCTATGGAGGTGAGCAACGTTTGATACATAAAATAGTTTTGCCAAAAGTAAAAGAAATGTAATAACTGCTAACAAAAAAGCCTCTTCGCGAATACTTCACTCAGAGGCCTGTTGTTAGTGGAAAACAAACACCGCCGTTTATGGCATATCGATAGCTCTGATGTTTACATTGTTTTCAATTTTACCGTTGCCGTTCTTGTCCCAGAAAGTAACATTTACCGCATACGTTTCTTCCCATTGCATGGGCGCACCGGTATTTACCGTGCATTTGAGATAAGTGATATCTTTATTGAATAGGCCTGCATCACCCGTTAAAAGATCTGGTTCATTTAGTAATTCTTTACCATTTTTATCTTTTATAACTAATGAGCAGCCAACATTTACTTTACCATCTTTTTCTTTTAAGCCTTTTACATTGTCGTTCACCAATATAAAACTTTCGCCCAAAGGAATATCTGTATGGTCAAGCACTTCTCCATTCATAACAAGCATTACTTTTTCAGGTTCAACGTTATTATATTTTGCTGTAAGCCCTGTAGTAAGATCTTTTTTAATACCCGCAGAGACCTGGCTACTACAGGAAGCAAGCGAAATAAATAAAAATACTACCACTGCACCCGCAAGAATTTTTCCGGGTAAAACAAAAGATGCTTTATTGCTTAATAACACCTCAGCAATTTCTGTAAGAAAATATATTGCAAATAATGAACTACCCAATATGCTGCCGATCAAAATTGTTTTTGAAAATATAGATGCTTCTTCACCCATTTGTATATTATAATCATGAAATAGAGATCGTACTAAAATATAAATGGTAATGGCTGCAAGGTTGCAGAAAAACAATAATGCCTTAAGTACGTGAAGATTTTTGATAAATTTCTGCCCAATAAGGCCGAAGATCTGTTTGTTCATAAGTGTAACGTTTATTGTGTGATTTTGTGGGTGCAAATATGGTGTGGCATAAAGCCGGTTTGCAATTATTACTCGCCGGAGTGTAGCAAAAAAAGATTGAAGTGTTTTTATTGCAAAGCAGGACGCAAAGGGGCTTTCATAAAAGGCAAACCAAAAGCGTTTTATCTTTTCCTTTACTATAATATAGCCCCAAAAAAGTTACTTACTCTTTAGTATTTATACTTTCCTGCTTCAATCAATGATCCATACGGTTTATTGGAAAAAATACAAGGTTGAGTAGTATAAATTTCTTTACGGTACTTACACATATCATTTTTGTGCAACAATTCATTTAAATATTCATTCTTGTTGTATGACAAATAATCAAATTCAGATCGTAAAAAAAACATGGAGCATAGTAGCTAAGCTAGATCCTTCCGTTGCAGGCACGTTATTTTATACACGCCTTTTTGCAGGCAGCCCCGAAATAAAAAGTATGTTCAAAAAACCCATACAAGAGCAATCTGCAAAGCTTATTAGCATGATTAACTATGCAGTTAGCAAACTTGACAGGCCTGCCACGATGCTGAAAGATGTGGCAAAACTGGCAAGACGCCATGTGGAATATGGTGTACAACCAGGCCACTACTTATTAGTAGGCAACGCTTTGATATGGACATTGGCCCAGGCACTTGATGAACATTGGACAGAGGAAACAAGAATGGCATGGGCCAGTTGCTACACTTTGCTGTCCAATACAATGATAGAAGCCGCTTACAGAAATCTGAGCTCCGAAGCTGCATAAATAATGTTTAGTTTAGGGGGTGAGAGCCCGTGTATTTGCATGGGCTTTCTTTTAAAGTTTACAGCAAAATTGTGAGATATGACAGAGGAGCAGGTAATATTAGTAAAACAAAGTTGGAAAAGCTTCTACAATGTTGATGCGCATATTTTAGGCGATCTTTTTTACAGCAAACTTTTTTTTGATAATCCGCGTTTGCGCAAAATGTTTCCCGAATCAATGGAAGCACAGCATTACAAACTTATCAATATGCTTACTGCTATTGTGCGCAGGATCGATGATCCGGATGCATTGGCAGAGGATATAAAAAACATGTCTATGCGCCACACCGGTTATGGTGTAAAACCAGATCATTATCGTTTGGTGGGTAATGCATTGCTGTGGACATTGGAAAAAGGTCTTGGCAATAGCTGGAACGAAAAGGTGAAAGATGCCTGGCGTGCATTTTATGAAATGATCGCTGCGATGATGATAAGTGCAGGCCGTGCGCAGATGGCATAATTTTTTTGGAGTCATGCTGTTGGATAAGCATTTAGCTTTTGTTGCGTCGCACTCTTGTACTGCATAACAGTAGTCGGCTGTCGACAGTTGCTCCGAACGTACAAGTGAGTGACACAACCGGCGATGCCCAAAGCTTTACTGTCGGCAACATAAATATATTCTTCATTGTTTTTGCTGTATGCTTTATTTGAAATAAGCAACACTTCATTTTATTTTTCGCAGGCTGCATGCAGAATGTTTTTATAAAGCAAGTGTTTTCACTAATTTGAAGGTTAATTACCAACTGCATGTTTGCAATACCAAAACATAGTTTTTTTTTCCTGTTTATTTTATTTGTTTTCCCTGCAGTTGCATTTAGTCAGTCAGAAACATTTGAAGTAACAAAGTTCGATGAAACATCGGGTCTGCAGAGCAATGCCATCAATACCATGCTGCAGGATTCTCATGGCTATTTGTGGTTTGGTACTACTACTGGTTTGTACAGGTATGATGGCTATAGTTTTAAGGTATTTAGAAAAATAAAAGGCGACAATAGCTCTTTACCTGAAAATACAGTACTCAAAATTTCAGAAGACAAAACAGGCAGGTTATGGCTTGGGCTTAACAAAGAAAAGATCTGCAGTTATGACCCCGCAACAGGGATATTTAAGAATTATAATGTAACAAGTTTCGATACTACTGCGCATGTGGCATCATACATATCTATGTTATACGTTGATAAAGAAAATTCCGTTTGGGCAGGTCTTTCGCAAAAAGGTTTTATTAAGCTTGACCCTGTAACAGGTAAGGTTGAGCATTACAATATTATTTCAGACACAAACCATTTTTATTCTGATGAACTCAGGGTTATTTATAACTCTGTGTATGATATGCTGGAAGGAGATAATAATATTTACTGGCTGGCCACACATGATGGCTTATATAAATTCAATGCGTCTTCAAAAGAAATAATACCGGTACGGGCAAAACCATTGGAACATGACCAGATAAGGGACGACCTGTTCAGTGTAATGCTCCCTGATGAAAATGGTTTCTGGCTTGGTTCCTGGGCAGGCGGTTTAAGTTATTATAATATTCGCACCAACCAATGGAACACTTACAAATTTGATATGCACAAAACAAGCGTTGCTACTACAAATATTGTAAGTGATATGAAATATAAAAACAAAAAAGAATTATGGATAACCAGTAACGATAAGGGATTTGGCAGTTTTAATATAGAAACCAGGCAGTTTCATTTTTTTGGTGGTGACAGCAACAAAGAAAATAATATACCGGGACAATTATGCTACCACTTAATGATAGACAAGCAGGATAATATATGGCTTTCGTTTCCTGTTGGTTTATTAAAAGTAAGGCAGGATGATTCAAGGTTTCATTATACAGGGATACCCGTTACCCGAACTGACAATGGGGTGTATTGGGGTGTAAACAGTATGCTGGAAGACAAGGCTGGCAGATGGCTTTTTACAGGTACCGGATTTGCAGATGGGCTGCATGTGACTGATAAAAAAACAGGCAGCACTAAAACCTTTTCATTTGATGTATCGCCACAAGAAGAAAATATTCTTTCTGTACCAGATATGATGGAAGACAGTAAGGGGAATATCTGGATCGTAACGAGGGATTTTATTTATCAATATGATCAGCAAAAAAATAAGCTTGTCTTAATAACACAGCCACCTCCTTATACCAGTACGCTCAAATCAAATTACTTTATACATATTGCAGAAGACAAAGAAGGTAAGGCATGGATTGCCTCTGAACGAAATGGTGTTTTTTGTTATGATGAAAGTAACAAAACATGGGATCATTATTACAATAATGCAACAGACAGTAAACATCTTTTACCTTCAAATATTATCAAAGGTCTTGTAGTAGATGCAACGGGAAGGATATGGATAGGCGGCACAAGAGGTTGTTTTGGATATTACGATAAAACATTGGGCAGGTTTATAAGTCTTGATGTAAATGCAAAGCCTTCTTCCAAAGTATCAGACAACCGTGTCTTTTCTTTATTTGCTGACAGCAATGGTGATGTCTGGGCAGGAACGGATGCAGGCTTGTCTTTTTATAATACGCATGAAGCTTTTCCTAAACTCAATACAATTATTGATGCAGAAGCGGGCCTTATGGGCAATATGATTACAAGTATAAGGGAAGATAAAAAAGGAGATATATGGTGCAGTTCTGCTTCTGGTGTTTGCAGGATAACGAAAGGTACTTATAACGTTACCAGTTATGGCGCAAGGGATGGTATTACAGCCAACACAGGTGATAATAATCTTTATGCCTTCCGCAACGGAAATATGGCCATTTTTTCTTCTGCCGGATATTATGTTTTTAACCCTGCTGAAGCAGACCTGAAAAGCTATAAAGTTCCACTGACTATAACTTCTTTTAAAATAGATGATAAAGAACAATTTTTCAACAGTACTATAACTGCGGGTAAAAGGTATACAATACCGTCAAACGCAAATGTTGTTTCTTTTGAATATGCTGCATTGGATCTTGTAAGGCCGGATAAACAGGAATATACCTATATGCTTGAAGGTTTTGATAAAGATTGGGTAAATGCAGGCAAACGTCGCTATGCGGGTTATGCAAATTTGCCCGGGGGTGATTACACCTTCAAAGTAAAGTCAACTAATAAACCTGGTCATTGGGACAGTGCCATAATATCGATACCAATACATGTAGAAGAGCCTTTTTATAAAACATGGTGGTTCTTTGTATTGCTTGCTATCATTATAGCTAACTCAACTTATATTTTTTACCGTTACAAATTAAAAAAGCAGCAACAGATCATGCAGCTTAGCGGAAAGGCAGATGCTTTGGAAAAAGAAAAAGCATTGGTGATGTATGAAAGTCTGAAGCAACATCTTAACCCGCATTTCTTATTTAATTCACTAACATCTTTAAGTAGCCTTATACGCTTTGACCAAAAGCTTGCAGTGGATTTTTTAGATGGCCTGTCAAAGATCTATCGTTATATACTCAAAAGTCGCGACAGGGAAACTGTGCCGCTGATGGAGGAAATAAAATTCGTAGAAACCTTTATTCAACTGCAGCAAACCCGGTTTGAAAAAGGACTAGTGGTAAACATTAATGTTCCTGAAGAATATTATACCTATAAGATAGCGCCTGTTACGTTGCAGAATCTTATTGAAAATGCCATCAAGCACAATATCATTGATGAAGACTCTCCATTGATAATAGATATTCTAATCGAAGATGAATACATCGTTGTAAAGAATAATCTGCAAAAGAAAAATTTTCTTGAAACAAGCAACAAACAGGGCCTGTTAAACATGAAATCGCTTTACAATTTCCTAAGCCATAAACCTATTATTATTGAAGGAACTGATCAATATTTTTTCGTAAAAGTTCCATTAATATAATTGTACCACATTTAAACTCAAACTTATATGAAAGCTGTGATCCTTGAAGACGAAACACTCATTGCAAAAGAGCTGCAGAATAAAATACAAACAGTAGCCAACGACATTACTATTGTGGAAGTATTGCCCAGTCTTAAAACTGCTAAGAAATGGTTCATGCAGAATGCAGAACCCGATCTTATCTTTATGGATATACAGTTAAGCGATGGCGTAAGCTTTGAACTGTTTGATATTTATAAACTCAATTGTCCGATTATTTTTACTACTGCTTATGATGAATACGCGTTGAAAGCATTTAAAGTTAACGGAGTAGATTATCTTTTAAAACCTGTAGATGAAGATGAATTAAAAAAGGCCATTGAAAAATGCAGGAGCATTGTAGAAAGCAAATCTGCAGCACCAATAGATATTCAGCAACTGGTAAAAAATCTTAAGCAGGGCAACACAACTTCTTTATACAAAGAAAAATTTATTGTAAGTGTCCGTAACAACTGGATACCTGTAAACACCAATGATATTGCCTGTTTTATGCGGGAAAACCTGAACTATCTTTTTACCTTTAACGGCGATAAATATATTCTCGATTTCACCACGCTTGAAGAAGTGGAGGAATTGCTTGATCCGAAAAAATTCTACCGTGCAAACAGGCAATATATTATTCATATTGATGCCATACAAAGTGTAAAGCCGCATGAGAATGCAAAGCTTACCGTTTCGTTAAAGGCACCCTTAAAGTTTGAAGTAGATATCAGCCGCGAAAAAGCGCCGACATTCAAAAAATGGTTCGACAGATAACAACACTCCGTTGTTAACCAGCTCAATTTATATTCATCAGATGAAAGGATTGCGACGCAAGGAACGATGCCATAAAAACAAAGCTGGTATCATAAAAGCTTTTCTATCCTGCTACTATTGGAATATTAAGTTCTCTGCCCGACGGTTCATTCATAGTTTTAAACACTTCGTTACGCGTTTTGTGTTCCCTGTCTTTATTTACTTTCCTTGTTTTGTTTTCTGTTGCAATTTTACATCGTAATAAATGATTAACACTTAAAACAAGCAACCATGGAACACCAGAAAAGAAGAAGGATGCAGCACAAAGTAGAGCTCTCTACATTGTTAAGATTGGTTGTTGCATCTTCAAATGTAAAAGTAAACAATAGTGAACGTGCAGAAACTGTGTGCAGAAACCTGGCAGAAGAGGCCATTGAATCTGTAAAACACAACGACCTGTCATTTAAATCATATAAACTATCAGCTTAGTACACTGGTAGATAATAAGAGCTTACAGGACCGAAAAACCTTCTCGCAAACAACCGTTGCTAACTTCGTAACCCGCTTTATAAGCGGGTTTTTTATTTTTGTAACGCATCATTAATTTCATTGCTTAATTTGTTCCATGAATTTTCTTGACCTGCTTGCATACGCCGGTATTTTTATCTTCGCCATTACAGGCGCATTTAAAGCAAGAACCTATAAGATGGATATTTTCGGCGCTGCAGTGCTTGCATTTGTTACCGCTTATGGTGGTGGCACTTTACGGGATCTGCTTATTGGCGCAAGACCTGTAAGTTGGGTAAATGATAATATTGCTTTATTACTTGTACTTGCTTCGATTGTTATTACTTTTTTGTTTCAACTTAATTACCGGCAGTTCAGGCGCACAATCTTTTTTACAGATGCTGTTGGAATCGGTCTCTTTACTGTAACAGGTATTGAAAAAAGTTTAGCATTTGGATTAAACGATACGTATGCAGTTGTTATGGGCGTTATCACTGCTACTTTCGGTGGATTGATCGCCGACATCTTATGCAACGCCGTTCCCAATTTATTAAAGCGTGGAGAACTTTATGCCACAGCCTGTGCTATTGGCGGCGTTATATATATTCTGTTGAAAAAAATTCCGTTAGAACATCATATCAATCTTTCCATCTGCATTATCATTATTGTTGCAGTAAGAATCTATTCTAAAAGAAAGAGATTGAGTTTGCCTGAGATTTAGTTTTTTTATGAACCCGGGTGTTGAATAAAAATTTAGCTTTTGTTGCGTCGCACACTTGTACGTCTGAAACTGTCGTCAGCTATTTATTATCTTTATAGGAACCAAACTTCCCTGCTATGAAAAAATTATCCGTACTCGTTACACTCCTTACCTGTGCTATACTAGATACAAATGCACAAAGTAATACACTCAACAATGTGGCCACCACGCTTTTTAAAAATGTAAAAACAAAACTTACTGTTGCAGAAAAAAATGAAATAGCAACAAAACTGGGTTTTATATTATCAGGTAATAAAGACCAACCATTTGCTTCAGATAAAGACAGTAAGGATTATCCATTCACTGCAACAGTATTACCTACCGATATGAATAAAGATGGCAAGGAAGAAATTTTTGTTTCATTCGGCAATTCGTATACTTCAGGAAATGCAGGCACCAGCATAGCATTGTTTATAAAAGATGCTAAAGGCATTTATGTAAATCACCTTGGTTTTCCGGGCATGGTGCCTGACGCACTTGCAACCGCAAATCTTGGTTATCCTGATTTGTTGATTGGTGGGCCCGGCATGGAATATCCTGTGTGGAGATGGAACGGCAAAGCCTATGCTTTCAACAGGCAGGTTAAAGATGCAGCTTATGAAAAATTGAAGAAGCAAAGCATTGAAGATGTAAGCAAGGTTTATCAAATTACTATAAAAGAATAATTGTTGCGGCATATTGATAAAGTACAAGTGTGCGACGCAACAACAGCTTAATAGTAGCAATAAAGATTGGCTCAAAAATTATTTACTTTCTGTAACCTGCAGTACCACACTTGTTCTTCTGCTATTAACATCAGGGTTAATACCTACATTCATTAAAAATGCGCCACTATAAATTTTACTTTCATCAATTGTTGTTCTTGTGCCGGGATATAAATTGATTTCTTTCACAGCATATTTTTTATCCTCATCAAGGCCATTTAATTTAACAGGTCTTTCACTGGCTTCATTCACACGTGTATTGTGCATGTAAGTAAACATGATGGCATTGCTTTTATTTTTATCTACATACATGAAAGATGCAAAAGGATTTTCATATGGGCTTGCCAACCGATATTGATCTCCATGCCACACAATATCTTTAAAGCCATTATAATTTTTTACTGCCAGCTTGCAATACGCAAGATCATTTTCGCTGAGTTTGCTGGCAACAATATCAAATCCAAGTTTACCCATGCTTGCCACATCTGTTCGAAATTTTATAGGCTGTTTTCCCCAATCAGTAACGTGACAATCTGTTGTAATCGATGGAAAGAAATAGGAATAATTCCATTGCTGAAAAATGCGTTCAATTGGTTCCGTATCATCGCTTGGCCAGAACTCTGTAAAGTATTTTAGTATTTCATAATCGCCACGGCCACCTCCGCCGGAACACAGCATCATCGGCGCTTTCGGATATTTTGCTCTTATGCGTTGCAGCACTTTGTATAAACCATTTACATACTCAACATACAAATGTGTCTGCGGAATTTTATTCTTTTCGAGATAAGCAGAGTAAGCATTGTAGATAACTGCATTGCAATCCCATTTTATAAAAGCCAGTTCAGGATTTTTTGTAAAGAGATTATCAACCACACCAAAAACATGATCCTGCACTTCAGGATTTGTAAGATCCAGCACGAGTTGATTACGATAATATTTTTCAGGACGCTCTGGCTGACGTATCACCCAATCCAAATGCTTTTCATACAATTCACTTTTAGGGTTTACCATTTCAGGTTCTATCCAGATACCAAATTTTACACCAGAATCTTTTGCTGCTTTAACAAGGTAGCCAATACCATTCGGCAATTTTTTTTCATTTTCCTGCCAGTCGCCAAGACCAGCATTATCACCATTGCGTGGATATTTATTACCAAACCATCCATCGTCCAGCAGGAACATATCAACTCCTAAATTTTTTGCATCTTTAAATAATGCAGCTAATTTTTGTTCATTGAAATTAAAATAAGTTGCTTCCCAGTTATTAAGCAATGTCAACCGCTCTCCTTCCCCATCAAGTACCTGATATTTTCTTGCCCAGCTTTGTAACTGGCGGCTTGCCCGACCTGTACCATTATCAGAAATGGTATAAATAAGTGAAGGCGTTTTAAAAGATTTACCTGCAGCCAGTGTATATGCAGATGCATAAGGATTGATGCCTGCTATCAACCGCAGATTCTTATAAGAATCAATTTCAAAATCTAATTTATAATTACCACTCCATGCAAGTTGACCCAACAAAACTTTGCCACTGTTTTCGTCTGCAGGTTTACCAAACGATACCATAAAATTTGGTGTACCTAATAACATAGCACGTGTACCCAGCTTGCTTTCTATTACACGATTGCCTTGTAATAATTTTTCTTCCTGCGGCTGCATCTCTGTAAGATATTCTCCCTGGTAACTGGTGAGATAAAAATCTTTCTCAGAAAAAAATAAATTAGCAGATGCATATTTCTGCATCACCACCGGGCCTTTTTCATTGTTTACAATTTCGCTCCATTGCTCAATTACATTTTCATTTTTCCATGTTTTATAAAAAAGATTCACAGCAAGTTTGTACAATGGATCCTGCAAGTGAATGGTAGTAAGACTTGTGTTATCATCTAATGCTGTTGCTTCATAATTAACATATTTCAGATCAGTTGATGGATTGCCATCTGAATGTGTAACCTGTATCGCAGGCTCCGAAAGACTCCATGTACCAGCAGGTGTATACGCATTATTATAACTGCCAGCATTATCTGTAGAAAATTTAAACATACCTGCAATAGCGCCATAGTCTTTCACTTCATTTATCCGGTCTCCGCAATACACCATGCTGAGGTAGTTATTTTTATCTGCCTGCAGAACAATAGCGTGATCTTTTGTTTCAATAGGAATAAATGTTTGTGCAATAAGTGAATTGGAAATGCAAAGCAAGCTTGTTAGTGCAGTGAGGAGATATGTATACTTCATCAAAAAAAGTTTGAGAGTGAATATACATATTGTTTTAATTATGATCCGGGCTGTAGGTTATAAATAATGCTTTTGTTGCGTCGCACTCTTGTACTGTAATAATTATGGCAGCAATGTGATACTAAAAACTTCTGTTTCTACTAACCCAATCTTTTATATAATCAGCAATCTCCGTTGTAGCGGTACCAGGTGCAAATAATTTTCCAACACCCATTTCATTGAGTGTATTCATGTCATCATCAGGAATAATGCCACCGCCGGTAAGTAATACATCATTCATTTCTTTTGTTTTCATCAGTTGCAGGATCTTTGGAAATACGGTCATATGTGCGCCGCTGAGAATACTTACACCAATAGCATCCACATCTTCCTGTAATGCAGTGTTCACAACCATTTCAGGGGTTTGACGCAGGCCTGTATAGATCACTTCCATACCCGCATCGCGTAAAGCAGTAGCAATTACCTTAGCACCGCGGTCGTGACCATCGAGTCCAACTTTTGCTACCAAAACTCTTACCGGGCGATTTAATATTGTACTCATGCAACCGTTTTATTGACGAGCAAAAATAAGCATTTGGATTTTGTATTATCTGCAGAAGAAAATTGTGCAGTACAAGAGTGCGACGCAACAATGATTAATTGAAATACAAAAGCTGGTAACCCAAAAATTATTTAAACTCGTCTTTGTCTTTTTGAATTTTCTCTTTAAAGAATTGATTGAATTTTTCATTTGCGCCTTTTAGTAAGATCACAAAATCTCCATGCTCCCTTGCAAATGGAGTAGTGATGCTGTCAGTTAACACTGCCGAAGAGAAATCTTTTATAAAATCATGCTGCATTTCATTGGGATCATCAGTAAGTAGCAACAGGTTGTCAATATGCATTGTATCGGGTAGCCAATACAGGAAGCTTGCATTATCACTATATGCTTCCGGCAGATGATATTTTTTTGCGTAGAAAGAAACTGCACCCGCCATGCCATAATTATCGCAGAATAAAACAGTATGTTTCTTTTCAGCGCTGTCAAGTGTTTCATACGCCTTACTCATTTTCTGCGCCATTTCTTCCCAGCCAAGCATATCAGAAAAATCCTGCGGTAATGGATGATCTTTGAGATCCTCCCATTTTAATGCGCCTGTGTTCTTTGTTCCCATCTTTTCGTATAGATCTGCAAGTTGTTGCGGAGGAAAAATTGGCAATGCAATTGGTATCATTAATGTTCCCAGCACGACCGGGAAAATGATAAATGCATAACACAATATTTTTCGCTTTTCGCTCGTAAATTTTTCCAGATTGTAGGCACCAAAAGCAAATAGCACAGGATAAACGCCCAGTGAATAATAATTTTTTCCATGCCCGATAAGAAACAAAATGATTACAATAAAGTAAGCATAGCCAACAAAACGAAACCGTTTCTCTTTGTGCGAAAAGAGCACATACCACAAACCTGATACCCATATGAATACACATGGAATATTCATCAACAATTGGTCTTTCAAAAAATCCAGTGGGCTTATATACTGCAATTGTGTATCGCGCAATTCCTGCATATGATGTGCAACCGGAAAATCTCTATTGTACTGCCATAAAAGATTAGGCAAAAAAATGATAAACCCGATCACTGAAGCATACCAAAAATGCTTATTGCCAATAACACTTCTGTATTTTGTAAACATCAACCCAAGCAACACACTTACTGTAATAAACGCAACAGAATATTTACTCATCATGCCAAGCCCTACGCTTATACCAAACAAGTAAAGCCATTTATTCTGCTCCGTTTGAATAAAGCGAATAATGCTGTACATGATCAACGTCCAGAAAAAAATTTCAGGTGGATTTGGCTGAAATAAAAAGAATAGCCGCAGGTAAACGCCGAATATGAATGGCAGAAACAATAATAACAACGAGAAACTTTTGCCACCAAGAGATAAAACAATTCTTCCGGCAACAATAAAAGTTGCAGCGCCAAATATTGATGGCCATAGTTTTATCCAAAACATTCCATCACCAAAAATATGTGTAAACCATGCAAACACTGAAAGCAATGGCGGTACTTCCATAAAACCCCACGCCATATGATGCCCTTCTGCCAGGTAAAGAAACTCATCTCTGTGCGGCCCGTACACATTATTCTGAAGTAAATAAGGAATGATAATTTTTAGGAGTGCCAGAAAATACAAAAGCCTGTTATTCTTATTCATGCAGTTTATTTGCAGGAAGATACAACAGGCTTCGATTATAAAATACAGGTTTTTATTAACGGAATTGCCAAACGCTGAATGGTAATTATGACTGCAATAAAGACAAAGTATGTTGAATACGTTTAACCGTGTCTTCTCTGCCAATAATAGTTGCAATATCGAATACACCTGGACCAAACTTACCACCCACCAACATAATTCGTAATGGCAGCATTAATTCCCCCGGTTTTATTTGATGTGCAGCTGCCATTTCTTTAAATTCTTTTTCCAGTTCATCATGCTCCCATAAAGTAGCAAGCTCAAATGCACGGATCAATTCGGTGAAGAAAAGATTTTTCTTTTCATCCCATTTTGGCTTGATAGCATTTATATCAATATCAACAGGCGATTGAAAAAAGAAAGATGCCTGTTGTACAAAATCGGGGAGTAATGTACAACGCTCTTTTACTAATTCTAAAACAGTTTCAAATTTTTTATCATCACTGGCAACAATATTTTTTTCATCAAACAGCTTTTTTATCTGTGCCTTATAATTTGAAACAGGTAATTTTTTTATCCATTCATGATTATACCATTTTGCTTTTTCAAAATCGAATTTGGCACCGCCCTTGTGCACACGGTCCATTGAAAATTTACTGATCAATTCATCAAGTGTAAAAATTTCCTGGCTTGTTCCATCATTCCAGCCGAGCATTGCAAGCATGTTTACAAATGCTTCTGGTAAAAAACCTCTTTCCCGAAAGCCTTCTGTCAGTTCATTCATTTTGGCATCCATCCAATTCATCGCAAATACAGGAAATCCAAGACGGTCTCCATCACGTTTACTTAGTTTACCATTACCATCTGGTTTTAAGATCAAAGGAAGATGCGCCCATTGCGGCATATTTTCCAAACCAAATAAATATTTCCAGAGTATTACATGAACCGGTGCGCTTGGCAACCACTCTTCTCCACGAAAGGCATGTGTGATCTTCATTAAGTAATCATCCACCACAACTGCCAAATGATAGGTAGGCATGCCATCAGCCTTTAGTAAAACTTTATCGTCCACCTGTGAAGAATTAAATGAGACTTCACCACGGATCATATCAGTAAAAGTAATGGTTTCATCAAGTGGCATTTTGATACGGATCACATAAGGCGCTTCCTCACTTAACAATCTTGTTACCTCGTCATCTCCAAGCGTTAATGAATTACGCATCTTCTCACGCAGCACATAATTATATTGTGGCGAAGTATTCTCCGCAGTTTTAAATTTGCTGCGCATTTCGTCCAGTTCTTCAGCTGTATCAAATGCATAGTAGGCGTAACCATCTTTTATTAACTGTTCTGCATATTGTTTATAGATTGGCTTGCGTTCGCTTTGCCTGTAAGGTGCATATGGGCCACCATGCAATGGGCTTTCATCTGGTTCAAGGCCACACCATTTTAAACAATCGAAAATATATTCTTCTGCACCAGGAACAAAACGTGTTTGATCTGTATCTTCTATACGCAGAATAAAATCGCCACCATTATGTTTGGTGAAAAGATAATTGAATAACACTGTTCTCACACCACCAAGGTGCAGCCCTCCCGTTGGTGAAGGTGCAAAACGGACTCTTACTTTATTATCGCCGGGCATAGATTTATTTTAAATACTAAAACTTTTTTAGGATTGCAAAGATAATCCTTGTAAGGGCTGCAACCCAATTCTGTGTTTTATGCTTTTATATTGAAATAGTAATGTAGTTTCGTTTCCAGTCAGCTAAATCATTGATCAAAACGATGAACGGAATGCGACGCAACAGGCGATGCCATAAAAGGCAAAAGCCGGTACCCAAAAAACCACACAACATATTTTTCAGCAAAGTTTTTTTTGCTGTTGTATTTTTCTTTTCATTTTCTTCAGCTTCTTTTGCACAATTAACATACGCTACATTATCTGTTCAGTATGATTCGCCATGGGTTTGTAATAACCTGAAATTGATACCTGTGAAATTCAGGGATACTGCTGTTGCAAAGAAAAGCACTCAAAGCAATAATATTATTTCTTTTGAAGATGCTTTGAAAGAGGGAAAAATAACGGTAAGAGAAATGACCACACAGGGTGGTGCAGATGTTGGTATGCTTGAGTTGAGAAATCATTCGAAAAAAAATGTTCTTATTGAAAGCGGCGAGATGGTTGCAGGTGGCAAACAGGACAGGGCATTTGCAGAAACAACAATAATTCCACCGGGTGATGATGAAAATTTTGTGCCAGTATTTTGTGTAGAGAAAGGGAGATGGGAAAACAGGCTGCGCAATTTCAGGTATGCAGGCCCAGCCAATTCATCATTGCGAAAGCAAATGAATATTACCAAAAAACAAAACAAGGTTTGGAAAGAAATTGACCGGCAATTGGCAGATGATAAAAAACAAAGTGCAACAAGCGCATATCTTAATTTATACCGTGATACATCTGGCGCAGATTCTGCCTGTCTTGCTTTCTTCAGGAAAAAAATGAAGGACAGCGATAGTCTTTATGCGGGTTTTGTAGCACTTTCAGGAGATCATATTATTAATTGCGAACTCTTCGGCAGCAGCGATCTTTGCATTACTTCTTTTGAAACAATGCTAAAGGGTTATATGCGTAGTGTGCGTGATAAATCAGGTACTGTAAGCGTTTCAGACGATGAAGTAAAAAAATTCCTGGACAAATTTTTAAAGACAGAAGAACAGCAACAAAAATATCTTGCTGACCATGGTGCTATTTTTACTTATGATAAAAAAGTAATTCATCTTATTGCTTATAGTGATTAATGTTTTATACTTAGCGGCTTTACTACTATTAAACTTTCGTTGTGTCACTCACTTGTACGTTCTGTTAACTATTCAGCAAAATGCCATTGCATTGTAATATTCTGACATGTTTGCTTAGTATTTTACCTGTTTTATTTTTTGTGCATGCAGAATAATTCTCATTTCGAATGCTATACTTATCTTTAAACAAATACATGCCGCATGAAAAAAATGTACCTGCTCATATTATATGCATGCATAGCAATTTCTTCTTACGCACAAAGCAATTACACACCTGCTCCCGAAAATCTTAAAGCAAGGCAATGGTTTGCAGATGCAAAATTTGGATTATTTATTCACTGGGGGCCTTTTAGTATTCCCGGTGATGGAGAATGGGTAATGAACAACCGTAATATTACCGTAAAGAATTATACAAGGCTGATGGATTTTTTTAACCCGATTGAATTTGATGCAGCCAAATGGGTTGGCATGGCTAAAGATGCAGGCATGAAATACATAACGCTTATTACAAGGCATCATGATGGGTTTAGCATGTGGGATACAAAGTATTCTGATTTCAATATTATGAATACGCCCTATAAAAAAGATATTGTAAAGATGATGGCTGATGAATGTCATAAACAGGGCATTAAATTATTTCTTTATTACTCTTTACTTGATTGGAGACGAGATGATTATTCGTGGACAACCGGAAGAACTGGTAAAGGCACCGGCAGAACAGTGCAGGGCAATTGGAACGACTATATTGCTTTCATGAAAAATCAATTAACGGAATTGCTAACTAATTATGGAGAGATAGGTGGCATCTGGTTCGATGGCCATTGGGATCAAACAGCACCGGAAGGTGCGGCAGACAGGAGTGCAAGAATTGACTGGCACTATGATGAGATCTACGGCCTTATTCATAAACTGCAACCACAATGTATGATTGGGAACAACCATCATTTGACTCCCTTTCCCGGTGAGGATTTTCAAATGTTTGAGAAAGACCTGCCCGGGGAAAATAAATCAGGTTTAAGTTACCAGGAAGCTTCTGATAAGTTACCTGTTGAAACTTGCGAGACGATCAATAATTCATGGGGTTTTAATATAACTGATACAACATACAAAACGCATGAGCAACTATTGCAATACCTGGTAAAAGCATCCGGGCTTGGTGCAAATTTTTTATTGAATATTGGTCCAATGCCTAATGGTGAAATTCAGCCTGAATTTGTGGAACGTTTGCATTGGATGGGCGAATGGTTGCGTGTGTATGGGGAAAGCATTTACAACACTACTGCGGGGTACGTAAAACCGCAAAGTTGGGGATGTATGACACAAAAAGAAAATAAAATATACCTGCACTTTTTTGACAAACAAAGAGCTTCTGTGATCTTAGAGCAATTTCCATATAGGAAAATAACAAAAGCATATTTGCTGAAGGATAAGAGTTCTGTAAAGACACAATTAAAGAATGGAACTGCACAACTTTTTCTTCCGGATAATGATATGGAACCTGACATGGTTGTTGTAATGGAAGTAAAGAATTAATCATTCAAATAAAATTATAAAGACGCTGTATTGATAATACAGCGTCTTTATAATTTTACATCATTATTTTCTGATTTATTTTTGATATATGTTCTATACCGTGAAAGTACCGTGGCTGATTAAAAAATTATATCCTTCGTTGACCTGGGAAAAACCAACGAAAGAAAAAGTACTTTACCTCACCTTCGACGATGGCCCGCATCCGACTGCCACTCCTTTCGTGCTTGATCAATTAGCAAAATATAATGCAAAAGCAACCTTCTTCTGTATAGGGAAAAATGTAGTGGACCAAACTGACATTTACAAACGCATTCTTGATGAAGGGCACAAAACAGGAAACCACACCTACAATCATCTTAATGGATGGAAAACAAGCAATGAAAAATATTTTGAAAATATTTTCGAAGCTGCCAACTACATCGATAGTGATCTGTTTCGCCCTCCTTATGGAAGGATCAGTAAATTTCAAATAAAATTATTACAGGAATCAAAAGAAAATAAATACTATTCAAGACCATTTAAGATAATTATGTGGTCTGTTCTTAGTGGAGATTTTGACCTGGAGCTATCCCCGGAAAAGTGTCTTCAATATGTATTACTCAATGCAAAGCCTGGCAGCATCATTGTATTTCATGACAGCACGAAAGCATGGGATAGAATGAGATTTGCATTACCTAAAGTATTGGAGCATTTTAGCAAACAGGGATATCAATTTCATTCGTTGCAATAAATAACTGTTTTGAATAATTTATATCTGAAGTACAACTAAGTTCAATATAGATTAGAAAGTGAAAATGTGCGACGCAACGGAAGCTAAATAAATGATTCCAAGGCTGGGTTCAAAAGTTTAGTAAAATAAAATGAAAACGTCTATAAAAAAAGAGAGCTAAGGTAGACACCTCAGCCCGTTTTTAATCCGTACCCTATGAAAACTTTACGAAGGTAAATCTTTCGATTTAATTACCCAAAGGTTTTACCAAATTATTTCAAAAATATTTCCGTTAATTGTTAGTGTGGCTTTCCTGTCGCACGTGCCATCGCCAAAATCAAGTGTACTTTTCACATTTACACTATTAATTTCTATCTGACCAGATACATTCCACGGGCAAAGGAACTTATGTATAAGAGGCTGAGTTATTGATGCAGTCCATTGAAAACTGCTTGCTCCAACATAGACTGTACCATTTGAACTACCTGTGATATTATATACATCATCCAAAGGGATATAAGGGGTACCGTTTCCTTCTGTTTGTGTCCAGGTACGTGTTCTGTTCCATACCACATAATTGCCGGAAGGGCTTGTAATTTTCCCATCCTGTATCACAGAATTAAAAATATGATTATCTGCTGTACTGTTATTAGTTAGTGTATGCGTGCCTTCAACATGTAATGTATCAAAATAAAAATCTTGTAACGTTGTAGTAGCTATACTACCTGCCACGAACATAGGGCCGGTATATACTGTAATAATTTTCCCTTTACGCATATGCCCATCCCGACCTTCGCAACCCGGGCCAAAATCAAGTGTAACTGTTTTTGGATATACGCCAATTGCTTCAGGACTGATCGTAACTGTAAAGCAATGTTGCCAGCCTGTTTCCCATGGCGCAACATTATTGGCATCTGCTACAAAAACGCCGATCCCTGTTCCCAAACCTATTTCGCTGTTAACACCCATCACATTGCTTGTAACATCGTTATAAACAGCATCAGCCTGGTTATCAGCAGAAGCGCTGGCGTTTAAGGCAACCTGGTCTGTGGTCTGCGGAGTTGAATTACCTGACTTTGAACAGGCTGTAAAAATTGAAACAAAAATAATAGAAGCAGCAACCATGCAGGCAGGAGCGATGGTCAGTTTTTGCATAAAAAATTTATTTTGGTAATAAATGATTGAAAGCCCTTTAACGGGTTAATGCGTTTAAACATTATAAATAAATACTTAAAATTTGTGAAGATTTATATATAAACCATTTAAGGTAAAATGTGTTTTTGTGCCAAGCTCAATTATTTCATAGCGTCATAGTTGCGTCGCAAGTACTTCATTTGCAGTAAAAAAGGCATCTGCGGTTTCCGGTGTCACACTTACACATAATAAATGAAAAATACACTAACAGCAGGTGGTTTAATAATAAAGAAGTTTGCAACTTTGTCGCCATTATAGAAACACATGAAATTTATTGATACACATTGCCATTTATATCTCGAAGATTTTAAAAGTGATATTAACGATATTATAGAAAAAGCAAAAAAAAATGGTGTTGAAAAGTTTTTTTTACCTGCCATAGATAGCAGTATAATTGAGGCAATGCTGACAATGGAAACAAAATTTCCAGGTGCATGCTTTGCAATGATGGGCCTACATCCCTGCTCAGTAAAAGCAAACTATAAAGAAGAATTAAAAATAGCAGAAGACTGGCTCATAAAAAGAAAATTTGCAGCTATTGGGGAAATAGGTCTTGACTTTTACTGGGATAAGACTTTTACCCCGGAACAATACGCTGCTTTTGAAATACAAATGCAATGGGCGCTTGAAAAAAGTATGCCCATTGTTATCCATACCCGTAATGCCATGCAGGAAACTATTGATACTGTAAAGCCCTTTGCAGAAAAGGGTCTTAGGGGAATCTTTCATTGTTTTAGCGGCACCTATGAAAATGTAAAAGCCATTATAGATATGGGTTTCCTGGTTGGTATTGGTGGAGTACTTACTTACAAAAATGCCGGGCTGCAACAGGTAATAGAGAAGATAGGCCTTGCGCACATAGTATTAGAAACAGATGCTCCTTATTTAACGCCGGTACCTTATCGTGGGAAAAGAAACGAAAGCAGTTATATTGTATTTATTGCAGAGAAGCTGGCCGAAATTAAAAAAGTTACCATTGAAGAAGTTGCTGCTATTACTACTGCAAATGCTGAAAAAATATTCGGCTGCTGAAAAGAGAACGATTATTTTTGCAACCCCTAAAAACGGAGAGTTGTCCGAGTGGTTGAAGGAGCACGCCTGGAAAGTGTGTATACGGGAAACTGTATCAAGAGTTCGAATCTCTTACTCTCCGCACAAAAATGGTTATGAATTTCTTCGTAACCATTTCTTTTTGAACAGCGTGTTGCCTTGGCTATATAACAACAGTCTAACTAAGTTCTATCTGCAAATCATTTCAAAAAATTCCAGATGCTATTTTTACAACAGTTAAAGTGATTGCGACGCAAGGGACGATGCTACATAATCCGTTGCTGGTATTATTAAGAATATCAACTCAAAGTACGGTTCAAATTTTTACACAGCTTTACAGAGTATTTTTTTACTGACTTATTTTTTAATTAAAAATTCAGCCCCTCATAACCAATGCTCTTTAGCTTGCGTTCTAGTCAAAATTACTTCATTTCTAATATTTATTTAAACGACCCATGTGTACATTAAGACCCTTACTTACTGGTTTAATTGTTCTTTTCTTTACTTTAACTGTTAGGGCACAGGATAAAGAAGAACCCGTAAACAGCGGAGCTATCCTTGAAAAATGCAGCAAGTTATATGAAGATGGTGCTTATACTAAGGCCATTGAATTATATAAAACAGTTTCCCGCAATGATACCAATTACAGCACCATACTACATGAGCTAGCCTATGCCAGCTACATGGACAGCGACTATGAAAAAAGCATCAGCTATGCAAAACAAGGTCTTGCTGAATTTCCTGAAAAATCAGGGGATTGGTACAATCTTATAGGCAATACTCTTGATATTACAGGAAAAAGAAAAGAAGCGGTGGTTTATTACGACAGTTTGCTTTTAATAAATCCAAATAGCTATTTAGGGTGGTACAATAAAGGCATTGCATACTCAAATATGGAGAACTATGCAGATGCAAAAAAATGTCTTCAGAAAGCATTACTCATTTACCCCTTTCATACATCATCTCATTATTTTCTTGGCGTAATAGCTGCAAAAGAAGGAAATATTGTTCCTGCAATGTTGAGCTTTTCAACCTGCCTTTTAATGAACCCTGAAAGTAAATATTCAGGTAGCTGTGTTACCTTCTTAAATAATATTGCTAAGGTAACCGATGATATAGCTGAAAAGATCGGCACAACCAAAATCTCTACAGACGACGACTTTGAACTGCAGCAGGAAATTATTTTAAGTAAAGCGGCTTTAGACAAAAAATATAAACTTCAAACAGATCTTGAAGATCCCATTACCAGGCAGCTACAGGTAATGCTGGAAAAACTGGAATATAATGCTGCAGACAATGGTTTCTCTATGCAGTATTATGTCCCTTTTTATACAGATCTATATAAGAACGGTCAATTCAACATTTTCCTTAATTATATATTTAGTGGTCTTGATATAAAATCTGTAAAAAGTTTCAACCAGAAAAATGATAAAAAAATATATGCATTTGTAAAAAGTGCTACAGACTATTTTAGTGCGATAAGAAGAACAGAAAAGCTGCAATACACAGCCAGAATGGCAAACACGCAACAATATTATTTTAGTGACGGAAGCCTGCTGGGCATTGGCAACTGGCATAACAATGGCAAAGAAGATATATTCACAGGCCCGTGGGTTTTTTATTATGAAAATGGCCTCGTAAAATCAAAAGGCAATTTTGATGATAATGGAGAAAAAACCGGAGACTGGGAATTTTATTTTGATAATGGAAAGCTGAAACAGAAATGTTCATTTATAAATGGCATGCTGGAAGGCAAGGTTACTACATGGTTCAGCAACGGAAATATCTCTGATGAAAATATATATGTGCATGACAAACTAAATGGTGAAAACAAAACATATTTCTACAACGGGCTATTACAAACTATTAATCACTACATAGACGACAAAAGAGAAGGAGAAGAAAAAGGCTATACTTACGATGGCTTTTTGAACTATACAGCTACTTACAAGAATGATGAACTGGAAGGAACAGTAAATGTTTATCATAACAATGGCAAAACTTCGCTGATAAAAAATTATTCAAATGGAAAATTAAACGGCGCCTATAAAACCTTCAGTTCAAATGGTGTCTTAACAATGGAAGGTACATATGACCAGGATAAACTTAGCGGGCAATGGAAAGAATATTATGATTCAAAGGCCTTAAAAAGTGAGTATAGTTACAACAATGGTTCTATAAATGGTTTATATAAATCCTATCACGAAAATGGAAAGCTTTCTGAAACATTACAGTATGCAAATGGCAAAGCAGATGGCAAAGAAGAAGGCTTTGACGAAGACGGTATTAAATACAGCGAAAGCATCTACGAAAATGGAAAACTAAGAGAGCTTACATTCTTTGATAAAAAAGGGCAAACAGTAAATTCATTTACTACGCGGAAAGGGGCAGGTAATCTTGCTTTCTATGATGCGTTTGGAACAAAAGATAATGAGGCATCTTTTAATAAAGAAGGTTACCGCGATGGAAAAAGCACCTACTACTTCCCTTCGGGCAAAATAAGCACAGAAGCTAATTACAAAGAGGGTTCTTTGGACGGTGAACGCACCATTTATTTCGCAAACGGCCAGATCTCAGAAAAAATGAATTTTACAGATAATGAAGAGAATGGCATGTTAAGAAGTTTTCATATCAATGGCAATCTAAAGTTTACAGGTTATTTCAAAAGTGGACGCAGGGAGGGAGAGCATATCTCTTATAACCAGTTTGGCACTCCTGTAGTTTCTTATTACTATTTAAATAACGATCAGGATGGATATACAACATACTACTCTGCTAATGGCAAAAAAGATTACGAGGAGCAATACTACAGAGGATGGCTCAAAAAAGCAGTGCAATATGATACACTTGGCAATGTACTAGCTGTGTCAGATTTCCCGGGTGGCACTGGAGAACTTATATACAAACATTACAATGGTAAAGTTTACATAAAAGCATCCTACAAAAATTATATGACGCAAGGTAAATACGAAGCCTTCTACTTTGATGGCGCTCCCCGCATGACTTTGTTCTATAAAAATGGCTATAAAGATAGCATTGCAAAAACATATTATTATAATGGTAAACTACAGAATGAGGGCCGCTATACACTTGGCGAGAAAACAGGAGAATGGAAATATTATTATGAGAATGGAACAATTAATTACACAGAAAATTATGTAGACGGAAAAGAACAGGGTGAGGAAATCTTATATAAAGAAGATGGAACAAAAGACAGGATACTTACTTACAATAAAGGCCAGCTTGATGGTACTTATATAGTTTATGGGGATAATAATGAAATTGCAATACAACTAACCTATCATAATGACGTTCTTATAAATTATACTTATTATGGTAAAGATGGGAAATTAGTAACCCCCATTCCTGTAAAAAATGGAACCGCTATGGTTACTGCCTATTACAAAAATGGCAATAAAAGCGCAGAAGTAAATTACGAGAACAGCGACGTAAACGGCGTTCGCAAATTCTATTATACAAGTGGTGCGCCCTATATTGATGGTGCAAGATTATACGGCTACGATAATGGAATAAGAAAAACGTATTATACAAACAACAGGCTTGCAAAAGAAGAAAATTATTATTATGATAATCTACACGGCACTGTAAAAAGTTATTACCCTAATGGAAATATAAAAGCAGAGGAAAACTGGTATAATGGTGAACTAAATGGTGCTTCAAAATATTACGACGAAACAGGCAAACTGAAAGAAACACGCACTTATTATTATGATCTTCTGTTGAGCGTTTCAAAAAATTAAAGTTCTTTCTAAATAATAATAATATTTATAAACCATGCTGCATAACTGATATAAAGCTTTGGTTGCGTCGCACATTTGTACGCTTTGTTCGCTGCGCTGCATATGGCAACTTGTTTATATTTGCTGCGCATCAGCGGTTGAATAAAGTTATAGGGGTACAAGAGTGCGACGCAACCGGGTTTAATAGTAGTAATACTGCCCGGTTCAAAAGAAACTCCACTTTGCATAAATGGCTAGTTTATAAAACGATATTTAAACACGAACATTAAAGAAAATTATATTGAAAAAGATACATAGACCATACATCTACTTTTTTTTATCGGCAGCTGTAATACTGTTCTCACGCAAAGCGAATGCACAGTCGTTTGAAGAGCTTGCTGCAAAGTATCCAAACGATTATGCCGTTATACAAAACATCAGCAAGTCGCTTACAATATTTATGAAAGACGGCCAGCCGTATGCAGAAAGTAAAAATGAGCAGGACATACTTGTACTGGATGATAAAGCTAACGGAGCTTACAACAGGCAATACATTTATAATAATTCATACAACAGTCTTCTTGATTTTGAAGCATACACAAAAGTGCCCGATGGCAAAAAATATAATAAGATAAAAGTTACCGATGTAAAAACAGAGAGCGCAAGAAGCAGGAGTATTTTTTATGATGATACAAAACAAACAGGTTTTGATTTTCCATCGCTTGTTAAAGGTGCAATAGCACATATGGAATATTCAGAAGCTTACAAAGACGTGCATATGCTTATTCCGTTTTATTGTGAATCTTATATACCTGTGGTAAATGCCGTTTATACAGTTACACTTCCCACCGATATGCAATTAAAATACACCGTGCTGAATGATGCGGCAAAAAAAATAAACGTAACAGAATCAAACAGAGGTCGCCAGCATACCTATACTTTTACCGCCAGCGATATAAAACCTACGGATAGATTTTCCAATGCTCCCGCAGCCTCTTATTATGAACCGCATATAATTATACAGCTCGTTTCTTACAAAAATGATAAAGGAGAAACAGTAAATTTCCTTGGCAACGTTAATGACCTGTATAAATGGGATTATGGATTTATAAGCCGCGTAAATAATGAATCAAAGGAATTGAAACTGCTGGCAGACAGCCTAACCGCCGGTGTTACAAATGATCTTGTAAAAGCAAGAAAGATCTATGAATGGGTACAATCAAATATAAAATATGTAGCTTTTGAAGATGGTCTTGAAGGTTTTGTGCCGAGGCCTGCTGCCGCTATTTGCACACGCCGCTATGGTGATTGTAAAGATATGGCCAGCATATTAACCGCATTGTTGCAGGCTGCAGGTTTAAAGGCTTATTTTACCTGGATCGGAACCAGGGATATACCTTACGATTATAATGATGTGCCATTACCAATTACAGATAATCACATGATAGCTGCATTGAATACCGGCAATGATTGGATATTTCTTGACGGCACTGATCCTAATTGCATATTTGGTTTGCCCAGTGCTTTTATTCAGGGCAAGCAGGCAATGATAGCTATCTCTGCAGATGAGTATAAAATAATAAGAGTGCCGGAAGTTGATGTAAACAAAAGCACACTGGTAGACAGTACATATATTACTTTAAGCGATAATGGCATCAAAGGATTTTCAAGTGTGTATTATGACGGTTATTTTGGATCTGACATTTATACAAAGCTTATGTACAGCGATCCAAAAGAAACAAAGGATTATGTAAAGTATCGTATGGGCAAAGCAAGCAACAAATTTATTCTGGGTAATTTCAACATCAGCAAACTTGATAACATTGCTAAGTCAGTTAATATACAGGCAGATTTTGAAGTGCCTGATTACAGTAAAAAGATCTCTGATGAATTATACATAAATCTTAATCTTGAAAAGCTCTTTACTGATTACAGCATTATTGATACAGCAAGAAGAAAAATACCAATGGAGAATGATTATAAATATTCTATTAAACAATATACCGTGCTGGAAATACCTGAAAAGTATAACGTAACATATATACCAAAGGATTTTACTGTAGATAATCCATCATTCAGTTTTGCTATAAAATATACAAAACAGGGAAATAAAATAATAGCTATGCAGGAGTTTCGCAACAACTACCTGCTGATGCAGCCGAAAGATTTTCCTGATTGGAATAATGCAATCAAAAAGATCAATAACCAATATAAAGAACAGGTTGTGCTGGAAGCACGCAAATAACTACAAGCCCTTATCATGAAGAAATTAATATTATTAGGTTTATTAAGCAATGCGGTGATCTGCTTGCATGCACAGGGTTTCAATTATGATCTTAAACAGTCCTGGGCAGAGAAACCGGTATTGCATAGTGTAAATAAAATATTTGATTCAGCAAGTGCGGTGGCAATACTGGATGAACGCACCATTGAATATGTAAAGGTCAAAGAAAGCCTTGTTATATATGAAACAGATCATGCTATTATTAAAATAATAGATGACAAAGGAATAGAGATGTATAATAAAATATACATCCCGCTTTACTCACCTTCAGGAGTAAAAGACATTAAAGCAAGGGCTGTTTTAAAGAATGGTAAAGTAATTGATCTTCCTGCAGGCAACATAAAAGAAATAGAGGAAGACGGCAGAAAATATAATTTGTTTGCAATGGACGGCCTTGAAAAAGGCTGCGAAGTTGAATATACATGGTTAGAAGAAAAGCCCCTTTCATTATTCGGCTCAGAAATATTTCAGCGTAGCAACATACCGGTACAGGAGGCAAGATTTTTACTGATTACCCCAGACTATTTAAAGTTTGATGCAAAAGGTTATAACGGTTTTGCAGTAAGTAAAGATTCAGTAATTGGTGAGCAGCGTGTTATTGCAGGTATAGGTACCAACATGAAAGAAATGGAGGAAGAAAAATATTCCTTTACAGATCCCTATTTGCAACGTGTAGATTATAAACTAAGCTATAATATCTCAAAGAGTGCGAATGTGAGGCTATATACCTGGAAAGATCTGGCAAAGCAGGTTTATCCATATTACACAGAACGCACTTCCAAAGAAGAAAAAGTACTGGATGGATTTGTAAAAAAGATTCCTGTTACAAACAGCAGCGATGTTGCATCAACGGTGCTTGCAGTAGAAGATTATCTTAAAACAAACATTAACATCAATGAAGAGTTGATTGCAGATGAAGCAACGAATATTGAAGCCATCATAAAAAGCAAAGCCACCAACCATAATGGTATCGTTAGGTTATTTGCAGGCATTTTTGACAAACTGAATATTAATTACCAACTGGTATACCCTGGCACCAGAACAGGCTTTACCATAGATGAAGAATTGGAAGATTGGGACAGGGCCGATGATATGTTGTTATATTTTCCTTCAACCAAAAAATTTATTTCCCCAACGAGTGTAGAACTACGTTATCCTTACATCCCTTTTGAATATACTTATACAAAAGGATTATTTTTAAAAGGCACTGTGCTTGGTGAATTTAAAACAGCCATTGGTGTATTTGGAAATATTACTGCAGAAGATTTTAGCCAGCATGCCATCAACATGGAAGCAACCATAAAATTTAGCGAAGATCTTGATACCTTATTACTAAACAGCAGACAAATATTAAAAGGTTATGGCGCCACATCATACCGCCCTATTTATACTTTCCTTCCCAAAGACAAGCAAGATCAGGCAAATAAAGAAATTATAAAAGCAGTTGCAGGCAGTGAAAATATTTCCAACATAAAAATTGAAAATGCAGCGCTTACAGATTATTTTGATAATAAACCGCTGATCATAGGTGCAGATATAAAAAGTACAACTTTGCTTGAAAGGGCCGGCAATAAGATTCTTTTTAAATTAGGAGAAGTAATAGGTCAGCAGGCCCAAATGTACCAGGAAAAGCCACGTCAGTTACCCGCAGAGCTTCCTTTCCCGCATGTGCTTGAAAGAAAGATCATCATCCAGTTGCCCGATGGCTACACCGTCAAAAATCTTAACGACATTAACATGAATATTGTACACAAAGACAACGACGAAATAACAATGGGCTTTGTAAGCAGCTATACACAAACCAATAACACCATCACTGTCCAGATAAAAGAAACTTATAGTAAGGTATTTTATCCGCTTGATCAGTTTGAAGATTTTAAACGTGTTATCAACGCTTCTGCAGACTTTAATAAAATTACACTCGTGTTACAAAAAGCTAATTAAGCAAAAATTTTATTCTTTCAGAATTATAAAAAGGGTTGCACATCTTTTGCGCAACCCTTTTTTGCTTGCGCCTGTTAATGAAAAATAATACATCCCTGTAAAATCTACATGTTCCGCATTTGTGTAATTTTTTTCTCAAAATATATTCCGCTCTCTACAACCTTCAATAAAAACAGGTTAAGTAGCTTAACTTTTATACATGGCATAAAATTTTCAAAGCATTTATAATTACTCATTTAAAAATAAAACACTATGAGAAGTTTGTTGTACATCATCGCCGTAATACTTGTGATAGGCTGGCTTTTAGGGTTTTTTGTTTACAGCTCCACAGGTCTCATTCATATATTATTAGTGCTTGCTGTAATTTCTTTATTGCTGGCTGTCATTCAAAAAGCCTGATACATAATGTTTTACATATATACCTCACTATTTGAGGTATATTTTTTGTATCTTAACAGGAAAGAAATGCCTGCCATGATTTACACACAACCTACATCCTCCGAAAGGATGAATATGCGCTACACCATTGCACGATTAGAACCACTGAAGTTATTATTATCTGCAGTACGCTTAAAGATGGAACAGATAGCATTACAAACGGAAGATAAAAGCCTGCGCGGTAACATTTTGAATTTTGTTATTGAAACAGGTCCTTGCGAAGAGCAGGTAAAAAGTTATATGGATTCTTTAATGCAATTGTTTCCTGTAAATGACCTTTCACCTGTAGCAAAAAATGAGAATGATACAGTTCAGATCAGTTGCCCTTTTGAGTGCGCAAGATTCTATGAAAAAAAGATCCTGAAAGTTTTCAGGAACATTATCAATGATTATAAAGTTATACAAGAAGTAAGAGAGCTGATGCGCACCCAGCTAAATGAAATACTCTACGCATTTCTCAAAATAAAAATGATCAGCAGTTTTTCTACTAAAGAATTGAGAGCAGAAACAAATCTTTTTTAATTTATTAGCCGTAAGCCGATACTGCTATTGAGCATCCGTTGCGTCGCACTCTTATGCGTCCAGATCTTTATTGTACATATAGCAGTATAAGCAAAATTTTGCAACGCATTTTTAGAAACACAACAACCATCTTACAGAAATTAAACATGTAAATAATAAAACATGCCCCTGTTGAAGCATGTCATTTTTAAATTTTAAACAGTTAACCATGAATTACAAAAAAACAGCAAAATCAGTTGCCGCATTATTAGCAGCAGGACTCCTGATATCGGCCTGTAACAATGCAACAGAAAACAACAAAACAGAAAATCCCGCAAAAGCCGCAGAAGAGCAAAACGACAAGAAGTTCAGTAAAGCAGATGAAAAAGATGCACAGCTTATAGTAGATGCATGGCTTGGTAGTTCTTTTGAAATGCGCATGGCAGACTCCGCAAAAAAGTATGTGAATACAGATGAGGGTAAAAGATTAGCCGGAATGCTTGCTGATGCGCATGCTAATATTAATAGCCGCATACAACAACTGGCCGCCGATAAACAAATAACGCTGCCAGCAGATATCACAGACGATCAGAAAAAAAAGATAGAAGACATAAAAAATAAAAAAGCAAAAGATTTTGATGAGGAGTTTGCTAAAGCAATGGTAGAAAAGCATGAGGACGCCATTAAGATGTATGAGAAATGCGCAAATGATGCTACAGATTCAGATATAAAAGCATTCTTCACTTCAACGCTTCCTGAACTGCGCAGCCATCTTGACATGGCAACAAAAAGCAAAGACATACTGGATAAATAAAGTGTGGAAATAAATAGACATTTGTTTAAGCCGGTTATCATAAACCGGCTTATTTTGTAAAAGCATATATCAACAAAACATATAAAATTTCGATGGCATTTGTTTTGTACAATAGCGGGCAGAATGCCGCAGTGTGCGACGCAAGAAATGCTTAATATTAATTACTACGGCTGGGGCCATAATTTTTTTAAACTAAGTTCATAAATACGCCAATATGGAGAACGCAACTTTACTACAATTCTTTCACTGGTATTATCCGCAAGACGGAAGCTTGTGGAACAAATTAAAAACTGACGCAAAGCAACTGGCAGAAAAAGGTATCACAGCAGTGTGGTTGCCACCTGCGTCAAAAGCTTCGGCAGGTGGTTATTCTGTTGGCTATGATGTTTACGATCTTTATGATCTTGGCGAATTTGATCAGAAAGGTACAGTGCGCACAAAATACGGAACAAAAGAAGATCTGATAAATGCGGTAAATACCGCCCATGATGCGGGTTTAAAAGTATACGCTGATATTGTAGTGAATCATTTAGGGGGTGCAGATGAAACTGAGAAAATATTTGTAAAAAGGGTTAATCCTGATAACCGGAAGGAGTTTACGAGTGACGCATTTGAAATAGAAGCGTATACAAAATTTACTTACCCGCAGCGCCACGGAAAGTATTCAGATTTTGTTTGGGATCACCGTTGTTTCACCGGAACAGATTATGCAAGTAACCTGCAGGAAAAAGGCATTTTTTCTATCCTGAATGAATACGGAGAAGGTTGGGAAGAGGTAGTTGATGAAGAAAAAGGAAATTTCGATTACCTGATGTATACGGATATTGAATTCAGAAATAAGGCAGTGCGGGAAGAATTAAAGCGTTGGGGAAAATGGTATTATGATACTGTTCATTTTGATGGTGTAAGACTCGATGCCGTAAAACATATCGCCCCGCAATTTTATAATGAATGGCTCGATTATATGCGTACCGAAGTAAAACCGGATCTTTTTGCGGTAGGTGAATATTGGGCGCCAGGCTATCTTGATTTACTGCAAAAATATATTACTGCAACAGAAGGCAGGATGAGCTTATTCGATGCATCACTCCATCATAATTTGCACCGCGCATCAAAAGCAGGAAAAGATTTTGATCTTACTACTATTTTCAACGATACACTCGTCGCAGCTAATCCGTTACTTGCAGTAACGATTGTGGAAAATCACGATACACAACCATTGCAGGCGCTGGAAGCTCCGGTAGAACTCTGGTTCAAGCCAATTGCTTATGCGTTGATATTGCTTAGACAGGATGGATATCCCTGTGTATTTTTTACGGATCTCTATGGCGCATCGTATATTGATAAAGGAAATGACGGGAACGATTATGAAATATTTTTACCAAAATGTGAAGAACTTGATACACTGCTATATGCAAGAAGGCAATTTGCTTATGGCACGCAACGCGATTACTTTGATCATGGCAATTGCATTGGCTGGACAAGAGAAGGTGATGATGAACACAATGGTTGTGCAGTGGTACTATCGAACGGTGAGGAAGGTTTTAAAAATATGGAAATAGGTAAACGTTATGCAGGCAAAACATTTATTGACCTATTACAAAAACATCAGGCAAAAGTTGCAATAAACGAGGATGGATGGGGGGAATTTTATGCACCCGCGGGTTCAGTAAGTGTGTGGATAGAGAAGCAATAGTATTATTTTAATTTTAAGAATAACAGGGAAAGTAAATTCCATTATCTTTAAAAGGTATTGCTAACCACTGTTGCACATGTTAAAAATGTGTTGTATTCATAACCAATTTCTTCATGAAACTACAGATTGAAAATCGCGTAAAGGCAGGTTATATCGCAGTCTTCCTGCTGCTAACACTGTCATACATTTCTTTTTTTATCTCTACCAGTAAGCTGAAAGAACAGACAACCCTGGTTCAGCATACCAACATTATCATCAACAGGTTACAATCCCTATTATCTCATCTTACAGATGCGGAAACGGGTTCACGCGGATACATGATCATAAAAGACACGCAGTTTCTTTCGGAATATAATGAAAGTTTTTCCCTGTTAAAACCTGATTTTCTTGCATTAAGGGAATTATGGAAAGACAATGAAATGCAGGAAACAAGGCTTGAAACACTTAAGACAAGGATAAATGAAAAATACAGGATAATGAAGGAAATGATTATATCCTTCGATAATCATGACATGCAGACAACTGATTCACTTAAATCAATGTCATACCACGGTAAGGAAGTTATGGACACTATAAGAGATATGGTAAATACAATGGAGAATACGGAAAAAAATTTCCTGGCGGAACGCACAAATAAGATGAACAGCGTTTTAAAAACGCTTAATGTATTTATTATTACTTCTATTATAATTGCTGTAGTGCTTGCGCTCTATTCCTGGGTGGTTTATAATAAAGAAAACAGGGCTAAAAAAATCGCAGCCTCGCATGCAACGAGATACCGCATTGAGCTTGAAAAAAGAGTTGATGAACTGAATGAAGCCAACCGCGAATTAAAGGAATTGAGAAGTATTGAAAAATTCGCGGCCAGTGGCCGTATAGCCAGGCAAATGGCACATGAAATAAGAAACCCCTTAACCAATATAGGTCTTGCTTCAGAACAATTACGCAGCGATCTTAATGGCAATGAAGATTATGTTATCTTTTTTGATATGATAGACCGCAATGCAAAACGTATTAACCAATTAGTGTCAGACCTGCTTAATTCTACAAAATTTGCACAATTACAGGTAGAAGATATTTCTATTAATGATTTGATTGACGAAGTGCTGATAGATGCCAACGATCGCCTGGAATTAAAGTCCATCAAACTCGTAAAAGGCTATGAAGATGGAATGTGCATGGTTTCTGTAGATAAAGAAAGGATGAAGATAGCCCTGTTAAATATCATAGTAAATGCCATAGAAGCAATGGAAGCAGAAAAGGGCATTTTAAAAATAGGTACTGCCAATGTAAATAATAAATGTTGCATTACCATAATCGATAACGGCTCTGGCATAAACAAAGAATCTATTGCTAAAATATTTGAACCCTACTTTACAGGGAAACCCAAAGGAACCGGCTTAGGACTTACATCCACGCAAAACATAATATTAAACCATAAAGGAACTATTGATGTAGAAAGTGAGGAGGGAAAAGGTTCTACATTTACCATCAACTTAAACTTCGCTGAGAACTGCTAAGTATAAAAATTTCTGGCAGCATTTTTTCTTATCATACTGGTTACAGGTATTGCAAATAATTATGCAACACATATATAACAGTAATTATTTACCAGAAATTTAAACTTATGAACACAACAAATGAAATGACAACCCTCAGCAGCATACTGGAAATGCTCCGTTTAAAAAAAATGGATCAGGAATTCAGGTGGACCAGCGAAGGTTTTACAGCAAATAAAGGAAAATTTTACCAGCCGGAAGAACTAACCATTATCAAAACCTATCGCTTCGAAGGGGATTCTGATCCTGGCGAATCATCTATTCTTTATTTAATAGAAGCAAACGACGGACTTATCGGTTACAGCCTTGATGCATATGGCATGTACAGTAATCATGAAGATGAAGAAGGATACGACAATTTTATTCGTCAGTTGAAAGTGGAGAACAGGGATGATCAGTTGATATTTGAATTGTAAAGATTTTTGAAACTTACCCGTTTTGCATAATTATGCAAAACGGGTTTTTTATTTTATGTATCCGGCTGCAATACTTTATTCAACTTTATTGCGTCGCACTCTTGTACGTTTATCTCGTTATTCAGCACACTGAATATTATAGTTACTTTCAAGCCTGCGTTACCCGTGCAAACGCATGAATGTATTGCTGAATATAAAGGTCTTTTGTTTTCAGCTTGTACTGCATCACAAATCTTGGATGTGAAAGTGCTTTTATCTCATCAAACCATGCATGTTTTTCATTCAGTTTTTTGAGGTATTTAAAATTTTCTCCTTCACCAATGCAGAAACAAATGTTTCTTTTAATACCAAAAACAATTTGCTTCTCCATGCAATCAATTACAAATGGTTCTATACGTTGTTGTAATACCTTATCATCATAATAATTCAGGTTCTTTCCTGCTCTTACAAAACCCAACGGACTAACTGCTGAAATATAAAACTTACTGTAGAATTTTTGTGTGCCTCCATACGCATTGATCATATCATAAATAAAAACAGAAGAAAGCTCCTGTTTCTTTTGAAAGTTATTTTCAATACCGCAATCATTTTGTAAACGTACAGGGTCTGTAAACGGAATACCGGTTACGCCACCACCGAAACGGCCGGGGTTAATGCCAATAAGCAAGTATCTTTCATTATGATCTGTATAAAATTTTTCATAAAAAATTTTACAGGCTGCATGTACTTCAGGCAGTTTGTGCGCATCTAATACTTCTATTTTATTGGGCAGTTTAAATGGTAGTTCTAAATCAAATAGAAAATCAAGTATGTTCTCTGCAAATGTTTTCATGCTTCAAAAGTAATTACAGCAAAGAAGGCTTTACAACTTATTTTCATTTTTGTACGGTTCGTTCAAATGAAAATACGTTTCATACAAATGAAATATTTTTCTGTTGATCAATTCTGCAATTTTACGTCGTTAGAAACTTACGCAAAAACATACATAAGCAATTGAAGACGGGCGGCAATTCTTTGCTGCCTTTTTGTTTGCCCCTACCTTAAAGGGAGCTATTTAGATACATAATCTTTGTTGAAGAATGATAAAACGTACAAGAGTGCGACGCAAGAATGTATAATAGTAGCAATACAGTTGGGTAAACAAAAAAGAAGGTCTTTTTAGACCTTCTCATAAATATTGTTTGCTTAATGCTGCTAGAATTTAGCCATCAATGAAACACCAATTGTTCTTGGATCAGCCAAATGCACCGCACCAAAATCATATGCATAAGCTATGTAGTGTTTGTCTGTAATATTTCTTGCCCAGAAGAAAAGATCAGCATGTTTGCTGCTTACACCAATACGTGTATTCAGCAACTGGTAAGGCGACTGGCTGATATTATTGGCAAGATCAAAATATGTAGTGCCAAGATAAAACCATTCAGCACGTGCAACTAATTTTACCTGCTGTTTTTGATTGAGCAACAAACTGTATTGGGCAGCAAGCATAGAAGTTACATCCGGCGTAAAGATCTGTTTGTTGCCATTAAGATCAATAGATTCTCCATTACTGGAAACCTTTAGTGATTTATATTTTGCATTGGTGTAACCAAAATTATAATCAAGCTGCAGGCCTTTTACGGGTGTGGAAGATACTTCAAGTTCTGCGCCTTTACTGGTAAGCTTGCCCGTATTTTTAGTAATGGTAATTGCTTCGGGTAATACCAGTGTTGGCACCTGCGCATCGGTAACGAAAGTTATGAACGCAGTAATGTTTACACGCAAACGGTCATTAAAGAAATTATTTTTTATGCCCGCTTCAATATTATCGCTGTACTCAGGCTTGTAAGGATAAAGCGGCGGGTTCGATGGATCAGAAGATAATTGGGTTAAGCCGCCTGTTCTGTATCCGCGGCTGTATGTTGCAAAAACTAGATTGTTTGCCGTTGCATGGATATTGATGCCCAGCTTTGGCGAAACTGCATTGAAGTTGGCTGTTGCACTTGTATCGGGCAATGTAACAATAGTTCCAACACCTGCTTTTTCATACTCACCCAGCACAGATAATTTTTTGCTCTCATGATCGTAACGCAGGCCAGCTATCAATTCAAACTTTTTACTGAATGTATAATTGATCTGTCCATATGCTGCTATGCCGGTATTCTTGCCGGTGCTTGTACTGATGGTAGAGAAATCGGTATCCGGAATACCATAATAACCGGCATCTTCGCCGAAATAAGTTGCTTGTTTATTCGGAACATTTTGATGAAAGAAGTATGCGCCGGCAGTCCATTTTAATGCAGCAGCATTATTGGCTGGCGAACTGAAGCGTAATTCCTCTGTAAATACTTTTACGTTGTTCCATTTTTTACCATAATCATTAATGATACTAATTATATCAAGAGTGGAAAAATCTCCATCGAGTGGTGCATTATAATAACGGTGATTTTGTTGCCATGCTGTTTGTGAAGAAAAATTAAATCTATTGCCTGTATGATTAACAACCAGCGATGCGTTGAAAGTATTATCGATCATTTTCGCCAATGCATTCTGCGAAAGTTTATAAGGATTATTGAATGCTTCATCAACACCATTTACCAAGGGAAATGCGCCATTGTTTCTTGTGTTCTGATGTTTGGCGTTTAATGTTATTACCCATTTTTGATTGGGTAAATATTTCAGATAGTAATTACCGGTGAAACCATTTTGTTTATCGTAGGAAGAATTATTGAATTCATTGGTATAAAAGCCATCGCGTTTGTTGAACATGGCTGCTGCACCAAAGAATAATTTATCTTTTATAACCGGCAGGCGAACACCAAGATTGTAACGCTGCTGGTTATGATTACCAATGCTTATTTCTGCAAAACCACTTGCTGTGTTGGTTGGTTGCTTGGTAATGATATTGATCACGCCTCCCATTGCATTGCGGCCATACAATGTGCCTTGTGGCCCACGAAGAATTTCTATTCTTTCAACATCCAGTAATTGCGGCATGTAAGTATCAAGACTGAATTGATTCACGCCATCAATGTATGTTGTTACCGCAGGATCGTATGATGTAGTAGTTATACCTCGAATAGATGTAACATTTCTTTCATCACCGGAATTATTTGAATAAAGATTAGGCACGATCGCTGTTAATTCTTTGCTGTTCCAAAGCCTGTATTGCTGCACTTGTTTGGCAGAAAGTGAGGTCATACTTAAAGCCGTTTGCTGAAGGGATGCTTCTCTTTTTTCTGCACTCACAGTTACATCATCTAACTGTTTATAATCTTCTGATAATAAAATTTCTAAAGACTCACCTGTAGAAATTATCTCATTTTTTGTTGCATAACCTAATGCTTCGATTGTGATCGTGTAAGAGCCTTTTGCAATATTGCTGATCGTAAAATTTCCGTGTGCATCCGTAATGGTTACGGCATTCGAATTAAGCACATGTACTGTTGCACCCTCTACCGCATTAGATTTAGATCCTTTTACTTTCCCCGAAATGGTTGCCTGTGCACAAACCGCGTTAGTTAGTACTACAAAAACAGCAACCTGTAAAACCTTTGTAAGCATTCTTTGTTGTTTAAAAATTTCTGACACTGTTAGTTAATTTATGAGCCCGCCTGTAGTTTTTTATGCATCGCCTGTTGCGTCGCACTCTTGTACTTTCCGAACTACAGGCAGCAAACCATGGCAATTCACATACTGCCTTAAAAAACTGCAAAGCTATTTGTCAAAACAACACAAAGCGCAACAACTTTACAATCGTTTTATTCTGACTATCTTTATCTATATAGGATTAATTTAATAGTTATGAACAATAACAATGATCTCAGGCTTGCCGTTTTAATTGATGCTGATAATGTTCCATATGCCAGCGTAAAAGAAATGTTTGAAGAAATTGCGAAATATGGAACACCTACATTTAAAAGAATTTATGCAGACTGGACAAAACCAACTGTTTCAGGCTGGAAAGGTGTACTGCTGGAAAACGCCATTACACCCATTCAGCAATACAGTTACACCACCGGAAAGAATGCCACCGATTCTGCAATGATCATTGATGCAATGGATATTTTGTATTCGGGAAAAGTTGATGGGTTCTGCATTGTATCAAGCGATAGCGATTTTACCCGGCTTGCCACACGCTTACGTGAGGCCGGTATGAAAGTGTTTGGCTTTGGGGAAAAGAAAACACCCAAACCTTTCATTTCTGCCTGCGATAAATTTATTTATATAGAAATCCTTACTGCCGAGCCTGAAGTGGAAGAATCCGAAACAGGCAAACCTGCTGCGGCTAAACCATCTTCCCAGCATCAAACAAAGCCTGCACCAAAACAACCGATATTAAAGGCTGATAAGAAACTGATCAAACTTATTTCAGACAGCATTGAAGATATTGCCGATGAAAATGGCTGGGCTTTCCTAGGTGACCTTGGAAATATACTTATTAAAAAGATGCCCAATTTTGATAGCCGTAACTATGGATTTGGCAAATTGGTGCAATTAATAAAGAACATGAATGTTTTTGAAATAGATCAGCGCGAAACCGGAAAAGGAAATATTAAACATGTTTATGTGAAGAGAAAATAACCATTTAGGAATAATACAATTACTTGCTCATAATGATCTGAACGTACAAGTGAGTGACACAACCAAAGCTTAATAGTAGCTCAAAAGTTTGTCCTAAAAAATTTCTTACCCCCTTTAGGGCCGGGTATCATCACCAGTTGCCCATATGTTCTTCCACTATTCTTTCCTGTTTGCCAACAGGATGATTTTTCCAATCGGGATCGTATTTAACAAACCAGCTAAACCACATGCTACGCGACAAGCGCATGAAAACAGGTTGCAACAATAACATAGAAATGGAATTGAAACCGAGCCAGTAAAATATGCTGTTATCGTAAATGGAAAAGCCAAGCAGTACCCACCAGGCAATAAAAGTGGCTACAGAATAAGCAACCGTAAGCGTATAACTAACATAACTGGTGCCGTAATAAAACCCAACTTCAATTTCTGTTGGTTGACCGCACACCGGGCATTTCTCCGGCATTTTTATATAAGAGCTTTTCTTTAATGCGTAGGCATTTTTTGATTCGAATATATAACCTTCGCGGCACCGCGGACATTTGTTCCCCAGCACGCTCAACAAATAAGATGGTTTTGCTTTCTGCTCACTCATGATCTGTAATTTCGCCTGCAAAGTTCGTGTTTTAATTGCTCAGGTAAGTAAATTTTATGCAGCAAGCACCGCATGTTGTTTTATAACTTTAACCAACTGGTTTGCAGGCATAACCCCTGATTGCCGCCATAATACTTTTCCACTTTGGAATAAGATAAGCGTAGGCACACCACTTATATTATATTGAGCCGCAAGCTTTGGGTTCCTGTCCACATCAATTTTTAAAATACGCACCGCGCTGCCCAGCATACCATGCAGTTCTTTAAGTATCGGCGCCATCATTTTACAGGGTCCGCACCATTCTGCAGAGAAATCTACCAGCACAGGCGTTGTCCCGTTGATGATCTCGCTATAAGTTTCGTTTACTGAAGTTGCCATAACAAAAATTTTTATAAAAGCATCAAACTTACTGCCAGTTATCCCATGCGCCACCGTTGAAAGCTTTTACGCCTTCTTTCTGCAACATCGTCACCGCCATAGCACTTCTTGCGCCACTTTTGCAAACGGTTATTACGTTTTTTCCTTTCAGCCTGTCTGTTGACTGAACCAACATTTGCAATGGAATATTAATTGCTTTTGGAGCATGACCAGCATTAAACTCTTCCCTGCTGCGCACATCAATCAATAATGCGCCTCTGTCGAGTAAGACCTTTAATTCATCTTTGTTGCCGTTGCCAAATAATTTTTGAAAGAATCCCATATTTTTTATTTTAGGCAAAGGTCAGCCTTGCATTTTAGAATAAAAGTGACTAACGTCACAGAACTGCTTTTGCATTCAATTCTATGGAGTTCCTGTTAAGTACAACCAGTCCGCGTTGCTCCATTTTTTTCAGCAACCTTGAGATCACTTCCCGGGAAGAATTCAGTTCGTCGGCGATTTGCTGGTGAGAGAGAGAAATAATATTGGAGTGATTCGTTTCTGTATAGCGTTTTAAATAGAAAAACAAGCGTTCATCCATGCCTCTGAATGCAACATTATCAATAACAATAAGCAATTCCTCAAACCTGTTGCGATAAGTCTCCAGAACAAAGTAGTACCAGCTTTTGTATTTGCTCATCCATTCATCCATGAATCTTATCGGCACCATCAAAGCAGTTGTGTCTTCCATTGCCACGGCGCTTATCTGGCTTGTTTCTGCTTTTGATGCACAAATAATAGAGATGGCGCAAGCCTCACCCGGTTGCAGGTAATACATCAAAAACTCTGCACCTTCCTCATCTTCCCTAAAGATTTTTACAATGCCTTCTAGTATAAGTATGGTGCTTTTGATGTATTGACCTTTACGCATCAGTATGTCGCCTGCAGTAAATTCTTTTATCATGCCTTCTGTTTCCATTTCATTGATCAAGGCGGGTTCCAGCTGAGGAAATTTTTCACGAAGATTCATAGTTATTATTTTTATGAGCCGTGCAATTGTTTTTATGGCATCACCTGTTGCGTCGCACTCTTATACGTTCTGCTCATTGTTTAAAAAAGAGAAAGAGTATCACGCAGAGCAAAACATAATGAGGAAAGCTGCAACGCGTATTTTCTCGCTTCTTTGGCCTTGGCGTCTTTGCGGGAAAAAAGCTACACAGGCTGCAAAACTTTTTCCATTGCCATACTTCTCGATCCTTTTACAAGCAGGTAAGTATTTTCAAAATGTTGCTGCTGCAACCATACTGCAGCTTCTGTTGAATTAGCAAAGAAAGTATAAGCATGATCAATCTTAGCAAAATCTCCACCCACTAATACAACAGCATCCCATTTATATGCATCAATTTGTGCAATAATATTTTTATGCTCTGCAATGCTTTCTTCGCCAAGTTCCATCATTCCGCCGAGCATTAAAACTTTTTTATCAGCATGCAGTTTGGCAAAATTTTCTATCGCCAGTTTCATGCTGCTTGGATTGGCATTATAAGCATCAAGAATAATTTTGTTGCTTCCCTTTTCCATTAACTGAGACCTGCTGTTAGATGGTATATAATTTTCAATGGCCGATCTTATTTTTTCATCAGGCACATTAAAATGTTTCCCTACAGCTACCGCACACAAAACGTTTGGCAAATTATAATCGCCTACCAATTGCGTTTTAAGAGAAGTAAAAGAACCTCCTTTTGTAAACGCCACTTCCAAAAATGGTTCGCTTTGCAACACATGACCAGTAACAGTTCCTTTTTTTGATCCATACCATTCAATGTGTTGAATGTCTTTGCTCATATCGTGCAAATAATCGTAATCATCATAAGCAAATACAGTCCCATTGCGGGCTCTTATATAATCAAACAATTCACCCTTTCCTTTCCTTACACCTTCAATGCCACCAAAACCTTCCAGGTGTGCTTTGCCGCAATTGGTGATGATGCCATGTGTTGGTTGTGTATAAACACAGTAGCTTGCAATTTCTTTCTGGTGGTTGGCACCCATTTCTATCACGGCCATTTCAGCATCTTTTTGTACACTTAGTAATGTAATAGGAATGCCAATATGATTATTCAAATTTCCCTCTGTAGTATATGTTTTAAAATGTGAAGCGAGCACAGTGCTCACTAATTCCTTTGTGGTGGTTTTACCATTACTCCCGGTGATAGCGATAAAAGGAATATTAAATTGTTCGCGGTGGTATTTTGCGAGTTGCTGTAAAGCAGTTAGTACATCGTCTGTCTTAATAATGCTGTCATTTGCACCTTCAATATCTTCATCAACGATTGAATAAGCCGCACCCATTTCGAGTGCTTTCAATGCAAAAAGATTACCGTTGAAGTTTGGTCCTTTAAGCGCAAAGAAAAGGTCGCCTGGTTTTAGTTTGCGTGTGTCTGTTTGTATAGATGGATGCTGCAGAAATATCTGGTATAATGATTCTATGGTCACCTGTAAAAATTTGTGGCAATTTACGGAAACAAAGGAAGATGTAACTATTGCTGCTCATTGAACCGGACGTACAAGTGAGTGACACAACCAAAGCTTTATAGCAGCACTGCAGTTCGTTCCCCAAAAATCCAGAATCATAAATCACAAATCCGAAATGTGAATTCCCTACCTTAGCTGCATGGCTAAGAAATTATTTTTACTGGATGCGTATGCACTTATTTTTCGTGCATATTATGCATTGATACGTAACCCACGTATTACGTCGAAAGGTATTAATACCAATGCGCAGTTTGGTTTTACCAATACATTGTTTGACCTTATGAATAAAGAAAAGCCCTCGCACATGGCCGTTTGCTTTGATGTAGAAGGTGTAACAGAAAGACATACCGACTTTGCGGATTATAAAGCAAACAGGCAGGAGACACCGGAGGATCTTTCGGCTGCAATTCCGTTTATCAAGCGCATTATTGAAGGATTTAATATTCCCGTAATTGGTGTTACAGGTTATGAAGCGGATGATGTAATTGGAACGCTTGCATGGCAGGCGCATGATGCGGGTTACGATGTGTATATGGTTACACCGGATAAAGATTATGGTCAGTTGGTTAGAGATGGAATATTTATTTATAAACCCGGTTACCAGGGCGGAGATGTTGAAATAATGGGTCCGAAAGAAGTATGTACGAAATGGGATATTGAAAGGGTTGACCAGGTAGTGGATATTCTTGGGTTGATGGGTGATGCAGTAGATAATATTCCGGGCATTCCGGGAATCGGTGAAAAGACAGCAGCAAAGCTTCTGAAAGAATATGGCTCTATAGAAAATATTCTTGCAAATGCAGATAATATAAAAGGATCGCTAGGTGAAAAAGTACGCAATGGAAAAGAAAGTGCCATCATGAGTAAAAAACTGGCAAGAATAATTACCAATGTGCCTGTTGAATTTCACGAAGAACAATTCTGTTTGAAAGAATGGAACAAGCCTGCATTAATAGAAGTATTTACAGAGCTTGAATTTAAAACGCTTGGTAAACGTGTGTTGGGAGAAGAATTCAATGTGTTTCAAACTGCCCCGGTAGGTGTTCAGACTGACTTGTTTGGAAACGTTGTTGAGCAAAGCGAAAAGTCAAAAGCAAAAAGTGAAAAGAAAGAAGTTGCTGCAAATACAGATGGTAATGCAGATGTTGAGGCTACTGGTTTTGGTGCTGATAAAAATATCAACAACACAGCACACAATTATATTCTTGCAGATACACAAGAAAAGATTGCTGCATTAGTAAAGGACCTGTTGCAACAAACAGAAATATGTTTTGACACAGAAACAACAGGCATTGATGCAAATGATGCTGAATTGGTGGGAATGAGCTTTTCTTATATTCCGCATGAAGCTTATTATATTCCTTGTCCTGCAGATCAAACAGCAACTAAAAAAATACTGGAACAATTTACGCCGTTGTTTAATTCAGAAAAGATTACATGGATCGGGCAGAATCTTAAGTACGATATGCTTGTATTAAAGTGGTATGGGATTGAATTGAAGGGAAATATTTATGATACGATGCTGGCACATTATGTAATAGAACCTGAAGGCAGACGCAGTATGGATTTGTTAAGTGCACAATACCTGGGCTATGAGCCGGTGCACATTGAAGAACTTATCGGCAAGAAAGGCAAGAACCAGGGCAACATGCGTGATGTGGAAGTCGAAAAAATAAAAGATTATGCTGCGGAAGATGCAGATATAACCTTACAACTGAAACATGCACTGCACCCGGGTTTGAAAGAAAAAGAAGTGGAAAAAGTTTTTTATGAAGTGGAAAATCCTTTGGTAAAAGTGTTAACTGACATGGAATTTGAAGGCATAAAAATAGACGAAGGGTTTTTAAAAGATTATTCCAAAGAATTAGAACGCGAAGCAAGATTAGCTGAAGAAAATGTGTATGCAGGAGCAGGTGTAAAATTCAATCTGTCTTCTCCGAAACAATTGGGTGAAGTGTTGTTTGAAAAATTGAAACTTGATCCCAAAGCAAAGAAAACAAAGACCGGCCAGTATGCCACAGGCGAAGATGTGTTGTTGAAACTTTCTCACACAAACCCAATCGTTGCGGATATTCTTGTTTACAGGGAATTGACAAAATTGAAATCAACTTATGTAGATTCATTGCCTTTACTGATTAATAAAAAAACTGGGCGTGTGCATACATCTTACGCACAGGCTGTGGCAGTCACAGGAAGACTGAGCAGTAATAATCCTAACCTACAGAATATTCCAATCCGCACAGACCGCGGTAAAGAAATTCGTAAAGCATTTATACCAAGAGATGATAAACATGTTTTGGTTAGCTCAGATTATTCGCAGATTGAATTGCGCATAGTCGCCGGCATCAGCGGTGACCCTAACATGTGCGAGGCGTTTAAAAGCGGCATAGATATTCATACTGCCACCGCTGCTAAAGTATATAACATAGAAGCAAAAGATGTAACGAAAGAAATGCGGTATAAAGCAAAGAGCGTAAACTTCGGGATCATTTATGGCCAGGGGGCGTTTGGACTGGCAGATAATCTTGGCATCAGCAGGTCAGAAGCAAAAGAGATCATTGACAATTACAAGAAGGAATTCATTGGCATTACAAAGTATATGGATGACACCATCAACTTTGCAAGAGAACATGGCTATGTGCAAACACTGATGGGGCGTAAACGCTGGTTAAGAGACATCAATTCATCAAACTTTACAGTTAGGGGTTTTGCCGAAAGAAATGCCATTAACTCTCCTATACAGGGCACTGCTGCTGATATGATAAAACTGGCAATGATAAAAATTCATGCAGCCATGAAGAAAGAAAAATTACAAAGCAAAATGCTTTTACAGGTACATGATGAGTTGGTCTTCGATGCATTGAAAGAAGAAATGGATACACTTAAGCCTTTGATACTCGAAAACATGAAGGCAGCATTACCATTACCACACGGCGTGCCAGTTGAAGCAGAAGTTGGTTTTGGTGATAATTGGCTGGAAGCACATTAATCAATGAACAATTTACAACGAGCACTAAACAATAAATTAAAATAGTTTGATCATCGTTATTCAATGTAAGGACCAGGTAGGATTAGTTGCGGCAATTTCAGGTGCGCTGGCAAAAGAAAACATCAACATTATTTCTATGCGTGAACATGTAGATAAAGAAGAGAACCGCTTCTTTATGCGTGTAGAAATTGAACAATATTCGGATGCACAAAATTTAGAAGAAAAAATAAGAAATGTATTACCAACTGATGCAATAATAAAAGTTGACCCAAGTCCTGAGAAAAAAATAATTGTACTCGTTACAAAAGAATATCATTGTCTTGCTGATATTCTTATCCGCAATCATTTTAAAACATTGGGCGCATCTGTGCAATGCGTAATTGGCAACCACATTACATTAGAAAACATTTGTGATCGCTTTGATATTCCTTTTCATTTCATTTCGCATGAAGAAAAAGATAAGGTTGCATTTGAAGAAGAATTGCAAAATGCCATCGGTGCTTATAACTACGATTACCTTGTGCTTGCAAAATTCATGCGTATTCTCTCGCCGGAATTCGTGACTTATTTTCCTACTCAAATCATTAACATTCATCATTCGTTTCTCCCGGCATTCATCGGCGCTAACCCTTACAGGAAAGCGTTTGAGCGTGGCGTAAAACTGATTGGCGCAACTGCGCATTTTGTAACAAACGATCTTGATGAAGGTCCCATTATTGCGCAGCAGATCATTCCGGTTAACCATACATTTACAGCAAGTGGCATGATGAAAGCCGGTAAAGAAATTGAAACAGCTGTGCTTGCAAGAGCTTTGCAACTTGTGTTTGATGATCGTGTGTTTGTCTACAAGAATAAAACAGTTGTGTTTGAATAAATACATAAGCGGTGCAACGCCCGGTTTTTTTTCTTTGTCATTTTTAAAAACATTGCCAAATGAAAAATGTATTTCTTACGCTTCTTACAGCCGCTTTGCTTATTACTTCCTGTAGTAAAACTGCTGACAAAGAATCTGCAGTAAATACCTCTGACAATTCATCTGAAAAATCCACCGGAACAATTACAGGATTGAATCCGGACAAGTGTGCCTGTTGCTGGGGCTGGCTTGTAAATATTGACGGCAAAGAATATAAGTTTGACAAAATTCCGGAAGGCTCTTCTTTAAATGTGAACAATATCAGTTATCCCACCAAAGTAAAAATTGAATGGAAAGATGCCGGAGGCGATTGCAGCGGTAAACTCATTGAAGTGCTAAATATATCTCCTTTATAATTTTTTTGTTGTCAACTGCATGTCTTTTGGCATCGCCTGTTGTGTCACTCACTTGTACTGCAGGATAAATAGTATCGAAGCAGAAGGCAAAAACTTGTCGCCTCTGGTTTGATTTCTGATTTTTGAATTGCATTCTTCAGTTCAAGTGTGCGACGCAACGTAAGCATCATGCATATTCTATCGCCAAGCTCATAAAAATTATTACCTTTCTGCATCAAAACAGAACACCATGGTGCACCGCTTGCTGCAATTATTTTTCTTATTATTTATTCTTGCCTATTATGGTTGTGGTACAACAAGCGCTGTAAAACAGAATTACACTTTTGAAGACAAACAGGTATTTGACCTTGTTGATCGTTTGAAGAAAAACCCAAATGATGAAGAAGCGAAACACTTGCTGCCAGAGGCTTACAGGGCAGCATTAAATAAAAGAGATAGCCTTACAGATGCAAAATATTATAATCTTGGCGGCGGTGACAGGCACATTGCTTTAGCCAATGAATGGCTTGTAATGCAACACATGTATGAAGCGATTCTTTCCACACCTGCAGCAAAAGAAGCATTGCCCAACCCATGGGATCCGTCTTATAAAATACAGGAAGAATATAATCATGCGGCAGATGAATATTATGAACAAGGAGTTTCCAATTTAAATTACAACACAAGAGAAGGTGCACAGAAAGCTTATGATTATTTTGTAAAAGCAAACAAAGCGGTTCCCGGTTATAAAGATGTAAAAGACCTGATGGCGGAAGCTTATGATAAGTCTTATATAAAAGTTATTGTGAATCCGGTTAACTATTACAACAATGGTTATAATTTCTGGGGGTTTCAAAATGACTGGCTGCAACAACAAATGGTTCGTGATCTCAATTTTCGTTCTTACCGCAACGTAAAATTTTTCAACGATTGGGAAGCAAGATCTCAAAACATACAGCCCGATAAAATTGTTGATCTTAATTTCACACGCATTTTTATAAGCCAGCTTTTTACACAATATTATACACTTAACAGAACTGCACAGATAAAAACAGGAGAAACAAAAACAAACCCGCCAAGACCAATCTACACAACAGTTACAGCAACTGTATATGTAACCAAACGCTACATGCAAAGCAATGCCACATTGCAATGCCGCATTTATGATGCATACAGCAGCCGAAATAGTTTCTATGATAATTTTTCCAACACTTACAACTGGGAGATTCAAACTGCAACATATCGTGGAGATAGTCGTGCATTGACTGCCGATGATCTTAGATTGATCAACAATAGTTTCGTAAATGAACCACGCAGAGAAGATATTGCTGATAAATTATTACGTGACAGTTATAACATGTTGCTAAGCAGAATAAATAGCCGCGTAAGTTTTTAAAATGTTATGAGTCACGCTTTAGAATAACTATTAAATTTTTCTTGCGTCGCACACTTGTACACCTGATCATAATTCATCATATTGATAAACCACCTTGCGTTCTTCCGTTCATTCTTACAAATGCTTCTGCAGCTTTTACACCAATTTCTCTTCCACGAAATTCTTCCATAGCCGCATGGCCGCAGGCATAGATGCCCGGCGGCTCCTGGCTGGTGTGGCAATACACCGCTTTTCTTTTTTGTTGCTGTGTATCGCTGATATCAATATAATCTGTTGGATGAAAAGTCATGGTTTGTTCGCCGGTACAAACTTCAAAAAAATACAATGGGAATTTTTGTTGTGCACGCATCCATGTTTGTATAGTTAATAAACTTGCGCATTGATGATCTTTATGTGAATCAATCGACCAGTGTGCAAACACAATATCAGGAGATTCATTCTTGATGAGTTGTTGCAGCTTTTGCAACCATTCATTATTTACAATCGTATCTCCATCTATTTGTCCGGCAAATACAGGTTTTGCATTTAATATTTTGCATGCATTAATGGCTTCCTGTTTTCTAATTGCAGCTGCTTCATCATGAGATTTGCCTTCTATGCCTGCTTCCCCTGTTGTTAAATAAATAATTGTTACATCATGACCTGCATTTGCAAACTTAGCAAGCGTGCCGCCACAGCCACTTTCAGGATCATCCGGATGGCCGCCGACACAAACAATTTTCTTCTTGTCTTTTTTATTCGTAACCTGCGCATTTAATAAAGCAGGCAATGATAACATTCCCAATCCTGTTGCTGATTGTTGCAAAAATTTTCTGCGATTGTTTTTGAAATAACTCATAACAAATGTTTGATTGAAGCAAGTTTTGTAAACCTAATCAAAAAACTCTTTGCCTCCTTGCCTGTCGCCTGGTTGTTTTGAATTTCTTCAGTACAAGAGTGCGACGCAACGAAAGCTCAATAATAGCAATACTGCCGGTTACATAAATAATTTCAATTGCATCAAAAATCCTGTTAACATTGCTGAACGGTTTTAATTTCTTTTGCTGCAATAATATCTTCACTCAAACATCTGCTATGTATAGATCCCTTCTGCAAACAATTGTGGCATTTGCGTTCATTGCGCAATCTGCACACTGCCAGACCACCGACAAAATGGGGTTTGAGGAATATGAACCAACATCAACACTGGTGGTTCCTGAACATCATATAACAAAAGCAAAATATCCTTTCATTGACGTGCACAATCATCAATGGAATATGGGCAGCGGCAGTCTTGATGGTTTGGTGAAAGACATGGATAACCTGAATTTAAAAGTGATGGTGAATCTTAGTGGGGGCAATGGTGGTTCTTTGAAACGCATGGCAGATAATGTGAAAAGCCAATACCCAAATCGCTTTATCATTTTTGCAAATATTGATTTCGACAGGGTTGGCGCACCAGGCTGGACAGAAAAAGCAGTTAAACAATTGGAAGAGGATGTGCATAATGGCGCGAATGGTCTGAAGGTCTTCAAAAATCTTGGCTTCTCAGTAAAAGATGTGAATGGCAAACGTGTAACAGTTGATGATCCGAGACTTGATGCCATTTGGGAAAAATGTGGTGAGTTGAAAATTCCCGTGCTCATTCACACTGCAGACCCTGCACCTTTCTGGGAACCAATGGATGAACACAATGAACGCTGGCTTGAATTAAAAACACATCCGGAAAGAAAAAGAAGCGCAACCAATCCTGCGCCCTGGGAAACCTTGATTGAAGAACAACACAGAATGTTCAAGAAACATCCGCATACAACTTTTATAGCGGCGCATTTTGGATGGTATGCAAACAATCTTTCTAAACTCGATTCCTTGCTTACAGATATGCCGAATGTTGTTGTGGAATTTGGTGCTGTGATTGCGGAAATTGGTCGCCAGCCAAAAGCGGCAAAAGCATTCTTTACAAAATACCAGGACCGCATTATGTTTGGCAAAGACAGTTGGGTGCCCGAAGAATACCAGACTTATTTTCGTGTGCTCGAAACAGAAGATGAATATTTTCCTTATCACAAAAAATATCATGCATTCTGGCGCATGTACGGAATGGGATTAACAGATGATATTCTGAAAAAGATCTATTATAAGAATGCGCTGCTTATAATTCCAAACATTGATAAATCTCTTTTTCCTTCTGACTAAAAAAGATAAAGCCACATAATTTTTATGTGGCTTTATTATCAGAGAATCTATGGCAGGCTTAATCTTTTCCGCCCCAGTTATCCTCCATCTTTTTATACGACTTTTTCGAGATCGTAGATTTTTTTCTGCTTCTTGAGATTCCCTTCTTCTTTCTTGCATTTATGTTATTTACAAGCGAGTTTTTAACGCCAGGCTTATTCTTCTTTATTCCTTTCTTTTTAACTGGTTTAGCCATACAATTCGCTGTAAAGAAATAAATGTATATATAGATCCGGAACTTACGGGTACCGGAAGAATTATGCTGTCAAAACTCCTGAACTCAATAATCTTGAAATTGAATAACCAGCTTCTTTAAACAGTTGCTGAAATTTTTCGATGGTCATATTGTATTTGTTTGCCCAGTAAGCAATTTCTTTTGATTGATTGAAATTCACATTTACGTTTTCGCTTAACGCCGATTTTGTTCTTATGCGTGTCATAGGTAATTAGTTTAATTGTTATGCAGGTAATAATTCAAATGCTGTGCCAGTAAAAAATTAAATAAAAATGAAGTAAAAATGTGTGGAAGTTTTGATGTAAAATTTCTACAGGAATGAGATAAAATAAAATTTGTTGGCCGGCTGCAGTATATGTGGCATCGCCGGTTGTGTCACTCACTTGTGCGTTCTGAACTCTTTTCAAATTTTGCACAAAGTACCGTAACACGTAGCTAATGCTCAAGGCTATTCATGAGTACAAGAGTGCGACGCAACGAAAGCCTAATACTTGTGCAGGAGATTGGTAAAAAAAATTATGTATTTTCTTTTTGTATTTCAACCGTTCTTTCATTTTGTGCCCGCAATCTTTTGCATAACATCTTTATGGCGCCTTTAATGATCTCGGGCCTTGTTTCAATTAATTCATAAAACGGAAGTTGCTCTATTTTAAACAGAAAACAATCTGTGTTTGCCGTTGCGCTGGCAGATCTTTTTTCTGCATCAAAGAGTGAGAGTTCGCCAAACACATCGTTTTCTTTATCCAGAATAGTAAGCGTTGTGGTACCCTTGTGTATGCGCACACTGCCCTGGTAAATAATATACATGCTATCGCCAATAGCGTTTTCTGCAAATATTTGCGTGCCTTCTTTAAACTCCACTTCCTGCATAAGGGGTGCAAGGTCTGCGAGTATGTGTTCCGGTGTTTCGGAAAAAATAGCTGTACGCTTTAATACAAGTACTTTTTCCAGAAGTAATAATTTGCTGTTCATAACATTATTGAGTGTGAAGTTTGCGGTCTCTTTCAGGACAGGGTTTTCTGCATACAAATATCTTTTTACCAGTGCACTGTCATACGGAATTTTATTTTTTTGTAAAGTATAGGCAGCGCATGACTTTGACCAGTCGAGGAAAATTGTTTCGCTGCTGCGCAAGATATAAGAAGATATTTCAGCGGTATCTTTTGCGACAGTATTTTTTTTATTATACAGCATTGCAACACGCTGTTCAATATCTCCTTTTTCGTAAATGGCAATAAAATCGTGTGATAGCTTTTTTGGCACAGATATTTCCAGCATTTCAAAAGCATTGGCTGTTTGTTCTTTACTGTTAAGTGCCAGCGTGCGGCGTACGTTTTCAATTTCGGTAGCCTTATAAAGAATAGAAAAAAGATATAGCAGGCTCTCTCTTGTTTCATCCAATTCAATGGTAAGTGTATCCATCAATAGCTTTAACTGTTGGTGGCTTGAATATAGCTGATGCTGCATTTGCAGAATTTCTGCAGCTTCCACAATACATTTTTGTGCAACGGCTTCCAGGAATATATGGTTGTTTACAATCGTCTTTTGGCTGCAATTATAAATGGCTTTTATAATGGTATGCGCATGTTCAGGAAGCTTATTATAAATATCTGTAAGGGTGTTGATACTTATTTCACCACCTATTGCGCCACATACTTTTAGCAATTGCTTACGTTCATCATAATTTGCTTCGTTGCTTATTATATAAGCCGCTATATAAGGAAGTGCAATAGGGCCTGCGGCAAGTAACGCATGGCAAACTTCATTTCTTTTTGTTTTTATATGTTTAAGTATAGCTATTACTAGTTGTTCGTTGGGCCAATTGCCGGATGCATTGATCGCTGTATTACTTACAATACTGTTTGGATCATTTATTAACTGAATCAATTGGTCTTTGAATACCTCATTCTTTGATTTTGCAATAGATATTGCGGCAGTAATGCGGTTTTGTTCATCATCAGAAATAATAAGGTCAGTAATAATGATCCCGGCATTTGCAAAATATGCTGATTGAGGGCTTGCCAAAAGTTTACCCAATGCTTCAGAGCGAATAAGATCATCATTATTTTGCGCATGTAAAAAAATTGTTGCATCATCTGCATCTTTACTGCACAATATGGAAAATGCTTTGCGTTTTAATGGCAGTGCAAGCGTGGTATCTGCAAGCATCTTCTGAATGGCCGCAGCGGAAATATTTATAATGCCAGCCTGGGATAACGTCAGCATCTCATCTTTTATTCCATCTGAATTATGGTACAGCAATTTTTCTATAAGCACTTCATTTAAAACAGGGTCTTCTCTAAACCGTATAAGTCTTAGTATATGTATGATTTCTAACTCGCTGCCTGATTCAAGCGTTTTCCTGATAAATGCGATGGTGTCTGCATCATCAATTGCCAGATCTGATCTGTTATAGAATTTACTGGTGATAGCTTTTAAAACGGTGGCGTAATACTCTTTATCAACGAAAAAAATTCCTATTATCCAGCATAAAGCAAACGCTAATAAAAAATAAGAAAGTGCCGTAAGATTAATACCATGTTGAATTTTTATGAGTTCAAATAAAAAAGCGCCTGAAAACAAATACGCAAAAGGGTCCATAATGCCTTTTACAATATTATGAGAACGCAACCGGTCATGTATAGGAAGCGGTTGCATTATACTAAGAAAGACAGGAGAATTGATGGACGTTTTCAATACATCAAGTACTATACATGTAGCGCCAAACATATATAACACTGCCTCTTCCGCATGAAATACATACCTGAGTAATATTACCATGACAATACAGCCCGTAAATATTATCGGCGTTAGCAGCAATGAACGTTTGATGCCCAAAGACGCTACCAGCCTGCTTGTAAGTAATAACTTAACCAGTAAGGCACATATGCGTATAACTGCGAGGAAAGAACCTATAAATATAGCAAGCTCAATATCACTATGGTAGGCTTCCTTTATTTTACTGTAAAAAGAAAAATTAGCTACAACCAGACATACAGACATAATGAAAGAAAGTATGGCAAGCCATAAGATCAGTTTATCCGAAGTGAACTTTTTTATAAATGTCTTGATCATCCCTTCACCATGCTCTTCTTCATGCCCATGGAAGTGATGGTGTGCATGTTCGTGCAGTGTACCAGATTTTACAATCTTATGGAGAAACGGAAGGGATGCAAGTACACAGACAAAAGAAGGAATTAATAAATTGGCCGTGCCCACATAAGATACTGTTAGCGAAGCAAGTGTATATCCAATAAACTTCGCCGGAATTTCCCCTGCACTTATAATACTAAAAAGTCTTTTACTCTGCCTTACTTCAAACACAAGCGCTGCAATACCCCAGAACTCAAGATTACTCAACAGATAAAGTACGTTGAACCATATCAATATAAAATAATCAAACCCCGGAATAGGTACAGAATAGCCAACTATTCTTATCAGCAGAATACTCCCGGCCATGAACCAGACTATATACCTGCTAAAATCTGAGACGTGGTATTTATGCTCCAGTTTACCATAAATAAGCCCGGTTAACCAAAGTAATATAGCTGTGTATATGTATACAAAAGAGAGATCAGATACTTCATGATTATTAAGAAATGTTGCATACGCTGATGTGAAAAAAAATGCTACACCTGCACCCTGGAAAAACTGTATCCAGAAAAGTTTTGCAACCAGCCATCTTTCTTCCTTACGCACATTCAATAAACGTGCTAATGCTGCTATTGTCATGGTTGTTTTTTATAAGCCATATTGCAAGCTGAAAATCGTTTTTAGTTCCTGAAGCCGTTCTTGTTTCCTGGAATTTCTTTTGCTATTGGATGTTGCAGTAAAGTATTTGTGCTGTTCAAAAAAACTGATCTGTTTTTCCTGCCATTCACGGTCATTTTTCACAATATTATTGGCAAGAAACTCAAGCCGCAATGCATTGCTTATAGGCCCAAAATCTTCCCTTCCTAAATAGTCCAGGTCTGCATCGCAAATGATCTCTTCAAGAGGCGTCAGAGGTTTTTGTGGAATTTTTGTAGCCATTATTAATCCGCATATCTTCTCAAGCGCAGCTTCATCAAATATGTGTTGCATTTGTACACGCACTATGGCACAGCCTTTTGCTTCATGATTCTTATATACCTTCAAAAAACCTGTATCATGAAATAATGCAGCAATTTTCAAAAGCATTATTTCTTCTTCATTGGTAAAACCTTCCTGCTGTGCAATATATTGTGCCTGCTCTAAAACATCTGCTGTATGTGATGCGTTGTGGTAAGTAAGGTTCTCAGGTAACTGATCTTCCAGTTGCCTGAGAACCTTACGCTTTATTTCTTCAAACTCAGCAACTGTCATATTGATCGCTGTTTATCTTATAGCCCTAAATATAAAATTTTATATGCTACAAAATAAATAAGCAAAAAAATATGAAAGATTTATTATGTACCATGCAATATAATTTCATAGCATCGCCTGTTGCGTCGCACGCTTGTACGTTACAACTTTATGCAACAATATATAGCTTTACTCAGACTAACTGCTACTAAATAATAGCGCTATTGCAAAGAACAATTATCACTATAAAAAAAGGCTGCAATCAATATTGATCGTTAGCCTTTTTGAAATTTGATCATCTATTTTAAAAAACATTTATTCCATCCTCGCTTTTATAAAGTCTTTTACTTTGGTATAAGCATCTGCAGTAGCATCTTTATCATAATTGGGATTACTTGGGTTTGCGAACGCATGTGTTGCTTCATAACGATTCACCATTAATTTTACGCCTGCAGCATCTGCAGTTTTTACAAATCCATCCACCATGGCAGGGCTTGGATGCGTGTCTTTATTACCAAAAAATCCAATGATATCGCAGTTAATAGTTTTTAACCTGTTTACATTTTCTTCGGGCTGACCATAATACATAATACACCCTGCCACTTGTTTGCCACCTTCTATAGCGGTTTGCAAACTCCAACCACCTCCAAAACACCAGCCAATCGTAAACACTTTTGCATTTGCGCCAACAAAATTGTACGCTCCATGAATAATAGCCATAGCTCTTTCTGTTTTTACAGTTTGCATAATTTTAGCCGCATCGGCAGGCGTTGTAGCAACCTGATTGTCATACAAGTCCAGTGCTATTACGTTTATACCAAGATCATTGGCCATTTGCTCACTTTGCTTTTTGATATAATCATTCAAACCCCACCATTCATGTATTACGAAAAGATAGTAATCAGTGGGTTTATCAGCCTTAATCATCCATCCATGCGCATCAGTGCCATCAGCAGCTTTATAAGTAAAATCAGCGCCGGGGCCAACATAAGTATAAGGCAATGGAGAAAGGTGTGCTGCTACAAAATCTTTGTCATTGGCATTAAGTGCATATTTTTCAGTTGCATTAACGGGCAAACAACAATTCATGTTCATTTGTGCATAGGTAGCTGTAACCGAAATACTACCAAACAGGAAGACAATTAACTTTTTCATGATACCAATTTGTTTTATTTAGTGATAGTTAACAACATATTAAAGTTAAAACAGTTCTGTTGTTTACAATTTTTTCACACAGCAGTAACCGAAATTTTTTTGAGCCGGAAATTTGGTCTAAGTTTGCACGACCTCTGAGAATTTATTTTTCTCCCGTTTAGGTCAACCGAAAAGCATTCAATTTTATTGAAAAATTTTGCAGGAACAAACAAGTTTTGTTGGTGCATTTTTTTTGTTTTATCGGTATATAAAAAGCAGTGGGCATAGTTAATTAGACTGCACCGGATCTGCCCGGCAAAGAACAAAGCGCTGAAGAGTGCGACGCAACAGGCGATGACAAGAGAAGATAAAGCTGGGCTCATAACAAAAAAATTCAGCTTATTAAAGTATAAACTAATTAACCATATAATATGGCAAAGTATATTTTTGTTACCGGTGGTGTAACGAGCAGTCTGGGTAAAGGAATTATTGCGGCTTCGCTGGCAAAGCTGCTGCAGTCAAGGGGTTTCAGTGTTACGATACAGAAGTTTGACCCCTACATTAATGTGGACCCCGGTACGCTCAACCCATATGAACATGGAGAGTGTTATGTAACAGAAGATGGTGCAGAAACAGATCTTGACCTTGGCCACTACGAACGTTTCCTGAACATTTTTACCACACAGGCAAACAATGTAACTACCGGCCGTATTTATCAAACCGTTATAAACCGTGAAAGAAGTGGCGATTTCCTGGGTAAGACCGTGCAGGTAGTACCGCATATTACAGACGAGATCAAACGTCGTATGCTGAAGCTGGGTAAAGAAGGCAAATATGATATCGTTGTTACAGAAATTGGCGGAACCGTGGGCGACATTGAAAGTCTTCCATTTATTGAAGCAGTGCGCCAGATTCAATGGGAATTGCCAGAAGATGATGTAGTGGTAATTCATCTTACATTAATTCCTTACTTACGTGCAGCAAAAGAATTGAAGACAAAACCTACCCAGCATAGTGTAAAAATGCTGAGCGAAACAGGTGTACATCCCGATATTATCGTGGCAAGAACAGAAGAACCTTTGGGTAATGATATCAAAAGAAAGATCGCTTTGTTTTGTAATGTAAAACCAGAAGCGGTTATTGAAGCCATGGATGCACCCACCATTTATGAAGTGCCATTGGCTATGCTGCGTGAAAAACTGGATGTGATCACCATGAAAAAGCTGGGCATTGGTATTTTCCCGGAACCAAATCTCAATAACTGGAAGAATTTTCTCGACAAGCTGAAATATCCAAAAAGCACGGTAACGGTAGGTTTGATAGGTAAATATGTAGAATTGCAGGATGCCTACAAATCAATACTGGAGAGTTTTATACATGCAGGGGCTATTAATGAGGTAAAAGTAAAGGTGGTAAATGTACACAGTGAATTCATTACCGATGAAAATGTTGCTGAAAAATTAGATGGTCTTGATGGCTTGCTTGTTGCGCCTGGCTTTGGCCACCGTGGTATTGAAGGAAAGATCACCGCTGTAAAATATGCACGTGAAAATGGCCTTCCATTCTTTGGCATTTGCCTCGGCATGCAAATGGCGGTTATTGAATTTGCAAGAAACGTTTTAGGTTTAAAAGAGGCACATTCCACGGAGATGGATGTAAATACGCCGGATCCTGTTATTGATATGATGGAAGAGCAAAAGAAAATAAAGATGATGGGTGGTACTATGCGTTTGGGCGCTTATCCATGCGAGATCGTTGAGGGCAGCCTTGCATACAATATTTATGGTACTACGCATATCAGTGAAAGACACAGGCATCGCTATGAATTCAACAATGCCTACCTTGAGCAGTTTGAAAGCAATGGTATGATCGCCAGCGGAACCAATCCGGATACGGGTTTGGTGGAGATCATGGAAATTCCTGCGCATCCTTTTTTTATTGGTGTGCAGTATCATCCTGAATTAAAAAGCACTGTTGAAAAACCTGCGCCTTTGTTTGTAAGTTTTATTGCCGCAGTAAAAAAATATAGTGAGCAGCGCAGCTCTGTAAAAAATCCATTGTTGCAAAGCGAGATGATCTGATAATATCTTGTACTAAGCCGTAGAATAAGTATTAAGCTTTTGTTGCGTCGCACTCTTGTACGTTCTGTACATTCATCCGCATAAAGAGCAGTATAAATTTTAAACACTAAGCATCGCACAGTGCGATGCTTAGTGTTTTGATACATCCGCTCATCAATTTCACAATCTTTAGTACAAAAGATTCGTGCAGAAACTTTACTTTCAGCATTCTAAATCTTTCTTTATGCTCAAACGCGGAATTCTATTATTTACCCTTTTTGTTTGCTCCCATATAATTGTAATTGCGCAACCGCCAAAAGGTGTACACTGGACATCTGATGGAACTGGTTATTATGAAGCCGGCCAATCAGGAATTGTTTTGCATGCATTACCCGCTGATACCAAAACGGTAGTTGTAGATAAATCCCAACTTACTCCTACGGGTACATCAACTTCACTAAAAGTGCGCAACTTTTTTTTCTCGGAAGATGGTAAAAAAGTATTGATCTACACCAACTCAAAACGTGTGTGGCGCTACGATACAAAAGGAGATTACTGGATTCTTGATCTTAGCGATAACAAGCTTACGCAAATAGGAAAATCATTACCTGCATCATCACTGATGTTTGCAAAGTTTTCTCCTGATGCATCTGAGGTTGCTTATGTAAGTGGCCATAATATTTACCTGGAAGACTTAGCCACAAATAAAATAACACAGCTTACAAAAGATGGTACAGACCGTTTGATCAATGGCACATTTGATTGGGCATATGAAGAAGAATTTGGCTGCCGCGATGGTTTTCGCTGGAGCCCCAATGGCAAAAGCATTGCGTACTGGCAAATTGATGCATACAAGATCAGGAACTTTTTGATGATCAATAATACAGACAGTATTTACTCCTACACTATTCCTGTTGAATATCCTAAAGTTGGCGAAAGCCCTTCCGCATGCAAAGTTGGTGTTGTTGACATTGCTACACAAAAAACAACATGGATGAATGTTCCCGGAGATCAGCAGCAGCACTACATTCCGCGCATGGAATGGGCAGCCAATTCAACAGAGTTGATATTAGAGCAACTCAACCGCAAACAAAATGAAGCAAAAATATTTGTATGCAATGCAAAGACTGCAGAAGCAAAAGAAATATACAGCGAATCAGATAAAGCATGGATCGATATCAAAGAAAGATGGAATGATGGGGATCCCGCAGGTTGGGAATGGCTGAATGATGGCAAACAATTTCTGTGGGTAAGTGAAAAAGATGGCTGGCGGCATATTTATATTTTCAGTCGCGATGGAAAGAAAGAAACGCTTGTTACAAAAGGTAATTATGATATCATCACCATCAAAGCAATTGATGGCAAAAGCGGCTATGTTTATTTTATGGCATCGCCTGATAATGCAACACAGCAATATTTGTATCGCACCAAATTAGATGGCACCGGAGATAAACAATTGCTTTCGCCCGCTGCAGAAAAAGGCACGCACGAATACATCGTTTCTCCCAACGGCGCATTTGCACAACATAAATTTTCCAATGCAAATTTCCAAGGCTTTAAAGAATGGGTAAGTCTTCCTGAGCACAAGTCTTTGGATGGCAACAACAACAAATTTGATCCATCTACAATAACAAAAAACGTACAATTCTTCCAGGTTATAACAGAAGATAATGTAGCACTCGATGGTTGGATGGTGAAACCAAAAAATTTCGACAGCACAAAAAAATACCCTGTAGTGTTTTATGTGTACACAGAACCTGCAGGCCAAACTGTTACAGATGAATGGGGCAGTGGAGATGACTTTCTTTATGCAGGCGATATGCCCGCCGATGGTTATATTTATGTAAGCCTTGATGGCCGTGGCACGCCGGCGCCTAAAGGTGCTGCATGGCGCAAAGCTATCTATAGAAACATTGGTCGCATTAACATTCGCGACCAGGCAATGGCTGCAAAGAAATTATTGCAATCACCCTACTTCGATACAAGCCGCGTTGCTGTATGGGGCTGGAGCGGCGGCGCATCCACAACGCTCAATCTTTTGTTTCAATATCCTGAAATTTATAAGACAGGTATTGCAGTTGCAGCGGTTGCCAATCAACTTACTTATGATAACATTTACCAGGAACGTTACATGGGTTTACCACAGGAGAACAAAGAAGATTTCATTAACGGCTCACCGGTTACTTATGCAAAAAACCTGCAGGGGCATTTGCTGTATATACATGGCACCGGCGACGACAATGTGCATTACCAGAATGCGGAGATGCTCATTAATGAACTGGTTAAATTCAACAAACAATTCCAGTTCATGAGTTATCCGAACCGCTCTCATGGTTTAAGCGAAGGCGAGGGAACTATGCGCCACCTTGCCACATTATACACAACATTTTTGCAAACATGGTGCCCGCCGGGACCAAGATAATTTTCTTACTATAAATGATAATGCCGGATGAATATTTTCATCCGGCATTTTTTTATGTACTAAGCTGCATTGCTACTATTAAACTTTGGTTGCGTCGCACTCTTGTACGTTTCTGCTCTTTATGCATCAGTGAATGACCATCATCAATAACTTCCATTCATTATTTTCTTTTACCCATAAGCGCATGTGCGCTTGTTTGGTATCTCCTGTTTGTGCTTTACCATAAACAGCAAACATATCTGTGTTCTTTGAAACAACAATATGATCTATAGGTAAGAATTTAATCCCCGCAGGTAAAATATTTGCCGATGCTTTTATAGCCGTAGCACCCTTTAATGGCGCACTGCCATTTATGCTAAACCAGCTATCATCTCTTACTGCCTTTTTTATTGCGGGAGTTTTGTCTGCAACAAATTCATCGGTGAAATTCATATCAACATTCATTAATAAAAAAAGCTCGCTGTCTTTTTCTTTGGGTTTATTCAAAACCAACTTTGCAGCCTCGCTATTGTTGTTGATCTTTTCATTATAACCAATCCCCATATCAAATACAGCTTTCCATTCTCCTTTGTCATTCTTCTTCCAGATGGTTGCAAAATGTCCATGCGCAACAGATGTATCCTTTAAAGATGTTTGCCTGTATTCCCACGGACCGGTTGTAGCACCTAAATCTCCCGACGAAGATATAATTGCAAACTCTGGCGCCCAGGTAAGTTTACTGCTGTCTTCTTTGCGTTTACTGTATTCTTCAAAAAGATTTACCTGCTCACCATTACGATAGCCAATACAATTGCTATCGAGGAAAGAAAGGAATGCAATTTTTGTTGTTTGCTCTTTACTTGTTGCTGCAAAACTTTTTTCTGTAGCAATTAATTTGTCAATTGGTTGTTGTGCATATAATTGGGCGCCAGTAAATGCTATTGCCAAAGAAAGCAAATATGATTTCATCATTAAATATAAAAATATCTTACCGCTATTACAGGAAATTATATTAATGGCATTTGCCTAATTGAAAGATGAACTTTGAAGAGTGCGACGCAACAGTTGATGCTACTTATTTTTAAGCCCGCTTATAAAACTATCTCTTCCAAAAAGCATTTATTCTTTGCTGTGCATTTTCTCTTACGCTTAAATAATAAAGATTGTAATCTGCAATATGGTAGTTGGGATTCTTTAGAAAAATACTGCCGAAGAAATGCGGCCGGTTTGTCCACAACACACCATTATGCACGGCAGCGCCTGCAACATTTGGTTTTAGTTTATTGAACTTCTGCAATACGGCTCCTTTGTTTTCAAAACGACCTGCAGAAGTTTTTGAGCTATCCCATGTAAGCGGGTTGGTAACGATAGCAGTGAATTTCTCTTTATCGATAAATGAATCGGTGTGCCCTTCGCGAAAGGTGCGCCAGCTACAGATGCAACCTGTTTGATTGGGATTGGTGCACACAGGAATGTTATAAAAATAATCAGGCTCCACAGGCATACCTGCAAGATACGCAACCACCATGCGGTTTTGCAAAGGCTTGCCTTCTATATACTCTTTTATTAAACGTTTTGCATGCGTGGTGCCCTGGCTATGCGAAGCGATGATGAATGGTCTTCCGTTGTTGTAATGTGCGAGATAATATTCAAAGGCTGCTTTTACATCATCGTATGCAGTGTCGAATGCAGCGATTGCTTTTGCTGTATCAGTTGGAAAGTAAGCGAAATAATTTGCCTGCCTGTAGCGTGGCGCAAATACTCTGCCCGCTGTGTTGAAAATACTTGCCTGGTAAAGAATAGTAGTAAAATCGGTTTTGTGATTGATAGCTGAATCATCTATACCAGCATTCCATCCGCGTTTCATTGTCTTATCGCCAAATGTTGTTGGATGCAGGAAAAAAATATCTACAATAGAATCTGTTGTATAATTTTTTTGCAGTGCTTTTGGCAAACTGTCTGATGGATCTTTCTTCCAGGGATGTGCAGCCCAATAATCTAAGTTACTATAGTCCGGAACACCATTTGGCGATTTGAAATCATAATTTGTATAACTGATATTTTTGTTTGATGCACACGAAGCAGCTACAATAATAAAAATCGACAACAGCATTTTTTGCATGCGTCAAACTTAGAGAATCTTTAGCAAAGGAATGCTTATTGATCGTATATCTCCATCAGTTTTAACAAGACCCCATTCGTCCAGCCGAAACCGTCCTGGGATGGATATTCCCCGCCGCCAGCATCAAGCGCAGTATTATAGACATTATACTTTTCCATGAGTTTGCCGGTGCGTTGGTAAACTTTTTTATTTAGCGAGATCCATCTTATAGCTATTTCTTTTGCAAGATCATGCATACCATAGTTTTCCAAGCCTTGAATGGTTATCCATTGTAAAGGTGCCCAGCCATTTGGTGCATCCCACTGCTGACCTGTTGCTTCAAGTGTGGTTGTTACGCCGCCGGGTTGTAAAAAATTCTTTTCAGTTATTGAAGCAACAGCTTTTGCTTGCTTTTGTGAAGCAACTTTAAAATAAAGTGGAAACGCGGCAGCAATAGTTTGCAATTCTTTTTGTTTACCAGAAACAAAATCATAATCGAAGTAAAATTGTTGCTCCTCATTCCAGCAATATTGTTGAATAGCAGTTTTACGCTTTTCTACCCTTTCAGCAAAGAAAGTTTGTTGCAATTTATTTTCTGAATGCTTATATGCTTCGCACAATGTTTCTTCCAGGTGCAGCATTAAACAATTGAGATCAACAGGAATGATCCCGGTTGTGTGAATAGTAGAAAAATCATTCACATCTTTAAACCAGCGGCAACTGAAATCCCAGCCACTCTCTGCTCCAGCCCTTAAGTGCCTGTACATTGTTGCTTTATCTTTTGTATGATGCGCAAGTTCTACATCTTCTCTGTATGATTCTGGTCTTGGTGTATCATTTTCATCCCAATAACGGTTTAGTAAACTGCCATCGGGCATGTGTACAGCATGATGCGCCGTTATATTATTTTTGTTCAATGTCTCGCTTCCTTTCATCCAGAATGTATATTCTTTTGCCAACTGCGGCAGATACTTTATTAATATATCATTTCCCTTTTCATCTGCAAGTAGCCTGACCATTAATGAATAGAACGGTGGTTGAGATCTACCGATAAAATAAGTGCGGTTACCATTTGGTATATACCCAACATGATCTATAAGAAAAGAAAAATTATCGACCATGTTTTGTATTATATCAACTTTTCCTGACGCCTGCAAACCAAGCATGGTAAAGAAACTATCCCAGTAATATATTTCTCCAAAACGTCCACCAGGAACGATATACGGAAAGGGCAATGCAATGAGTGAAGTAACTCCCTCCTGACCCCCCCCAGTGGGGAAGGAAATTGCATCAGCACTTCTTGTAAGTACAGTCCAAAGATTATTGATATGATCTTTCACATCTGCTTCATGCGCAGCATAATTACTTTGTGGCGCAACCGGGGCAGTAAAATTTTCATACACAAATGTTTTAAGATCGAAGTCTGCATTGTTTTTTTGTTGCTGATATTTTTGATCAATTTCTTCCAGTGGAAATTTTGCTATGCAATCTGTAAATGTTTTGCCATCAGCAAAAACCTGTTGCATTTGTACAGCTTCGAAAAGGTCTGTGTATTGAAATAATTCTTTCTTACTCATGACATGTTTTTTGGTTGGTAAACATGTTGCCGTTATGTTGAATAGCATTGTTGCAGTACAAGAGTGCGACGCAACGATGCTTAATATTTATTCAAAAGTATGGTTCAAAAACTTAATGACCAGCCATCGTATTGAATTCAGCCACATCATTGCCTTTCTTTAATTTATTAAAAAAGAACAGGCACATAATTAAAAGCGCCATCGGTACCAGTGAGAAATAAAATGCTGCCTGCCCGCCATAAACATCAAAAATATTTCCTGTAAGCAATGAACCAACTGTTCCGCCAATTGCTGAAAAAATAATAATAAGCCCAGACATAAAACCATGATGTGTTTTTGGCAATGATGTTAGAATAACAGAATTTATGGCAGGATAAATTGGTGCCAACAAAAGACCGATCAATGGAAAAATATATGCGGCGATTGGTGCACTTAACCATCCTGTAGCTGCTGTACCTGTTTCTTCTTTAGCAAGCGGCATTGCAATAAGCACAAGCGTTGCAGCAAGCAAAAGACAAGCAACCAATACATAAAACCAATTTAATTTTTTCAATACAATTCCGGCAAGAAAACGGCCAAGTGCAGTTGAGCCCGCAAGAATGCTTCCCATTTGTATGCTTAATGTTGCAGGCAGCAGCAACACTTTATTATTAAATGTGGGCAGAAAATTTTGTATGCTTTGTTCTATTAAAACATATAAAAAGGCAGAGGCCAGAAACGCAAGTACAACAGGCTTTAGAAATAGTTTCAACATATCACTCAACTGCTCGGTGATGGGTTTCTCGGCTTCAGATTTTATAGCAGATTCATCTAATACAGAACTCAGCAATAACAAGAATGCAAGCAATGAAAGTATACCCAAAACATAATAAGCATTCAGCCAGTTTGTAGATTGGGGGTTATTGTTATCAACAAAAGAACTGAAAACAAAATACAATGTAAGATTACCGATCATAAAAAATGATTCAATAAAATTCATAAAACTAATATGCTCCTTTGAATCTTTCGTTATGATGCCGATAGTACTATAAACACTCATTTTTATCAATGCAAAACAGGCGCCTACTGCAATGAATAATAATTTAACTGCAAAAAAACTGGGCACATTTGGTATAATAAAACAGATACCGGCAATAGCTCCCAACGCAATCAGCATAGCACGCCTGTAACCGATCTTTGTTATGTAAGAAGACACAAGAAAAGACATAATAGCAATACTGAAATCTTTACAGGGATCGATCCAGGCAGCAGAACCTTTGGACACACCAAAACTGTTCTGCACCTGCAATATTGCAATGCCGGAACTATTCAGTAAAATAGCAAACACAAAATAGTTGAGGAAAAGAGAAACCTTTATTTTCCAGTTATGCATAGCAGTCGTTTTGGCGGTTATAATGATAATGAAAGATACAATTTACCCTTATAGCAAATAAGAATTTTTTGAGCCCGTCCCAGGGCATGTAGCATCGCCTGTTGCGTCGCACGCTTGTACTGTAATTCATTACTGAGCATAAAAAAACACCATGTAGAAACACAGTGTTTGCTTCTTATTATTACTTTTATTATTTACATATTCATTCCAAGGCCTATATAAAAAGTTCTGCCATCTGCCGGTAAAATTCCAGGACCAGGATAGAAAGTAATCCTGCGATTGAAATAATGCGCATTGGCAAGATTGTTTACACCACCGGAAAACCGAAAGGCTTTTGCAAACTGCCAGCCGAAATTCCAGTCCCAAACATGATATGCAGGAATAGCGCCTAGCACACCATTACTGCTGTATTCGGTATTGAAAGCGTCGTTATATGTTTTACTTGTATAACTGTATTGCAGGCTGGTACTGATATTTTTTACACGAAAGTCGATACCGCATTTATTATTCCATGCCGGAATGTTCTCAACATAGTTTCCGGCTACGCTTGTGTTCACGCCACTTTTATTTATTACGCCGCTTGTATATGTAGCATGCGTGTAGGCCAAAGAATTAAATAACCGAAGATCAGTTTTGTTATTACGGGCATTAACTAAACGCAGTAATGATAATTCAACGTAAGCTTCTACCCCTTTTGAAACAGAGTTACCAATATTGGTTGTAAACAAAAAGTTGTCACCTGCATTATCCTGCTGCGTTATCAAACCAACGCGGTCTCCGTAGAAAAGATAGAAAGCATTTACATCAAACCTGAATATGTTTTTAACACGGCCGCGATAACCGAGATCAATATCATAGCCTTTACTATCTTTCAAAGAAGGGTCTATTTTATCAATCCTGTCTGCAGGAGTTACATTTGCATACAGGTACGGTCTGTACGCCTGTGATATGTTTCCATATAACTGTGTAAGCGGCGTAGCCTGGTATTGTACACCTGCACCAAACAACGGAAAATTTCTTTTGCTTTTGTAAGCCACCGCATCTGCTGCATTATTAATTACGCCATCAAGATCCGTTTTTATTATTTCGTAACGTATGCCCGGTGTTACGGAAAATTTTGGCGTAAGCTGAAAAATATTTTCAGCAAAAGCTGCATAGTTATGCGTTGTAAGGCGAAGATTAATTCCATAATCGTTTGCAAGCGATAAATCAAAATCACTTCCCGTTGTGCCAACGCCTTTTTGTTTTCGTTTTGTAAGTTCTGTAAAATACCGTAAACCTGCAGCCAGTGTACTTTTTACATTTCCTAATTTGTACTGGTGCAGTATTCTTGCTTCGGTAGTAAATGCTGAATAGTAATCTCTGTCTACCTGTCTTGGATTGTAACTGTTCAAAGCAAGATTAAATGTATCAGCAATGTTTGCCGTATTTATGAACTGTACGCTGTTTCTTTCACCAAATAAACCATGAGATGTAATTTCCAAACTCGTTGCTTCATTCAATTTATACCTGAACAACAACGCAGGAATATTTATAACCGGTTGAAAGAAATTTCTTGATCGTTCGGATTGTTTTGGATCAGCAGCAAATTGTGCGTCTGTTAAACCGCCTGCTATTTGCTGTACATAATCCATTCTCGAAAACTGGAAAGCAAGACTTGCTTTACTGTTAAAATGATAGTCAAGATTTATGTAGTATGCGTGATAGTTGAATTTCGCATTGTCTCTCCATCCATCACCGTGGCGGTAATCGAAATACGCATAATAATTAAGCTTGCCTTTTGTACCACCGATTGCATTGTAAGAATTGAAAAGATTGTTGCTGCCTGTGGTTTGTTCACTTTGTATTTCAAAAGGTTTGGTGCTATCGCCTTTGCGCATTACAAAATTCATCATACCACCAAATTGTGGTCCATACTGCAATGCGGCAGAGCCACGTACAAGCTGCACTTCCTGCACGGCCTGTAATGGAACGGTATAGTGATTCTCAGGATAACCAAATATATCAGAATTGGTGCAGTATCCGTTTTGCCGCATATTCATTTCAATACTGCGATGCGAGTCTGTGCCACGGGAACCAATATTTAATTGAGTGCCTGCGCCATCCATATCCCACATGGTTAAACCCGGAATTTGTGCAAACGAATTTCTTGCTACATTCTGTGCAAGATTATAGCCATTGGGATTTAACTGAACAGTATTCGTTTTCTTGCCTGCAAAGATCTGCACACCATTTACATCAGAAAGAAAAGTTTGTGTTCTTATAAAAGAGTTCACCACCACACTATCCAGCACTCCTGTTAAAACTGTATCTGCTGATGCCACTTGCGTTACATTTTGCGCTTTGCCCACTGCAACCTGGAAAAAACAAAAAACAAATATCCCAATCCTGTTCTTAACCGAATATTTCATAGCCTGATATTTTTATAAGTTATTCTTTTTGCAGCAAGCTGTATTACTAATGTCATCTTCTGTTGTGTCACTCACTTGTACCTTCATTTCTATATTCAACCTTATGCATCACTGTTCATTAATTGCGTACTTGCCTTGTTCTGCATTCCACAAAACAACAGCCACAGCAATGAACACAATATTTTTAATAATGTATTGCCCTGTAAGCGTTAAGCCATATGGTACGTGGCGAAATGTTTCTTCCGGGAAAAATATAAAAGGTGTAAATGTGCAAATCATATGCAGGAACAGCAACACCAATACTGGTTTAATGAATTTTCCAATTATAAGCATTACACCAATCATACATTCCCAGGTTGCAAGCATCATCAAATTCGTATGATCGTTTATTAAACCAAATGTTATTCTATGAATTGTTTCAGCAGCAAGCTGCTCGGCAGGACTTACTCCCTGGAAAAATTTTAATGCACCAAACCATAAATACACTATACCGACGCTTACTCTTAAAACAGATAAGGATGAGTAAAAATTTTTATTTGCTGCTGAAAGTACTTTCGTTTGCATAAGCTGTTTAAGTTTTAATGATGGCTTCAAAAATAGAAGCACCTCCGATTATAACAGATGATGAAAATCATACATCTGCTATTAACGTAAAAAATAGTTCTTTCCCTAAACCTAATACTGCAGCAGGTTTTAGCGTATTTACAATAATGCATTTATTGCTCAATAAAGAATAAAACGTTGCAGTGTGCGACGCAACGATGCGGATTATTTGTCTGGAAGATGATACCATAATACTTCTTTTTAGAAAATATCCTTCCTGTAGAAACAGGAAGGATAACCACTATAACTGCCTTAATCTATATGAGAAAAAATCAATCTCTGTTTTGTTATCCCACTAGTCATTTGCTCATTTTATTATAGAAGGCCCTCCCCGTAGAAACAGGGAGGTATCCTATAATCGCTTATTATTAGACAAAAAATTTAATTTCATTTTTATTCTGCTCCATCTGTTAATGCACGCTGTACAGCATAATTACCCACGTTCTTTCCTACATCCATACCTACTTTACAATCACTTGCATTATAATGAATGCCGCCAAGCAATCTTGATTTAGCTGCCTCCTCGGCCATCGCCATATAGGCATCTGCTCTTTCCGGAATTATGTGACCAAGTATTACGGCAGCAGCACCGCTAAATGTTGAATGACCTGATATATATGATGGAAAATTAGGAACGCCTGTTAATGTTTTTATAGCAGGATTCAATTGGCTTGGACGAGGATTGAAATAAGCATATTTAGCATCCCAGCAAACTATCGCAGCATCCATTTCTGCCATATTGAGCAAGGCAAAATTGCGTGCCCATCTTACTTCACTGAAATTTTGTTTTACAAAATCTTCCGCTGCAATAGCATCCCAATGACCCGCCGGTGTAAATGTTCCTGCGCCATCTGCCCAGAACTGTACTATCTTAAGATTCTCTGCTGTGGCGTTTGAAGTATAGCTATACACTTCCTCTGTTTGCTTTTTCATTTCATCGCTTCCTGTAGATGGTGGTGGGCCCGGGCGCAATACATTTTTTACAGTCAATGAATCAAACAGGAATGGTTTTACGTTTCCAAAGAAAGGTAACATTGGCGGACGTGCAGGTGTTTCCAGACTATGCCATGGAATTTCTCCTTTAGCTGCAGTAGCTGTTGCAAGACTGTCCCACTGGGCTTGTGTCCCCCCAGCTTTTGAAGTATTGTCTGTACGGCCACGCGCAGCAAATACAGATGCTATTTGCCTTCCAAGTGTTTCGCCTGCAACCCAATCGCTACGCACACATGCGCCTGAAGCCATTGTTGCTGTTTGCAATTCATCAACTTTTGAATTTATATAAGCAATCTCTGTTGGGAAAAGCATCTTCATCATTTCTGCTGTAACACCTGCCAGCACTGCCTGCTCAGAAGGATAAGAGGGCAGATCTGTTTTTACCGCGATTGCATTAGCTCCAATAGTTGAATCAACTTTGTAAGGCGCAGGCCTGTTATATAGTTTTTTATAGTACCAGCAAGCAACAAGCGCGTCATATTGTGCTGCGCTTACATAACCGCAAGCACGTGCTGCATAAGGTGGATTTGAAAACGGGAATTGTGGATATGCAAAAGGGTTGGCACCATTTGGTGCCGGATAACTGCCGTCTTCATTTTGATAAGGTGGAAGATTATATTTTGCAACAAGTTCACGCATGATCTCATTCCATCTTAAAGTTGCACCTGCACCCCAGTATTTTATTTTATCTCTCTCATCATCAGAAAGGTTTGCCTGTAACCCTTTTACTTCATTTAGTTCCCCGATATAACCAGGAAGATTTGTTGCAGCCGGTGCTGCCACCACAAAAGAATCGGGGCGTGATAATAATACAAGTTTCCATGAACCTGCATCTAAGTCAATGTTTGAAGGATTCAATGCAGGCAGGTCGTCAGTTCTTCCATGAATGTCTTTTGAACAACCGAGATATACAAGTCCTACGGTTGTTGTTAATGCAATAGCAAAAAATATTTTTTTCATTTCTTATTATTTTGAATTATCAGAGGAGGTAATAATTTTTCAATTTTATTTTGAGCATAATTTGCATGAATGAGATGTAGCAGCAGATTTGGACATTTTGAATATATAGAACACACCTCCATTGAACATGGTGCTTTGCCCCACATTCCTTCCATGCAATACATAATTGCTACCACCAACCAGGGATAACCCCGGAACTTTTTTGAAATTGTATTTTATGTTCACACCTAATGATGTCCAGTCCATATTGTTACTGGGAAAAGGCATATCATTCTTTCTTATATCAAAGCCGCCAATAGTATTATTGTAATCAAATAATGCTTCTGCGATCCAACGATTTGTTCTATACCCCGCTCTGAATTGTGCAGCAACCATATCAGGCATATCTACTTCATTTGTATAATGCATGGATGTGGTATAGTAAGCATCCCTGTTTATAGTAATATTATTTCTAAGGGTGTAAGTACCCGATGCGGTAGCAAAGAAATCTCCATGCTGAATATCTGCAATCACTCTTCCGCTAAAAGTTGTGCTGTGCAGGCCTAAAGCAAGCGGCAAATAATCACCTTCATAGTTTGATAACGGCGTACTAAAACCCCCTACGCCATAAACGGCATAAGTAGTTTTTTTACCGATCGTTTTTTCAAGAGGCATCCATTTCAGCCATAAAGAAAGATCCTGTATCCCATCTGTTCCGGCCATTGTTCCTGCAGAAGCTTTTGTTTTCACATATGGAGCGCCAAAGAGGAAATTAAGTTTACTCGTGATACCGTAATCACCCATTACAGAAACCATTTGGGATGAAACAGTACCAAGGTTCAGGGCGCTTCTTTTATACGTTCCTTCCCAATAATTTTCCCAACTGCCGTAGCCATACATAGGACCGACACAGAAATTATTTTTCGCCATCATAATGGCATCAGCATCTGTTTGTGCATTTGCAGTTTGTGTTTGCAGTGCAATTACCAATACTGCTGCAATCATATATTGTTTTGTACGTTCACTAATTCTCATAATGCGGTTTTTTTGTTTCATTGATAGTTATGGTTGTGGTATGTTTACTTTCTTTTGGATCCCCTCTTTTCGTTCTTTCTTCGTCTTTACTTGCGTCGCACTCTTGTACTTCCGGTAATCTTATGCAGCAGTGCGAACTATCAATCTGTATTAGGATTTTTTTAAATCCTAATACAGATTTGAATGAATATCAAAATTTAATTGCCACACCCATATTGATAGTGTAATCAGCAAAGGCTGCATCACCTTGTTTGAATGTGTGATATTTTTCTGAATATTGTTTATCTGTTACACTCTGTGTTCTGTTACGCACTAAAGCTATTGGCACAGCTGCATATACATTTACTTTTTTAAAGCTATAACTAACCGTAGGCTCTGCAGACATGATGTAACCTGGTCTTCTGAAATCGCCGCTGCCACCAATAAGATCATAAACAGGAATTCCTTCCCAACGCACACCTGCACTAACCTGCAAATGATTTACAGCATAGTTAAACCCAAACCTTGCCATATATTGGTCCGGCACACTCATAATGTTTTCATTATATAAAGAAGGAGCCAATGTTTCTCTGTAAGTTCTTACCCCATTCTGTTCTCTTGGATTAGAGAGATAATAGAAGTTACCATAGAAGTTAAAATGGTGGGTTATGTTGTAAAAAGTGTTCAGCTCAAGCGTAATGCCTGTTCCACCATCACCTAATTGTATTGACTGGTCTACAGTACGCAATTCTTTTGTTGTATCCGGGCCAACGTTGTACCAGTAATCCTGGTAGTCATCCTGGCCTGTTGGAAGTTTAATACCAAGGCCTAACTGAAAGTTGAACTTTTTACTTTTTGCAGGATCAAGCATCCACCTGTACACTGCAAAGCGTATATCTCCTACACCATAAGAATGTGTTGAATGTCTTTCCTGTTTTATATATACACCGTTTACGAGCCCATGCTCATAAAGAGAGGAACGTGTATTTGCAAGCATTGGCATATCTATCATAACAGACCACCTGTTAGTTAGATTTCTCGTCAGTGTAAGGTCTACCGCTGTTTGGTAATTGATTACATTTGAGCCTTGCTCCACACGTTCGAATTGTTCGTCTTTTCCTTTATAATGTTTATAAGATCTGAAATAACGATAATTGGTTCCAAAAGTCCATTTTGGTGCGGTAGAATCGGGGTGTGCTAATAAGCATGTGGCGCCATTACCACGAATAGCCACACAGCCCTGCGCATTAGCATTAAAAGAAATAATTAAAGAAAAAATAATGATAGAAGTAACGCACAATATATTTTTCATAACAGAAAGTTTGGTTGTTGCTGATAATTTTAGTTCGTTAATAGTGCTCTGATAACTCCATACAGGAGGCTGCTCAAAAAAATAAATTTTGAAAATGTTACACTATCAATTTCCCGTACAATGCCCTGCTGCATGATGCACAACAGTACAAGTGTGCGACGCAACAGTTGATGACATGTAATACAAAAGCCGGCTACATAAAAAATTACTTCTTCATGTGCAAACGCTGTATCACCAACTGGCCAACGAGCTTGCCCTCTGCGTTACCAACATCGCAGGAATTTTTGTAATGGATGCCGCCGTATACCCTTGATATAGCGGCTTCCTCTGCAGCTTTTCGAACGGAAGTAAAGGAGCGTGGTGCAATACCAAACTCTGTTTCTGAAGTATCTGTATAGGAAATATTATCGCCAAAGATATCTGTCATTACTTCCGCCGCTGCTGCAGATATTACTGCATGCCCGCTTGTATACTCGGGAAAAGGCGGTGTTTGAATATAGGGCCTCCACTCAGGATCAAAATATTTATTGATCACTGTTTCGGGCCTTACATAGTTGCTGCGGTATTTTTCATCCCAACAACTGATGAAACCATCGAATAACGCGATTGATGCCTTTGCATATGCATAAACGGTTTCATCGAAATCTGCTTTCTTTTTATCGGCAATGATGCCTACAATATTCATCCAGTGGCCGGGAGGTGAGAACTTTTTGGTAGCGTACATTACGTGACCGCTTACATTAAGTTTAAAAGGATTATCGTCCCAGAAATCAGCTGTAAATTTTTGTTCATCATTCAGACTATCTACAATTCCTTTTACTTTCATTAATTCTTTCATGAAAGCGCAGTTCTTGTCCTTAATATTATATACAGGGGGGCGAACCGGCATGAACTGTGAAGCAGAATCGAGCACCAGTGTTCTTACCTCCATCCAATGAGGTTCAACAGCCTGCGCATACATAGGCGGTGTAGGTATCCAACGGCCTTCTTCTGTTGTAACAGTATATTTTGTAGCAGACCTTGTTTGCGCATAGTTATCTTTTTTGCTCCAGCTTAAGATGCTGTCTGCAACTTTATTACCATAAGCAATACTGCCTTCAAAAGTTGATGAGGGCATACCGGCATCCTTTGCTTTTTGTTTCAGCTCATCCACATAAGTATCCATACTGCCTTCAGGAAAAGTAACGGCATTGCCTACTTTACAAAATGCAATAAGCGCAGCAAACTGAAAATCTACTTTGTCGTCCTTTGATGGCTTAGGCATGGGCGGCAAACTCCTGATCTGCCCGCTAAGCGAAATATAATTGCTGTCTCCGGCTACTATTACTTCATACGCGGCAATATTTGCATACGCATAATTACGTGCACCGACCATCGGAGGAAAATTATTTTCCAGTACAATATCATTCAGCTTTTTTACCGTTTTATTGTACAAAATCGGGTCATGTATTTCCTTAATGTATGCAGTATTATCCGAACAGGATACTAAAACAAATGCTGCTGCAATGGCTGCGAAAAATATTTTCATTGCTTATTGGTAGAAAATGATACAGTTGCTGTTGTTGGTCAATTACTATTATAATCCATGTAAGTTGTTATAGTTACAGGTATAATATTACCGGCATTATTGTTAATAGTTAACAACTGTTTTTAAAAGCGGACCGGATAAATATTATGCCATCACTTCAGGTGGCTGCCCGTTTACAGGAAGAAATTGTTGGGACAAGATAGTGTTTCTGTATAGGTTAGTAACTGCTTGTACATTTATGCTGCTTAAAGAAGCGGCATTTTCGTTGATATCAAAATCAACAGTAAGTTGTTTAAATACTTCTGCTTTTTTATTATTATCGTTTGATGGCAGATCATTTACTTTACCTGCAAATTCGCTGGCTTTGTTTTGTAGTGCCGTCTTTTCGTAGTGTGGGATACAAAGCAGGGTCATGGTGTCACTCTGTACTTCACGCATTACATAACGATATACTTGGCCATTTACGTTAATCTCCCCATCTACCCTTTCAAATCCTGCACGATTTACCTGATAAGGCATATTGATAGGGACCTTGATGGTAATGAGGTCTTCCTTATTATATCTCCCATTATCCAGTTTTGCTGTAAAAGCCGCGTCTGTACTACTTTCCAGCATATCAAAAAGAAACCTGTAACCAACGGTGTTGAATACGAAGAGAGTGAGGAGTAATATGGCAGCTAATTTTTTCAAAGCGGCACAATATACGTTTTTTTTAAAATCAGCATGGGACTGCAAAAAAAATTTCCACCTATTTTAAGACCTCCGGGAATACTTTATCGCTGCATGCACAGCTATTGCAGCTGCAGTTGGTTTAACTGTTGCACCACTATCTGCGGCTTTTCTTTAAAGATATCTATCCTTCCAGTAATACAAATAGTTTTATTTTTTAGATACTCTTCGGGTTTGTAAGAAAACAATTTTCGCGTGTTGCACCATATAACAATGGTCAGCAATTGCTTGGGGTATGCAGCACCCATGTTTAGAAATGTAGGCTGGTTTTTTGCTGCATCTAAAAATTTGCCTCCGAAGATTTTACCGCATACGGTTACACTATCGCCGATATGTTTATTTATTTCTGCTAAAGTTATTTTTTGCTGGGCTTTGCTCTGCATGCCAAGCATGAAGCAGATTATAAAGCTTAAAAGGGTTTTGCGCATAAAGGGATTTTGAACAAGATAAAAAAAAGATGACTTAAAATACAAATAATGCATCTTAAAAGCCAGTAATGCTAAAGATACTCATTCTCTTAAAGTTGTTCCATACTTTCTTTGTCTTAATATAAAGAAAACAGGAAGAAGGAAAAGGAAATACTGACTGCACAAGTTTAAATACTTTACAAACCTTTTTTATTTTTCTCTTGTATCAGTTCTTTTACGCGTTGCAGTTTAGGATCAATGCCCTTTGAGATATCAACTGAAGAAGGCGGTATATACATATCTGGCGCAATACCTTGCCCGTTCTTTATTTTGTTACTGTTAAACACCAGTCGGTATAAAGGCAGTACCACGCGTACCTTACTGTTTGGCAAAACAATATCCGGAAGATATACAGCGCTGGTGCCATAATCGCCGCCACCCGTTTCTTCGCCGGTAACTGTTACATTCTGCTGACCTTTTAACTGTAATACAAACATTGCTGCTGCTGAAAAAGTATAACCACCCTGTATAATAAAAACATTACCATCGTAATGAATATTTTTAACAGGCTTACAATTGTGTTGCTCGAGCTGTTTGAAATGAAATTTGCCGTCTTTCTTTTTGGCAGTAGTAAACCGCATGGCCATCCTGTAAGGAAAGGAAGGTTGTATATATCTGCTGTAACTAAAGCTGCGGCTAATGGCAGCCGCAGTATCTGCTGTGTGAAACGTTTTATTTTTTATATACCGTGTAAGAAGTGTGCTCATATTAATATTACCGCCACTGTTTTCGCGAAGATCAATTACCAGATTACTTAATTTATTTTCATGCAATTCTTTAAAACTCTGTCTGAAAAAGCGGCGCAGGTTACCCCCGCTAAAGGTGGCCAGCCGCATGTATGCAAGATTATTTACAGAGTCAAAGATCATACTGCGTTTTGACACCAGCATTATTTGCTTTATTTGTTTGCGTGATGGTTTAGGTGGCGTAACAGCAGCTGGTGTTTTCTTGCTTTTGCTGATATCAATAAAGGGTTTGTTCAATTGAACATAAGTTTGTTTTTCTATACCAGAATCTATATAACGAACAAAAAAAGAATCTTTCAGCGGAAAGGCAAAACTGTAATAAAGGGGGAAATTAAAACTTACGGCCTGGCTTTTAAAATTATCGCCATGCCCATCTGTGCTTATAAAACGAAACAAAGAATCGAGCAGTGTCCGGTTGTCATAATTTTCAATGGATGTTATAACAGTGCCCCGTTTAAATAATGTGTCCTGTTTATTTAAGCTGCCAAGAAAGATCAGTGAATCATTCCACGTTTTAATGAGCAATGGAAAGCGTGGCTGCTTATGTGCAATAGCGTAATCGCTGTAGGCAATAGATGGCCTTACAGATGTATGACCACATTTGATTTTTGAAATGAACCAGGCTACTTTATTTTTGAATTGTATTTCAGTAAGTGAGTCATTGATGCTTTGCATCACTTCGTTGAAATATATATCCACGCTGTCTTTGGGCGTATACCAGTAAAGACTTGGGTGGTTTGCTTCCAGTATTTTTTTTAGCAGTGAAAAGTCTTCTTGAAGTTTAGCAGCAGGGATTTTTGCAGCGGGATTATAAGTGCTGTGTTTTGATGTAGCACAACTGCTTAATAAAAGCAATATGCCTGTAAAATATAAAAGCGAAATAGTTTTTTTTGTTACCGGCAATTGATTTTTATGGCATCGTCCCTTGCGTCGCATTCCGTTCATCTGTATCTCGTTTGGCATCAAAACGATAACCGTATAAGTATTGTTGTTTTTTAATCAGCGTTTATCCCCGGAAGGCATTCCAGCCTTGTGCTGTTATATCAAAAGTATTGCCTCCTTTTGTTAAGAGTTTACAACCTTCTTCCAGTTCTGACATGTAACCAATTACAGCAATTTCTTCATTGAGCGTTATCTTGTCATAGTCTTCCTGCTTTAAAGTAAAGATCAGTTCATAATCTTCACCGCCATTTAATGCACAAACAGTTGGGTCAAGGCCAAATTTAAAAGCAGCCTGTCTTGTTAATTCAGCAATAGGAAGTTTCTCTTCATACAACCTGCAACCTAGATTACTTTGTTTGCAGATATGTAAAATTTCACTGCTGATGCCATCGCTTACATCCATCATGGCAGTAGGCACGATATCATTTTTTTCAAAAAACTCAATAATATCTTTTCTTGCTTCAGGTTTTAGTAAGCGGCCAACTATATAATCTTCATTCTCTAGGTCTGGCTGTATTTGCGGGTTCTCTAAATAAATTTTCTTTTCTCTTTCCAGTAAAGTAAGGCCAAGAAAAGCGCCACCAAGATCACCACTAACACAAACAAGATCACCTTTTTTGGCGGTACTTCTTTTTACAAACTTATCAGGAGCAACTTCACCAACGCCAGTAACAGAAATAATAAATCCTTTCTGCGACGCAGATGTATCGCCTCCAACAAGATCAACATTATATTTTGAGCAGGCTGCATATACACCTTCATAAAATTCATCCAAAGCTTCCACACTAAAACGATTACTGATACCGATACTCATGGTTATATGCGTAGGAATCGCATTCATGGCATACACATCGCTAAGATTTACAATTACACTTTTATAACCAAGATGTTTCAGCGGTGTATACATTAGATCAAAGTGAATACCTTCGATTAGCAGGTCTGTAGTTATTACGGTTTGCTTGCCAAAATGATCAATTACGGCAGCATCATCACCTACACTTAAAATGGTAGATGCATTTTGTATCTCAAAATTCCTGGTAAGATGATCTATTAAACCAAATTCACCTAAAGAGGATATTTCTGTTCTTGTTTCACTCATTTAAAATAATTTTTTATTCAGGTGTGTATGTCGACATATATTTTACAGATGAAGTGATTGCTCACTTATCTCATATTTTATTTGGTGTTCGCGAATCTCTTTCATCGATTTGCAACGCAACGAGGGTGCCATAAAAAACTAATGCTGGTATTATAAATTTGCAATCCGCAATTGACAATCATAACTTTTTTTCATTGTTCACAACTGCCATCAATTCATCGTGTATTAAGCCATTCGTAGCTATAATCCCAGGTTGATAAGGATTATAGTAATTGCCTTTTAAATCAGTAACTTTTCCACCTGCTTCTTCAACTATTAAAAAGCCTGCAGCACTGTCCCATGCCTGTAATTTGTGCTCATAAAATCCATCAAACCTCCCTGCAGCAACCCAGCAAAGATCGATAGCAGCGCTTCCTAATCTGCGCACCGGTATGCCTGCACGGATAAGCCTGTCGAATACTTCAAGCGGGCCGTTTGTCTGGTCCAGATAGGTGTACGGGAAACCGGTAACCAGGCAACTTGTTGCAACATTATCCTTATCACTAACATGAATTATTTGATCATTTAATGTGGCACCATAGCCATGTTGTGCAAAAAAGAATTCTTCAATAAATGGGTTATATACTGCACCCAGAATCATTTTGCCATCCTGCTCTACACCAATGGAAACACAGCAGATCGGAATGCCATTGGCAAAATTGATGGTACCGTCAATGGGATCGATGATCCATTTATAATTGCTATCCTGTATAATTTCGCCTGTTTCCTCACTTAAAATATAATGATCCGGGTAATCATTTTTTATAACTTCAAAAATGGCTTTTTCCGATGCGTGATCCGCCTCTGTTACCAGGTTATTAATACCTTCCTTGTGTGATATTGTAAACTTACCGTTGAAATATTGCTTCAGCACAGCTGCGCCTGCCTCCGTTGCTTTTAATAAAGTTTGTTTGAGCATGCGCAAAGATAAGTGAGATGCATATTATGGTTTAGACTGTACTTATAATAAAAGATTCATTTTAGATTTGCAAAATGAATTGATAGAAACTGCTGCAACATTAAAATTTAGTTTGTCAATAAAGCAATTAACTACCTTTCCTGTTGCCTAACAAGTTAATATCTGATGAACCTCTCTGTTATTATAGTCAGTTATAATGTAAAATACTTTCTTGAACAATGTTTGTGCGCTGTTGAGCGGGCCATTGCCAATATAAGATCAGAAGTAATAGTTGTAGACAACAATTCTTCAGACGGAACAGTTGAATACCTGCAACAAAAATATCCCTGGGTTAATTTTGTTTGCAATGAAAAGAACGAAGGTTTTGCCAAGGCAAATAATAAGGCTCTTTCAAAATGTAATGGTGAATTTGTTTTGTACCTGAATCCGGATACAATAATTCCTGAGAACATATTAGTCGACTCACTTGCCTTTTTTAAAACGCATAATGATGCAGGGGCAATTGGTGTGCATATGATTGATGGTCGTGGCGTTTTTCTACCGGAAAGTAAACGTGCTTACCCTTCACCATTGGTGGCGTTTTTTAAGCTTAGTGGTTTATCTGCTCTTTTCCCATCATCTGGTTTTTTCAATAAATATGCCTTGGGCAATCTTGACAAAAATACTATACACGAAGTAGATGTGCTTTCAGGTGCATTTATGATGGTTCGTAAAAGTATTTTGCAGGAATTAAGTGGGTTTGATGAATCCTTTTTTATGTATGGGGAAGACATTGATCTGTCATACCGCATACAACAACTGGGCAAAAAGAATTATTACCTGGGTAACCTGAACATGATACATTTTAAAGGAGAAAGTACTGGTAATAGTAAAAGAAAGCATACTCGTATTTTTTACAATGCCATGAATGTTTTTGTGACAAAACATTACACAGGAATCAATGCATGGGCCTTGAAAATATTTTTATACACAGGTATTTTTTTAAGGGCAGTTATAAGTTTCCTGGGGCTTCCAATAAAGATAATAATGAATGATATCAGGCAGGCTTTGAAGGAAGACCAGGTAAATGTTTATCTTGTAGGAGATGCGTCATCAGCAGAAGAAGCAAAAAGAATTATGCTTAAGCATAAATTGCAGAAAACATTCAAAGGATCATTGTTGATTGAAAAAAGAGATATATATATTCCTACTAAAGGTTCTGAAATTATCTTCTGTACAGGTGCGCTTTCCTTCGCTGATACTATTGGTATTATTACAAAATACCCGAAGAAAAATAAGTATATGTGGCACGGATTAGATTCCAATAGTATTGTTTTTAGTACGGATAAAAATGAATGCGGAACTGTTTATTCAATTGAAGAAGTGAAAAGTGACATAAAAAATAGAACTGCAGAACCGGAATTTATATCAGGGAATTGTCTTAGATATGCTGACAGCGATAAGAACGTACAAGTGAGTAACACAACCAAAGCTTAATAGCAGTGCTATAGCCCGGCAGCAAGAAACTTTTACCACATAAAATAAATCACCTAAATTTAATAGTCTCTTTAATGTAGTTTCGCCAATTAAATATTCCCAAACGCATGGCGTTATTTGATATTCAGTTACCATTAAGTATTGCAAGGGCGCTTCGGTTGCCGCAAAACGATCCACGCAGGCAACAATTACGTGTTTTAAAAAAACTTTTGCGCAAAGCAAAATTTACAGAGTTTGGGCAGAAATATCGCTTTGATGAAATTTTGATGAGCCGTCACATCGGTAAAAAATTCCAGGAATTGGTGCCTATTTATAATTACAATACTATCTATGAAGAATGGTGGCATAAAACATTGGAAGGGGTGCCTGATGTGTGCTGGCCAGGCAAGATAAAATATTATGCACTCAGCAGCGGAACGAGTGAATCTTCCAGTAAATATATTCCTATTACCAATGATCTTTTAGCAGGCAACAGGGTTGTCATGATCAAACACATACTTACATTAAGAAACTATCAGGATATTCCCGTGAGGTCAATTGGGAAAGGCTGGTTAATGATCGGTGGCAGTACCGCACTTCAAAAAAATGCTGGCTATTACGCCGGAGATCTTAGTGGTATTACCGCTAAAAAAGTGCCCTTTTGGTTTCAGCCATTTTACAAACCCGGAAGAAAAATTGCCCGGGAAAAAGACTGGAACAAAAAGCTGGAAGATATTGTAGAGAAAGCTCCTGAATGGGATATTGGTTTTATTGTAGGTGTGCCTGCATGGATACAAATGTGCATAGAAAAGATCATTGAGCGCTATGAAGTGGAAAATATTCATGATATATGGCCCCACCTGGCATTCTTTGTACATGGTGGTGTAAGTTTTGAACCATACAAAAAAGGGTTTGAAAAATTATTGGGTAAACCCATTACTTACATTGAAACCTACCTTGCCAGCGAAGGGTTTATTGCTTACCAGGATCGTCAGTATGCAAAAGGTATGAAGCTCGTAACCAATGAACATATCTTTTTAGAATTCGTTCCTTTCGACTATAAAAATTTTGACGATAATGGTGATATTGTCCCTAACCCTGAAACACTCATGATTCATGAAGTGGAAGAGGGTAAAGATTATGCATTACTCATTAGCACCAGTGCAGGTGCCTGGCGTTATCTTATCGGCGATACAGTAAGGTTTACCGATAAAAAAAGATGCGAGATCATCATTACGGGACGCACCAAACATTTTCTGAGTTTGGTAGGCGAGCATTTGAGCGTTGACAATATGAACAAAGCCATCCAGACCGTTAGCGAAGATCTCAATATTTCTATTCCTGAATACACGGTTGTAGGCAAGCCTTACAATAATTTCTTTGCGCATCACTGGTATATTGCAACAGACGATAAAGTAAATGCGGAAGAATTAAGACTACGCATTGATGCAAAGCTTAAAGAGATTAATGATGATTATGCAGTAGAAAGAAAAAGTGCACTAAAAGAAATATTTTTAGACGTATTGCACGAAGAGCGTTTCATGGAATTCATGCGCCTGAAAGGAAAGATTGGCGGCCAGCATAAATTTCCCCGTGTTTTAAAAGGCCGTATGCTCGAAGACTGGAATAAATTTTTAAAAGGAGAATTAGTATAATAATTTCTTTGATCCCATTTTAAGAATAAGTATTAAACATTCTTGCGTCGCACTCTTGTGCATCCTGTCCTTTGCTCAGCAATAAAATCACAATGACAATTCGTGTAAGTCGTGTTTCAATTTGTTAATTTAAGTTCCAAACGCACAAGTGAGTGACACAACCAAAGCTGACAGTAGCACTATAGTTCGCAAAACACTTCATTTCGTTCATCTTTCAAACTTTGCACAAACACCTATTTTTTTGCCATTCAGTTATTTAATTTTTTCAACCAACCGCTTTGCTATAAATTCATTCCTTCATATTAGTATCAGATTAAATATAAAACCTAACGATTTAATTCATGAACAACAATCAATCAAACAACAAAAGCGGTAATTCCCGCAGAACATTTATCCGCAACTCGGCTGCGGCCGCAGCAGGTTTTTACATTATTCCAAGACATGTAATGGGACGTGGTTTTATTGCTCCAAGTGACAAATTGAATCTTGCCGGTATTGGTGTTGGCGGAAAAGGTAACTCTGACATTAACAATGCATGGAACAATGGTTCAGAAAATGTAGTAGCACTTTGCGACGTGGATTGGGGCTATGCAAAGGCACCAGCTCAGAAATTTGCTGACGCAAAAAAATATAACGACTACCGTAAGATGTTCGATGAAATGGGCAAAAGTATTGATGCTGTTACCATCTCCACACCAGACCATATGCATGCGCCTATAGCAATGGCTGCAATGCAGCTGGGCAAACATGTCTATGTTCAAAAACCACTTACACATGACATCTACGAAGCAAGAATGCTTACTGAAGCAGCACATAAGTATAAGGTTGTAACACAAATGGGAAACCAGGGAGCTTCAAGTGATGGCTCATCCCAACTGGTTGAATGGTTTGATAAAGGCATCATTGGAAAAGTTGATACAGCTTACATCTGGACAAACCGCCCGGTTTGGCCACAAGGGATTCCATTCCCAACAGAAACACCAGCTTTACCGTCAACCATGACAAAAGAAGACTGGGATCTTTGGATCGGCAGTGCTCCATATTTTGATTATAACCCATTGTTTCACCCCTTTAAATGGAGAGGCTGGTGGCCTTTTGGTACCGGTGCACTAGGTGATATGGGATGCCATCTTATCGACCCCGCTTTCAGAGTGCTAGGGCTTGGTTACCCAACTGAGGTAGAGTGCAGTGTAGGGCAGGTTTTTGTAAGAGATTGGAATCCCGAATATATTCCTAACGGTTGCCCCCCATCTTCTCATGTACAGCTCAAATTCCCGGCTTCAAAAAAGAATCCCTCAGAATTGAAAATGGTTTGGTCCGATGGTGGTATTCGTCCATTTCACCCGGATCTTATTCCGGCAGATGATTTCATCGGAGAGCCCGGCAGTGCCAACGGCGGTATGCTTATTGGCGAGAAGGGTATTATGACTTTTGGCACTTATGGAATGGCGCCACAGGTTTATTTAAAAGATGGTACCAAACTTACCCAGACAAACACTAAGACAGAATTGCAGAAAATGCCTGAAAGCGGCCACCAGGTTGCATGGACACGCGCCTGCAAAGCCGGTTTTGAAAGCAAGGAGCATAAAAGCCTTACTTCTTCATTTGATTATTCAGGCCCGCTTACTGAAACAGTTTTAATGGGTAATCTTGCTATCCGTAGTTATGGTGTAAGAGTTAAAGAAGGTAACAATGGATACGCAAACCCTGGTCGCAAGAAATTGCTTTGGGACGGAAAAAATATGAAGATCACAAACTTTGATGATGCTAACCAGTTTGTAAAACGTACATACCGCGATGGTTATAGTTTAGGCGTATAGTATTTTTGTAACCAGTCTAAAGCTTTTCATAGCATCAACTGTTGCGTCGCACTCTTGTACTTTCAGTTCAATAGGCAGCCCGGAGAAAGTGAATAAGTTTCTCCGGGCTTTTTTATGAATAATGGTTTATTTGTACTGCGTAGTTCGGAACGTCAAAGTGAGTGACACAACCGGCGATGCCATATATTTTTAGCTTGTTCAAAAAATATTGAGAATAATTTGGAAAATTAACAATGTTAAGTATTTTTACATCGTAATTAATTTATCATGGGTATCGCAGAAAGGAAAGAAAAGCAAAAAACGGAGATCAGGAAAATGATTCTTGATGCTTCTATGAAGCTTTTTGTGGAAGAAGGTTTTGAAAATGTTACTATCCGCAAAATTGCGGATCTTATTGAATATAGCCCCACAACAGTTTATCTTTATTTTAAAGATAAGAACGAGATCTTTTACCAGCTTCATGAATTGGGTTTTCAAAAAATGGCAGAAGCTAATCAAATGCTCGCCGGTATGGAAAATCCACTGCTTCGTTTACATAAAATGGGCGAGAACTATATCAACTTCGGTCTTTCTCAGCCTGAGTTTTACGATGTAATGTTTATTCAGCGTGCACCTATGCAGGTATTGGAACAAATGGATGATTGTGACTGGCATCATGGTGAAAATGCACTTAATTTTTTGCGTAGCACAGTTGGTGAGTGCATGCAAAAAGGATTGATAAAGAAAGGTAATGTGGACTCCGTTTCTATGGGTATATGGGGCATGGTTCATGGGTTGGTGTCACTGGCTATCCGCCAGCGACTTGATAAGCTTTGCCCGGCTGACCAGGAAAATTATAACAGCGAAGAGATAAAAAACATGATGCACGAATCATTGAACTGGTTGATCAATTCTATTGATCGTTCAGGAAGGGGGTAACCTTTTTTTTGCCTTTTAACTTAACGTTGTTAATTATAATAACAATATTTTAAAACTAAACTTATGATCAAAAAGGCACAATTGAAGCTAATTCTTTTGCTGCTGCTAGCTTTGCTTGCAAAACAATCTTTCGCGCAGCAAATACTGAATACTTACGTAAAAGAAGGCTTGGACAGCAACCTAGCTATCAGGCAACAAAGTTTTGACCTGGAAAAAGCAAAGCTCGATCTTGATAGAGCTAAAGCATTGTTCCTTCCGCAGGTGGGTGTAAACGCGCAATACACACTTGCTTCCGGCGGAAGAAAAATAGACGTGCCTCTAGGAGACCTGCTTAATAGTGTTTATAGTTCCTTAAATGAAATAACTTCTTCAACAAAATTCCCGCAGGTACAAAATCAAAGCATTCAATTTTTACCCAACGATTTTCAGGATACAAAGATTGAGTTGAGTGTGCCTATTTACAATCCATCCCTTGGCTATAATAAAAAGATCAAAGAAGAACTGATCAATACTAACCAGCTCGAATTGAATAAATACAAGCGGGAACTAGTCTTCAATATTAAGCAGGCATACTTTCAATATTTGCAGGCAGTAAAAGCAGTTGAAATTTATAATAATGCTTTGGCAACAGTAAATGAAAGCTTGCGATTGAATGAAAAGCTTGTAAAGAATAATGCCGCTACAAAGGATGTTATACTGAAAGCAAAAGCAGAAGTGAGTAAAGTAGAAACATCTTTAACCGAAGCAGAACAAAACAAAAATAATGCTGCTGCATATTTCAATTTCTTACTCAATAAACCTTTGGAATCTTCCATAGATGTTGATTCAGTTCTTGTTCGAACATTACAAAAAGAAATGGAAGTTTTATTAGATGTTCCCTCAAACCGAGAAGAACTGCAACAACTAAAAATTTCAGAAAAAGTTTTGGAAACAAATCTGAAGCTGAACGACACATACAAACTACCAACACTTAACGGCTTTTACAATGCAGGCTTCCAGGGTTATGGTTACAAGTTCAATAATGATCAATTCTATCAACTTGGCGGTTTGCAATTAAAGTGGAATATTTTCAGTGGTAACGATAATAAACTAAAATTTAAGCAAGCACAAATTGATATTGAGGCTTTACAAAATCAATACAGTGATGCGGAGAAAAAATTACAATTACAGTTAACAACTGCATACAATACTTACCGGGCTGCATTGAAAGCATTGCGTAGTTCAAATGATGAAGTAATCTCGACAAAAGAAGTCTATCGTCTAATGCAAAGTCGTTACATACAAGGTTCTGCACTACAAATAGAATTAATAGATGCACGAACTGAAATGACTACTGCTGAACTTAAATATTCACTCGCACAACTAACTGTTTTAAATAAAGCTGCTGAACTCGAAAGAGTAATGGCAACATACAAACTTGATTAATCTATAAAAACTATTTTATGAATAAGCTATTATCAATTCCACTTGCATTACTTATTGCTGCATCTGCATTATTCCTTGCATCATGCAGCGAAAACAAAGCCCAAACAAAACTTGCTGAAGATGCAGTTGTTGTAAGAACTCAACCGGTAACATTCACTGATTATGCATCAAAGCTTGAATACTCTGGCTCACTTGCATCAACAAGTGAAACAAAACTTTCTTTCAAGATCGGTGGTATTATTTCAAAGATCTATGTAAAAGAAGGAGATCATGTAAGCAAAGGCCAATTGCTTGCTACGCTTGATCTGACCGAGATCAACGCACAAGTGCAACAAGCAAGCCAGGCAACTGAAAAAGCAATACGTGATGAGAACCGCATTAAAAATTTATTTGCAGATACTGCTGCAACATTAGAACAATTGCAAAATGTGCAAACGCAATTGAATGTTGCGAATGAAAGTTTACGCATTGCAAAATTCAACCAGCAGTATGCACAAATAAGAGCAACTGAAGATGGAACAATCATCAAAAAATCATGAATGAAGGAGAGCTTGCATCAACAGGTTCGCCAGTGTTGATGATGAACGGCACATCAAACAATGATTGGGTTGTACGTTTTGGTGTGAGCGATAAAGATTGGGCGAACCTCCGGAAAGGAGATGTAGCAACAGTTTCACTCGATGCATATCCTGATGAAACATTCAAAGGCATCATTAACAAAATGGCTGAAGCAGCAGATCCGCAGAGTGGCACTTATGAAATTGAAGTAAAAGTTTTACCTGGCGATAAAAAGTTTGCGGCTGGGTTTTTTGCAAACATTCAACTCAACAGCACCGCGGTCCAAAAGGTTACCATGATTCCTATCGAAGCACTTGCAGAGGCAGATGCAAAGACAGGTTATGTATATGTGCTCAATGCAGATCAAAAAACGGTAACAAAGAAAAAAGTGCAGATCGCTTTTATTGATAATGACAAAGTGGCTGTAAAAAATGGTCTTGAAAATATTGCTGCGGTCATAACAGATGGCACAAGTTATCTCACAGAAAATGCAGTAGTAAAAAGAGCCCCCAACCCCTAAAGGGGAGTAAAAAGATAAGGCAATTTTTTGTAACCAAGCGATAGTATTTCATGGCATCGATTGTTGTGTCACTCAGTTCAAAGTTCTTCGCAATGCTCAGCAATGAACAAAACGTTGAAGAGTGCGACGCAACGAAAGCTTCATAGAACTTCAACCGCCGGGCTTATAATAAATAGTAAGAAATAAATTTATTTAATAATCATCTTAAGTCCCTTTAGGGATTTAGGGCAAGAGTTCTCTTATGAAAATAACAGACTTCGCTGTAAAGAATTATCAGTTTACACTCATTGTGTTTGTAATGCTGATTGCAATTGGATTGAATTCTTTTTTCAATATGCCGCGTGGTGAAGACCCGGACTTCCAGGCGCCGCAATTCAATGTGGTGGTGGTTTACCCGGGAACGAGCCCTCGGGATATGGAGCAACTTGTTGTTGACCCTATCGAGAAAAAAATAAACGAGCTCGATGATATTAAACGAATAAGGTCGCAGATGAACGACGGACTTGCTGTGATAACTGTTGAGTTCAAATATGAAACCGCTCCTGATAAAAAATACCAGGACATGGTACGTGAAATGGATGCAATTCGTCCTGATCTTCCTGCAGATATTTTTGATATTGATGTAATGAAATTTAGTCCGAGTGATGTGAATATTATCCAGGTCGCGTTAATGAGTGAGACTACTCCATATAAAGATCTGGAAGAGTGGAGCAAGAAACTGAAAGAACGTTTGGAAAAAATAAAATCACTGAAGAACGTTGATAACTGGGCATTTCCACAGCAGCAGGTGCGCATATCACTGAACCTTGATAAGATGTCGCAACAAAAAATTCCATTAAATAAAGTGATTGGTGCCATCCAAAGTGAGAATGTAAATATCCCTGGTGGTAGTATCGATATAGGCACAAGAAAATACAATATAAAAACAAGTGGTGATTATAAAAGTCTTGATGAAATAAATAATACAATCGTTTCAAGTGTGAATGGGAAGTCTGTTTATGTAAAAGATATTGCTGATGTTTCGTTTGATTATGAAGAACAAAATTATATAGGAAGACTTAATGGGCATCGCGGTGTATTTGTAACTGCAAGTCGCAAGATGGGTACAAACATTTTTGATGTAGAGAAAGAAATGAAACCTGTGCTGGATCAGTTTCAAAAAGAATTACCAAAGAGCATAAAATATGATCAAAGTTTTGATAATGCAGCTAGCGTTCACACAAGATTAAATCACTTCAGTAATGATTTTGCCATCGCAATTTTTCTTGTGTTGCTAACACTGCTGCCACTTGGTTTTCGTGCAGGTTTAGTGGTAATGATCTCTATTCCTTTATCCCTTGCCATTGGCTTATTCATTCTGGATTCATTTGGCTTTACGATTAACCAATTAAGTATTGTTGGTTTTGTTGTGGCACTTGGGTTATTGGTTGATGATAGTATTGTAGTTGTAGAAAACATAGAACGTTACTTACGCAATGGTTACTCCAAACGCGAAGCTGCAATGGCTGCAACAAAACAAATTGGTTTGGCAGTATTGGGTTGTACTGCTACACTCATCTTTGCTTTTCTTCCATTATTATTTTTACCGGAAGGTGCAGGAGATTTTATAAGAAGTTTACCTGCTGCTGTTGTTGCAACAGTGCTTGCATCATTATTTGTGTCCCTGACCATTATTCCTTTTTTATCAAGCCGCATTCTCAGCAACCATGAAAATCCTGAAGGCAATTTATTCTTACGTGGTTTGAAAAGATTGATCAGCGGATCTTACAAAAGATTGTTGCATCGTGCCCTGGCAAAGCCTTATATAACATTGCTTATTGCATTGGCAATTTTTGTCGGAGCTATTGCATTAGTTCCCGTTGTAGGTTTTAGTGTGTTTCCTGCGTCAGAAAAACCAATGTTCATGATCAATATTGAAACACCATTGGGGACAAATCTATCCACAACAGACTCAGTTGCACACTATGTAGAGAGCAATATCAAAAGCATTCCTGATCTAAAGAATTATGCAACAAATGTTGGTCATGGTAATCCACGTATCTACTACAATGTTGTACCAGTTGGCAATGCAGATAACAAAGCGCAAATATTTGTACAACTAAAAGAAACACCCCCTGAAGATAAAAGAAAATTGATTGATCAGTTGCGTACCAAATTCAAAGATTATCCAAATGCAAAAATTGAAGTAAAAGATTTTGAGCAAGGTCCGCCGGTAGAAGCACCCATAGCAATTCGTTTGTTCAGCGAAAACCTTGATACATTAAGGGCTTTATCATTTCGTGTAGAAGATATTTTAAAGAAGACAGAAGGCACGATGTATGTGAACAATGATCTTACAACATTGAAAACAGACATAAAAGTAAAAGTAAATAAAGACAAAGCTGCAATGCTTGGCATTGCTGTCAGTGAGATCGACAGAACCATCCGCATGGCTGTAACAGGCTTAAACATTGGCACTTACAGGGAAGATGATGGTGATGATCATAATATCAACATCACATTGCCACATGAAGACAAACAAACTTTTGATGTGTTTAAAAAGATTTATGTTGCTTCTTACAGTGGAGTACTCGTTCCATTAAATCAAATTGCAGATATAGAATTTCAAACATCACCAACAAATATTAAACATTACAACAAAGACCGCTACACGATCGTTACATCATTTGTGCAGAGTGGATACAACACTGCAAAAGTTACAGACGTTATTCTCCAAAAGCTTGGTGCCATGCAGTTTCCAAAAGATACGCATTATGTTGCGGCAGGAGACATAGAAGCAAGCCAGGAAAGCTTTGGCGGACTTGGAACCATTATTCTCATCACCATCTTTGGTTTGCTTGGCATATTGATTTTAGAATTCAAAACATTTAAAGGCACACTCATTGTTTTATCTGTAATACCGCTCGGCATCATTGGTGCAGTTGCTGCATTACTAATTTCGGGAAATACTTTTTCATTTGTTGCAGTCATCGGTCTCATCGCACTCATCGGTATTGAAGTAAAAAATTCCATCCTGCTTGTTGATTATACAGATCAATTGCGCAGAAACGGCAAGAGCATCAACGAATCAATTGAAGAAGCCGGAGAAACACGTTTCATACCGATCATCCTTACAACATTAACAGCCATCGGCGGTTTAATACCTTTGGTGCTTGAACACAATCCATTATATTCGCCACTTGCATTAGTGATCATTGGGGGATTAATTAGTTCAACATTATTAACAAGAGTTGTTACGCCAGTGTTGTATAAACTCTTAGCGCCAAAAGTTATTCATGATGAAACCAAAGAGAAGAAAATAATTGTGAGTCCGGCTATAGAATATGCATAATGCTTTTGTTGCGTCGCACACTTGTACAGCATTGCCTCAGGCAACAAGTAAAAAGGCAAAAGTTAAAAGTGAAGATGCAGAGATGCTTTGACTTTTCAGCTTTCACTTCTCATCTGATCATAAAAGTTCCGAACGTACAAGTGAGTGACACAACAAAAGTTTAATAATATTGCAAAAGCCCGCCCCCATAAAAGCTACCCATTATTAATTGTAAATAAATTTTTGTACACTATGAATCTTCATACCATACTTGGTGCAGGTGGTGCAGTAAGTAGTCAATTAGTTCCTGTATTAAAGGCCAATAACGAAAGCATAAGACTGGTTTCGAGAAATCCAAAACCGATAGAAGGTGCGGAAATTTTTGCAGCTGATATTACCAATTATACACAAACTCTAAATGCAGTAAAAGGATCATCTGTAGTGTATTTGCTGGCGGGCCTGCAATATGATGTGCGTGTATGGAAAGTAAGCTGGCCAAAGATCATGACGAATGTGATCAATGCATGTAAAGCAGCTGGAAGTAAATTAATTTTCTTTGACAACGTTTACATGTACGGTAAAGTGGATGGTGTAATGACAGAAGAAACACCATTTAATCCGTGCAGCAAAAAAGGAGAAATACGTGCAGCCATTGCAACGCAACTGCTTGATGAAATGCGTATGGGAAATATAAAAGCGTTGATTGCAAGAGCTGCAGATTTTTATGGGCCTGTAGGTTTTAAAACCAGTGTACCTAATATGCTGGTTTTTGAAAATTTAAAAAATAGTAAAAAGGCTCAATGGCTGGCCAATGCAAAAGTGCCACATTCGTTTACGTATGTACCTGATGCCGCAAAAGCTTTGTATATGCTGGCTAATGATGACACTGCATTTGGACAAACATGGCATGTGCCTACCGCAGGCCATCCATTAACCGGGGAAGAATTTATTAAACAGGCTGCAGAATATATGAAAGTGTTTAATAATTATTCTACCCTGCCTGTATGGATGATGCAACTGGCAGGTATATTTAACAGGCCCATTAAAGAATCTGTTGAAATGATTTACCAGAGCCAGTTTCCGTATATATTCAACTCAACAAAATTTGATAAGGCATTTAATTTTGAACCCACTTCTTATCAAGATGGAATAAGAGAAACAGCAATATGGACGATGGAGCAGTAAGACAAAACCTGTTAGGTTTTAAAAACCTAACAGGTTTCTATAAGCTAATTATACTCCATCACAGGATGTCTTTCAAAAGGATTTCTATTCGTATCAAAAATATAACGGTAAGTAACCATGCGGCGGCTTTGGCTTCCACCAAGGCTTTTATAAATATTCAGCATCTTGGGGTTCCAGTCCGCGGCCCAACCCATTTCATAAGTGTGATACCAGCCTTTGAACTGGATCAGTAAACTTCCCTCATAGATCATAAAAGAATCGATGCCCAGTGCCTGGAATTTTGGAACAATACCAAATGCTACACCCGTAAATTTTTTACACATGCCTTTTTTCTTCATCCACAACAGGCGTAGTTTTTCGATCAATCCAAATTTGCCATTGAAGTGTTTGAAATATTCATTCAGGTCAGGAATGTTGATCCACATGGCAATGGGCTCTTCTTTATAATAAGCAAACCAGATGAGCCTTTCATCCATGATTGGCTTCATTTTTTTGAAAAGCTTCATTACCTGTTCAGCAGTTATTTCTTTCGCTTCTCCATGTTGGGCCCACGCAGCGTTGTAAACAGTGGCAAATTCCTGTGCATGTTTTTCCAGGTTTTTAATAGAGATATGTCTTGCAGCATAACCAGGCTTTGCAGCAAACTTTGCATGGCGTTCGGGGAAACGTGCAGGCAAAGGATCATCCACATTCATTGCATAGTAATACTGGTTATAGTAATTCTGAAAGCCATAACCTTCCATCAATTGTGCATAGTAGGATGGATTAAAAGGCATTCCATAAATAGGAGTTTTGTCAAAACCTTCTACCATTAGTCCCCACCATTTATCGCGATCACCAAAATTAATGGGCCCGTCCATTGCTTCCATTCCCTGGCTTTGGAGCCATTGCTTTGCCGCATCAAATAAAAGATTAGCTGCAATTTGATCATTGATACAATCAAAGAAACCAACGCAACCCGTTGAAAACTCCGTGCCCTTATTTATATACTTTGAATGTGTAAAAGCGGCAACGCGGCCAATCAATTTTCCATTGTTATCTTTTAATATCCAACGTTTTGTTTCGCCGTATTTGTAATGTTTATTTTTGGCTTTATCAAATACTTCATCTACTTCGTTATCCAGCGGACGTACATAATTCGGGTTTGATTGATTCATCAACACATTTACCTTAATAAAATCTACAGCTGTAGCTGCATTAGTCACTTCAATTAATTGCATAAAACCCTTTTTAAAGCTTAGTGCTGCACAAGATATTTATTTTACCGAATTTGCAACTAATCTTTCACAAAGCTTTTATATGCGGAACCTTACTATCATTTTATTTTTCTTATCCGGCACCACTTTTTGCTATGCACAAAAAAGTCATTACGACAGTATCAAAAGAATACTTCAACAGGATAGTATAGAATATGAACAGGAGTTAAAAGATGCAGATAAAGTAAAAAAGCAAACCGACAGTATATTACAAAAAGAGTTGGGTCACATGGAGAGAATTACCCCCGGCCCTGATAGTGCTACGCTTGCAAAAAATATCAGGGCAATTGCAGAACAGGAGATACAAAAACAAAATGAAACAGCGAGCAAACAATATTATTTATTTGTAACGGCCTTTGCTGTTTTACTAATAGTAGCAATAATACTTTTTAAAAGAAACCAGTTTACAAAAGAAGATACAAAATAAAAAAGCTTAATTACAAACCTTATCCGCGCAGCAACTGCTGGCAAAGGCTTCAGGCTTGGCTTTAAAGGCAAAACCCATTCCTAATATGTAACCCATGGCTTCACGCAAGGCATCGTTGCTTTTGAATTGCGGATTGGTATTAATGTCAGCGTGCACTTCCATATCTACATCGTACTGAATAAAAAGGTTGCATAGCTCATATGCAACCTCAATGCTCTTCGCAACTTCTACCAGCATACGCTCTTTAATGTTATACTTATGCCTGGTCTTTTCGTTGTGAATGTACATGAAGCCCCCACTGTGTTCGCGCAGAAAAACAATTACAGTTGCAAACTCTGTTTCAGCGCCTTTTACCTGGCTGTCTGTACCAATGCAAACTTTGAGATGAATGCCTTTTTCAGCTTCTTTTTTTATGGCTTCTTCTACGGCATCTTTGATGGGCAGGTTAATAGATTCGCCATTAAATTTTCTCCAACGCATATAAATGAAGTTTTTTCAAGTTACGTATCAATTACTTTACAAAAATGAATTCATCGTTATCTTCTTATTAACAGCCGTGGATAACGGTAATGAACTAATCTCTAACACGTAAGTTACATATTTGTTTTTGAAAAACTTTATGTACCAGGCATTTGAATAGGTATGAAGCTTTCGTTGCGTCGCACTCTTCAAAGCTTTGTACTTCTGTCGACAGTCGACTGTCAACTGTCGACGGCTTTCCCGAACGTACAAGTGAGTGACACAACAACCGATGATAAAAGTACCGTTGTTAAGTACAAAAAAATCAGGCAGTATTTCCTGCAATGCCTCCAAAGAATTCCTGAAGATCTTTAAACATATCTTTAAAGAAGGGAAGAATATAACCCAGCGCATTGATGACCTGCGGGCCCCAGGGTTCAATAATAGCGTATGTTTGAGAAGCTTGTATGGTTTCTTCTTTTAGCAACCCCATTTGTGTTGCATAAAATAAAAGCACGCTGTACACCATCATGTAAAGCAGCATGTAAAGTATGATGCCGCCTAATTTATTTAACCACCCCAGCAATACAACTTCTATCGCGGCCTGTGCAAGATTGGCTATCCATCGCACCAGTAAAATAACAAAGATCATAATGATGATGAAAGAAAGAAAAGGCAACCATTGGGTACCGACATTGGTATTGTTTTGCAGCCACGCTGCTACAGTAACAGACAATTTCATTGCTGCTGCAAGACCAATGATGATGGCAAAAAACGAAAGTATAGAAACAATAAGGCCACGGCTGTATCCTTTAAAGATTGCCATGGCCAGTATAATAATTGCAATGATATCGATGAACATAGCAGCAATTTAATAAAGTAATAAACGCTGCTGCCGATAATTTATTTGCTAAGTAACTCTTTTACAGCAGCGGAAATTGCTTTGCCATCAGCTTTGCCTGCAAGCTGTTTAGTGGCAGCGCCCATAACCTTACCCATATCAGCAGGAGATGCTGCACCAACTTCTGTAATGATCTTTGCCAAAGCTTCTTTTAACTCAGCCTCACTTAATTGTTTAGGAAGAAATTTTTCTATTACTGCAATTTCTTCTACTTCTTTTTGCGCAAGGTCTGCACGGTTTTGCTGCTGGTAAATTTCCAATGAATCTTTACGCTGCTTTACCATTTTCTGCAACATTTTTAATTCCGTGTCTTCAGAGATCTGGCCGTTTGCACCGGGTTCTGTCTTTGCTTTTATGATCTCTGCTTTTATAGCACGCAGGCTACGCAAAACAGCTTCGTTCTTAGATTTCATGGCATCTTTCATTTCGGCCATGATGTTTTGTTCTAAACTCATATGTAAAGTTTATAGTTTAAAATTCTTTTTTTCTTACTTGCTTTCCTTCAACTGTTGCTCACGAAACTTATTATAAAAATCTTTGGCAAATTTTTTCATATCATCTACCATCTCCTGGTTGTGTGTGGCCCGGTTGTAAGTATCAGCCATGGTGATGAGCGTTTGATAAAAGAAATCGGCCATTTCATCTACCATCATATCTTTTGTCCAAAGGTCAATGCGTAAGGCACTTTTATCTGCACCATCCCAGAAAGAAAGCATTACTGCTTTTGCATGCTGAGCTTCTGCGGCAGTGCTGCTGTCTGCTTTCCAGTTGATCTGCTCGGGTACTTTGTCATTATCCAGATGTACGTCAATTGTAATTGTTGATGTTTGCATATTGCTCTAATGTTAAAACGGTGCGCAAAACTAAGTCAAAAGATATACCATCTTTTATTACTGTTGTTGTGTCAGTAATTGCCATAGTTGTTCTGTGAAATCCTGCTGTTTATAATTGGCCGTTTGAAGTGCAGCGGCTTCCACCATTTTAGTTTTCTGCTCTTCTTCTTTGTATAGCTGATTAAGTTTATCACCAAAAGCTTCGGGATCTTTTTCTGCAACATACACAGCCGCTTCGCCACCATATTCATTTAAACTTTCCTGGTTTGTTGTAATAACCGGCGTATTACATTGCAATGCAATGATCATCGGCCAAAGGTCTGCATCGTTCATAGCCGGATGTAATAAGGCGTAAGCAGCGGCAATCAGATCGGCAACATCTTTTTTGTCTGCATCATTTACCAGACTTACATCTTCGCGGTATTTATAAGTATCCAGCTTTTGTTCTATAGCTTTTGAAAAACCTTCTTCTTTGGGCAACAATATCAGTTTCATACCGCTTTGCTGCCACTTCTTGAATTTTGAATAGGCTTTTAACAGGTCAACAAAAACAGCTTCATTGTTATCTGGTAAGATAGCAATAAAATATTCCTTGTTCTGTGCATACCGGCTTTTTACATAGAGCTTGTTATGCCATTCCATAGGCACAAAAATCTCTGGGGCTGTATAGGGGATCACGTTTATTTTTTTTTCAATATTTGTAACGGCCCTTACAGCTTCTGCAGCAGTGGCTGAATAAGTTAATACGGAAGCGGCCAGTTGTAAGCTTTCCTTCATTTTTGAAGTGGCGAACTGTTGCCACAACAACATTCCTTTTTGCGGCCGCAGCAAAGCCATATCCGGCACAACCAGTATTTGATCAATGTTGGAAGAAGTGCAAACACCATACAGGCAAAGCGTTTTATCCATCCTGTATTTCTTTAAGATGCGTGCCAGTTTATAGCTATACCAGTACTTTAAAGAAAAACTACTGTTTGCGGGAATAACGATGTGGAGTAAAACATTTTCTTCTTTGATGCTTTCTCTTGCATTTACCACATGATCATAATCTTTGATCACATATTCTTTTGAAGTGGCTATTTCATCCAGTAATGCCGCAAGGTAAGCGGCATAATCATTGGAGAGATCATCACTGTGATGTATAAGTGCTATACGCATATACCCCGGCCCCTGAGATTTTTTACTGTTCAATATATATTCCCCTGTACAAGTGTGCAACGCAAGGAACGATGAAAAAAGAGTTTTAGTTTGGCTCCAAAATAACTCCCGTTTATAAAAGTAAACCTCAAAAATGTCTAATTCTGTTTTACCATTTTCTCTGCATTCTCCGCTACTTGTAATGCTTCTATGAATTCATCTATATCGCCGCCGATTACAGCGGGCAAATTGTATGATGTAAGCCCGATACGATGATCGGTAACCCTTCCCTGCGGCCAGTTGTATGTTCGAATCTTTGCGCTGCGATCTCCTGTACTCACCAGTGTTTTACGATGACGCGCAATTTCCTCTTCATGTTTACGCACCTGTTCCTCATATAGTCTTGTACGTAACATCGTCATAGCTTTTTCGCGGTTGCCAAGCTGGCTGCGTTCCGTTTGGCACACAACTACGGTTCCTGTTGGAATGTGTGTCAACATAACTTTTGTTTCCACTTTGTTCACGTTCTGTCCACCAGCACCACCACTTCGTGCTGTTTCCATTTTTACATCGGCGGGGTTTAATTCAAAATCTACTTCTTCTGCTTCGGGCATTACAGCAACCGTTGCAGCAGATGTATGCACGCGGCCCTGTGTTTCTGTATCAGGTACACGCTGCACACGATGCACGCCGCTTTCAAATTTCAAAGTACCATACACATCCTCGCCCTGCACTTCAACCACTACTTCTTTATAACCACCAACTGTTCCCTCACTTTCACTCACAATAGCTGTCTTCCAGCCCTTCTTTGCACAATATCTTAAATACATGCCCAGCAGATCACCGGCAAATAAAGATGCTTCATCTCCACCGGTTCCTGCACGAATTTCAAGCACTGCATTCTTATCGTCCTGCGGATCTTTTGGAATCAATAATTTAGTTAGCTCTTTTTCGAGTGCCTCTTTTTTATCTTCCAGTTCGGGCAATTCCATTTTTGCCAGTTCACGCAATTCTTCATCGCTGCCATTCAAACTTTCTTTGGCAAAAGTGTAGTCAGCAGATACCTTCTGATATTCCTCGTAAGGCTTCACAATTTTTTCTAACTGCCGGTATTCCTTGCTGTATTGCTGAAACTCCGTCTGGTTATTAATAATTTCAGGATTCGTTAAAGCAACGCCCACCTGCTCAAACCTGGCTTTTATAGCATCTAACTGGTCTAACATTTTTTTGAGAATTTTTATGAGCCGTACAGCAAAGCTCTGATTAAGCTTCGTTGCGTCGCACTCTTGTACGCCTTTATCGCTAATCGGCGATTAAGGGCAGCAAAATTAAGCGTTTTTGGCACTTTATACATCTGTTATCTTTACAGCATGAGTTACAGGAAATTCCAGGCAGACCAGATTTTTACAGGTACACAGCTGCTTGACGGTAATAATGTATTGATCACGGACCAAAAAGGTATAATAGAAGATATTGTTTCAACACAGGATGCCGGTGATGACATTCAAAAATTCAGCGGGGTATTATCACCCGGCCTTATCAATTGCCATTGTCACCTGGAATTAAGCCATATGAAAGGATTAATTCCGGAAAAAACAGGATTGGTTGATTTTGTTTTTAAAGTAATAACTGAAAGACATTTTAGCGAAGAAGAAATTTTAGATGCTATTGCAAAAGCTGAAGATGAAATGCTGATTAATGGAATTACGGCTGTTGGTGACATCTGTAATAATGCATTAACCCTGCACCAGAAATTAAAACAAAGATTAGCGTATTATAATTTTATAGAAGTAAGTGGCTGGCTGCCGCAAATCGCAGGAACACGTTTTGAAAGAAGCAAAAGTTTTTATGATGAGTTTACTCATTCACAATTCACAACTCACAATTCGCAACCCAAAACTTCTCTAGTTCCCCATGCCCCATATTCTGTTTCCAACGAATTATGGAAATACATACAACCTTATTTTGACGGGAAAACAATCAGCATTCACAACCAGGAAACTGCTTTTGAAGATGAATTGTTCCTGAGCAATGCAGGAGATTTTGTGCGTATGTATGAAATGATGAAGATCGATCATAGCCATTTTGTATTAAGTGGAAAAAGTAGCCTTCAATCTTACTTTGATAAATTGGCTGCAGCAAAGAATGTAATACTGGTACACAATACATTTACAAAGCAGGAAGATGTGGCCTTTATTAATGGTGAATCGGCAATCGGCAATCAGCAAACTTTTTTTTGTATATGCATCAATGCGAATTTATATATTGAGAATTCTGTACCTGCAATAGACATGCTGATGAAAAATAATTGTAAAATGGTTTTAGGCACAGACAGCCTTGCCAGTAATCACAGCCTTAATTTGCTGGATGAAATGAAAAGCATAACACAACATTTTCCACACATAGCGTTACAAACATTATTGCAATGGTCAACGATCAATGGTGCAAAAGCTTTGCAGATGGATGATGTATTAGGTAGTTTTGAAAAGGGGAAACAACCCGGAGTGGTACTGATTGATGAATTATATAATCAACATATTACTCTCAGCTCTGCAGTAAAACGAATTATATGATCAAAAATGAGATGAATGCAGAAGTGTGCGACGCAACGATAGTTTAATGCTTGTTCATTAGCCGGGCTCAAAGTATTTTACCATTTATTGGTTTGTTTTATACTTCTTCCACATTGCTTTTAAAAAATGTTTATTTTACAAGTCTTCCAATAAGCACTTCAATTAAAATTTATGGCAGGCAACTATTCCAGATCAAGAAGATCATTTCTCAGGAACGCAGCAGGCACTGTTGCAGCATTTACAATAGTTCCAAGACATGTATTGGGCCGTGGATTTATTCCACCTAGTGATCAGCTTACGAAAGCTGTGATTGGCGTAGGTTCTATGGGCCGCAACCATTTTGCTTATGCGGGCACCCGTGTGGTGGCAATTTGTGATGTGGACAGCAATCATTTGAAAGAAGCGGCTGCGATGCTGGATAAAGATGTAAAAACATTTGCTGATCACCGCGAAGTACTTGCCTTACCTGAAGTGGACATTGTACATATTGCTACACCACCACACTGGCACGGTATTATTGCAGCCGATGCAGCACGTGCAGGTAAAGATATCTGGTGCGAAAAGCCAATGACAAGAACAATTGGAGAAGGTAAACGGTTGATAGAAGTGGTTCAACAACATCAACGCATCTTTCGTTTAAATACATGGTTTCGTTTTACCGACGAATTCTATGGAATGAAAACAACCGTTGCACCAATAAAAAAATTAGTGCAAAGTGGTTTGCTTGGCTGGCCATTAAAAGTTACCGTGAATAAAGCCACCGGGTTCGACTGGAAATTTTATTGGGTGGGTAAAACAAATCTTGAAACATTGCCTGTTCCACCAGAATTGGATTATGACCGCTGGCTGGGACCTGCACCACTAAAGCCTTACAACCCGCATCGTGTGCACCAGACATTCCGTGGTTACTGGGATTATGATGGTGGAGGATTGGGTGATATGGGCCAGCATTACATTGACCCTATTCAGTATTTTTTGGGTAAAGATGATACCAGTCCTATCTCTGTTGAGATCGATGCGCCTGTGCAAGATAAAGATGCAGTGGGTATTTTCAACCGTATTGAATACACGTATGCAGATGGCTGCAAAATAATTTTAGATGGTGAGAATAAAGATGTAAACGCTGCTTACATAGAAGGACCAAAAGGGAAATTATATCCTGAATTCAGGTCTGATATTCCGGACCTGCAAACGAAGCTTGCGGCATTTCCGGACCCTGCACCACAGGTAACTGATTTTGTAGAAGCAGTAAAACAACGTAAAAAATTTGCATTGAATGAAATGAATGGTTTCCGCTCCTGCACTATTGTAAACATGGGAAAGATTGCGTGGGAACTGAATCGTTCATTAAAGTTTGATCCTGTTAAGCAATTATTTATTGATGATGCTGAAGCAAACAGCTATATAGATCAACCGATGCGGGGTGATTGGAAAATATGATTTACTTTTTTGTATTGACACAAAAAAAGTCAAGAAAGAAAAGATATACTGCCCGTTTCTTTCTTTCGCCATGATTAAGCTGTAATGCTACTGTGACTTCAGCAATTAATTATTTAATCAACAGTGCGAAGATTGATTAGTATTTGATTCTTTGCAGAACGAGTTTTGAGTATTTACTTACTGCCGAGGTAATAAGCACACACTGTATTCATAACACACACTTCGCATTTGGGGTTGGTAGGCCTGCAAATTTCTCTGCCAAGAAAAGACATGGCCATGCCTGCATCCCATTGCTTTTGCGGCAATACATCCATCATTTGTTTTTCAATTTTCTTGGGATCAGTACCCGTTGCAATACCAAGCCTTGGTGCTACACGTACCACATGCAGGTCAACAATAATTCCTTCTGCTTCCGCACCAGATTCACGTTTGATAACATTAGCAGATTTGCGGCCGATGCCAGGCAGCTCAGTCAATTCATCAAGGGTTAGCGGAATATTTTTATCCTTCTTTATTTTCTTTGAAAGCTCACTTAACCATTTTGATTTATTGCCAAAATTTCTCACATCACTGATGAGTTCTGCAATTGCATCAGTCGTTGCTTGTGAAAGTGCTTCCATATTTGGAAATGCTGCAAAGAATTGTGGTGCAATCTGGTTGATGTGTTTGTCAGAGTCCTGTGCTGATAAAACCACCATTACCAATAATTGATAGGTGTTGCCATAATCAAGTGGATGTTTTGTGTCTTTGTATTTTTTGAGTAAAGGTTTTACAGCTTCCGGCCAATCTACTTTTGACATACTAAAAATTTATAACCATAAATCTACTATAAATAGTAATTGAGAAAAGAAGAATATGAAGAGTAATTTTTATGTAGTCAACTATATTACTACCGTCATCACCTGTTGCGTCGCACACTTCAGGTTCTTCTTCTTTACTGTGCAATGATCATTATCATAAGCATAAAAAAACATTCCTTCATTTTATAGAAGGAATGCTTAAAATAAAATGATCTTATTTTTACTTGATGCCTTTTTTATTGCAGTACAAGAGTGCGACGCAACAGCAGCTCAATCGATGAACTGCTGTTGGGTACACAAAATTGTTTCTAATTATTCCCATACGCTTTATCTAAGAAAAGATAACGTGCATCATCTGTTGCCTTCACTGCTTTTGATTCTACATTAATGATCATTATATCAGGGTCAGGTGCATCTTTTAATGCAGCAGGCCAGTTAGGCAGGTCTTTGCCGTTAGGGTTTCCTGTTTTGATAAAGTTTGCAAAATATTCTTCCATTGTTGCTGATACTTTATAATCATCATCCGTCCATGCGTAATCTTTTACAAGGTATACATTGCCCATGCAATATTCGATCTCGGAAGCATGTGCAGCACCAACAGGAGCGGGCATTTTAGATGCGTTTGCATCTCTTTTTACTGTGCCGCCTGCGAGGCCCGGTGTAAGAGAATTATCAGCCAATGGTGGTCTTATGCGTGAGAACATATACCTGTACACAGGCTGGTTGCTGTACTTTCTCTGCAGATCAAACCATTTCCATGTGCTGTAAGCAATAAACCTGTCAGAAGCCAATGCAGTAGCAGATAATTCAATTTCTTTTTCAGAACCATGCGGGTATAATTTCAATACTTCTTCATAATCTTTAGGGTAGGCTTCCTTTACTTTTTTTACATAATTCTCATCCGTGTAAGGCCCCTGTGTAAAAGCCATGCCGGGAATTTCAGCAGAATTCCAGCCCACAAGCAAAGGAACTTTAGATTGTTCACCGGCTTTAAAAGTTTCAGGAACTGTTTTGGTGTAGAAATAACCATCTATAACTGTAGGGAATCCAAATCTTTTTGAAGCAATATAATATTCATATAATTCCTGTGTACTCATAGCTCTAAGCTGTGCAAGTGTTGGCGCATTAATGCTTTTCGCAAAATCAAGTCCTGTTTTTTCTGCGTCTTTAAGTGGTACCGGAGATAAGGTTGGATTAATCGATGCACCACTTTCACCAATAGCGCCTGCAAACAATCCTTTTGATAATGGCGAGGCCATTTGTGCAGTTACAGAAATAGAACCTGCAGATTCACCCGCAATAGTAACTTTTGAAGGATCACCACCAAAAGCTGCAATATTTTTTTGCACCCATTTTAACGCAGCATTCTGATCAAGCAAACCATAATTGCCGGAACCTTTATAAGATGCTTCTGCACTTAATTCAGGATGTGAAAAGAAACCGAAAATATTTAACCGATAATTTACCGTTACTGCAACGATCCCTTTCTTTGCCATGCTTGCACCATCATATCTTGGCTCAGAGCCATCGCCTGCTACAAAGCCACCTCCATAAAAATATACCAGTACCGGGAGCCCTTTGGTGTCATGCTTTGCAGACGTCCACACATTGAGGTAAAGACAGTCTTCACTCAGGCCTGCAGATCTAGAGCTCATATCTCCAAATACAATTCCCTGAATTGGCCTTGGCCCAAATTTTTTTGTCTGTAAAACGCCTTTCCAGTTGTCAACAGGCTGTGGTGCTTTCCATCTAAGGTTTCCCACAGGTGGCTTGGCGAATGGGATACCAAAGAATAATTGTAATCCTTCTTTGGTATTGTAGTTCCCTTCAATAATACCGTTTTCAATTTTCTTTTGAACAGGAAAATTGTAATCGGTTTGCGCTACGGCCACAAAGCAGCCCCATACAGCAGCAAACAAGAGTGTGATCTTTTTCATTAGCAAATTATTAATATTTATTGTCTCAAATTGAGACAATAATAAAAACTTTTTTTTACATTGGGCTTATTTATTTTTGAGAAAAGAAAATAGCAGCATGCAAGTAAAACTAAAGAACCCGGCAGAGGATAAGGAAGGGGATAATTATCTTAATAACATAGCCTACGATTCCGTAGTATTCGGGTTCTCGGGTGAGAAGCTAAAAATATTATTGATGGAGTATCACAACACCGGTTTTTTTGCATTGCCTGGCGGGTTCGTGCGTAGAAAAGAAAACCTGAATGATGCAGTACGCCGTGGCTTAAAAGAACGAACAGGTCTTGATAATATTTACCTGGAACAATGCTATGTATTTGGTGATGTAAGCCGTTATAAACCCCAGGTAATGAAGACCATTCTTAAAGCCAATGGGCATGATACTCCAGAGAATCATTGGCTGCTTGACAGGTTTATAACAGTTGCTTATTATGCACTCATCAATTATGAACATGTGGTTCCAAAGCCCGATGCTCTATCAGACTCCTGCACATGGTATAACGTGGATGCACTGCCCACACTTATGCTTGATCATAAAGACATTGTTGAAAAAGCATTACAGACATTGCGTGCTAACCTTGATCAAAAAATTGTGGGGATGAATTTATTACCTGCACGTTTTACTATGAAAGAACTGCAGCAGGTTTATGAAGCTATTCTTGGCGAACAAATACGTCGCACAACTTTTCAAAGAAAAATACTAAGTCTTGGTATTGTAAAACGGCATGGAAAACATTTCTCAGGTAGCGCTAATAAAGCACCTTACTTGTATAGTTTTAAAAAATAGATTTTGCTGCAGTCAACAGAACAGATGGCATCGCCCGTTGTGTCACTCCCTTGTACGTTCTGAATTTTTTGCAGCAATAGAAATTTATAGAGCGCTGATTATAGAAAATTACCAATCATTAAACGCAGGCCTACCAACCCAAGACAAACCGCTAATATTCTTACAATAATATTTGTTTTTATCTTGTGTGAAATATAAGCACCAAGTTGTGCGCCCACTATTGCACCCACTCCCAGATAAATAACCATACGTAATACAGCAGGATCGTCATAGTTGCCTTGTATCACATGCACTATAACACTTACCACAGACATGATGGATAGAATAAAATGCGAAGTGGCCGTGGCAACATACACCGGAAAAGAAAGCCATTGTATCAATGCAGGAACATGTATAATACCTCCGCCAATACCCAACAACGGAGAAAGAAATCCAACAAGAATGCTTATCAAAATGCCTCTACGCTGGTTATAACTGTAAGAAAATGTAATACCCGCTTTATCAGTTATTGTATGATGCTTCCACCCTTTGGGCAGGATACTCAACTCTTTTGCCGGCTTCTCTTTCTTTTTAATAAGTAATACCGCTGAAAGCAGTAACAGTAATAAACCAAAAAAAATTCTAAATGCATTTTTAGGTATATAGGCTGTAAGCAATACACCTAAAATAGATCCTGGTAGCGTAAACAATGCAAATAACAACCCTGCCCTGTAATCTATTCGCCCAGATCTTGCATAAGCTATGCTTCCTGAAAGAGCATTTGCAGCCACAATAGCAATAGAAATAGCCGTAACAATTTCAGGTGTTAGAGAACGGTCTGTGAGTAATAAAAAAGGTACCAGTATAAAGCCTCCGCCTGCACCGATCAATGTGCCAAAGGTTCCAATAAAAAGTCCAATGCTTAGCAACTCAATTGTAGTATACATCCGGATGTGAGTTTAACTGTGAGTGCTGCCATCTATGCGCATGATAAAATATGCAACAGTATAGAAGATAATTAAAGGTATACGATAATAAATTACTAAGGTTACATAGATATTGAAATCTTTAAGTGTATCCGTTATTTTTATACTAAAATATTAGTGATTGATTATATTACATACTTTTTTCCTAACACTTCTTTTATGAAATCAAATGCAATTGCGTGTTTGTCACTGCTATCCTTTTTTATTACCACATACACTAATGCACAAACAACTTCACCTGTGCAGCATATATTTCCCAAGGAAACTGTTACGTACAGTAATATTCCTTATGCTGATGATACGCTCACAAAGCATACGCTTGATGTGTATCTTCCGGCCAAAGCAAAAAATAATTTACCTCTTGTTGTATGGATTCATGGCGGTGCCTGGATGCTGAATGATAAGTATGCAGACATGAGTTATATGCAAAATACGGTGCGTGGTTTTATAGATAGTGGCTATGCTTTGGCGTCTATTAATTACAGGTACAGTACAGATGCTGTTTTCCCTGCACAAATACAGGATTGCAACAAGGCGCTTGAATTTCTTTACCAGCATGCTGCACAATATCATATTGACAATAGCCGCATCGCTGTAATTGGTTTTTCTGCAGGCGGGCATCTTGCATCGTTAATGGCGTTATCAAATAATAATGATGTAAAAGATTTTTATCCGCCGGGCCTAAAAACACATTTTCACATAAAAGCCTTACTTGACTTTTATGGGCCTTCCGATTTTATTGCTATAGCATCAAATCCTGATACCTCTGTAAACAATGCACGCAACCCTGTCTCCATATTATTAGGAGCCCAACCTGTAAACAGGCCTGATCTTGCAAAACATGCAAGCCCTGTAACCTATGTAGATAAGAATGATCCCCCGGCACTTATTGTGCAGGGCGAAAAAGATGAATCCGTGCCTAACACACAGTCAAGGTTATTAAGTTCATGGCTAACAATCGCAGGTGTAAAAAATCAATTGATCATTGTGCCTAATGCACCTCATTATGGTGTAATGTTCGATACAGAAAATATCAGAAGAAATGTGTTTGCCTTTTTAGCAACATACCTGCGTCAATAAATTATGACAAGTATATATTAGTCTTTTTTTTCGTAGAAACGTAAAACTTTAAAAGTTAAACTTCCGTTTTCACCGTTCATTATTTTATATTGTACCACACGTGTACCGCCGGTAGCAATGTCTGTATCCCCAGGCTTATAAACAGGAAAACTTTGCATCAATGTACTAATCATGGTTGTGAATTCATCATGCCCTTTATAGCCTTCACTAATTTTAAGATCACTGTATATATCCGGAAAGCGAACAGGCACAAAGGATTTATTACCGCTTGAAGCAATGCAGGTAATATTACCTATTTCCCCATTTATACCGCCATAAATACATAACAGCAGGTCCGGGTAGCCATCACCATTTAAATCGTCAACCAATATTTTTCGCAACCGCCCTCTTATCATAAAAGCAAGATCCCTTACCTCTTTGTCAAACCCTTTCGGAGAAACCGAAACCTGGTTTTCACCTTCATCTTTATTACTGCACTGAACACGATAGCCTATACTCCCTACAGTTGCAGTAGTGTCAATTTTTTTAATCTGCGCATCAGCCGTTACAGATAACCCTGTTATAAGTAGAACCAGAAAAATAATTTTTAACATAGCACAAATTAAAAGTATTTTTTGTAAAGTATATTTATGTTGCTGTATTTGAAAAATTATTAAGCCAGCGTTACCAATACTATTTAACTTTAGTTGTGTCACTCACTTGTACGTTTAGCTATCTGTTCAGCTTTTATTCATAGATCTATATAATTAAAAGTAGCGGTTAGTATTTCAACAATTCCAATATTATTACATCCTGTCAATAAAACTAATGACTAACTTAGTTTTTTGTAATTACAGATTGCTTCAAATTCCCTTGATAAAATTTTCCATATGATTAAAAAAATTATTCCATCAATCGTTTTTATTATTTCTTTTTCAGCTTGTTCAAACATTCCTAATCAACAATCAAACACGTTAACTGCAGAAGAAAAAAGGGAAGGCTGGCAGCTACTGTTCAATGGGAAAGATTTAACAGGCTGGCACTCTTATTTATTAAGCAACCCAGGTAAAGCATGGCAGGTAAAAGACGGCGCTATTGAATTGAATAAAAATGATGAAAGTGTTTATGAAGATTTTGCAGACCTTACTTCAGATGCAGAGTTTGAGAACTTTGATCTTAAGTTAGAATTTAAAACAGACACCTGCGCCAACAGTGGTGTTATGTTTTATGTACATGAATCACCTGAATATAAAAATACCTGGGAAACCGGTCCTGAAATGCAGATAGATGATGTCATCTGCGGACCCGACCATCTTTCTAAAATGAACAGAATGGGAACGCTGTATGATTTGTTTGCAGTAGATTCAGAATATGTAGGTGCGGCCAACACCTGGTATGAATATGAAATAAAAGCTGATAAAGGCCATTTACAAATGTTTCAGAATGGTCATAAAGTAATTGACACTTACATGTGGAATGATCATTGGAAAGAATTGATAGCTGCGGTTAAATTCAAAGACATGCCTGGTTTCGGAACTTTTAAAAAAGGCCATATTGCATTTCAGGGAACAGAGAATGGTAAAATATGGTTTCGGAATATCAGGATCAAAGAGCTGTAATCTCAATAAAATCACATAGATAAGTTGCCAAATGTGCAGAACGATGAAGTGCTTGCGACGCAACGAAGTTGCTATAAAAAACTATAGCTGGTATCTTAAAAATTTCTTCAACACATTTTCAAATTTGCCATTATGAAAAAGAATTCAAAAAATAAAATCAGTCGCGGAAGCTTTATAAAAAATGCTGCACTTGCAACCGCAGGATTTTACATTGTGCCAAGACATGTGCTGGGCAAAGGTTTTACAGCCCCGAGTGACAAACTCTATATTGCTGCTGTTGGCTGTGGTGGCGAAGGCGAAAATGATATTCATCATTATGCAACCGCGCCAAAGAAGAATGCGGAGATAGCATTTCTATGCGATGTAGATGATCGCATGGCTGCGCCACGCCGCAAAGAATTTCCCAAAGCCGGCTTTTATTACGACTGGCGTGAGATGTTTGAAAAAGAACACAAAAATTTTGATGCAGTTTCTGTTGCTATACCAGATCACAACCATGCGATCGTTGGTTTAAGTGCGATGCAACTACATAAACATTTGTATTTGCAAAAACCACTAACGCATGATATTTATGAAGCACGTATTCTTACACAGGCTGCATCAAAATATAAAGTCATCACGCAAATGGGAGACCAGGGTGCATCATGTGATGGCATACGCACCATGCGTGAATGGTTTGAAGCAGGATTGATTGGTGATATACAAACCGTGTATAACTGGACGAACAGACCTGTATGGCCGCAAGGCATTCCATGGCCTACAAAACATCCGCCGGTTCCTAAAGAATTGAAATGGGATCTTTGGCTGGGCACGGCGCAATACACAGAATATTTTGATAACCTGGTTCCATTCAACTGGCGTGGCTGGTGGCGTTTTGGGACAGGTGCATTGGGCGATATGGCTTGTCATATTATCGGTCCCGCATTTAAATTATTGGAGCTTGGTTATCCAACAGAAGTTACCTGTAGTGCAACTACAGTTTACTCGGGTATTTTCAAAGAAGCAGATTTTCCGGAGAGTATTCCGCCATCGAGTAAGCTTTGTTACAAGTTCAAATTAAAAGATGGGCGTGATCTGAAATTATACTGGATGGATGGTGGTATTGTGCCTGATCGTCCTGATGAACTGGATGCAGATGTAAACATGAATGAAGCGTTAGCAGATGTGCCTGAAGAAAATGATTTTGAAGGTGGCAGTTTATTCATTGGCACAAAAGGAAAAGTTTCCTGTGGCTGGGGTGGAAGCCATCCAAGATTGTTGCCACTTTCTTTAAATAAAGATGTGAACGTTCCAAAAAAATATCCGCGTGTGGAAGGCGATATGGACGGGCATTGGTGGCAATGGATAGATGCATGCATTGCAGGTTATGGCAATGCAGAAGTAGATTCTCCTTTTGAGGGTTATGCTGGTCCGCTTACAGAGACAGTATTGATGGGCAATTTGTTATTGCGCAGTTTTAATCTTCGCAAGACCATCAAAAGAAAAGATCCTGTGTACGGAGAAATGGAAGATTATGAAACACCAGGGCGCTATGTTGCATATAAATGGGACGGCGAAAATATGCGCATCACCAATTTTGAAGCAGCCAATCAATTTGTAAAAAGAGAATACAGGAAAGGCTGGGGAGAATTGAAATTATAAGTGCAAAATATTTTTTGCCGTCTTTTGTTTTTCATAGCATCAACTGTTGTGTCACTCACTTGTGCGTTCGGAATTTCATTGAGCAATGTTTTGCTTAGTATGTCATATATTTTTTTTAGTGGACTGATTTGGTCCTTAGCTTAACAGCAGGCACTAACATGGGAACCTTTGAGACATATTTTTTATAAGTCTCACCGTATTTTATGAGCAGTTTTTTCTCTTCAAATTTTATCCCGATCATTACATACAGCGTAATGATAATGCAGACTATCAGGCTGCTTGCATCAGCAGAAAATAGCACTAAAGACCAGGCTGATAATAAAGTACCTGCATATAAGGGATGCCGGATAACTGAATTCATTCCGCTATAAATAAACTCATCTTTAAACTCATTCTTTCGTAAAATCTTCATACCCGTTACTTGCAAAAAATATTTTTTTGAAGCGCTGATCATAATTATTAATCCGGCAATAAGTGTAAAGGTTGTCAGGAGTTTGATAGTATTATTAACAGGGAATAATAATAATTCGGAAAGTTGAAACTGGTATTTTAGGAGTAATACTAAAAATATAAAAAAGAACAACGAGTACAATAATCGATAATACTTAAAATACTTTCCCAGCAAGTTTTTTATAATGGCTTTAAACCACAGCGTTGCCATTATGCTATGCAGTAAACAAAATGCCAGCCATCCTGCTGCCAGGTAAGTATATAATTCAAGCATTTCTTTGCAATCAATGATGTTATCTAATACTATTCAAAAATATTAATATCACTTAAACCGCATCTCTTTTAATTTTCGGGTACCAATGTTTGGGTACATCAGGATCCGTAGGCTGCGGGGCTTCCTGCATATCAACAACAGGGAATAATTTGGTTTTATATCCGTCAAAATCTTTTGCCCATTCTTTATGATGATAGACACAAACAGGTAAACAAGCAGAGCAATAGTTGTGTTTGGCAAAATAAGGAAAGCATTTTCCTGTATCAACTTTATAACGGTAATTACCAAGATGATCTTTGCCGGCTTCAACAGAACGCTCATCGGGTATCGCATTGGCAGGACAGTAAATTCTGCAGGCTTTGCAATTGTCGCAGAACGCTGCAATGCCTGCATCAATAGGATGATCGATTGCAAGTGGCATATCAGTAATAACACTTCCCAAACGAAATAACGGACCCATCTTTGGATGAATGATAGAACCATGCCTGCCCAGTTCGCCAAAGCCTGCTTTTAATGCCAGTGGAATATGCAACACATCGCTGTCTCCTATCGGGTGCTCAACCGTACATGCATAACCAAGGCTGCGTATATAATCTGCCAGCTGTATCACCACTTCACCCAGCGAAAAATATATACGCAAACATTCAACGGCAGAATTATGAGAAGGCACTTGCTGGAAATTGCGCCAAAGCATTTTTTGCCCTACTACGATCGCATATTTTTCTTTTATCTCCCTGCCTTTATAAATGTCAGATGGTTCTATTTCTGCGACACCCACTTCATCTGCGCCTAATGCAAACGCTTTTTGTTTAATAGCTTCAGATGCAGCTGCAGCATTTTGGAAAAAAGTTTGTTGCGGGTTAACTTCTCCTTTGAATTTTGGATATTGATATTCTTTTATCTGGTAAAGAATATTATCTACTTCTGCAATACTAATAGTTCTGCCACCAACGGATTGATACCAATCGTCCCAGCTAAATGCGGGTGCTGATGTTTCAGAGCCTTTCATGGCACATATTTTAAATGCTAAATAAAATTGAAGATAATTTTTTTTGATGATTAGAATTGCACCGGCAAATAATGAAAGCAAATAACATATTTTTTTTTGTAACCGGCATTAGTTCTTTGTGGCATCGCCTGTTGTGTCACTCACTTGTACGTTCGGAACTGTATTGAGTAAGTTTACGTGTTCACTCGTTTCTTAAGTTTACGGTTGCTTCAGTCGAAGAACTTGTAAACTCGTAAACTTGTAAACTGCCGAAACATCTTATGCCGTACAAGAGTGCGACGCAACGAGAGCTTCATACATGTACTGAAGCCTGGTTCATAAAAATGTATTTTGCAATAGGTAAGTGTTGCATAACTTTAAAAGATCTCTTCAATATTTATTTTTATTAGTATGAACAAAGATGATATATCGCTTGCCCAATGGGCATTGGTAGAGGAAATACAAACGGGGAAATGGAAGACACTTGATTTCCCTAAAATAGCCAGGGAAGATTTTGATCTTAACGGCATTGAGTTTGTAAATACGTTGTTTGAAGTGCCCACGGCAACATACTTAAATGCATTAAAAAGAAATGCTGATGATTATGGTGTTGCCATGGTGCTGATTATGGTAGATGATGAAGGAGATGGATGTGCATCCACAAAAGCAGAACGAAAACAATTTGAGATCAATCATCGCAAATGGATAGATATAGCACATTATCTCGGTTGCCATGCTATACGCACCAATTGCAGAGGGAATGAAATTATTTCTAAAAAGGATGCATTGCGATATGCTGCAGAATCTTACAATTTATTATTGCAATATGCAGAAGAAGCAAGCATAAAAGTGCTTATAGAAAATCATGGCGGCGTGTCAAACGATCCCGATTTCATGCTGGCGTTAATGAAAGAAGTGAGTCATCCTTTGTTTGGTACGTATCCTGACTGGCGCGAACCAGCTGATGATTTTGATAATTATGCTTACCTGCAAAAAACTGTTCCTTTTGCAAAAGGAATGTCTTACCGCAACCAGCCTTCAGAAGCGCTTACTGCAAAAATGATCGGGCTTTGTAAACGAAGTGGTTATCACGGGTGGTATGGCATTGAATCGGATGGAAGAGCAGCAGTACAAGAAGGCAAACGTTTATTGCAAAAATATCTTTTTAATGAAGTGTAGGTTAAGCTGTTGCCAAATTAAAAAGTATAATTGCCAAGACCTGGTTACTGATTGCTGAAACCTGTTTTTTAGTACAAGTGTGCGACGCAACAATGCATCATATTTATTCAAATGTTGGGTTCATAAAATAAAAAAAGCCTCATTGCTGAGGCTTTGTAAAAATTATTAACGGATTTATTTTGCAAACTTTATCCAGTCAAGTAAGCACAAACCTTCTCCAGCTATTTCGCCATCTTTCTTAAATACAAAATACAGATCATGTTTGCCACCGGGGTCAGTAACTGCGGCTGTGGCTTGTTTGAATTTGTTCCAGTCGCCGGATGATGTGTAGTTGAGCGTGCTTACTACTGCGCCTTTTGTTGAATCAAGATGTATCTCAAGTGTTGCGGCATTATCTTTTGCAGCATAATTATACGTAACCTGTTTGATGTCTTTAAGATCAATACCCTTTAGCACAAAATATGATCTGCTTTTTACTACGCCCAGTTTATTATCATAGCGTTCAATACCACCCAGAACATCTGCATCCTGCGCAGCGATCATTGGCTGACGTAACACGATCTGCTGTGTGCCGGTTAGTGGAACAACGCCATTGCCGTTATCTGTATATGCAGCAGACAACACATAAGTACCGCCTTGTTTACCTGCAACAGATACTGTTCCTTTTGCAGGTAAACTGTCCTGGGTCTGTTGCTGTTTAAGTGAAAGGATATATTTCACAATGGTGCTTGCCTGGTCTTTGCTAAGCTGAGGATGCGCTGTCATATAATGTGTATTGCCCCACACACCAGCGCCACCGGTGATGATCTTATTGGCTAACTTAGAAATTACATCAGGCCTGGCTTCGTAACTTTTGGCAACTTCTATAAATGCAGGGCCTAAAACAGTTTTATCAATTTGATGACATGCTTTGCAATCACTTGCCTGTATAAGATCTTTTGCAGGAGTGACCCATACGCCTTGCCCGTTTACTGTTTTGAATGTACCCGCTTCTTTTGGTACATATTCCAGTTTTACATTTATTTTCTGCGGGTCAATATTGGCGTCTTCTTTGTCCTTTACATCAACAGTATAATCAAGTGATACAGCATCAAAATAAAATGAACTATTGCCTGTTGTGTTGATACTTACCTGCGGCGTTGTATTACCTGCTTTCATTTCCATGGTATCAACAGAACTTAAGCCAGAAGGATCAGTTACTTTCAACGTTACTTTATATACACCTTTGTTATTAAAAGTATATTCAGGGTTTGCATCGGTTGAACCAACTTTATTTCCTTCAAATGTCCATTCGTATTTTAGTTGATCATCTTCATCATTGTCATAACTCTTATTGCTATTGAAACTTACTTTTAATGGTGTTAAACCAATGGTATCCTTTGCACTGATCTTTGCAACCGGTGCACGGTTACCATCATTATAATCCACTCTCACCAATCTTGCATCATCATTATCTGCGCCGTAAACAGTACCATATTCCAGTACATACATAATACCATCAGGTGTAATATCCATGTCTATCGGTCTTCTGAAATCCCCTGTTAAAGGCATGAAGGCTTCCATGCGTTTATAGTTTTCATGCTCATCAAAACGTAAAGCAAATACCCAGTTGCGCATCCAGTCAAAAACAAATAAACAATTATCATAGTAAGCAGGAATACTGTTTTTCTTCGCAAGACTTTTGTTGTAATGATAAAAAGAACCTGCCATAGCAGCTCTTCCACCTTCACCAAGCTCAGGGAACTCTTTATAGAAACCATAAGGATACCAGATCATAGGCTTCGTTGGAGCAGGCAGCTTTTTTAGTCCTGTATTATTTACAGAATTATTGGTTGGCCCATTTACATCGAAAAGATCACCTACTGCTTTAGTAGCAAAATCAGAATCGTGGTATGCTTTGCTGTCTCCTACAAAATAAGGCCAACCATAGTAGCCCGGCTTTTTAGCCTGGTTAAATTCATCATAGCCTCTTGGTCCGTGACGCGAATCATCACCTGCATCAGGACCAACCTCACCCCAATACAAAGTGGAAGTTTCCTGGTTTATAGAAATGCGGTAAGGGTTTCTGCAACCCATTGTATAGATCTCTGGTCTTGTGTCCGCGGTGCCTTTGGCAAACAGGTTTCCCTCAGGTATGGTATAACTGCCATCAGCTTCAGGGTGAATACGTAAGATCTTTCCGCGCAGGTCATTGGTATTGGATGCAGACCGTTGTGCATCGAATGTTTTTCTTCCTGCTCTTTCATCCAAAGGTGCATAGCCATCCGATTCAAATGGAACGGTGTTGTCGCCAGTGGAGATAAAAAGATTTTTATTTTTATCCCACGCCAGAGAACCACCGGTATGTGCACTTACTTCTCCGTCAATGGGCACCTGTATAATTATTTTTTCTGAGGCAAAATCGAGTGAATCATCACCAATCATTTTAAATCTTGAAATGTTCTGGTGATAATTTTTATCAATAGGTGTGTAAAAGAAATAAATGAATTTATTGGTTTCAAAATCCGGATCAATAGTTAAACCTAATAAACCATTACCAGACACTTGTTTGGTATCCAATAACACAGGAAACTTGTGTACAAGCTTTGTAGTATTTGCTACAGGATTATAAGCATAAAAATTGCCGGAGCGCTCAATGATATAAACCGTTTTATTTGCAGTAACGGCAATCTCCATTGGTTCATTTAAATCGTTGGTAAGAACAGTTTTGGTAAACCTGTTTTCTTCAGGAGCTTTTACAGCGTATGCTTTTGAGTAATCCAGCTTTGCTGTATCAGCCCCCATTGCATATTTTATTCCACCTGCAAGATGTTTCAGAAATAAAGGCTCACTAAAACTTTCTTCAGTATGCCCGCCACCGGTATAGAATGCCCTTCCGCCATCATAATCATGATACCAGGCAATAGGGTGATCCTTTCCATTCTCACCGCCTTCGTAACTATCTTCATCAAGTGTTGCAATTACATTAAGGTCTGCATTGATGTTTTTATAATTATACCATTCATCTGTACGTTCCCATTTTCCAGGAATACCTTTCATAGCTATATTGCCTGTATCTTTTACTACAACGGTTGCCTTTCTTACATTCGGATTGCCGGGATGGCTTTTAAAATATGCACCCACCAGTTTATTGTACCATGCCCAGTTGTATTCTGCATCAGCCGCCGCATGTATGCCCATAAAACCACCTCCGGCTTCAATATAGTGTTGAAATGCCAGCTGTTCGTCGCTATTAAGAATATTGCCAGTTGTGCTTAAGAAAATAACAGCTCTATATTTTTTGAGATCTTCATCATTGAATACACTTGAGTTGGAGTCAACATCTACACTAAAATTATTTTCTTTACCAATCTGCTCTATTGCTGCAACACCTGCCGGAATAGAAGCATGATGATAACCTTTTGTTTTTGTAAACACCAAAACTTTGCGGGCATCAGAATCCGTTTTACAACCGTTAAAGAATATTACAACAGTTAAGAGGCAAATGAAGGAAGCAATCTTTTTCATGATAAGTTGATAAGCGAGTTAATTAATACAACCGAAAGATATTCTAAAATGTTTGATTGGCACTTATACTTTATTATCGCTTTTTACAGCAGTTTTGTCTTATTTGCCATTAATAATCCCATTAACCAATAGCTTCATTTTTTGGAGGCCTGTTTTTGCAACCAATAAGGCATCTTGTTTCCAGTAGTTCTCATTAAACAATTCAAGGGATAAAACCTTTGTTCCGCCCATTGTCATCAGGTCACGAAGCAATTGTTTTAGTGGAGCAGTACCATCTCCCGGATACACACGATCACCGTCTGTTTGTTCTTCTCTTGGTTTAGAAGCAGGATAATCATTCATATGAATAATGTCGATCATTCTGCCATTTAAGAGCTTTAAACTATTAAAGCCTGAACCGCCACGGAATAAATGATACACATCCGGTAATATCCGCGCATCTGCATCATCTGCGGCAGCAGCAATGGCAAGGGCCTGGCTAAGATTATAAAGTGTACCCGATGCGCCCCAAAATTCAAGCAATGGCATTACATTATATTTTCTGCCTAGTGCAAGTATGTCATGATATCGTTTACCTGCAGTTTGAAAATTTATCGGCTCATTGCTTTCCACGCCAGCCGGTGGTGCTGCTATACGATGGCAACCGAGTACTGCCATCATTTTCATTTCTTTTTCCAGTTCAATCAACCCATCTTTTCGTTTAGTTTCATCATCCACCATCCAGGTTGTAAAGCTGATAGCATCTTCCACAGTAATGCCCCTTGCTTTTATAAACGTTGCTAAAGATTGAATGCTGTTTCCCTTATCTAAATAATCTTTTACGTCGCTTACCCAAAGCTCCACGCCATCATAACCGGCTTGTGCTGCTATGTCAATATACTTTAACAGGCCCACTTGCTGACCGCTTATGGTACTCGTATTAAGGCAAAAACGAAAAGGTGCTTTAGAAGTTATAGCTGCCCGCACCAACGATCCCGGCAATAACGTTGCAAGTGTTGCTGCACCCGATAGTTTTAAAAGCTCCCGTCTGTTAAGCATAAAATATAACTGGTAATACCAGTGAAATAATTGTTGTTCTGCAAGACTACCGGAAAGATAATTAAATAAAAAATGCGATCTGCATTTTTACAAAGAAGCATGTAAGTGAGAGAAGGAAATATGGTACAGGCTGAAAAACTTTATTAAACTTTTGTTGTGTCACTCACTTGTACGTTCGGTTATTTGTGCAGCAAATCAACATATACTAATGATTTTTTGTAAGAATTCTTTTAGCACCACTGCCTGATTATGTTGTTCATCTTTTGCGCCATATATCAATGTGACTTTTTTATGTGTCTTTGTCAGCCTTATAATTTCTTCAATAGCTGTTGAATGTTTAAGCTCAGCATTGTATTTAGCTGTAAATACTTTCCATTTTTTTACATCATGATTAAACCATTTACGTAATTTTGAAGAGGGGGCAATTTCTTTTAACCAAACATCAACATGCATATCTTCTTTTTTGATGCCGCGTGGCCAAAGCCTGTCAACCAATATTCTGAATCCATCTGATTTTTCTTTTGGCTCATATGCTCTTTTAATTTGTATAGTCGCCATATAAAAAAAATTAACACAAATATACTATCGCTTCAATCAAAGATCCATTAATGATCTAACCGATGAAAGTAGTGCGACGCAACGAAGCTAAATCAGGGCTTTACAGCTGGTATCAAAATAAAATTACTTTTGATTTTTTATTATCATACACAACAAATCAATGATCAGGAGAAATTTTTTGAAAGCAACTTCTACGATTGGTGCAGCAGGTTTACTGCAATTCAATAAAGCACGTGCTAAATATACTGCTGAAAATTTTGATAGCGACCGTGCATATTGGGTGCATATGCTTACAAAAATTACACTTCCGGGCTTGCAGGCATTGAGTGCGAAAAGGCTGAAAATATTAATGCCCGTTGAAGCAAAAGAAGGCGCACTTAATGATCGTAAAAAAGTAACTTACCTGGAAGCACTTGGCAGAACTCTTGCAGGGCTTGCACCCTGGCTGGAACTTGGACCTGATGATACAAATGAAGGAAAGCTTAGAAAACAATTTATTGAACTTGCTGCTGCATCTGTAAAAAATGCGGTCGATCCTTCATCGCCGGATTATATGAATTTTACAGAAGGGGGTCAGTCATTGGTTGATGCTGCATTTCTTGCACATGCATTGATACGTGCACCCAAACAACTTTGGGGTAATCTTGATACAGCAACACGCATACTTTTAACCAATGCGTTGCAATCAACACGAAGTATACAACCTCCACAAACCAACTGGCTATTATTTTCTGCAATGATAGAAGCAGCGCTTTTAAAATTTACCAACACGTATAATGAGTCGCCCGTAACTTATGCTCTGCAACAACATGAAGCATGGTACAAAGGAGATTCGATATATGGTGATGGTGCAGAACTTGCATTTGATTATTACAACAGTTTTGTTATTCAACCAATGCTACTTGACATTACAGCTACAGTTAATGAAGCAACTCGACAATACGGGGACAGAATGTTGTTGTATGAAAAACGCTCGCAACGCTATGCAGAAATACAGGAACGTTTTATCTCACCTGAAGGTGCATTTCCACCGGTAGGCAGATCATTAGCATACCGCTGTGGGGCATTTCAGTTACTGGCACAACTTGCATTGCAACAAAAGCTTCCTGCATCATTGCAACCTGCTCTGGTGCGCAGTGCATTAACTGCTGTGATAAAAAAAAGTATGGACGCACCGGGTACTTTTGACAACAACGGATGGCTTACTATTGGTTTTTGCGGACATCAACCAGATATTGCTGAGCTGTATATTTCCACAGGCAGTTTGTATTTATGTACGGTTGCTTTTCTTCCGCTTGGGTTGCCTGCTACAGATGCATTCTGGGCAGATGGTGCAATGGAATGGACAAGCAAAAAAGCGTATTTGGGCAAAAGTTTTCCAATCGATCATGCCTTAAAATAAGGAGCAGTATGAAAAGAAAACAAATTTTTATTTCCATTTGAAACCTGAATTTTACAATGACTTTTGTCGCATATCGCCCCTCTAAATGTCTCAATAGCCTCATTATACTGTTAACAGGTATAGTATCTTTATGTAGAATTGAAATTCCGTAAAGCTTTTATAAAATGACAACAAAAGAATTAGCCATTCGTTTGGTGGATTTATGTCGCAATGGCAAAATAGAAGAAGCCAAAGAAGAATTATTCGCGCAAGATATTGTTAGTCTTGAACCATATGAAGGCATACTGCCAAAAGAAACAAAAGGCATGGATGCTATAAGAAGGAAAGCCGAGTTGTTTATTTCAATGGTAGAAAATTTTTACGGTAGCATTATATCTGATCCGGTGGTGGCAGGCGATTATTTTTCCGTTGCATGGGATACTGATCTGCAAATAAAAGGAGAGCCCCGCAAAACAAACAGCGAATTATGCGTGTATAAAACAAGTGCTGGTAAGATTATTTCTGAGCAGTTTTTTTATTAAGTCAATTGTTTTTCCCACACAGCAATATTTACGCCTTTAAAGATCAACCACAGGCATAATGATAATTCCGCGATGAACGGAGGCAGCAGTATTGCAGGAAATATTTTATCAGAGGATTCTGGTGCAAAGATGTTTGCCAAATAACACACGCCAGCAATTTGCATCAATACGCCGATGGTCTTTGGTAAGTAGCCACTCTTGAAGATAAGGTAGCCCATAATAAGACATGTGCAGCCAAAAAACATAAGGCCAAGCCCAAAACCATATCCATGCGCTTTTATAGAAAGATAAGCAAGTGTATAGAGTTGTTGCGCATCAAAAGACTTGAGATAATCTCTACTACTTAAAGGAAACAGCGCTACTATAAGACTTAATTTATTAACTACCAAAACAGCAGTTTGTATTAAATTGAAAAGCAATGACATTAGCGCAAGGTTCTTATCCACCGGTTTAAGTAATAAATAAAATATCAGCATCAAAGGAATGTCACAAATATGCATTAGCAGGTCTGTTGCAATACCACTGCGCCAAAGTAATTGCGAAGTGATAATGTTATTGGCAGTAGCAGCAGCATTGCCTGACACAATAAGTTTAGAACGCACAAACATTTCGCCATAGAAACCGGCTGCTATAATAATTAAATAAAGTATTCCACCAATCCTAGCGGTCTTGTTAACAGAAGTACTCATATGCTAAAAGTTAGGTGTAGTGTTCTTCAAGAAACTAAATAAATATCAAAGTTTTTAAGACATACTAGATAGACGGCTCATTTGCATCTTTAGTGGCTACTGCGTTTTAATAAACAGGGCAGCCCAATCGCTATTTTATCATTTAATTTTACTGCTATAAAGAATTAATCTCATGAAGCGATTGTTGTGTATAGTTGCTATAGTTGCCATAACCACTTCTTTTACAAAAAAAGAAATTACCTGGACAGCCATTGGCGATTCCATTACGTATCTGAATAACCATGTTGATGAAACAGGCAACCGCATTACCAAAGGTTATATGACATTGGTCACAGAAAGATTGCCATACATCCATTACATTAACCAAGGACATAACGGCTGGACATCCGGAGGTATTGCAAATGAGATCGAACATCTAGGCCTTTCAAAGAGTGATGTATATTCCGTATTTCTGGGAACGAATGACTGGTGGTCCGGGCGTACATTGGGTATACTTGCAGATTATCAAAACAACACTGGTAATAATACTGTATATGGATCGTTTCGTATTATTATTAATAAGCTGAGGAGCTTGAATAATAATGCTAAGATCATACTTATTACCCCTATGCAAAGAGTGGATTTTATTTATATCAACGATATGAAAAATAATGCGTGGGGTTCTTACAAGCAGAAAAACGGTCAAATGCTTTCACAGTTTGCGGATGCCATTATTGGAATTGCAAAATACGAGCACTTTGATGTTGTTGACCTCTATCACAAAAGCGGTATGGATTATCCAAACCTCGTAAACTTTAAGCGTTTAAAAGATCCCAAAACGGGTACTTACAAAAATTATCCATATCCTGATTTTATTGATATCCCCTTTAACGCGAATACAGACGATTATCCTTATCCTTTAGATGCGGTCAACATCACATATGATGGATTACATCCTTCTGATAAAGGCTATGCTATTATTGCCGCCATGTTGGTAAAAATAATGAAGAGGTATTGAGATGAGGCAATTGGGTACAGATATATTTTTTAATTAATCAATTAATTATAACTTGAAGTTTCATTATCCAATTTTATCATTTACCAAAATCAGATCAAAACATGAGAAAGTTTATGAAAGCAGTCGGGATTGCCGGCATGGCATCAATTTTAATTACTGGTTGTAAAAAAGAAACAAATACTGTTGCTCAGCAGGCAGTTGTTTCAGATGATGTATTAGCTCAGATCAAAAGTCTCGGTTTTTCCAACACAAATGTTGAGAAAATTGACGAAGGCTATTTGGTAGAAGGCGATATCATTTTAACGCCGCAGGATCTTGCTACCCGAAATACAGTTATGGCAATTCGTGTTGCCAATACAGAGCAGTACCGTACCACAAATCTTGTAACTGGTTTACCACGTAATATTACGGTGGCTATATCAAGTCAGTTACCTTCATCATATACAGCCGTCCTGGATGAAATGGTGAGGCGCTATAATGCAGAAGGTTTGCGAATTACATTTACACGTGTTTCAAGCGGCGCTACTATCACTTTTGCAAAAGCAAATGGATCTTATCTTGCATCATCAGGTTTTCCTGATGCTGCAGGTAATCCTTATCCTACAGTAAAGGTTAATTCAAGAGCCATCGGAACAGGCACAAGTACAACATTTATTAATTATGCGGCAACTATTTTTGCTCATGAAGTGGGTCATTGCATTGGCTTCCGGCACACAGACTACATGGATCGTAGTTATAGCTGCGGTGGTGGCTATTCAAACGAAGGTGCATCTACTGTGGGGGCAATTAATATTCCGGGTACGCCTACAACGGCTGAGCCAAACTCATGGATGCTGGCTTGTATAAGTGCCAATCAAAACCGGCCTTTTGATTCTTATGATAAAACGGCTTTATCGTATTTATACAAGTAATATAATCCTTCAAAAATAAAAAGCGGCATTCTGTTTTCCAGAACGCCGCTTTTTATTTTACTGACACAAAACCTTCGTTACGCCAAGTTCCGGACGCCGAAGAGTGCGACGCAACAGGTGATGCCATAAAAGGTAAATGACGGACTCATAATAATTCACAGCTACAATATTTGTAACGGATGAAACTGCATATGCTTATGCACTGCCGAATGCAGCCTGTATTTATTCTATACAATCAACTCTTATCCTATCTTTAATCATTACTTACTCCAACAAGGTAAAACCTTACTTAAAAAAAGTTTATGACCTCCGAAATGTTAAGAAAGATCCCATTGTTTGCAACACTCAATCCTGAAGAATTAGAGGATTTGTTGAAGCAGCTTATAACTGAAAAATATCCACCTCATACAGTTATTTTCTGGATGGATGAACCAGGCGATAAACTTTATTTAATTGAAAAAGGAGAAGTGCGCATAAGTTATACCAATAAAAATGGCAAGGAAATTACACTTGCAACACAAGGCGAAGGAACTTTTTTTGGAGAGCTTTCATTACTTGATGCGGGGCCACATACAGCAACGGTGCGTACAATCAATGAAACAACTGTACTTTACATAGATCAGGGCACCTTTTACAGTTACCTGGATAAGCATCCTCAATTTTCACGCACCCTACTTGCAGTACTTGTTGACAGGCTTCGGACAAATATTGTGAATATGCATTTGCATACGACAGAGAAGCCTGTTGTTTCTTACCAGCCTGCTTCATTTAGAAGATTTGTTGACAAAGCTGCAAGCCTTGTATCCAGCAGCCGTTTTCTTATTTGTGCAGCTATTTTCGTGGCAGGGTGGATTATTTTCCAAACATGGTATTACCAAAAGCTTCACAATGGTGTTATTAGTTTTGCAGATAATCCTCCTACATTTTTCTTTTTGGGGTTTATGCTTACGCTTACATCTTTTTTGTTAACTATTCTTGTGCTTACCAGTCAACGGCGCTTGGCAGAGCAGGATAGAATAAGAGCAGAAATTGAATACCAGGTAAACTTAAAAGCGCAGGCAGAAATAATGCGGCTGCAGTTGAAGATGGATGAAGTATTGAAGTTGCTGGAAGAAAAAGATGACCACTAAATAAAAAGGTAATGCTCAGTATGGTTGATAGCAGGTACTAATTTATTCCAGATTAACAGCTAAAGATATTTCTTATAATATGGGCTTTCTGAGGTAGGGTTTTATTATAAAAAAATAGAATAGTGTAGCCGCCAGCATTACAATTATAAAGAACAAATAATAATAAGAACCGGTGAATCGGGAAAATAATCCGTCGTTAGCTATGCTACCATTTATTAAAGACAGTATAATATTTCCAATAGACAGAGAGAGCAAAAAGAAAGCCATGATAGTGCTTTTCATACTTTCTGGCGCCTGCGTATAAGCATATTCTAATCCTGTCTGGTATATTAGTACTTCTGCAATGGTAAGTAACATATATGCAAAGAATTGCCAGCCAATACTCGGATGAAACCCTTTGTCTATTTGTGTCTGCAACCAGTAAATCCCAATAGAAAATAAGCTTACAATAAAGCCAGGACCAAACTTGTTAAGTGGATTTATCTTCACCCCATTTTTCTCGAGAAAAGGAAAGAGCACAAATGTGAAGAAGGGAATAAAAACAAGCACAAGAATGCCATTGGCCGGGTTAAAAAATTGTCTCACTAAAAAAGTAGTAAGTATGGCACTCATTCCGTAAAAGCTGAATCGTTCAGCTATCTCATTACTCATTATATATGGAATACCTGCGGGCAGTTTATTTTTTTGTGTTGGCATGGTGTCAGGAAGATACATTTTTTTGCATTCAACTATTGCTGTTATTGAATATGGCTTCTCACTCATATACAAACAAAAATTTCAACAGCATACACTTTCCGAAAGGCAAGGTTTTGTTGGCCCCTGCTTTTGAATATCATTAAGCTTCCCTTGCGTCGCACTCTTGTACATTCGGATTTTTGCTCAACCCTCAGTTTTGCTTCTGTTCTAAAACTCTAGCTATAAAAATTAAGTAACAGGTGGGTGTAGGTCTTATAAGACCCTCAATTAAGAAAACATAACTGCGCAATTTTGGGACGGTAAATTCCCAGTATCGGAATAGTTTCATTTGATCAATTTTTAAAAACATTGATAATCAATAATTTATAGCGCAAAAAAAATTGGCATACAGCTTGGCTTTTCTAGAATGCTTTTATATCCTAAGAAATGAAAGCCTATATAAAATCCAATAGTATGAAAAAGTCGTTATCTACACTTAGTTTGATTTTGCTAATTTCATGCGCTGCCCTTTGTCAATGTTACGGACCAACTACTACAGGTACTTATCTTAATGGCAAAAAACCTTCTGTAAGCAGTAATTATTTTGTAAATCATATTTTCAGCAGCTTTACTGATACAACAATGGCTGTTTTGAACGGAAATTCATTTACAGTTTCCAGCCAAGGCGGTGCAACAAGCAATACTATCAGTTCTTCTATTGCGCCGGGAGAGAGCCTTGTGACAGGTTCCGGATTCCCTCTATCAGTCCCAGCCATGCAAAGCATAAGTACAAATAGCACTAATATTAGACTAACGCATACATTTTCATCAGATCTCCAGGCAGGAACACACGTTTACCTGCAGGACATTGATATGCAGGAGGGATGGTCAATCGTGTTTAAAGATGCTTCAGGTACGGTAATAAATCCTTCTGATTTTACCCCATTTAATGTGTCTACAACAAATTTGCCTTCCACTTTTACAACAGGTATTACCAGTCTTTCATTTAAGTCAACATCGGGTGGCAACAGATCAGAACCACTTGTGGGTATTATTATAACCAGTTCTATTGTAAGAACAATTGTATTTTCTGTAACTACTGTAGCAGGATCTGCTTCGCAAACAGAAATCTATTACTCAGTTCCTGTAATGCCTTCATTTACTGCAACTGCAAATAGCAATAGTATTGTTTGCTCGGGAAGCACATTAAGCCTGACAGCAGGTACATCAGCACTTGCATCCACAGTACCTACGCCCCTTACATATATGTGGAGTGGTCCTAACAGCTACTCAAGCAGTTCGACATCAAATTCCTCAACTATTAGTTCGATAACTACAGCGGCTGCAGGCACCTATACCTTGCAGGTAAAAGATGCTTTTGGATGTTTTACAACGACAGCAGTTACAACTTCTGTAGCGATTAATACGTCTCCTGCCATAACAGCGACGGGAAATGGGCCGGTGAATTATGGCAATACAATAAATCTATCTTCATCTGTTTTGAATGGTGTAGCTCCTTACACATTTATATGGTCGGGACCAAACAGCTTCACGGCAACTACGCAAACGGCGTCTATCAGCACTGTTAGTTCTGCAAACGCAGGGGTATATAGTGTAAAAGTAACAGGCGATAATGGCTGTAGTGCAACTGGCAACGTTTATGTGGCAGTAAAATCAGCATGGATCTATATTCATGATAAGAATATTAATGAAGAATCTTCGGTAAATTTTACTTACAAGGTAAAAGATTCAACAGGATCTGTTGTGAATTCTTTTATAACAAATGATTCCGCAGGTAATACGCTTAATGTATATGATCTGGGTGCGGGTCATGATGATGGTGCAGGAACACTATGGACAATTGCGGGAACAGCAGTTGGCACTTCTAATACGGGTACTGTTTATAAAAGAATCACAGGTAGCAGTAACTGGATTTCAACCACAGTAACAACTGCTACAGCAATTGATGGAGCAGGTTTGAACCAGTTTGTTTATGTAAACAATTCAGGTAACGCCTATTTTTATAATGCCGGCACTTCTACCCTGATCTTTGATCATACAATTTCGCATAATGGCCAAACAGCCAATGCAAGTGATATTGCTTATGGCGGCGGAAAAATAGCCTTGCGAAACGCAAACGGCAGGGTATATCTATATACAGGAGATTTCTCGAATGATAGTTGGACAGATATTTCATCTAATACCAATATTGCAGACAGAATTGATATAAGCAGCGATGGATCAAAGATCGTATACATCTTAAGCGCAACAGTAAAAACTTATACCATTTCCACTGGCTCTGTCACAACCTTTCCTGTATTTACTACGACTTCCGGCGCAGGTGCTGCCAGCCTTATAGATGTAGCAATAGATGATAATGGAACTATTTATGGTACAGGTACAACAGGCAATACTTCTTGCTGCGGCAACACTTCTATTGTCTATAGCTTTGCTCAAGGCGCATCAGCATGGATAGCTGAGCCCGAAGCCAGGGGTGTGCAAAGATTAACAGGGGGACCCGCAGGAGAAGCTTGGGGTGGAGTAAATATCGGCACTACCTTTCCACAAACCATATACACAAGAGTATCTGACAATAACGGTGTTCACATCTGGTTAGATGATGAAAGGGTGAAAAATTCTGCTACACTATACAGTAACAGCATAATAATGGAATATAATGCGGGGACCTATAAGATTAGTGCAGTTATGCCTGACACTACCTGGGATGCTACACGTTTTAATATATATGATCCTTCGGGAAATACAACAGGAAACTCCACAACGAATACAACAACAATAAAGGCTGATTATGGTGAAGTAGTGAATGTCGAATTCATCGTTGAAAAATTAAATCCAAAACTTATCGATAATGGCAACTGCAATACAAGCATTTTACAAAGCTTTGACGCTGGTAACGGAACACGCCAATTCGGTAATGGTACTTTTGGAACACCATTGGAAGGAACCGCTTATCATTATTTTAGCCAGACAAGTCCTCAGGATGGATACTATTACCTTACCAAAACCACAGATGGTAATTGGTTTACTTCACCTGGCGTAACTGATCACACTGGTAATGATGGTTATTTCTATTTGGTAAATGCTTCCTATGCTAAAGATGAATTTTATCGTCAACGTATTACAGGCCTCACAGAAAATCTTACCTATAGAATTCAGTTTTATGTTTCCAATGTTTTACCTACAAATCCCATAAGACCTAAGATTCGTTTTGGTATGCAAACTCTCGGTGGCGTTATATTTGGCGACAGCACAACAGCAGAAATTACTTCAAGTGCTTGGCAGCTCTTTTCAGTTTCTTTTACAGTTCCTGCAGGTATTACTACGGCCGACTTATTTTTGCGTAATGAAAATATCGGGGGTTTAGGCAATGACCTGGCAATTGATGATATTTCTATAAATCCTATCCCAACCCCCCTGACCCAAAATGTAATTTCGCCTTCTGCTAACCTTTGCGTAGGATCTACTTATACAATTTCCAATTCCGTCACAGGAGGCTCATGGAGTACCAGTGATTCATCAATTGTTACAGTTGATTCGGCAACAAGTAGTATTACAATCCATAATATGGGCACGGCTAATGTTACGTATACTTACATCAACAATATCTATTGTGTAAGCAAAGCAGTAAGCACTGTTGCTATAAGCACTCCTCCACAGGTAGTTGTTACTACAAGTTCAAATGATGCTTGCAAGAATGGCATGGTTACACTTAATTCAAACACTACAAGCGGTACTGCACCCTTTACTTATGTATGGTCCGGAAATGGAGGTACGTTGAGTTCGACGACAGCTGCCAATCCTGTTTTAACTGCTCCATCAACTGGCGGCACATATAACTATTCAGTCAAAGTAACAGATAGCTTTGGCTGTACATCACCGGTTTCTACCACTTCAGTTACCGTTCATGCTCCGGCTGCAGTTATATATCCATCTTGTTTTGAAAATGCAGCACATCCTTATACAACTTTACAAGAAATTGGTGGTACAACAGGCTCCTCCTGGCTATGGTCATCTTCATCGGATGATGCGCTCTTTTATTCCGGCATTGATATGACGAATGGTACTGCTACTTCAACGCTACAGGCTCCATATGTCAATTATTCTTCAAAATATAAGGTTGTCCTTACAGATGCATTTGGCTGCAAAGATTCTACCACTATGTTGTTTACAAATAGCATGTGCTCTATTTTATCTGTTTCACTTTTAAACTTTACAGCTGTAAAGAATAATAATGATGTACAACTAAATTGGTCAACAGCCACTGAAGCCAACAGTAAATATTTTGTAATAGAAAGAAGTACCGACCAACAAACATGGTCACAGATAGGTTATGTAAATGCTGCTGGTAACAGCAATACCATTAAAAACTATTCGTTTGTTGATTCTTTGCCTTTTACAGGTTTAAATTATTACAGGTTAAAGCAGGTGGATATGGATGCCAGGTATTACTTGTCTTCTGTAAGATCTGTGCAGATCAGTAGTAAGTGGAAAATAAATATTTATCCAAACCCGGTAACAGGTAATGTGCTGCAGCTTACAAGTAATGCGCAGTTAAAGACAATTATTATATCAGATGTTTATGGCAGAATATTACTGAAAAGAACAGCTTCAGATATAACAAACGCTGACCGTGTAAATATTGCAGGCTATGCAGCGGGTTTATATTTTATCCAGGTGAGTAGTGATGAAAATAAGGTACTTCGTACATCTTTTATTAAATACTAACATACGCCTGTGTACTTGTCTGTTAAAAAATACAGGGATTGCAATTCTGAATATGAAAAAATAAAGTAAAATTTTCTTCCGTCATTTGTTTTTATGGCATCGCCTGTTGTGTCACTCACTTGTACGTTCAGCTCTTTATGCAGCTATAGGTTTTCTTATCTCTTTTACATTGCTTATTTGTATCAGGTGCGTCAATTGACGCACTTAATACTTTTATTCTGCAGGTAAAAGCTAATTTTTAATCCACCTTAGTCACGCATTAAATGTTTGTTGAAGCCTGACACAATAAGTTGTTCATATGCCTCCCATATACCTGCAGGAATTTCCTGGAAAACCTGGAACCCTTTTTCAGGGTAGAGCTTTATCCGTTGAAGATCCCCAACCATAATGTTAATGACTTTTTCAAGCGGTATCTCTTCTGTTGGATATGCTTCAAAAGAAATCTGTGGAGAGGTAACGTATATTTCTTTGTCAGGCCAGTGTTTTTTAAATGTGGCATAGCTTCTTCTTTCCATGTAAGGTTTTTGTACAACAATAAATGATTGCGGATTGAGACCTTTTTGTGTAAGCAATTGTTGCGTGAAAAGAATATTTTCACCAGTGTTAGTTGATTTGTTTTCAATGAGTATATCATATTCCGGAACACCCATGTTTATGGCTATTGCAGCAAATTGATCTGCTTCACTTTCTGTCCACACTTCTTTTGTAAAATTACCTAGGCCTCCCGAAAAAATGATCATGGGTGCCCATCCTTCCAAATACAATTCAGCTGCACGTTCTGCAACACGAAGATCATGACTGCCTAATACCAGAATGCAATCTGCTTTTTCAAGCGCATGATGCATGTGGTGATAATCCCAGAGTTTCTTTGCTAAGTCAAGTGTTATATTGTTCACCATAAGAACTACGAAAATACAGAAGTAAAAATCATTAATCTTTTTTGCAGAAGCACTTGTCATCTTTGCTTATATAAAAAGCTTAATAACAATAGTGCAGATGAACGTAATGCGACGCAACGATGATGCCACAAGATTTACCGCTGGTTTCAAAAAAAATCCGTTTACCTTTCAAATTAATAATTCATCTTGCTTACTGTTCAAATTGCACTGCATAATGCCAAAGCTTTTTCTTTCATTGTCTTGCCTGCTTATGATTATTAAAGTTTCTGCACAGGTAAAATTACCAAGGCTTATAAACGACAGCATGATACTGCAAAGAGATATAGATGTGCAGATTTGGGGCTGGGCTGCTGTTGATGAAAAAGTAGCGGTTACTTTTCGCGACCAAACATATGCTACAACAGCAGGCAAAGATGGCAAGTGGATGATTTCACTTTCTCCTATGCATGCCGGCGAACCTTATGATATGCAGATCGATGCCAGCAATCACATCACGATAAAAAATATCCTGGTTGGTGACGTATGGATTTGCTCGGGACAATCAAATATGGAGTTGCCTATGGAAAGACTAAAAGATAAATATCCTGCAATTATTTCCGCCGCTAACAATTCAAACATCAGGCAGTTTAATGTCTCTACCAATTATAATTTTCATGCAGCACAGCAAGACCTGCCATCGGGCAACTGGGAAACAACAACACCGCAATCTGTTTTGCACTTTACGGCTGTCGGATATTTTTTTGCAAAAGCTTTGTACGAAAAATATCATGTGCCGGTTGGTTTAATAAAAGCCGCAGTCGGTGGCTCACCTGCAGAAGCATGGCTGAGTGAAGATGCATTAAAACAATTTCCTGCTTACCTCTATAAGACAGATACTTTAAAAAACGATGCTTATGTTGACAGCATAAAAAAATCTGACAAAGCCAACAGCGATGCATGGTATAATAATATCTGGCAAAGAGATAAAGGTCTGCATGATGAAAAGAAATGGTATGATACTGGCTACGACGCATCATCATGGCAAACCATGCAGGTGCCCGGTTACTGGAAAGACGCAGGGCTGCCAGATACAAATGGTGTTGTATGGTTCAGGAAAGCATTCGATGTTCCGGCAAACATGCGCAACAAACCACTGCGGTTATTTTTGGGTACCATTATTGACAGGGATTCTGTTTATATCAACGGAACATTTGTTGGCGCCACCCAATATCAATACCCGCCAAGAAAATATATTGTGCCCGCAGGTTTGCTGAAAGAAGGAAAGAATATACTTGTTGTTCGTGTGATCAACTATGCAGGTTCAGGTGGCTTTACCAAAGACAAACCTTATAAATTATTTACCGGAAATGACACGATTGATTTAGCCGGAACATGGCAATATAAACTGGGTGCTGCAGCAGGGCCTATTCCGTCTTCGACAACTTTTAACTATATGCCCGGTGGCTTGTACAATGCAATGACGGCGCCGCTTACCAGCTATTCCATCAAAGGCGTAATATGGTACCAGGGCGAATCAAATGCATCAAGAGCTTCGGAATATCATCAATTATTTGCCGCCGTAATAAAAGATTGGCGCCGTCAATGGCAACAGGGCGATTTTCCTTTTTTATATGTGCAGCTCGCCAACTTTATGCAAACAAAAGAACAGCCATCTGAAAGCGATTGGGCGGAGCTGAGGGAAGCACAGCTCAAAACATTAGCTGTTCCAAATACAGCCATAGTTGTAACTACAGATATCGGCGAGTGGAATGATATTCATCCTTTGAACAAAGAAGATGTAGGAAAACGTTTAGCGCTGGCTGCAGAAAAAATCGCTTACTATGAAAAAGACATTGTTTATTCAGGGCCGCTTTACCAGTCAATGAAAATTGACGGCAATAAAATAATTATCAGCTTTACAAATACGGGTAGTGGGCTAATGGCGAAGAACGGCGATCTGAAATATTTTTCCATTGCCAGTAGCGATAAAAAATTTATTTGGGCAAAAGCGACGATCAAAAACAATACCGTGATTGTTTGGAATGATGCGATCAAAGATCCTGTTGCGGTTCGTTATGCATGGGCCGACAATCCGGAAGGCGCCAATTTGTATAACAAGGAGGGCTTGCCTGCATCAGCATTTGCAACCGATAAATGATGCAAATTGCGAATGTGCTTTTTATACTGCAGGCTTCTGCACTTCGTGGCATCGGTGGTTGTGTCACTCACTTGTACTAAAGAACTGCAATCAGCTATCAGCATTGAGCTGCGAGCTTATTAATGTTTTGCTCGAAGCTCATAGCTCGCCGCCCGAAGCTATACTGCACAAGAGCGCGACGCAACAGGAGTTTAATGGCAGCAATGCAGTTTGGCTCATTATCAAAAAATATCCATACTAAGTGCTGTTCCCATTCTTATTCATAAATCACAGTCAATGAAAAAATATTTTCTTTTTGTAATGCTTGTTTCCGCTGCAACGCTTCATGCCCAGAATAAAATGTCAACGGAAGACAGTTTGCGTTGGGAGAATTTTAAACGGGAACAAAAGTTGATTCAGCAGGCATCGGAAGTAGATTACAAAATAATGCTGAAACAATTAAACATCGATTCGACAAGACCCGGACCTTCAGGAAATCCGCAGGCACCCAATGCTGCAAATGCTGATGAATCAAAAGTTCCTGCCTATACTTTACCCGATCCTTTACTATTGAAGAATGGCAAAAAAGTAACCGATGCAAAAATATGGTGGACACAACGAAGGCCCGAAATTGTGGAAGATTTCGATAAAGAAATTTATGGCCGTGTTCCTGCAAATACCCCTGCAGTAAAATGGGAAGTCATCAGCAGCACAGATACAACCATCGGTAATATAAAAGCGATAACGAAAAATTTATTGGGTCACATCGATAATTCAGCTTATCCAAACATAAAAGTCGATATACAGCTTTCGCTAACTACGCCGGCAACAAACAAGCCCGTGCCTGTTATGATGGAATTCAGTTTTATATTTCCACCGGGTTTTAAATTACCAACAGCGCCCGGACCAACATGGCAGGAGCAGGTGCTCGAAAAAGGCTGGGGTTATGCCATATTAATTCCCACGAGTTACCAGGCAGATAATGGAGCAGGATTAACAAAAGGCATCATTGGGTTGGTCAATAAAGGCCAGCCCCGCAAGCCCGATGATTGGGGCACATTGCGGGCATGGGCATGGGGCACCAGCCGTGCGATAGACTATTTTGAAACAGACCCTTCTGTCGATACAAAACATATAGGCATCGAAGGTTTGTCGCGTTATGGCAAAGCCGCATTGGTTACCATGGCTTACGAGCCGCGTATCGCCATCGGCTTTATCGGTTCCTCAGGTGCTGGTGGTGCAAAAATTTTGCGTCGTGTTTTTGGCGAACAGGTGGAGAATCTTGCGGGCTCAGGAGAGTATCACTGGTTCTGCGGAAATTTTATAAAATATGCCAGCACCCTTACGCCAAATGACCTGCCTGTTGATGCACATGAACTCATTGCATTATGTGCGCCGCGGCCCGTATTTATAAGTGTTGGTTCCCCTGCTGTGGAAGGCAATTGGGTGGATGGCAAAGGAACTTTTATTGCCAGCATAAATGCCGGGCCTGTGTATAAACTGCTTGGTAAAAAAGATCTTGGCACGACTGAGATGCCGGCCATGGAAACTTCGCTGATTGATGGTGAGATCGCATTTCGTCAGCATAGCGGCGGCCATACCACGGGACCTAACTGGCCAACATTTCTTGCCTATGCAGAAAAATATTTTAAACAGTAACCGGATTAAGACTGGCCGCCGACAACCAAGTATTCTAAATTTATTGTGACCCCAGGTTTTGATGTAATCCAGCTTTGATAACGCATGCATTAACATTACTTTTTGTCGGGGATAAGGGCATGCAAGATCGGTGCGACCCATTCGTCTTTGCCGATATCATACACAATAAAATCAGAATCGAATTGCCAGTAACTCCAGCTCCATTTGCGTGCTTCAGCCTGCCTGGCAATGTAGTTAGTCCATCTTACACGGGAAGGCATATCCGCCTTTTCGTAGGCGCCAAATTCACCCAAAGTAAGTGGGCGGTTATACGTCTTTGACCATTGCTGTGCCATATCGAAATCGCGCTGTACTGCCTCGATTTCTGCGTCATTTCCCGTCCACGTTATGCCACTCAGGTCTTTGCTTTGTTCTGACCAAGGAGCTCCCTGGTGGGTAAAATGAATGGGACTGTAATAGTGAATCGCCACAATGACGTTGCGATCGTTTTCAGGTAAGACCAAATCCTGCAGGAACCTGATTTGATTACCATAAACAGTACCAATAATTAATGTTCTGCCGGGATTAGATTCCCTGATTATTTTATATGCCTCCCTATAAACCTGGTTCCATAGTTCAGGCTTCATGTTCGGCTCATTGGCTATTTCAAACAACACATTATCCGGGTAATCTTTACAATGCGTTGCGATCTGTTTCCACATGGCCAAAAACATGGGCTTCGTACCAAGCGGATCTTTGCCCATGGCGTTGTGCTCGTGAAAATCCACTATAACCATCAAGCCATTTTTCAGCGAAGTCTTGATGGCCCAATCAAGTGTTGTAAAAAACATTGGATTGATCGTAAAGTCAGTGTCGCCCATCGAAAACCTGAAGGGACTTATCACAATGCGAACATTGTTAAAGCCGGCTTCTTTTATCAGCTGGAAATGTTTTTCTTTCATCCTTGCTTTGGAAGAATCTTTCCACAGCGGGTCATAACCAATAATATTTACACCACGTCCAAGCTTTGCGTTTTGCTCAAATGCAAAACCTTTTCCCGCTGTATCCTGTGCTGAAACGCTTATCGCATTTATCAGAAATGCGAACAACACAAGAAATGGATGATTGAGTAGTGCAAGTTTTCTTATCATGATTTATATTGATTACAAATTTTGAAGCTTATTGATACGCCTCATTAATCGCAGCTGTCAATTGCTGCAGCATTTGAGGAACCAGCGTAAAAGGGTCGTAAGGTTTTCCTTTTACCAGCAAGGTTTCAATGGGTAAGTAACCTTTGTACCCACCATCTTTTATTATTTTAACCAGGCGTTTAAAATCTGTAGGCACTTCGTTTCCTAAACCAAAAACACTTTCTTTTATCTGCCAGTTAACGGCATAGGGAACCACCTCTGCAATGTCTTGATAGGGATCTGCCGTTTTGAAATTGCCGGTGTCTATAATCAAGCCAACCCACTTTGAGTTAACGGCTTTCAGCACATAAATACATTGCGCTGCGGTTTGCAACATATCTCCATGATTCTGGATGCCGATCTTAATGCAATACTTTTCGGCGAATACTGCACATTGTTTGTAGCAATCGATCATCCAACCAGCGACTTCTTCCCATTTATCTTCATAGCCTTTTGGAATTTCACCGGCAAATAATCTTACTACGGGGGCACCCATTTTTGATGCGGTAATGATCCAGTTCCTGGCAAGTTCAACGCCTTCAGCACGCACTTTAGGATCGGGCGAAGCAAAATTATTTCGTATGCCTGTGCCGCTTATTACAATGCCTAACTCCGCTGCCCGATTTTTGAATTTTAGCAGGTATTCATCTGTTGGCACTTCCGGGTAAGTGGGGAAGAAATAGGCGGTAGGATCCAGTGCTTTTATTTTTTGCGCCGCACACCAGTCAAGCAGGTTGAACAGCGTATAAACTTGTAGGTTATTGTGCGCATCTTTTGCAGACAGCAAATCACTGAAAGAATAGGCATTCAATGCGGGAATCAACGGCAGATCCTTTTGCTTTTTTTGTGCAATAGCAAATGAATTAAACAGGCTTAACAATAAGACTGCTGTAACGATAAAGGGCTGAGCTTTTTCACCCCGGTTTGTTTTGACAAATGGCTTTTTCATACGCTGATATTTTTCTTAATTCGTATCAATCGAAGAGACCGTTTGTATTTGTTCATAATGAGAAAGGCGCACAAGAGTGCGACGCAATTGGGCTTTATAGCAGCAATACAGTCTGGCTCATAAAAGAAATTACCATTTTGCAATCATTAAAAAATGCTATTGCTTACAAACGCTATCTTCTTATAGTTGGGCGACTAGCTGGGAACATTGATCTTTCCCTGCCCGCCCTACAAATAAGAATCATTTGTATTGCGTTATTGTTTAGCGTAAAATATTATTTATCCTTGCCAGCTCTTCACCGGTAAATGAATAATTGTCAAGACAACGGATGGAATCCAATATCTGCTCCGGCTTACTTGCACCAATTAATACACTCGTAATGCGCTTATCTTTCAATATCCATGCAAGTGCCATTTGTGCAAGATTCTGTCCGCGTTCTTCTGCCAGTGCATTTAATTGACGCACTTTATTTATTTTTTCATCGGAGACCTGGTCTTCATCAATGGCGCCATTGCCGCGGTGACTGGCTGCTCTGGAATCTTCGGGAATGCCTTTTAAATATTTATTGGTTAACATGCCCTGGGCCAATGGAGAAAAGGGAATACAGCCAACTCCATTTTCTTCGAGCACGTCGAGTAACCCATCTTCCACCCAACGATCGAACATCGAATATTTAGGTTGATGAATTAAACAAGGTGTACCTAATTGCTTTAAAATACTAAAGGCCTTCGCAGCTTCATCGGGTTGGTAGCTTGATATACCAACATAAAGACATTTTCCCTGGCGCACCATCAGGTCTAATGTACCCATCGTTTCTTCCAGCGGGGTATTGGGATCGGGACGATGATGATAAAATATATCTACATACTCCAGACCCATTCTTTTTAAGCTCTGGTCAAGACTTGCCACCAGGTATTTTTTGGAGCCCCAGTCTCCATAAGGCCCGGGCCACATGCCCCAGCCGGCCTTGGTGGAGATGATCAACTCATCGCGATAGGCGGCAAAATCATCTTTAAATATGTTGCCGAAATTTTCTTCTGCAGAGCCCGGAGGTGGCCCGTAATTATTGGCTAAATCAAAGTGCGTAATGCCGTTGTCAAAAGCCACTCTTAAAATATTGCGGGCATTTTCCAGGCGATCAATATGTCCGAAGTTATGCCAGAGCCCCAGTGATAAAGCAGGCAATAACAACCCGCTTTTGCCGCAACGGTTGTAGGTCATTTTTGTGTACCGGTCTTCAGAAGGAGTGTATCTCATGTTTTAGTATTTATATCGTTAATGATGGTTGTTTCTATAAAGTATTTATGGAATGATTTTTATGAGCCAGACTGCATTACTGCTATTATACATTGTTGCGTCGCACTCTTGTACTGAATCAATTTTATTCAGCATGAATAAGCAAGCCTACCAAGCCCGATGCCATTAAACCTTTTCTGCCTCAGCAAGTGCTTTTACCATTATTTCCAGGTCCGTAACACCCCTGAAACCACTAAATCCAACAAATAATTTCGCTCCGTTATGCATGGTCAATGGTTGTCCACCCTCCCATCCAATCAGGTCCGGCGCTTCTATACCGTTTCCATTTTCTTCCACTTCTTTATTAAAAACCATTCTTTCATATTCGCCGGTCCTTACTCCTGTAAGCCATACCTGGTTTGCCTTTGTCCATGCCACTTTATAAGATTGCCTTAACCTTGCTTTATTACTGCCAAACATTCTACCATACAATATTCCGTTTTCATCGATCAAGCAAGCGGCAACATTTCCATTCGATATAGCTTTATCTTCCGGGTCTTCTATGTACACCGGAATCATTTTTTCAATAGCATCGAACAGGGCATTTATCACTGCCTGGATTTCTTTGTTCTTCATGTTACTTGTTCTAAATATTTTTTGATATGGTGCAATGATGATACTTATTAATTGTAAGAATAAGATGCCAAAAGTTATTCAGATGAACGTAATGCGACGCAACGATGATGCCATGAAATGCTGCTGCAGGTAACATAAAAAATCAGTAGCTTTTATAAAGATCATTAAAAAGAAAAGTGCATCGAAATAAAAGACAGTTTTGAGCCTCACAAAACATAAAAGCGCTTAAACATTTTTCTGTTACCGTTCGTTAAAGGGCCTTGTTTTTAATCTATTCTTTTAAAGTTGATAAAATCATAATTCATGTTCCCGACATCAACAGTATGAATGGTGAATGTCTGCAATCCCTTATCCAAATGAATTGATGCGATATTGTCAATATAATTCCAGTGATGCCATTGCCGCCAGGCCACCGTATCAGCAGCCACAAAAGTGGACGGAACCATAATAGGCCCGGTAACATCCTTATCATTCACGGCAAATGATATCTTACCATTTTTATTGGAGGTGAACATTAATCCCAACTGGTAGTTGCCGGATTTTTCAACCTGTATAGTATACTTTATCCACTCGCCGGGTTGGGTCCACCCAACATAAAACTGATCTTTATCGGGCTGTACAAAATTGTAGGGCGTATTGTCTATAGCAGGGTCGCGGAATTTGGTAAAAGAAATATCCACGGCCTCGTTAATGCGGAATTCGTGCAAATAGCTTCCGTCTGCCGGATTTAATTTACCGCTCCCTGAATTGATGGAATCATTATCGTGATAAGCTACGCCTTCACCACCGAAATCATAGTACTCGCACTGGAGTTTTCCGGGAATCTTTTGCGCCCCTTTTTTATAAACACTGTCCTCAAATGGAATACCCTTGTAATGCATTGACTGACTTCGCGCATCATTAACACCAACTGTTAAAAGACCAAACCCGGTAACAAAAACTAAATGACCGTATTTTCCCGGCATAGCTGTATCGTTTAAACTCAGAGCTTTATTTCATAGTTTTTCAAAAGTAGGATTAATCAGACATTCAATAAAAATGAATTTAAAAAATCTTTACAGGCTATCTACACTGTTTCTTATTTACTCTATTCAATATGATAACCCAAAAGTGGTCAAATAAAAAACTAATATTAAATTAACTATCTAATTATCAATTATATTTTAATAATATAAATTCATACATACATTTCGACGTCATCGGCAAATAGTCTTAAGAAGAGTTTAGCAAGGAATAAAAAGTTTAATTTATTTCAAAATATACAAAAGTCTGACTCACTTATTATAAAGAATCTTAGATGGCCTTTTCGAAATTAGTTTCCATCAACTGAAATATTTAGTTTTGACATTGATCGCATTATTTGCAAAAGCGATGAAATTAAGATGAAGGAAATGGTTGCACAACAGGACAAGTTTGATTTCCAGTCCAACCTGAGTAAGATAGCCGTACTTAGGCTTATAAGGAATGAGAAGAAAATAACCAGGGCAAAGATTCTTCAGCAAACGGGGCTGAGTGCACCCACGCTAACACGTATTATAGAAAGCCTTGTTCAAATGAACCTGCTGCAAACAGACAGCAAAGGATTATCAGGAGGAGGAAGACCACCACAACTGGTAAGGTTTAATTCAAAAGAGAATTATGTGATCGGTATTGATATAGATGCCAGTTTTATACGCGCAGTACTCTCGAATTTAGCTGGTGAATTTATTTTTGAAATACATATTCCTACCAACTTCAAAGATGGTTTTGATGAAGTGATGACACAGGTTGGCGGCCTTATCGGGAAATTAGTTGACCGTGTCCGCCAAAAGAAATTACGGCTTTGGGGCATCGGGATTGCAGTGAGTGGAATGGTCAATAAAAGTTCAGGGATCATAGAGTACTCACCCATCTTTAACTGGAGAAATGTAAATATCCGCGAAGCGCTTTCTAAATATACGGATTTGGAAATAGCCCTGGGAAATGTGGTTGACCTTGTAGCAGTAGGGGAATTGTTGTATGGCGTCGGCAGGCAATATGCAAACTTTATTTGCCTCAATCTTGGCTATGGTATTGGTGCAGGTATTATTCTTGATAGAAAACTGTTTTCCGGTGCGGATGGCTTTGCCGGCGAGATCGGGCATGTAGTAGTTGATAAAAACAGTACAAGAAAAGGAATGGAAGGAGTTACCGGCACCCTTGAGGCATTGGCCTCCGGATATGGCATTGCAGAAATTGCACAAGCGCAGGCACCTCTCTACAATAAAAGCATTTTACACAAACTGGAGGCGGGTAAAATTGATGCTGCACTCGTATTTGAATCTGCGAGAAAGGCAGATCCATTAGCAATAGAAATCGTAAACAACGCAACCGCTTACATTGGTATCGGCATTGATACGTTGATAAAATTATTCAATACAGAATGTGTGGTGCTTTACGGAGAGTTAATAGAATATGAGCCACAGTTGATTGAAAAAATCAGCAGGCAATGGGACCAGTATTCCATGAAGGCCATCTCCCGTAAAGTTCCGGTACTCTCTTCAAGCTTTGGCGAAAACGCTGCCCTAATAGGCTCCTTCTCCCTGATACTAGAGAAAATTCTTCAGCTGGAAATATCATTACCCGGTATGCCGGATTAAAAATGCTTTATCTGTAAGATACAATACAAGTGTGTCGGTTGAAATAATTTGACTGCCTTTCTGTTGTTATTACTTATAAGAATCATTAAAAAGGATGGCTAAATCAATGCACTATTTAATTTAAATCCACCAATCAAGGGCCGATATATCGGGAGGTTTTGTATCAGACGCTGCCACACATGACACGATCTGGAAATAAAACTAAAACAGGGATTACAGCAACACTTTTCGAATTAAACCATAAACAAGTGTATAGATAAAAGTGACTATTCCCCACGTAATAAACAAGGTAATAATAGCGTTAGATTTAGCAAGTAAAATATTTAACCTTACAAGTAGTAAGTTATACCAACAGCATTTAGCTTGTTGATTCTTTTTGAGGTTTCGAAATGCTGTTACTTATATTATCCAAACCAATAAAAAACCAATCGCTATGCTTAAGAAGATTTTAAGCACCAGTTCGTTTATCCAATTATCCTTGAGGCCATTCATCAAAAAAAGCCGTAAGGTAATTTCACATTTAGAAGAGCCATTTTACCGAACTGACAACCCCATGGGTTATGCTATTTTAACTGGGATTATTTTAGGAAGCCTGATATTTATGGTCCTGAGTGGAAAGAGTTTATTCGGATCTCTGCATTAAATGTATAGCCATTAACCACAGATAAGCTGCAGTACAGGATGTCCTTAAAGAAAATGATAAAGAAATAAAGTATCACCTGCAAAGGCAAGCTTTGGCTGGTCCTTTATTTCCAGTTGAATAAAGAGCGTGCATTTGGTAATACCTCTGAGGTTGATGATAGATTTTAGCAAAACCCTGCATCTTACTTCGCTGTTTACAAGTACAGGCTGCCCAAACTTAAGTTGCTCTATCCCATAATTTACTTCCATCTTAAGATTCTGCACATCACAGATCTGTTTCCAGAAATATGGGATAAGAGAGAGTGTAAGGTAGCCATGTGCTATAGTAGTTTTAAAAGGGCTTTCTTTTTTGGCTCTTTCTACATCAATATGTATCCATTGATGGTCCAGCGTAGCATCGGCGAAATTGTTGATCTGTTCCTGGGTTATTTTATGCCAGGGAGAGACGCCGATCTCTTTGCCTAAGTGCGCTTCGAATTCTGCATGACTTTTTATGACTACCATAGGTGGCTAAGATACTGGAATGATTTGTTTTTTTTGTAATGTTTTTGTTCTTTTCAGATTCTGCGAAGATGGTAATATTTTTTTGACCAACACTTGTACATCTGGCATCGCCTGTTGCGTCGCACACTTGTACGTTTGGTTCTTTATGTTGCACATGCAGTTCTTTTACACCATCCCGGCTTTTGAGAAATTGATAGAGAAAATTATTGAAATTATAGGCAGCATCTTAGACCATTTGGGAAAATCTCATTTTTTTTATGGACGTATCCAACTAAATGAATAACCTGTTTCTGTATTGCTTCTGGTGGCAATTCTTTGCAATCTGTCTGGTAAGCCGATAATATAATCTCTTGCCTTTTCGCCGGCATCGGTCAGGGATCTCATCCCGGTAATCTTCCATTCTGTAATCAATGATCTTAAAATATTTACATAATCAGTAGAGGTGTACACGCCAATACGTTGTGCAGCATCTGAGAAATGGCTAAAGGTTTGGCCCTTAGGCAATCCCATTTCCCGTAAGAAATGAGCAGGCATTACAATCTTTTTTCGCATCATATCTTCAAATGCCAGCATCATTTCACTGGGGTCTATCTCAAAGACTTTTGCAACAAATGATTTGTAGGCGTTGGCATGTCTTGCTTCATCACTTGCAACATTGCCACAGAGTTTTGCCAATAAAGTATCACCATATTCTTTAGCAAACTGTGCAACTCTTCTGTGTGACAGATTAGTGGCTAATTCCTGAAAACTGGTGTAAATAAAATTGCGGTAAGGATCCCTTGATGTACCTATATCAAAACCGTCTGCAAGTAAATATTGCGTTGATATTTCCATTTGCTGCATGTTCACTCGCCCAGAAAGGTACAAGTACTTATTCAATACATCACCATGGCGGTTTTCTTCCGCGGTCCACGCCCTTATCCATTGGTTCCATCCACCTTCCCTGTCTTCTGTTATATCGTTTAAAGATAATAACCATGATTCATAGGTAGGAAGCGCTTCTTCCGTAATAGTGTCACCAATCAGCACCGCTAACAGGTCATTAGACAAACCTTTAGCACTTTGTTGCAGTTCTTTTACATCTTCGTAAAAGCTTTCACTACTGGCATCTGGAAGCAGGTCTGAAGGTTGCCAGATATCATCAATTGGTTTTAAATATACTGTTACTGCATTTTGAATATCCTTTTCCAAATGCTTCAGCACATCAAGTCTGGATCGTAAATTAACTTTCATATACGTAAGTTACTTAAGATATTTGGTATGGCATTTTGATCAGATAACTGGGTAAAAAAATTTGTAAATGAAAATTATGAGGTAATGAAATCAGCGTAACAGAAACGCACACCTATACATATACTCCCTCAAGCCCATCATTAATATTAATAAACAGAAAGAAAATTTATTTTATTGTACTTAACTACATTTACTATTAAGGCGGGACGTGTTACTAAACTTATACAATTGATTCTTTATACAGCAGAAACAAAACAGACTTGGGATTAGCTTCTTGTTTTTATATTAACATTTTTAGATTAACGGAGTAACCAGAAAAATGACGTAAATCAAACGCATAAATGATTTGCCTCATTCAATAGCATTTTATAATAAGTACATTTGATTCAATAAATTAATCATAATAAATAAAAACAAGCATCATGGGAAATTTATTATATATCGTAGCAGTAATATTAATCATTGCATGGGGCATCGGATATTTTGGAGGCTATGCTACTGGCAATCTCATCCACATTTTGCTGGTAATTGCTATAATTGCAATAATATTAAGAGTTATTCAGGGAAGGAGAATATAACCTGTTTTAAGTTTACAACATTCACTCTTCAACTTCCTCTTACCCTTAAGTTTTATGATTTACGCTATCAGGTAAGCAGCATCTTCACTTTTTTTATTTTTTTAAAATCAAACGGTTTATATATGAAAGGACATAAAAGCAATATTGAAAAGGATACTTTGGAAAACAATAATTTTCGTAAAGTATTATACACTGGCCATCACCTCCAACTTGTTCTGATGAGCATCAAAGCTGGGGAAGACATTGGACAAGAGGTTCATAAAGATCATGACCAGTTTTTCCGTTTTGAGAGTGGGGTTGGAAAATGTTTTATTGACGGAAATGAGTACGACGTGAAAAATGGAGATGTAATTGTTGTACCGGCAGGCGCAAAACATAACATTATCAACACAGACGATAAGACAGCATTAAAATTGTATACAATTTACAGTCCGCCTAATCACAAGGACGCTATTGTAAGAGCGACAAAAACAGATGCTGAAAATATTCCTGAAAAATTTGACGGAAAAGCAACTGAATAGGTTGCATTACCGGGAAGCATTTCTCTTTCCTCAATATTATCTCTTAGCTAAAACTTTAAGAGTAGCAAGTCCATGAAGGCCTTGGTATGTGGTTACTGTTATCATAGACTCTAAAAAGGTACCTCTTAAGATCCTTGTATACAAAATCTCACATCAGTCTTGCATTAGCATCTTGTTTTTATATTGCTATTTTTAAAAAAACCGGTATAAGAAAAACAAAAATTATTTAGTTGCTCTCACAGAATCTGCGGAGAAGATATATTAAATTGGACATACAAAATAAATCTAAAGAACTATCGCATTCCAAGATCACATATACGAGGCGGCATCACTTTTTATTGAACAGGCCAATAGCTTCTTTAGCCGTGATAGAAAATGCTCTATCATACTTGACAAGGATCTTTTTGATGGAGCGATATATTCAGCAGAAGAATTCTTTGAGTACGTAAAGCCAAACTTCAACAGCCCTGAACTTTTCTATAAACGCTTCAACAGTGAACAAGGAGAAAACATAAAAGAACTACCATTTAAAAATAAGAATGGTTACAGGCTTTACTCCTTTCCTTCGCCTGTTAAAACACCATGGCCAGAAAACAATACTGTTTATTGCCGGATGTTTACTTCAATACCTGCTGCAGACACCATCATTATTTTTGTGCCCGGATGGGCAAGGGCTAACCTTGAAGCGGAAGAAGGAATGTGCAGGCAGTTTTTAAAAACAGGTATCGATACCTGTTTAATTACTAAACCATTTCACCAAGAGAGAAAGGCTATAAATACTTTTTCAGGGGAGTTATTTATAAGTGGAAATGTTTTTTTAACGGTCATGAACTTTCGTCAACTGGTTGCTGAATTAAGATTATTAATTCATGAGTTTAGAAAAAAATATAAAAATATTTGCCTGCTCGGAATGAGTAGCGGAGGCTTTCAAACTGCGCTTGCCGCAGATGTAGAAGAAGTAGATTTTTATTTTCCTGTAATTACAGGAGCCAAATTAGGAAGTATAACATGGGAAGGTAAACTAAGCAGGTTTGTAAAAAAAGATGTTATTAAAAAAGGCATATCTGAAGATCAATTGAATCAGGTGTGGGCCATTGCAGACCAGGAATATCTTGGTCATAATTGTAAGGCAAAACATGTTAAGCAATTCATTAGCCTGTATGATGAAATTGTGCCTACTAAATATCAATATATGTTATGGGAGATATACCATAATCCACCATCTTATGAAATGCAATGCGGACACGTAAGTGTTGTTTTTTATTTTAAAAGAATTGTACAGGAGATCGCTGATTTTATTGCCGAGCGTTCCTGATGCAACCGCAACAACTTCTAAATAAGCAAGCTAATTGAGCATGCCGAAATTTATTCTGCAGTACAAGTGAGTGACACAAGGAACGATGATAGCAGTAATACAGTTTTGCCCAAAATGAAACCAACAAAACAATAATACCGGGTTGCAATTCATAATTCAGAAATTTCATTTCATACACATCTCACTTCTTATAGTTCAACTGTCATTATAAGTTTGCACTCAAAATAATTAACCATGAAAAATATTCTTTTGACTACGCTATTAATCGTAGTACTTGCAACAGGCACAAGTTGCAAAAAAGACAGTAGTGAGCCGGATACAAACTTTGATCTGCCTGCAACACCTGCACCTGCGGGTTTAACAGGTAACTGGTCAAGCGGCTTCGGATCAATGCTGCAACTGTATGACGCGTATACAGGTGATTTAGTTGGCCCCTCATGGCAGAGTGGAAAATTTTTCAAGATCACTGCAGATGGAAAGAATGCAGAGTTCTATTATATAGCAGAGACGCAATACCTGCAATCAGCAACAAAAGCAGTTGGCACTATAGCGTTTGATGCAGGTTCAACAGCCACAGAAGGCTCTTTCACGTTTTACGCAGGATGGGCACACTACAACGGATGGGGAACTACCAATGTAAACAGGGACGCTACCAGTGATGAGCTTTCTAATAATCTTACCGGCAGGTATTATTATAAGATGGAAGGGCAGTGGCTTAGAATAGAACCAGGTGCGCCAGTTAATGAATATACCAGCAGTTTCGAACAGATCAACTAAAATGCTTCTGGCAAATATGGTTTAGTGGAGACATTTGGTTTCTTAGCCAGCAATCTTATTATGATTGCTGGTTTTTATTTTATGTAGTAAGCTGCAGTAATACTATTAAGCATCGTTGTGTCACTCACTTGTACATTCGGTCCTTTATGCAGCACTTACAGCATTTGGAAACTGTTGTTATTGTTCGTCTGCACTAGGTCCGTACATGCTCGGTATTGGTACATTTAATAACCGCAGGTAAACCGAAAGCTGCCCGCGGTGATGTACCAGGTGGTTTAAACCCCAACTGCGGATAGCTACTTTTTTTGGCAGCTGCATCATTACGGTGCCGTTACGTTTTACCGTCCATATTTTATCAAAGTCTGCATCTGTAGCCTGCTGTAAACTTTCCAATGCTGCATTTAGTTTTGATTCAAAATTCTGCATCAGCACATCCTTTTCTTTTGCGATATTAATAGGTGGGTTGTTTACAAAATCAAATTCGTCTGCGCTAAGAATACGGGTTATCCAACCCGGTATATCTGCAATATGTGTGGCCAGTTTTGCAAGGGGCATTGATCTTTCATGCGGTACCCATGCCGGATTTTCAAAGGGTACACGTTCCAGCAGCTTTCGTGTGCTGGCAGATTCAAAAGTTAGTTCTGCAATGAGTGGTGCGTTGATAGCCATAAATATTTTTTTGCAAGTTAGTTGAAATGGATTTTTTAAAAGTCATCTTTTTCTCAGTCTTACGCACCTTCTTGTTTTTATCAATATTCTTAAATTAGGATGAAGAATAACCTGTTATATTTTCGCTTTTATTATAACTGCCACTCTGGTCTTATATAATGACACGTGTATCCATAAGGATGCTTCTGTAAATAATTCTGATGCTCTTCTTCTGCATCCCAAAAGTCACTGGCAGCAACTATTTCGGTTACAATGGTGCCAGGCCATTTACCGGATGCATTCATTTCACTGATAAGATCCTGTGCAGTTTTCTTTTGTTCTTCGCTGAGATAAAATATTGCTGAGCGATAAGAAGTGCCCACATCGTTACCCTGCCTGTCTCTTGTAGTAGGGTTGTGGATCTGGAAGAAAAATTCCAGCAGTTTGCGATACGATAATTTTTCCGGATCGAAAGTGATTGCTATTGCTTCTGCGTGAGTACCATGATTACGATACGTTGCGTTTTTTACATTCCCTCCGCTGTAGCCAACCCTTGTTGATAATACACCCGGGAGATTTCTTACCAGTTCTTCTACGCCCCAGAAACAACCGCCTGCTAATATTGCTTTTTCGCTTGCCATATATTTGTGTTTATACTGTGCTTAATAAGGCAACTTTAAAGCCAATTTCTTTTACTGGCAGCTTGACATGCAATAGCTTTTAATCAATGGCAATATTTCTGCCTGTGCTCATAGATTTTTGGAGGTATGGCAAAGAACAAAAAGTTTATTTTTTGCTATTGTTCTTCATGGCATCGGTTGTTGATTCACTTACTTGGTTTAATCAATAAGTTCGATCTTCCTTTATCATTTATTTTCCGAAAGACTCCACGGAGAAGGGAACTTAGGCGTATCAGGAAACATTGCTATATGTTATAACAATTGAAAAGGACCAGCTATCCATTGTTGAGTATTCACTGCTGCGCAAAGATTCAGCGTACAAGTGAGTGACACAACGAAGTCTAATAGTACTATTACAGCCTGCTCCAAAATATTATGCATGTATGCTATGTACTTAGAATTTCAGTCTCTAAGTCTTCTGCGGGGCTATACAAATTAACTGACCAAGGGGCATAAATGCTTATACCAATTTTTATGCAGGCATTGCATACCCGGGAAAGATTTTTTACATTAGATAGGTGCTTATTATCAAATTCTTTCAACAACCACTATGACTGAAATAACAACACTGGGCGAATATATAAATGAGGTGAATAAAATTCAAACCAGGTGGACCAAAGAAGAAAATGGAGAATTTATCTTTCCATGGTTCAGAGGTCATGCTAATGAAGCTTACCACCTGATGCCAAGCCTATACAGGGAAAAGGGCCTTCATGAAAATGAAGATAGTTACAGGCATGATTTTCAACAAAAAGGTTTTCCGTATTTATCTGATACAACATTTGGTGTTCCGGTGGCAGATTGGGAATGGTATTTTCTTATGCAGCATTATGGGCTGCCGACCAGGTTGCTGGATTGGACAGAGGGTAGTCTTATAGCATTATATTTTGCTCTTTTTTATAAAGCAAAAGAGGATGAAAGCAACCCTTGTGTATGGATGTTAAATCCTTTTGCACTTAACAGGATGCTGCACAGGAATGAAGCTATATTCTTATTTACAGATAAACAGGTAGACGACTATTTACCTGCTATATGGTCAGGAAAAAATTTACCGGTTCACCCTATTGCATTTCAACCGGCATTTAAATCTAAAAGAATCGCCGCACAAAAGGGATGCTTCACCATTCATGGTGCGAATCAGGAACCGCTTGATAAAACAGGTACGCTTGACAGTTGTTTAAAAAAAATAGTTATTAAGTATTATAACATTAACCTCATCAAAGGAGAATTGATTGTAGCAGGCATTACAGAATCTTCATTATTTCCTGAATTGAGCGGGCTTGCCAGAGAGTTAGTAGAATATTATAAGAAATAATGTATCGAAGTAGCAAAGGTAACTTTCGGTACAACGAAATACAAAAGAAACAACTTCAGCCCCGGTGCCGTGTTGTAATTATATCTTACTAAATTTTTGAATAACGCAGATTTAATTTTTACTGAGCAAACAGGTTCCGCGAGTATAACCAGACATATTTATCCCTGCACTGCTTTTTATAATACTTGCAAAGATTATTTTACTGATTAACTGATAACGTGCCGGTGCCATGTTGATTGTAATGTATAAAGCCTCTACTTCTAGTCACAAAGCTGTAATGTTTCGGTGCTTCTGGTGCTGATCTGCAGCTTATTGATCTTACCGGTTTTATTGTAATACAGCACCAGGGTCCCGAATTTGGTTTGATAAGCATCCCAGTTAACATCTTTTATCTTTGGGCTGCCCAGCAGCCTGAATAAACTTTCACGACTGGCGCCCATAAGAGCCGGAACCAGTTTACCGGTAAACCTTTCTCTTATTTCAATATAATTCCTTGTAGTAAAAAAACAAATATCCCTGTCTTTATACAAAACTGCTCCACAGTCTTTGGCAGCGGTTGAATTAAGGCTATCGGCAGTAAAACAGGGGAAAAATTTTTTTACTTCACCGGCGGTAGAGTTACAATCAAGTTTGCCGCTAACGGTACCTTCCAGGAGATCAACTGTAAACGGCGGACATACAACAGTTGTTTTTAACTGGGCGCCTGCAAACTGTATATCAATAACCAGGACTGCTAGCACGAAGAGCATTTTTAGATTCATTCTTTTTTTATTTTATGATGCTTATTACGAAAAAGATACCTGTTTACAATAGCAAATTCCCTGCTAAATTTAGTTAAGGATGTATTGTTCACAAAGCAGCAAATAATTTACAGAGACCTTATAACAACCAAAAAATGTTGCTGCAGTTGAAGTGTGCGACGCAAGCAAAGTTTAATAGTACCACAACTGCCGGTTACAAAATTGCTTTTACTTTATTCCTCAGATATTACTCATCAATTTTTACAACGGCAACAAGTTTTAAAAGCTCTGCGAAAACTTCTTTATTTAAAGTGGCTGCATTGATAAAAGCGCTTTGATTGGAACGCATGTAAGGATCAAAATCTATATCATCCTGTTTATCGAACATTGCTTCATCTGCAAAAAAAGTAAAGTTGGAATAATTGTAATCAGAGCCTGCTTCGGGGTAAATAAGCCGGTTAAAATTATGAGCAGTTTCAAATTTCTTTTTGATAAGATCCTGGTGAATAGGAAGCCAGTCTGCTGTTTCGAGTTGCTCGTATGGCCTTTCTTTACCCGGTGTTGCTTTTACATATTTAACCAGCAATAATTGTGGTTGTTTATTTAACGCGCCTGCTTCTGTAACTACTTCAGATATGGGTGTATAAATAATATCGAATGAATCACTTTTATGTATGCTGGCACTATCCATTCTTCCTTTTGTTAAGCTGTAGAAAACTCCTTTGGAATCGCTGTTTTTATATTCGGCCAGCCAGTCATTGAAATTCCTGAAAACAGTAGCTGTTATATAATCATACTGGTTTTTATTATGGGCCGGGTTTGCTACCTGCCACACACTGCTCCACACAACCGACTTAAATTTTTGTTCCTGTATATTTACTCTTTCACGGGCATATTTCATCACAGCGGAAGTATCGGTAACACCTGGTTTCATTTTAATAAACTCCATCAAAAGGTATTTACTGCTTTGTGCATGGCCGGTAACTACTGCTATGGAAAACAGGAAAATGAATAAAAAAAAGGTAAGCGCCTTCATAGAATGATTTTGACAACATTAATAAAAATCTGTGCCAGATTTAAATGACAGGGCATATTTGTATTACCCGCTTTATTTTTAAGCTAATAACAATCTCTCATTCATGCGTCTTTTTGCAACGCAAGATATTGACAGTTGCTTTTATGCCTTATGAGCTTCATCGCATCCCACCTGCCTTAATAGAGATAATAAAGTAAAAATACAAATACATAATTTTTGGAGCAGGCTTTCAAATTACTATTGAGCTGTGGTTGCGTCGCACACTTGTACTGCCCAAAGTAACAGCGACAAAAAACATGTTTATAAAAGATATAACCGAATAAGTGCAGGCAAAAGGAAATTATTATTATCGCCTATAAAATGACTATATTTAGTATGCTTCTTTTATTCTTATTTATTCCTCAACTCAACAAATGCATATGAAAACGATGATCCTTTTTATTACCGTAATAATGCTTTGCAGCAACTGTTATGCGCAAAATGATGTTCCCTCTGCCGACGTACAAATAAAAGCTGCGTTATTGGCTGCACCAAAAGAAAAGAAAGATAGCTGCACGGTATACGGTTACGACACTAATAAACAATTTATCCTTTTAAGAAAGGGCACCAATGAACTTATTTGTCTTGCTGACGATCCTAATCAAGCCGGGTTTTCAGTTTCCTGTTATCATAAAGACCTGGAACCCTTTATGCAACGGGGACGCGAACTGAGAAAGCAGGGTATGAATGACCAACAGGTATACGATGCACGTGAGAAAGAAGTAAAGGATGGCAGTTTGCAAATGCCCAAACAACCGGCAGCGCTCTATGTGTATTCTGCAGAAGATAAAGATTTTGATCATGCAACAGGTGAAGTAACCAACGGCTATCTGCGTTATGTGATCTATATTCCTTATGCAACATCTGCAAGTACAGGTTTACCTGAAAAACCAACCGGGAAGGGTATGCCATGGATCATGAACCCAGGCACTTACAGAGCGCATATTATGATAAATCCTTAGTGACAATAAAAATCTTTGAGGTGTAAGTATACAAGCTTTACACTTGTATACTTACACCTTTATATTTTAGCTGGGTGTATAAGGCCAGCAGCGCAATTGTATTTCGAAAATCTAACTTCCTTTGCTTCAATGAATATAGCTGCGCCTGTTGCAACGCAACAAAAAGCTCATTGCTTATTTTTCTCCGGATACATAAAATTTCATGCAATTCCACATTCATAATTTTCCTTTACCTAACACTCCATAAATTGCGTTTGCATTAACAATAAATATTATGATGAATATTGATGAAAGCCTGTTAAAAAAATATGCAGCGGTGATGGTACTTTATGCATTGAATAATGGCAAGGGTATTAACAAAGGCGACACTGTTTTTTTGGTAGGGCAGGAATGCAGCAAAGATCTGTATATAGCCGTAGCCAAAGAGATTTATGCAGCGGGTGGCAATGTTATTACTAATTATCTGCCCGACAATATCCGTACACAAAGCCTTACACGGTATCTACTGCAGCATGGCAACGACGAGCAATTGTCATTCTTTGCAAATTCTTACTGGCAGGGTATTGTAGATGCCATTGATCATATTCTGTTTATTATTGCAGAACCAGATATTCATGTGTTTGAAGGTTTACCTTCTTCAAAGATCAGTATGATGAACAGTGCAAGGGCACCATATATGGCCATGCGTGAAAAGAAAGAGCAGGCTGGAAAATTATCGTGGACATTATGTCTTTACGGTACGCAATCTATGGCTGACGAAGCGGGACTTACACTGGAAGAATACTGGGAGCAGATCATTGAAGCATGCTATTTAAGAGAAGATGATCCTGTAACAAAATGGAAACAGGTGCAGCGGGAGATAGAAACAATAAAAGATAAACTGGATGCTTTGGCTATCGAAAAGCTGCATGTAAAAGGCGACGATGTTGATCTTGAAATATTAATTGGTAAACATCGTAAATGGTTAAGTGGTGGTGGCAAGAACATCCCCAGCTTTGAAATATTTACATCGCCTGACTGGAGAGGAACAAATGGTTCTATCCAATTTAATCAGCCATTGTATTATTCGGGCAAACGTATTGCAGGCGTATCACTGCAATTTGAAAATGGTGTGGTGGTTGCATCTTCTGCAACAGAAAATGAAGATGCCTTGAAAGAAATGATAGCACAGGAAAATGCTGATAAAGTGGGAGAATTTTCGCTTACTGATAAAAGACATTCCCGAATTACCAGATTTATGGCTACTACCTTGTTCGATGAAAACATGGGTGGTGCATTTGGCAACACACATATTGCACTGGGTAATGCTTATAAGGATACATTTGCCGGAGATATGTCTGTAGTAACAGATGCGCAGTGGGCTGAAATGGGTTATAATAGTTGCCCTAAAGTGCACACAGATATTGTAAGCACAGCCAACAGAATTGTTACAGCCACAGTTGCTGACGGCTCAGAAAAAATTATTTATAGAAATGGCATGTTCGTTTTATAAGCGCCGGCAATTAGCCAAAGCGTTATAAACCAAAATACCAAAAGCATCACCTGAAAGTAATGCCATGGCATTTGCAAAGTGCTATGTATAGGTTATATAATAAATATTTAGGTAAGTGAAATCGTAGCATACAAAAACCCGCATTAAAACATTTACCCTGGTTTTGTTATTGGCTTTGCGGCCGTCAATACTGCCCCGCATATAGGGCATTTGCCCGTTTCGTTGCTCACCACATCTTTATGCATAGAACAGCTATAAATCTTGCCTGCCTGTTTAGAGCCTGTTCTGTTAATAACCAGTTTAGATTTGCACTTTGCGCATATTCCTTTATGATCACTCCCCACTTCGGGATGCATGGGGCATATATATGTATGCGTAACGTCCTGCTTCATTTGTTCTTTTAAAGAAGCTGTTAACGGCATATTGCATTTTGGACAGTTGCCCGGCTTATCACTCACAACATCCGGATGCATGGAACAAGTATATCTTGCCTGTGCAGCCGAATCTGCTTTTGGCGGAACAGACTTACTCTTTTGTGCAAAAACAGCTGTTGTTGCAGTTAATACAAACAATAATAATATTATCTTTTTCATTTTTTTATTTTTTGATTCACCATTCACTATATTATTTTCTCTGGTAAACACTCGATGAATCAAAGTTAAGTGCAGTGATAGTTTTGTGCCATGATAACAAGCAATACAAAATATGATATTTGTCAACAAAACAGGAAGTGTAGTAATTGCTTTTCTTTTATACTATTCTATTTACAAACCATAAAAAAAGAGACGTTAAAACTATTTAGATACCTTGAGTATATATTTTACCTGTTTCGTTGTTAACTGAAATTATTGTTATCAACATCTTAATCTCCTGTATTTAATGCTTGCTTGTGTTTATTAATAATCTGTTTGGCAGTAACAGCTTGTGTACTGTATATTTAATGATCTAATTTACCTTAATAACATGCAAATCCTGGCTATAGATATTGGCGGCTCTAACATAAAAGCAATGATCCTTGACGAAAAAGGTGCTCCCGTTTCTGAATACAAAAAATTAGAAACACCAGCACCTTCTACTCCTGCCAATGTAATGGAAATTATAAAAACGCTGGCAAAAAATTTTACCGGTTATGATGCCATCTCAGCAGGCTTTCCGGGCTATATAAAAGATGGTGTTGTAAAAACAGCACCTAATCTTGGTACAGAACAATGGAAAGATTATGACCTGCAGGCGGCATTAACCACAATGTTTAAAAGACCTGCAAAAGTGGTAAATGATGCAGACCTGCAGGGTATTGCTGTAGCGAGTGGTAAAGGTTTGGAAATGGTCATCACGCTGGGAACGGGCTTTGGTACTGCATTGCTTAAAGATGGCAAACTATTACCACACCTGGAGATTGGGCAGCATCCGATCAAAACAAACAAGACCTACGATAATTATATAGGGCAGAAGGCATTTGAAAATAAAGGGAAAGCGCATTGGAATGAAAGACTTAAAAAAGTGATCAATATTTTAAAGACGGTTTATAACTATGATCGTTTGTATATCAGTGGCGGCAATGCAAAGAATATAGACTTTAAGCTTGATGATAATATTACAATTGCTAATAACCGCGATGGTATTAAAGGCGGCGCAATGCTATGGAAAGACGAGCATAAAAATGCAAAGTAGTTTTTTGGGCTGAGCTAAACAATGCTATTAAACTTTGTTGCGTCGCACACTTTAGCTTCCTTATCATTATTGAACAAAACAGCAACTGTAGCTAAAGAAAGTTATATAATAATTAAGCCTGGTTATCTTCTTCTCTTTCAACAGAAATAGTACATTCTCCAATTAATGCTGCCAATGCACCGACTGCTGCCAGTACAGGCGCTAATACAGCACCTACTACACCAATGGTTAACGGAAATGACATAAGTTCTTTTCCTGTCTTATCATGAATAGTTATTTTTCTTACGTTACCCTCTTCTATCAGTTCTTTAATTTTATGCAGTAACTGTTCACCTTTCAACGTAAAAGTTTCTTTAAATGTGTTGGCCATAACAGCATATTTTGGTTAAATGATACCGGAAGTTAAATAAGTATCCTCAAAAAAAGTATGAGGTAAAATATTTTTTGCCCTTGCCTGTACGCGGATATTAGTTACCCAGCTGAATATATTTATGAAGCCTCAGAAAGTAAATAACTGCTTCAACTGAGGGATAATAAGACATTACAAATACTTCAAAATTTTCATCAGAATCTATTTTTGCAATAGCCTTTTTATTATCATTTCCATTACACCACCAATCGCTAAAAACCATTTTTAATTTTTTTGGCGGGGTTATCAGCAAGGAAGTGATTTTTCTTTCATCAAGAAAATTCATCTTATTAAGCATGGCTTTGCCTATTATACCGGCATACTTTTCCGCCTCTGCTTTTGCTTCATTATATGTCATAATTGTCTTTTAAAAGGGGGGATCAATTTTTATACCTGGGAAGAAACATCATTATTCTGCTACCGTTTATCGCATTACCGTATCCATTAAATGCATAACCCCATTTGTTATCTTAGCTTCCCGGGGAAATACAGGGATATCACCGATACTTGCCTGCCCGTTCTTTACACCTATCTTCAATACTTTGCCATTTACAGTGGTAAGTATATCTCCGTCTTTTAATTCAGCATAGCTTACTTTACCTGTTACCACATGATTTTGCAACAAGTCGGCAAGCTTTGCCCTGTTTTGCGGTTCCAGTAATGTATCAAGCAACCCCGATTCTAATTTTTCAAATGCAAGATCTGATGGTGCAAACATAGTAAAAGGTCCGGTGCTGCTAAGCAGCTGGTCTGTATCTGAAGCATGCACGCTTTTCTTCAGCATTTTCATATTCTTATCTACATTAATAACCTGTGTAATATTTGACATTGTATTGATTTAACTGCCCATAGTATTATGAGTAACAGAGTAAGGTAATCTTTTTGTAACCAGGGATACTGTTAATGTTTATTATGTTCTGCATAAACTTACAATCAGGCAGATATTGTTTGTATTGAACTGAACAGATAGAAGCTTCTTAAACAATAGAACTATTAAGAAATTCAGCCAGGATAGAGTGCACCGTTCTTTTCAGCTGTTGCGTAATGATATATGGTACAAGAGTGCGACGCAAGAAAAGCATCATAGCATTAATACAGACCAGTTCAAAGTATTTTTATACTTATCCCTTGCTAATTAGGTGCAATAAAAGGGTTTTGTCTTGCAGTATTCATTTGATTATATGGATATACCGTGTAGCTGCTTCTTTCAATACCAATACTGCCAGAAATAGAAAAAGTTTTTTGATCATTGACATACATAAGTCCCATCTCTGCTCTTGAATACATATCAAAACTGTTAGATTTAAAAACAGCATTATTTGAATAAAATTTGCCGGTATTTGAAGCAAGAAAAGTACTGTTGAAGTTTACATAAGCAGGCGCTACAGACACACCTGCAAAAACGTATAGGTTGTTATTTAGTTTGCGGTTTAATTGTAAGCCCATTGGCGCAGCAACAACAGTTGCATTACCACCTTTAAAAAAACTAAAGCTTGTAGAAATTCCGCTGTACCTGCTTAAGAACCATTTCTTATTATGGGTGCTGTCATTTAGGTGAATATTATGAACAAAGGATTGCCTTTGTGTGTAGTCCATAAAGCCAGACGGTAAAGATGTTTGTGCGTTTAATGTTGCGGAAACAAGCAATACCATTAATACCATCATTGTGCGCATACACTTAAAATTGTACTATAAAAGTACGTGTTATTAAAGTATAAGAAGTCAAAAGCATAAAAGTTAACATCTACTGATGGAAAGAATACTCAGGTCTTGTTTTAGTATTATGAACCGGCCTTCATTGTTATCATGAGACGCCGGTTGCGTCGCACTCTTCAGCATTCCTTCCTTTACTGTGCATTAAAAAAAACTGTATCATTCTAACATATAACCTAAATTGATATTTGAGCCCAGCTTAAATTTTGCAAACGCTTGATCAAAAGAAAACAGGCTGCCATCAACAATGGAATTAATACCCATAATAACCACGGAAGTTTTAGAAAAATCAAAAGATAATGCAAACCCACTGTAACAGATACAATGATCAGTTGCAAAAGCGCTTTTAAAAATTTGCCTGTTTGCTGTTGTGTATTTGGCTGACGCGAAAAGGGTAAATAATGATCTGATAAATTGGCAAAAATTAAAAAGCAAAAAAGATTATTACAAAACGCAAACAATGCATCATCAATAACAGGCAACCCCCATACATATAAACAGAATATGGTAATACATGTAAATACCGGTACAAAGAATTTAATGAACAATGACTTTGCCATGCCTGAAACAAGCATGCCGGGTTTACCCACCGGCATACTGTGATATACCCAGGCGGCAAGATAATTTTCATTGAATGAAGCGATCATTAAACTGCTGCTTACCGTCATCATAGGAATATAAAAGAACCAGAGAAAACTACTGGATGCAGGCAGGTTGTTCCATACAGCAGCAATATTATTACCGCTGTTAAAAACAAAAATAAAAATGAATACAGCTATATAAGCCAGGCCTGGGTAGAACTGCAGTTTAAAACTTTTATCCCTGCCGGTAATTTTCCAGGTGATTTCAAAACTACTTTTCTCTGCCGGGGCTTTACATATTATGTGTGAAACTATTGAGGACACAGGTTTTTTTTCTTTTTGAATAATAGTGGTGCTGTTGTCTTTCTTAATGCTGTCCCCATTATTCATAGCTGCCAGCTTTTGGGCAAAAGAAGGGGCCAGATATTTATTCATGACCCAAAAAGTAAGTATTGGTACTATAAATGCCAGTACAATCATACTAATATGCAATACATCAAAATTGAGTGTGACTATTGCTTCAATTGTTAATGCCATCCATACAGGGGGTAATAGATAGGCATACCAATGCAATTCGAACTGCATACTAAGCTGCGACAGATTAATCATTCTTGGCAATACCTGGAATGATACCATAAATATTACTGCCATAAAAATCTGGGAGTATGTAACGATATCTCTTACCCTGCTTTCATTGCTGAATCTTATAATTAAGAGATATAAAATGTATGTACTAAAAACTGCCATTAACACAGTGAGAATTACCGTAATGATCATAACTATGCCTGCTGCAAATCCATATTTATAAAATGTTACCGCCAATGGAAATATTGCAATGGCAATAGTAAATTGAAGAAGATAAATTAAAATATGCACCAGCCTCGCCATAAATAAGGTTCTGCTGCTAACCGGCCTTGGTAATATCACCTGGTTATCTGTGGTATCCAGTAATACAGTAGAGAAATCAGTGATCAGTGTCATAGACATCATAAACAGTACATAAGTATGTACCAGTATCATGCCCAATAGTAAAGAAGGCACAGCAAATAAAAATGTGGCTATAAACAAGCCCATCACAGTATAAAAAAACAGCACACTGTTTAAATGATTGGTGTTTTCTTTTTGTTGCTGTCTTTGCCGCCAGTTCATATACACACGACGTTTATCCATAGTGAGCTTGGCTTCTACTATGGTTATCATACGTGCATAATCAATCCCCTGACTATTGAAGAAGCCTTTGAACAAACCCACCAGCCTTAAAAGTATTTTATCCATCAGGAAAAAGTGTAGTTAGAAATAGGTTTGGTAAAATGGTTTTTTAGAACCCTTTTAATTCTTTAGTATATCTACAAAATCATGTGCAGTACTTTCATAGCCGGTATCACCTGTGAGTGCCGTAAAAATATTTTCAAGAGAACCTTTATGCGCTTCAGATTTTAATGATTCAAATGTGCCATCAGCAATTACTTCACCTTTATTAATGATGATGATCCTGTCTGAAATTTTTTCTACCACATCCATAATATGTGAAGAATAGAAAATGGTTTTGCCTGTATTTTTTAGCTGTGCCAGGATCTCCTTTACCAGTATTACTGCATTGGCATCAAGACCACTCAATGGTTCATCAAGGAAAATAATTTCTGGATTATGAATAAGTCCTGAGATCAGTAATACTTTTTGTTTCATGCCCTTACTAAAGCTATTCATGCGTATGTTTGCCTTATCATCCAGCTCAAATAACTTCAGCAGATCCATGCTTTTTTTATAGATCAGATTTTCATCCAATTGATACAACTTGCCAATAAAATTTAAATATTCTATGGGTGATAATACTTCATACAAAGCAGCCTGTTCGGGTATATAGCCAATGCGTTGTTTTATTTCAACAGGATTTTGTCTTACATCCATCTCCAGTACAGTGGCATTACCTTCAAACTCATTGATGATACCTGTTAATATTTTAATAGTGGTACTTTTGCCTGCACCATTGGGGCCAATATAACCAACGATCTCGCCTGCGGAAAAGCTAAGGTCTATTCCTTTTAAAACATAAGTTCCGTTGTACTGTTTTTTAACCTGGTTTAGTTGTATAATACTCATAACAGCTTAATTATTGTCAGGTGAAAATAAGGCAAGATTTTTACACACAATTATAGCCGGCGTTATCTTTTCAGCACTAAAGCACTTGAGTTGGGCAGCTATTTGCCGATTAATTTAAGCAGAAGTTTTTATTAGCTGCATAAAGCATTCAACAGTACAAGAGTGCGACGCAACATAAGTTTAATAGCAGCACAAATGCAGGGAACAAAAAAGCTATAACGAATGCTTTTTTAGCCTTGGAATAATTGAGCAAATACAACACATACTAATCTTTCAGCTCAATCCATACAGGAGCATGATCGCTAGTTTTTTCCCAACCACGCACCTGCCGGTCAACACCCGCTGCAATAAGGCGGTTGCTGATTTGCGGGCTCAACAAAAAATGATCGATACGTAAACCGGCATTGCGTTCATAAGCATTGCGGAAATAATCCCAAAAAGTATAAATAGTTTCATCGGGATATAGTTTGCGTATCGCATCGGTCCAACCCTGGTCTACCAATGTTTTAAAAGCAGCTCGTACCTCAGGCCTGAACAATGCATCATCTACCCAACGCTCGGGTTTGTACACATCTTTTTCGGTAGGCATTACATTGAAGTCGCCGGTTATCAATACAGGCTCACCTGACTTCAGCAGTTGTGCTGCATGTGTGGTAAGTCGTTGAAACCAGTTCATTTTATAATCAAACTTTGGGCCCGGCGCAGGGTTGCCATTGGGCAGGTACAGGCAAGCTATCAGGAGGCCATTTACATGTGCTTCTATATAACGGCTATGCGTATCATCATCATCACCAGGCAGGGCACGGCGGACTTTCTGTGGCTCATTGTTGCGTGACAAAATTGCCACACCGTTCCAGCTTTTTTGTCCGTGCCAGATAGCATGGTAGCCAGCGTCTTTTATTGCCTGCTCAGGAAAATTTTCCTGTATAGCTTTTAATTCCTGCAGACAAACAATATCGGGTGTTGCTTCTTTAAGCCAGCGTAGCAGTACAGGCAATCTTGCATTAATACTGTTTACATTGTAGGTAGCTATTTTCATTGGATTATTTTAATTTGAAACGATAGCAATAAAGATAATAAACAGCAAACAGGCAGCCATAAATAATTGATCTCTTATGTTACCATACAAAAACTTTTTGTTATTTACTTTACTGGTTTTGACCGGGTACATATATCCTGCAATAATACGGAGCAATAGTGTCTCTTTTTATTTTTTGGATAAGCTTTTGCAACCTGTGTCATCGCCTGTTGTGTCACTCACTTCAGCGTTATCATCAATATGCAGCATAAATGAATTAGCCCTGTAATAAAACCTCATCATAAAAAAAGTTTATATTCAATGATAAGAATTCTATACATGAAAAAATATACCCCTTTATTGCTATCAGCCATTTTTGTTTTGCAATGCCAGTCTTCAAAAAAAACAATGCTGACAAGCGATGGTTTTCCTCAGGAGCTGGTTCAATTTATTCCTTACAAAAATAATCCTGTTTTTTCTGCAACAGGTGCCAGCACATGGGATAAAGAAATAAGGGAAAGAGGTTATATACTCCGCGAAGATGGGATATATCATTTGTGGTATACAGGTTATACAAATATTGACAGCGTGAAATGGTTGGGCTATGCTACATCGCCTGATGGTTATAACTGGACACGCTATAAAGAGAACCCCATTTATAATCTCGGATGGGTAGAAGATATATGTGTAGTTAAATCTGAAGGCGTTTATTACATGTTTGCAGAAGGCAAAGGAGATACAGCCCATATGCTTACTTCAACAGACCGTATTCACTGGACAGAACAAGGCAATCTTGATATACGCAGAGCTGATGGCAATAGCATTTCAAAAGGTTCCTTCGGAACTCCATTTGTGATGAAAGAAAAAGATCTGTGGTATTTGTTTTATGAAAGAGAAGATCTTGGCATCTGGCTCGCTACTTCAAAAGATCTGAAGATATGGACCAATGTACAAGACGAGCCAGTATTAAAAATGGGGCCTGAATCTTATGATCAATATGCAGTGGCAATGAACCAGGTTGTAAAATACAAGGGTCGTTATTATGGCTACTATCATGCTTCTGCATTTAAAGACTGGCATGAATGGAGTACCAATGTAGCTGTTTCAGATGATCTGCTGCATTGGAAAAAATATGCTGGCAATCCTGTTGTGGGCAACAACAAATCAAGCGGTATTTTGGTAAACGATGGCAAGCGCTACAGGCTGTACACAATGCATCCTGAAGTAAATGTTTATTTTCCCGAAGTAAAGAAGACTCCTAAATAATAAACAATTCTTTGAGCAGTCTGTTTATACTAAAGTATGAGCATGTTTTACAACACATCGGAGATACAATCATGGGAACGTTTTTACCGGGCCAATTTAATCAACAGTCTTACCGGTTTTAAATCAATAAGCCTTATTGGTACCATTAATAAAAACGGGCAAACTAACCTTGCGCCGTTTAGTAGTATTGTACATATTGGTTCTGATCCTTCGCTGGTAGGCTTTATTAACCGACCGCTTAAAGCCGCACCACATACTATTGCCAACATTAAGTCAACAGGTGTTTACACGATCAATCATGTTCATCCTGCATTTCTTGAAAAAGCACATCAGGCAAGTGCAAAATATGATGCATCAATAAGTGAGTTTGATGCTGTAGGATTAACTACAGAATTTATGGAAAATATAGTAGCGCCTTTTGTAAAAGAAAGTATAGTAAAGTATGCGCTAAAATTAGAGGAGATAATACCCATTAAAATAAATAATACTTTCCTGGTAATCGGGCGCATAGCGTGTATAAAACTGGAACAGGATATTTTAAGGGCTGACGGCTTTCTTGACCTGGATAAATCATTATCTCTTTGCAGTAACGGCGCTGATAGCTATTACACAACAAAACTAATTGGGCGTTACGCATATGCAAAGCCAGATACAAGAACAGAAAAAATAATGTAACATGAACCGGGGAATTTTTTTATCGGCCAAATGGGAATATCTGGCAATGTTTAATTATGAAGTTGACGCTGCAGTACTGGAAGAACATTTACCTCCCTATACTGAAGTAGATTATTTTAATGGCATTGCACTGGTGAGTGTTGTTGGATTTCTATTCAATAACACAAGCGTTATGGGCGTTAAATGGCCGGGCTTTGTAAACTTTGAAGAAGTAAACCTGCGCTATTATATAAAACATTTTAATGGCAACCAATGGAAAAGAGGTGTTGGCTTTGTTTCGGAGATCGTACCTTCTGCTATTGTTGCAGGTTTGGCCAACCGTTTGTACAATGAACATTACAGCACTGCTAAAATGAAACACAGCATTGATGTGAAAGATGATCAGTTGCATGTAGAATACAAATGGAAAAGAAAAAATGAGGAATGGAATACTATGCAAGTAAAAGCAGCAGATAGATTATATGATATAGAGCCGGGATCTGAAGAGGAATTCATTTTTGAACATTATTCCGGTTACAATAAATTGAATAGAAATACAACAATTGAATATACAGTAGCACATCCCCGCTGGCAGGTATACCCTGTTAAAGAATTTATACTATCCTGTAATATTGAAAAATTATACGGCAAAGCATTCATTCCATTTATTACAGACCGGCAACCACATTCTGTGTTTCTCGCAAAAGGTTCTGAAGTGAGTGTAGGCAAGCCTTTAAGGATAACACATTCAACGGTAAAAAAGCATTACAGTTTTATATAGCTATTATTATAATACTTTTTTTACTGCTGAAAAAGATGCCTTAAAAACAGGAATTTGAACCGGGCGTGGCAACGAAGTTTAATTACAACTCAATAGTCTGTGCCAAAAATCACTTTACATCAAACGGCTTTTATGTACCAAAACGCTCCGCTCTAAAACTGTGTAAGCTTTTTCACTACCTTCCTGCTAAATTATTTTGTATGAAACATACACGATTGCTTTTAATTGTTTTACCAATGTTGTTTGGTGCATTTCAATCCGGGCAGGTTGTGGTTGAACAAGAGAGCACCAGCAAATGGGTTACGCTTTTTAACGGGAAAGATCTTAACAATTGGTTGCCAAAAATAGTGGGCCATAAACTGGGTGAAAATTTCGGTAACACCTTTCGTGTAAAAGATGGAATACTAAGTATAAGGTATGATGCTTATGATAGTTTTAATAACAGGTTTGGGGCTTTATACTACAATAAAAAATTTACCAATTACCGTTTAAAAGTTGAATACAGGTTTGTCGGTAATACTACGCCGGGTGCACCTTCATGGGGGTATAGGGATGGAGGTATTCAATATCATTGCCAGGACCCTGCTTCTTTAGACATTAACCAGCCCTTTCCTGTTTGTCTTGAATATAATTTGCTTGGCGGCAATGGTAAAGATGAAAGACCTTCCGGTGAAATATGTGCCAACGGCATTTATGTTGAAATCAATGGAAAAAGAAATGCAAGCTATTGCACGCCGCCCACCGTTAAAAAAACTTTGCACGGTGATCAATGGGTTACTGCAGAGATCGATGTGCAGGATGGAAAAATAAAACACTACATCAATGGCGAAGAAGTGCTCGAATTCGAGAACCCAAACTACGATTCAGCAAATGCACTTGCAAAAAAATTTATTTTAAATGGTAATGATCTTGTAAAAGATGGCTATATCTCTTTGCAATCAAACAGTCATCCGATGGATTTCAGGAAGATTGAGATTATGGAATATCGATGAGATTTTTTGATACAAGCTTTCTGTTTTCATGGCAGCTGTTGTTGCGTCGCAATCACTTTAGCGGCTTGTTATTAATCAGCATATAATTGATTTTTCTTTAGACGATATGAAGAATGGTTTCTTTTAAAAATTATAATGTTGTACATTTAAGTTGAAAAATAATTGATGGATAGACAGCTTACAAATACCGGGAATTCCAGATACTATTTATTTAAACAGTTTGAATACCTTGACCTGTTTCCCTATACCATAGCGCTTATTATGCTAAGTGGAAGTTTTTATATTTTGAATGCTTTTATTACAATAGCCCACTCCATGGAATAATAATTTTACTTCTTACAATCTTTCTCTTTTACATTTATTCCATAATTTCTGCAAGCCAAACTGTTTTAAGTAACTTTAGCAATGTTATAGCGTGTCTAAATAAATGAAGTATGAACAGTGCAGTTGCAGATAATAAAACAACCCATATTTTTTTTGTGGAGAAAGGCTCTATTGTAAGAGCGATATGGGGTAAAGCGGATACGATACTTTTTATTTTTGCAGGATCTGCTGCAGAATTTGCGTTGAATAAAGCTGTGGATTGGTTATACTTCACAGGCAAATTGCCTGCCGATCCTTTGGGCAGGTTATTTTCTACAGTAAGCTATGCAAGGCAAATTGTATTTGCTGACAAAGAAGATGCGCTTCGTGCTATTGACAGGATCAGCGCTATACATGCGGGTGTTGAAAAAAATCGTGGCAGCAATATTCCGGACTGGGCGTACCGCGATGTGCTTTTTATGCTGATCGATTATTCCATTCGTGCGTATGAATCTTTGGAGCGAAAACTTACTGCCGCCGAAAAGGAAGATGTCTTCCGGGTATTTTATAAGATAGGATTACGCATGAACTTAAAAGGATTGCCACACAACTTTAATGATTGGCTATTAATGCGTAAACAACACCTTGAAGAAGACCTTGCTTCCAGTTACTATACACTTGATCTTTTTAAACAGTATAAAAAACATCTTGGCGCCTTTCGTTATACAATATTGCTGGAAGTGCAAAAGCTTATTGTGCCAAAAAAAGTAAGACAGCTTCTTCAATTTAGTAATGTTAATCTTATTACCCCTGTCCTGGCATCTTATAAATTAAGCCGTAAATTAAAACTTGATTGGTTTTTGAAATCATTATTTCTGCCAGCTGATTATAAAACGCAAATAAAAATGCTTGACCAGTATGATGCATAAAATTTCGCTGCTTAACTTCTTTCACCAAATAGATGTTGTATGTGCTGAAATATGTACAGGATGTACAAGAGTGCGACGCAACCAAAGCTTAATAGCATTACTACAGCCAGTAACAAAAATTCTTCCCAGTTATTACTGATTGTTTTATAGTTGAATACTGTTGGCAGCAAATGATCTTTATGCTAACTTGGAAGCAATAAAACACAATAAACATCATGCGCAACAACTATCCTGACCGTCGCAAATTTATACGTGGCGCTTCTGCAACGCTTGCCCTTGCTGCATTGCGTGCTAATGGAATGCCTGCATCAATTGCAGCACAAACAAGACGTGTAGCATTGATAGGCACAGGCTGGTATGGTAAAAGTGATCTCTTCAGGTTAATGCAGGTAGCGCCTGTAGAAGTTGTGGCATTGTGCGATGTGGACAGACATCAATTAGAACATGCAGCAACAATGGTTGCAGAAAGACAACAAAATAAAACGCAACCTAAACTCTATAATGATTACCGTCAACTGTTAGCTGAAAATAAATTAGATATTGTACTTATTGCAACGCCCGATCACTGGCATGCACTAACAGCTATTGAAGCCATGAAGTCTGGTGCAAACGTGTATGTCCAAAAACCTATCAGCGTTGATGTTATCGAAGGTGAAGCAATGGTTGCTGCTGCAAGAAAATACAATCGCGTAGTACAGGTAGGTACTCAACGTAAAAGCACACCGCATTTGATAGATGCGAAGAAAAACATTGTAGATGCAGGCTTGTTGGGCAAAGTTTCGCATGTTGAAATGTGTTGTTATTATCATATGCGCGATAATGGAAATCCGCCGGTAACTGCAGTGCCTGATTTTTTTGATTATGAAATGTGGACCGGTCCTGCACCAATGCGACCATACGATGGATTGCCACATGTAAGGTGGTGGCGCACCTTTATGGAATATGGCAATGGCATTATGGGAGATATGTGTATTCACATGTTTGATACCGTTCGCTGGATGCTGCGCATTGGCTGGCCCAAACGCGTCAGTTCAAGCGGCGGCATTTATGTTGATAAAACAGGTAAGAGTAATATTGCCGATACACAAACGGCATTGTTTGAATATGATGGCCTTAATTGTGTGTGGACGCACAGAAGCTGGGGTACGCCTGCAGATCCTGAATATCCCTGGGCTTTTAAATTGTATGGCGAGAAAGGAACATTATGCGCCAGTACTATGCAGTATGATTTTATTCCTGAAGGCAAAGGAGACAAAATTCATAAAGATGTAGTGTACGAAAAAGAGAAGTACCCTGAAGATTTGAAAGAACCAGACATTGAATTAAATGCTGCGCCAGCTACGCGTTTGCACATGCTCAACTTTCTTGATGCAATAGATAAAAAAATAAAACCGATTGCCGATATTGAAGAAGGTCATATTTCCACGGCCAGTTGCATTATTGCCAATCTCTCTATGAAGCTGGGCCGGCCATTAAGTTATGATCCGTTAAAGAAAGAAATTATTGGTGATGCAGAAGCCACAAAACTTTTGCAAAGAGAATACAGGCAACCCTGGATACATCCGCATCCTGATACGGTATAAAATAATTGTGTACTTAGCTGTATTGTTGCTATTTAGCTTTGGTTGTGTCACTCACTTATACGTTCGGTTCGTTATGCGTCAATCGTGAATCGTGAGTGTTGAAAATTTATTGACGATTCACGATTGACCATTCACGATTCCTCAGCACAAGAGTGCGACGCAACAGTTGATGCCATTTACACTCTTGCCTGCTAACAAAAAACTCCTTTTTTATAAGCATTTTCTAAGCTGCATTAATGCATATTTCACAAGCGCAGGCGTTAATGCATAAAATACTTTATCCAACAGAAAAACAAAGTACCATGAACAAACAATTTAAACCAGGCGATGCTGTTAAACTAAAGATCAGCGATATGCAAATGATGATAAGGGGCATTGCCAATATTCCATCGGAGCAGGAGTCAATTGCAAAAAAAGAAAGATATGAATGTGTTTGGTATGATAATGCAAAACTGCAGCATGCTATTTTTTCTAAAGAACTTTTAGAATGGCTGGCGCCCAATTATGATGTGTTGCATTTTGGTAATTATGAATAATCAAAAACAGCAGTGTATAAAATAAAATATTAAAGAAAGAGCAGTTTAAGAACAAAAGCAAGTGTAATACCGTATGCCATTGTAAATATCAAAAAGTTACGTTTCCTGGTTAAGTATTTGGCTCGGCTGGTTTGTGTAGTTTTGTTTAAGTTAGTATTTCTTTCAAGCATAATGAAAATGTTGGCGTTTGCAGTTTGCATACTAAACAGGTTTTATGCTGCAAAGAAACTACGTAAAAAGGCCGGGGAAAATAGAGTAAACTACTTTACTGTCATACAATTTTTTTCTCCCGGCTTGTAGATTTTTTACTACAATACTTTTTACTAACTATAATTCGCCTTTTTTCATCTGGCTCATGGCATAATCTGCAGCCCGTGCCGTTAAAGCCATATAAGTAAGCGATGGATTCTGCGTTGATGTGGAAGTCATACAGGCTCCGTCAGTTACGAATACATTTTTACATGCATGTAACTGGTTCCACTTATTCAGTATAGAAGTTTTGGGATCGTTGCCCATTCTTGCGCCACCCATTTCATGAATATCAAGACCGGGAGCCTGTTTGGAATCGTTCGTTTGTATATCTGTAAACCCAGCTGCAGTAAACATTTCTGTCATTTGCTCCAGGTAGTCCTTTACCATTTTTTCATCATTTTCATCGTAATCAATACTCACTTTTAGTAATGGCATATCCCATGCATCTTTTTTGTTGGCATCAAGACTTACGGTGTTGCTTTCTTTTGGAATAGTTTCACCCATCATATGCGAACCTACGCGCCATGGTCCTAATTCTTTTGAAGCGAGATTGTTCTTAAGTGTTTCTCCAAAACCATCTCTGTTTATATTTGGGTAACGGCCTGCAGAAAAACCTGCTGCATAACCACGCAGAAAATCTGTTTCCTGTTTTTTTACATTTCTGAAACGCGGCAGGTAAGCACTTGTAGGGGTTCGACCATCTGTTTTAGAATCTTTAAAACCATCATATTTACCTGAGATATGTGCACGATAATTATGAAAAGCCACATACTTGCCCAGTACGCCGCTGTCATTTCCCAAACCATTGGGGAAACGTTTAGAGGTAGAGTTTAGTAAAACAAGATTTGTATTTAAGGCAGCGGCGTTTACAAAAATAATTCTTGCAAAATATTCAGTGGCGGCCTTTGTATTTGTATCAATTACACGCACGCCTGTTGCCTTTCCTTTCTGATCATCATAGATAATAGAATGCACTACAGCATTTGATCTTAATGTAAGGTTGCCGGTTTTTTCAGCCCATGGAATAGTAGAAGCATTACTGCTGAAGTAGCCGCCAAACGGACATCCACGCTGACAAAGATTTCTTTTCTGGCATTGCGCTCTTCCCTGATCAAGATGAATTTGTTGCGGCACTGTTAAGTGTGCGCAGCGTGCATAAATAACATGTCGATCTGTATATTTTTTGGCAACAAATTCTTTGAAATAATTTTCAACGCAACTTAATTCAAGCGGCGGTAAAAATTCTCCATCAGGCAAAACATCAAGTCCATCTTTATTACCTGAAATACCTGCGAATTTTTCTACATAACTATACCACGGCGCAAGATCATTGTAACGAATAGGCCAGTCTACTGCAAAACCATCACGGGCCGGTCCCTCAAAATCGTAATTGCTCCAGCGCTGCGTTTGCCTTGCCCATAATAAAGATTTGCCACCAACCTGGTAACCGCGTATCCAGTCAAATGGTTTATCCTGTACGTAAGGATGGTCTGTATCTTTTACAAAAAAATGCATGGCATCTTCGCGAAATGCATAGCAGCGGCTCACTACAGGATTATCTTTTTGAATAGCATAAGGCACTTGCCCACGATGTTCAAATTCCCACGGCATCATATTCGTTGTGGGATAATCTTTAAGATGTTTAACATCTTTACCACGTTCGAGCACCAATGTCTTCAACCCTTTTTCAGTAAACTCCTTTGCAGCCCAACCGCCGCTGATACCAGAGCCAATTACTATTACATCAAATGTGTTATTATCTGCCATGATTAAATGTTAGAATATTTTTTAAGCCAGCTTTTGTATTTTAATTAAGCATCGTTGTGTCACTCACTTGTACGCTTTGTTATAAAGCAACCCTTATGCACCAGCTTTTACAGGTACACAACCATGATACCTGCCGGGCACCAATTCGTAAACCTGCACTTTGGTAAGGTAAAATTGTGAAGAGGTGTAAGCATGCACCGTTAATTTTTTTACAGTGCCATAAAATTGCGCAGCATCATCTTTTTGGTCCTTATCCTTTTGCGTTTCAAGTTCTGTAAGAACTTTGCCTCGTTCAGTTGCTGTTGCAGCTGTAAAAGATTTGCCCAGTTGTTTGTTGCTATAACTTTCAAAAGCAGTAAGCCCTTTTAGAAATTTATCCTGGTCTTCTTTGCTGCTGCAATCATCTATCATCTTTAAAGCAAACAAATGCGCAGAAATATCCTTTGCGCCTGGTGTATCTGTTTTGGGAATGATTGTTTCAGCAAGTTCTGCAAGTAATTGTTCCTGTCCTGCAGTAATAGAAAAATTCTTCAAAATAACAGATGCTTTATTTTTATCCTGCATACATGCTGGTATCAGCGCTGCGCCTGCAGAAACAAAAAGCAATTGTTTAAAAGCTGTGCGACGGTTCATATGCATAACAAATGTTGTGAGCTAAAGATAATTATAAACTACAAACCTACTGTGCTGCTGATGATAATAATTGTTTTGTGTAATGTTTATCGGGAATGGAATAAAAAAGTGTGGGCCGTTTTTAAAAAACGGTCCACACAATTATTGCACAATAAATTTATGCAGTACAAGGGTGCGACGCAACAGTTGATGCTATGGAAAATTACAGCCTGGCTCAAAAAAATTAAATCACATACACATCACCGGTACCACCAATATTGAATGAGAATTGTTCTTTAAATGCGCGTAGTTCATGCTCCAGACTGCTATCTGCAAGTGGTACGTATTCCAGTAACTTTGAATTACGTTCTACCTGTAGATCATGCCCTGCATAATTCTGGTTAATAAAGAATGATTCAAGCTCAGGATAAATATTTTGCAATGCCTCACTTATATCAAGTATACTTAAAGTTTTATCGGTAAGATTATATAAACCACTTGGAATATTTCTATGCAGCAATTGTGATAAAACAAAAGTTACTTTATCAATATGTATGAATGATCGATGCTGGTTGCCGGTACCATTGATGGTGATACGACCTGTGTAATGCGCATCGAACATGATGCGGTTAATGGCTGCGTCAAAACGCATGGACTTGCTGTAGCCATATACATTACCTAACCTTATAATGATGGCATTTGTTTTATTGAACAAACGTTGCACATGTTGTTCTGCACGATGCTTGGAGATAGAATAAAAACTATCTGGTCTTGGTTCTGTGGCTTCCGTTGCAGGCTCTGTAGTACTTCCATATACCGCAGTACTGCTTACAAATATTAATTGTTTCACAGGATTTTCTTCCAAAGCGTACATTAGTTCTGCAGTGCCCCAGTGATTTACCTGTTCAAAAATATGGCCATCAAGATTGGCAAATGGCGTAGTAACTTTTGCTGCAAGATGATACACGATATCTATATCTTTTAGAACCTTTCTAAGATTGCGGCTATCCAATAATTCGCCGTGTACAAACTTTACTTTCTCGCTGTTAACGGGCTTGCCAAGAAATAAATTAAAGTTGCCACGACTAAGATTATCATAAACAGTTATGCTTTCGATTGCATTGTTATTTGCAAGAGCATATACGAGTTCAGTACCGATGTAACCGGCCCCACCTGTAATTAAAATGCGCATGAAAAATTATTTTGTAACGAGTTCGGTATTCAATCCACATTCCGTTTTCTTGAGGCCAAACCAGCGGCCACCGCGGCCATCTGCCGCATCAAGATCAAATTTACGGGTACATGGTTCACAGCCAATGCTGAAATATCCTTTTTCTTCCAGCGGATTGCGTGGAATGTTATATTCATTAATGTATTGGTAGATCATCTTGCCATTCCAGTCAAGCATGGGATGAAAACGTGTAACACCAAATTTTGCTTTTTGCTCTATTGCAAAACTTTTACGGGTATCGCTTTGATCTGCACGTACACCATTGATCCAAACATCATGTTCGGCTAATATCGGTTCAAGTGGGGCAACTTTATTTAAGTAACAACAGTAATCAGGATCGCTTGCAAAAAGCAGTTTACCATTTACATCACGCTGGTTAATTTTTGCAGTTGTTGAAAACACGTTCCGCAGGTTTAAGCCAAACAACTCCGTTATCTGGTCGCGGTATTGCAGTGTTTCAGGAAAGTGATAACCGGTATGAATAAAATATACCGGGATGTTTTTGTCGATGCGGCTGATCATATGCAGCAGCACCATACTGTGTGTCTGAAACGAAGACGTAGTAAAAATCTTAAGTCCTTGCTCATTATAACTTTCCAGCTTCTCTTTTATCTCTTCGAATTGCATAAGAGGGCAAAGATAATGCGGCAAGCGTTAATAGTCCACTAATTTTGTGGGGATATAGTTTTATTTCCTTTTTCGAAATTATTATGAGCCCTGCGCATTTAAAAGCATTAAGCTTTTGTTGCGTCGCACACTTGTACAGTTATATCTTTATTGATAACTAAAATTTGAAATAATGAGAAAGATCATCCTGAATGTTGCAGTAAGTATGGACAGTTTTATTGAAGATGCAAATGGTGCATACGACTGGTGTTTTATGGACCAGGATTATGGCATGAAAGATTTTATGAACAGGATAGATACCATTTTCTTTGGCAGAAAAAGTTATGAGCTTGTATTAAAAACAGGTCTAGGATATTATGCAGGATATAAGCATTATGTTTTTTCCAAAACATGGGCAGATAGTTCCACTAATAATTTTACGTTGGTAAATAAAGATCTATCGACAGCGGTAGCAAACATCAAAGAAGAGGCCCGGAAAGATATCTGGTTATTTGGCGGTGCAAGCCTTGTAAGCAGCTTTATGAATGAAGGTCTTGTTGATGAATTAATGTTAGCTGTACACCCTATTTTATTAGGATCTGGTAAACCATTGTTTCAAGATCTTAGCGCCAGGACAAAACTTGCACTTACCGATTCCAAAACATATGATACCGGGCTTGTACAACTGCAATACGATATTTTAAAATAATTTTTATTGCTCAACAAAGTTCAGAAACCTGAAGTGTGCGACGCAACAACTGATGCAATAAAAACTAAAAGCAGGGCTAAACAATTATTTCTTCAAAAACTTTATTCAGTAGATTTTGGGGAAAATGAAACACTAACTAAACTGTTTTTATCATTATATTCGGGTGAACCAAACTACACTTTATGAGAATAATTAAAATGCTGCTGGCGTTTACGCTATTATTATGCATACAAACATCGTTTGCTCAAACTGTTACAGGTAAAGTTACTGATGCCTCTTCGGGTATTCCGTTGGAAGGCGTGGCCGTAAAAGTAAAATCCGCTTCAACCGGAACTCTAACAAACAAACAGGGGGAATTTAGCATTAAAGCGGCTGCAACAGATATTCTTGTATTTAGCTTTATTGGTTATGCAGACCAGGAAATTACTGTTGGCAGTCAAACTGCCATAAATGTCCGTATGGCCTCTACCATCGCAGATATTGGACAGGTAGTAACGGTTGGTACGCGCAGTGGTGGCCGCATAAAAACAGAATCGCCGGTACCGGTTGATGTTATAAATATTCACCAGGCAGGATTGCCTACAGCAAAAATGGATCTTACCTCTATATTAAATGTATCTGCTCCTTCTTTTAACTACAATAAACAAAGTGGTGCTGATGGTGCCGACCATATTGACATTGGTACATTACGCGGTTTAGGTGCCGATCATACACTCGTACTCATCAATGGAAAGAGAAGACATCCTACAGCGTTTGTTGGTTTGTTTGGAACAAGAGGACGTGCAGGCTCGGGTGTTGATATGAACGGGTTCCCTGAAGAAGAGGTTGACCGTATTGAAATATTACGTGATGGTGCTTCGGCCCAGTATGGTTCGGATGCCATTGCAGGTGTTATAAATATTGTTTTGAAAAAAGACATTAATCATCTTACAATAGATGCAGGTTGGAGCGGTTATTGGGATACAAAAAATAATTCCAGAAAGTATAACGCCAACAATGATTACTACAGCGCAGGCGCACTCGATGGAAACACATTTTCTGTTGCATTAAACCACGGCGTTGGTATTGGTAAGAATGGCGGGTTTATCAATTATTCAGGTGCTTACCGTACACAAGGCAAAACATACAGGGCTGCTCCTGTATCAGAAGATTTTGCTACAGATAAATATGCTTTGCCCGATGTAAACTATGGAAGAAGAGCTTTTGGTGATGGGTCTCTTACCACAGGCGGTATAATGTACAACATGGAAATACCTACAAGTGCTACAAGAAAAACTTCGTTTTATTCTTTCGCAGGTTACAACTATAAATCATCGGATGCTTTTGCTTATACAAGATCATGGGATGCCAAGCCAGAGCGATACCCTGTTAATGCAGATGGCAGTATAATAATGGTTCCATCTATCATGCATGTTACAGGGGATGGCAGCATTTACTACAACCCGCATATTCAAACACATATTACAGATGCTTCTTTTGCCGCAGGCATGAAAGGTTCAATGGTCAGTGGCTGGAACTGGGATCTGAGCAATAGCACAGGCTACAACAAGTTCCACTATTTTGGAGACAAAACATTTAATGCTTCTATTATTGGAGATGCTTCTCAAACACATTTTGATGATGGAGGTTTCAGCTTTCTGCAGAATGCAACCAATCTTGATTTCAGCAAATCTTTCAAGACCATAGCGCAGGGAATGAACCTTGGTTTAGGCGCAGAGTTCAGGTATGAAAATTACGAGATATTTTCGGGCGAAGAAAAATCATATAAAGGTTACCACCCCGATGCGCTATATTATCCCAATGTAGATGAAAGCAGAACACCGGCATCAGGTTCACAAGGCTTTCCTGGCTTTAGCAACACGGATGCTGTAACTGCAAACCGCTCTAACATTGGCGTGTATGCAGATGCAGAATTGAATGTTACAAAACAATGGCTGATAGATGGAGCTGTGCGTTTTGAAAATTATTCGGATTTCGGGTCAGTGCTTACGGGGAAATTTGCTACACGTTTCAAAATAACGGACAACTTCAATATTCGTGGTTCTGTAAGCACAGGTTTTAGAGCACCTTCATTAGCTCAAATACATTTCAGCAATACGCTTACTTCTTTCAGCACCGGTGCATTGGTACAATCCCTGATTGCACCTAACACAAGCAATATTGCAAGAGCGGCAGGTATACCCGAATTAAAGCAGGAAAAATCAGTAAACGCAAGTCTCGGCTTTACAGTTAGACCTGCACCAAAATTCACTATAACAGTAGATGGTTACCTGGTTAAAATGAAAGACCGGGTTGTGTTATCAGGATTATTTAGCAAAGACGATGAAACATTGCCTGAAGAATTCACATCGCAGTTTCCTCCTGATGTAGCAACTGCTCAATTCTTTGCCAATGCAGTTAATACAACCAACTATGGTGTTGATCTGGTTGTAGATTATACGCATAAATGGGGAAAGAATAATTTACGGTTTTTAGTGGCCGGTAATTTTCAACACATAAACATTGATAAGATAAATGTGCCTGCCCCACTAAATGGTACAGAACTTAACCGCAAAACTTTTTACAGCGATCGTGAAGAAGCATTCCTGAAAGCATCTGCACCGGGCAGTAAAGTTTCGTTAGGTATTGATTATGCAACAGGGCCATTAGGTTTTAAAGTTCAATTCACATCTTTTGGAAAGGTTGTGCTCATGGGATTTGGCGATGGTGAAGCGCCTCCAGGCGATAATCCAAATTATTCAGGCATTAATCCGCAGGTGCCTGCAGATGATGGTAGTGGTTATGTTCCCGAAGTGTTCAACTATAATCATAAGATCACAACAGATGTGTCAGCGTCTTATAAAATCAGCAAGAACATAACCATGTTTGTTGGCGCAGATAACATTTTCAATGTTCATCCTGATCTTGGTGTAAACCCTAAAGCAAAATGGTGGTACGGAGATAATGAATCCGGCGGACCATGGGATTCTGTACAAATGGGTTTCAATGGTTGCAGAGTGTTCACCAAACTGTCCTTTAATTTTTAACTTATCGTATTTTACAAAATAAAAAAGAGTATTCTCATGAATGCTCTTTTTTATTTTGCGTACTTAGCTGTATTCCTACTATGAAGCTTTGGTTGTGTCACTCACTGGTACGCTATATCTTTATGCAACAAATAAATATTGTACCGAAGCAAAACTATGGGGTTACATTCTGTTGTTTGCTCACCAATGTTCAGAACGTTGAAGTGAGTGACACAACCGGCGATGCCATTTGCTTTGCAGCCGGCAACCAAAAATTATAAATTATTCTTTTGCCCTATTGCTTCATAAAACACATCCTGTATAGCGCCACGAATATTTAATTCCCCAAGTCGTTTATTAACGCCGCCGTCAGGATACACACGGTTTGAAAGAAAAATATATACAAGATTATATGCAGGGTCTACCCACACACATGTACCCGTATAACCTGTGTGGCCGTACGTTTGCGGCGATGCGAGTTTGCTGGGATAAGGTTCTTCGCGTGTAGCGTTATCCTTTTCAGGTTTGTCAAAACCATAACCGCGGCGACTGATTTCGCTATGATAAGCCGTAAAAAAATCAATCGTTCCTTTCTTTAAATATTGCTTGCCATTGAATGTGCCGCCATTTAATAACATCTCGTATAATTTAGCAAGATCATATGCATCGCTAAACAAACCCGCATGCCCTGCTACGCCACCAAACATTGCTGAGCCGGGATCATGCACGGTACCACGCAATTGTTGCAATCGAAATTTCCTTTCTCTTTCTGTTGGGGCAATATTATTTAATTCGAATGATTGGTCAGGAAGAAAGCCCGTGGTACGCATGTTCATGGGATCATAAAAAGTTTCTTTTGCATAAGTATCCAAAGTTTTACCTGTTATTTGTTCAACAACTTTTCCCAGGAATATAAAATCATTATCGCTGTAAATGTATGCGCCTTCTTTGGTCAAAGGACTTTGTAATATGCGTGCATACATCGTGTCTCTCCAATCGTGGCGCATATATAATGTATCTGCAACACGAATATCGAATGTGTCATCGGGCATGGATTTATAGAAACCCGGTTTTTGAAGGCCGGTAACGGTATCTATTGTTTCTTCGTAAAAAGGAATGAATGCTTTTAAACCCGCCTGGTGCAATAAGATATCGCTGATTACAAGTTTTGCTTTATCAGTATTTGCAACCCATGGCAGGTAATCGCCCAATGTTTTATTTATATCAAGCAAACCATCTTCATACAACTTCATTACACTTACATTGGTTGCAGAAATTTTTGTAACAGAGGCCAGGTCAAAAATGGTGGTTGTTTTTACGGGATCGGTACTATCGTATGTCATGTAGCCATAGGCTTTATCAAAAAACACTTTGCCGTCTTTTGCTGCAAGCACTACACAACCCGGATAAGCTCGATTAAAAATACCTGCGTTTGCAATAGAATCAACTTTGTATAAAAGACCATCATTAATGTTTAATGCAGCAGGTGTAGTAAATGGTAATGCATTGTCTTCAAGAATTAATTTACCATCGCCTGCCTTAAAACTACAAACACTTACAGGCAGTGTTCCTTTTGCTATAAACTTTGCACTTAGCCAGTCAAATGCTGCCTGCTGAAAGATCGCATCATCTTCATAACATATCGCAAGATCTGTTGCTGTGCACAGATACTTCACAGCATAAGGATTACCAAACAATAAGGTAGCAGCAGGTGTAGCCTGCTGCAGATCCTTTACCAGCTGTATGGCTGCATTACTTAATCCAAATTGTTTTGCCGGATACTTTGATAAATTATGCACACCAATAATAACCTTATCATATTTTGCTTTCAACGAATTAACCAACGATGTTGCAGCATCACTGTCTTTTGTGTAATCGAAGTAATACAGATCTGCATTGTAGTTATCTTTCAAAAGTGTTGCGAGTACATTAGGTTTGTACGTGCCCACGCCTACATAAGCAATCCTTGCTGTTTTATTCAAAGGCAACAAACCAGGCTGTGTCGATTTTAAAACAGTCAATGCATTTTCTGCGATCGCTTTTCTTAATGCAGGCACATCTTTATTCAGATCAACAGTAAGGTGGTCAATATCTACCCATGGTGCACTGGCTAAACCCATATGATATTTCACCAGCAACACTTTTTTTATTCTTGCTTCCATATCATTTTTATCAAGCTCACCTTTTTTTATGGCAGTAAGAATTCTTTTAATTGTGCCCGGCACATCTCCCGGCAAGCACAACATATCGTTACCTGCAATGATAGATTGAAAGCCCGCTTCGCCTGCAGGATAGTATTTTGCCACGCCCTGCATCTCCAGCGCATCTGTAAATGAAATGCCTTTAAAGCCCAGTTCATTTCTTAATAAACCAGTTACATTATTCTTCGACAAAGAAGTAGGCTGATGTGCTGTTGAATCAATAGCAGGAATACTCAGGTGTGCTATCATTACACTGCCTACACCTGCTTCAAATAATTGACGAAACGGATACAACTCCAAAGAATCTAATTGCTCTTTTGTTTTATTGATCACGGGCAGATCAAGATGCGAGTCAACACTTACATCTCCGTGACCGGGAAAATGTTTGGCTGTTGCCATTACACCCACATCCTGCAAACCCTGCATGATCTTTGTTCCATACAACGCCACTTTATATTTGTCTTCCCCAAAAGAACGGTAACCAATTACGGGATTATCAGGATTGTTATTAATATCAACTACCGGCGCATAATCAACCTGTATACCTGCACGCTTGCATTGTTCACCCATTGCTTTACCCACATTATAAATAAGGCCTGCATCATTCACTGCACCCATAGTTAGCTGGTCGGGAAATTTCATTACACTATCATACATTCGCATGCCCACACCTGTTTCACCATCAATGCAGATCATCAATGGGGTTTTAGCCATGCGCTGAAAATTATTTACAAATGTTGCCTGCACCACAGGGTTTCCCTGAAACAAACAAATAGCGCCTATATTGTATTTTTTTATTTGCTCCGTTACTTTATCATCAAAGAATTTAGCGCTGCCATCGGGGTTGCGGCTGCTGAGGCGCACCACCATCAGTTGTGCAATGCGTTGCTCTTTTGAGAGCGATTTGTACACGCTGTCAACCCAGTGTTTTGCTTGGGATGTTTCACTGTAAAAAGAAGTTTGCGCAAAAGAAATAATGCCGTATAACATAAAACTTAAGCATATCATAAAGCCTTTCATCAGCAACAATTTTAAAGCACAATTTATGGATTAATGTGTAAGAGAAATGTTATCCGCAGAATTCTCTGAATGTACCTGGCTGAAGTTTTCTATGGCGGTGGTTGTTGCGTCGCACTCCTGTACAAAAAAATAAAAGGCAACAAAGCATTAAGGCAAAGAGTATAAAGAAAAGTTTCTGCGAAAGTTATTTGATCTTTAATGAATTTAGCATTTCATCAGCAGTCTTTCCCTATATTGCCTTCGCCATGGCACATGTGACGCGCAACATGGCAGGGATAAAATGCTCTGGCTTTTGCCGTTTTACTTTGCTGCCTCTTCTTCCCCGAGTACAAGTGAGTGACACAACGAAGTTGCCATAAAAAGCAAATGTCCTGTTCATAAAAAATATAAGATTATGTACCAGAAGTGCCTGCTGCAAAAATGATGATTATCATTTTTGAATGTTTTGAAATGCACTTAAAATCAGTTTGCCTACGTTTTATTTTAAAATAATTTCACTTAATTACTTTTTTATTTTGACGCACATATTTTTTTATTACCTTGCTCTACATTTCAATCCCAAAATCCTATCCAAAGCCATAACTGCAATCTCCTGTAGAGAACCAACTAATTTATAATCAAAACACAATTACATGAAAACAATCCGTATCGGTGTGGCGTTGCTTGCCATTACCCTAATTGCCTTTAGCTGCAGTAAAACAGAGTTAAACAAACCGCAATCACAAGCCTTAAGTGCTGGTGCATTAAATGATAATTCCGTGGCCGGTGTTTGTGGCGAGCCCATTGTTTACACGCTTTCAGACTGTAACGGTCTGCAATATGGTACTCTTTCCGTAAGTAATGACGATGTAAATCTTTTTGTAACTTTTGACGTTACCAATCCTGATTACAAGATCCAGAAATCTTCTCTTGTAATTGGTACACTTGCGCATGTAACTGCCGCAACAGATGATGTTGCCTGGCCAAAATTGCCAAAGGGACCATACCCTCCGGATTTTAGTAACCAGTTTAAACCGGAATTGAGTTCTTATACTTATACTATTCCACTTTCTAATTATGAAAGCTGCTTTGATATTTCTGCTTTTGCAAAACTTTTAAAACGCGATCCTGTTACGCACAAACCGGTAGATGCCCAATTTATTATTTTGCAAAGCAGCACAAAAACAGGTACAAAGAAATGGTCAACCTATGTTGAATATTGCAAACAGGATTGTCCTCCGCCACCATGCGGCCAGCTTACCACTTATACACAAGGTGGCTATGGTAATGACCAGGGTAACGGAACAGGAACTGCATACATGATCGCAAACTTTGATGGTGCGTTTCCTGGCGGTGTAACGGTAGGTTGTTCAGGTGGATTTACTATGGTAATGACAAATTCTGGTGCCGTTCAAACATACCTGCCTTCCAGCAGCACACCAGCAGTACTTACCCAAAACTATACAGACGATGGACCTAACACAGTTCTCGGCGGGCAATTACTTACACTTGCTTTGAGTGTTGGCTTTGACAATTATGATCCAAACTTTGGTGCAGGCACACAACACCTTGCGGATATGGTTATTGCCAGTGGTGATTTCCAGGGAATGACCGTTGGAGAATTCCTTGCAATTGCCAATGATGTATTTGGTGGTTGCAGCACTGATTATACACCAGATCAAATAAATGTAGCTGCTACAGCTATCAATGAAAATTATGATGAAGGCAAAGTGGACAATGGCTTCCTTAACTGCCCAAATAATTAATATTTAAAAGATCAGTTTTATAAAGACCCGGTTATCAGCCGGGTCTTTTATTTTCAGGGATGTTATGCAACCGGCTGAAGTTTTTCATGGCATCGGCTGTTGTGTCACTCACTTGTGCGGGTGGAAAAATAGGCAACAATGAATTGCTATTAGTAATTAATAAATTTTGTAGGTTTATTGCAAATACAAACGTTAGCCCCCTCGCCTTACTTGTCCCACGTACCACAACTCCGCTTTAATCGAAGCCGCTATATAATCCAACAGTACAAGAGTGCGACGCAACGAAAGCCAAATGGTTGCAGTGCAGCCCGGTTCATAAAGATCACTTCTCCACACATTCGGCAAATAGTGGCAATAAGGTTATTTTTGCTGTTCTAAAAAATTCTGAGGATCGTTACTGTGGCGGATATCATACAATTATTACCCGATAATATTGCAAACCAGATTGCGGCAGGTGAGGTGATACAGCGCCCTGCCAGTGCAGTAAAAGAATTACTTGAAAACGCCGTTGATGCGGGTGCCACGCATATTCAACTGATCGTAAATGATGCGGGCAAAGCGCTGGTGCAGGTTATTGATAACGGCAAGGGAATGAGCGAAACCGATGCACGGATGAGTTTTGAACGCCATGCTACCAGTAAGATAAAAGTAATTGACGATCTGTTTCATATAAAGACCATGGGCTTTCGTGGCGAGGCATTGGCATCTATTGCCGCGGTGGCGCAGGTGGAATTAAAGACCCGTCGTGCAGAAGATGAGCTGGGTACTTACATAGAAATTGAAAACAGTGCGGTGAAAAAACAGGAACCTTGTGCAGCAGCTATTGGTACCAGCATTTCTATGAAAAATGTTTTCTTTAATGTGCCTGCAAGAAGAAATTTTTTAAAAAGTAATCCTGCAGAAACGCGGCATATTGTGGATGAGTTTATTCGTGTGGCACTTTCATTTCCGAATATATTTTTCTCTTTAACCAGTAATGGCCAGCAGGTGTTTCACCTGGAAGCAGGTACATTGAAACAACGTGTAACACAGATACTCGGCAATCAATATGCAGCCAAACTGGTAAACATAAAAGAAGAAACAGATTACATGAACATCTACGGTTTTGTAGGCAAACCCGATACGGCCCGCAAAACACGTGGAGAACAGTATTTCTTTGTGAACAACCGTTTCATCCGCAGTGCTTATTTGAATCATGCGGTGATGAGTGCATTTGATGAGATGATCGCAAAGGATAGTTTTCCAATGTATGTCTTGTTCATAGATCTTGATCCTTCACAAATTGATATTAATGTACATCCTACAAAACAGGAAATAAAGTTTGAAGATGAAAAGATCATTTATGCTTTTGTGCAGGCAGCAGTAAAACATGCACTGGCACAATTTAGCATTGCACCTTCGCTTGATTTTTCATTGAATGCAGAGATACAGCAATTAGATGCAGTGAGTAAACCATTTACAAGCGACAAACAGGAATCTGTTGCAGCGTCATCTTCTTTATTCAAAACATTTACACAAAAGAACCAGGCGCATTTTATAGAACCAACTGAAAGGAGCGAGTTAAAGCACTGGAAAGATTTTTTTGTGAATCGTGATTCTTCAATGACGAATGGAGACGCAGAGAAAATACAATCTACTATTGACCGTCAACTATCCACAGATAATCTTTCGAACAGTAAAAATAAACTGGCAGCTGATGCTTTGTTATTGCAATTGCACAACACTTATATAATAGCTCCCACACAAAGTGGTTTCTTATTAGTACACCAGCAACTGGCACATGAACGTATTTTGTATGAACGCTATAGTGCAGCTATTCATGGAAAAAAAATGGCCACACAACAAAGCCTCTTTCCCGTAACAGTCGAGTTAGGTGCACAGGATGCCGCATTATTGCATGATCTGATACCCGACCTGCAATCATTGGGTTATACAGTAGAACCTTTTGGCAACAATGCATTTGTTATTCAAGGTACGCCTGCAGACGTGCAACAAGGCAATGAAAAGCATGCGATAGAATTGTTGGTAGAGCAGTTCAAACATTTTAGCAGTGATATAAAATTCAGCAAGCGTGAAAAGCTGGTACGCTGTATGGCAAGACAGCAGGCTATAAAAGCCGGTCAGCAATTAACACAAAAAGAAATGACAACTTTGGTAGAAGCATTGTTTGAATGCACTACAGCCAACGTTACTGCAACAGGAAGCCCCACTTATATAGAATTTAAAGAAGATTATTTGGACAGGATGTTTGGGAGATAAAGCCCCCTCAAACTCCCCCGGGTGGGGGGAGAACTAATACGCATTAATTACAGACGACAAAAATGCATCTATTTTTTTTCTCATTATAGTTGCTGTACTCATGTTATTATTGACGAGTACTGAGAATATCAGCGTCTTTCTTTTATTGGTAATTATATAACCACTTAAACAAGTTATGTTGCTCATAGAGCCACTCTTTGCATAGACCTTTCCTGTAAGATCTGTTCCACTGCCACCTGTTGGGAAAATACTGGTGATACGATTCCATGAAAACTCTTTGCGCATTTTATCCAACACGAAAACAAAGTCCTGTGGCGTAAAATTATTATAACGGCTGAGTCCGCTGCCATCTACCCAACGCGGCTTTTGAGGCATGTTTTTGAAATCTGTTTTTAATAAGGTATCAATTATTTTTTCATCGCTCATTACATTGAGTTCTTGATCACTCACCATGAGTAATGCTTGTTCTGCATAGAAATTATCGCTGCGGTGCATCATTATTTTGAGGAGCGAATCAGTGGGTTGGGAATGGATTTTATAAGAAGCAACAATTGGCGGAAAAGCATGCCATCCATCAGATAATGTGTATATCTCTTTATGAATGGTATCAGCGAGAATCTGCAACACTAATGAGTCACTTACAATAAAAGGTATTGAGGGATTGCTTTCTTCTTTGCTATACTTATCAGCTACGAATTCATTTGCATTCAGCGCTCTTTTTATATGGCTAATGAATAAAGCCGAGTCCGTATAAGAGTTGCTGAAATTTTTTATACAAGCAGCTGGTTGTATTGCAACGCTGCCATTGTTTCCATACACTGTAACAACATTGCCGTAAACAGGTAAAGCACTTCTTTCCATTGAATAATAATCCTGGTAATCATCCCAGGCCCAGCCTTGGCCTAAAGCAGTTTCCTCCCATTTTCCTTTTAAATATACAAGCTTACTTGTTTGGGCCTTTAGGAAATCCACAACAGGATTAGTTTTAAAATCGGAGTGTAATAAAGTAGGATCGCCGGTTGGATATAAGAGTAAAGTATTCTGGCAATCATCTACACGCAACCCTACCAAACTATCTCCCAAATATTTCATGGCAGTATAGCAGGTAATGATCTTGGTATTACTCGCAGGTGTAAAATATTTGTCGCTTTGATAATTGCAGAGATATTTATTTTCTGAAGGATCGTATACAGCAATACCTACATGAGCCGTTGATAATTCCTGACAGTTGATTAGTTCATTTGCAGCATTATCAATAATGTTTGTAGTTCCAGTTTTATTTATTTGCCTTTGCACAGAACAGGAAGCAAGCAGTATAAAATATAAAACAGCAATTAGTCTTTGTGATAAAAAGAAATGCAAACAAAATTTTTTCATGTTACTTTTTGTTTGATGCTATTTGTACAAAAGATGAAAGGATTGCGACGCAAGGAACGATGCTATGAAAACCTATAGTTGGTATTATAAAAGGCTATCCTCTTTCTACAGCTCTTAACCATCTTTCCGGAATATCATTTTGCGAAGCAATTATATAATCATGATGACTGCAGGCTATATAATTTCCTTCAGGTAGCTGCACCCACCAGCGACCCGTTTTTTTGCTTTGCAAAAAAGTTGTTTCCACTTCTGCAAATGCAATGCGGAATTCGTTGAAGTTGTGTTGCTCTGTTAAACGTGCTTCTTGCTTGCCTTTCAGAATGCCATCCATTAAATACCAAAGCATGTGGCTGATCTGTTTTGCAGTCAACGCATTTGTATCAAGCTCTTCTCTATAACCATAAATGCCAATGGAACTTACATTGTTGCTCATACCTGCATATTGCATCAGCATGCAGGCTTCTTCGCCGGTAAAACCATTTGGTGTAAGATGATTGGCCGGTGCATGTGCATGCTGAATAGCGCTGATGTCGAAAGAGAACAAATCAGCATTGCGTACTACAGGCTCCATATCTTCCATGTTCTCTTTTACTTTACCTACACGGAAACAATCGAAGCGCAGTTTATCAATTGTTTCCAACATACCCGGGTGTACAAAATAACTTTGAAAGCCGATATGATTGTAATGACGTATAAAATTTGGTTCACTTGTAAGTAGCTGCATCAAAAAATTATCGGCAGGTAATACACTGTCCATATTAAGATCAATGGCTGCATCTACAACTACAGCTTCAATGATCTTATTTTGTTTTGCGTACACATCATACTGCGCCAATGTAAGATCATGCGAGCCGCCAATGATCAAAACTTTACGACCATGTTTCATTAGCTCACTAACTACAGTTCTTAATGCAGCATAAGTATCCTGCATAGTTGCGCCGGGCTTTATATTACCCGCATCAGCCACATGCACTTCTTTATGCCATTGAAAAAGTTTATACAACTCTTTGCGCACGGCGTCGGCAGACGATGTTGAATTCTTCTGAAACACGCCACCACCACGATTTTCATCGCAGCCTACTATTACAAGATCCGCATGTTCTATATCAGGAAAATTGTTTTCATATGCGGCAATATTATTTCCGAGTTGTGTGTCTTTATACCCTTCATCATCACTCAGCAAATGTTTATTCACCGGCTCAAGAAAATCAAGAATGGTATCAATAGAATCAAATGCCATGACATTTCGTTTGTAAACAAACATACAGCAAAGCTGTGAATGCTGCTCAGGCTATAGTGAATAGTGCATAATTAAAACAGGAAGATTTTTTTGTTCCCAACCGGTGTGCATGTATTAGACTTTTGTTGCGTCGCACTCTTGTACTAAAAAATATATTGCAACCGAAAAAGCTGTAGACTATAAATATTTTACAGAAATAATTTTACGTATAACCACACAACCGGCGTAGTAAATAATAAAGAATCAAAACGATCAAGAAAACCGCCATGACCGGGCATTATATTGCCACTGTCTTTTACACCTGCCATTCTTTTTAGTTTGCTTTCAAATAAGTCACCGGTGGTGCCTGCAATGGCAGCACTAGCCGAGATAACAATAAGTGTTATATAATCAGTCATACCAAAAGCAAAATAACCAAGCAGTGTAACTGTTGCTACAGCAAGTATAGCACCGCCCAATGTTCCTTCCCATGTTTTCTTGGGGGAGATGGAGGAAAAAGGTGTTTTACCAATAACTGATCCTACCATGTATGCCATTGTATCATTTATCCATATTGCAGCAATCATTACTACGGGTAACACCCAACCAAGATCGAGTGTAAAAAGATTGCCGAATATTAATATGCCTTCAGATCTAAGATCCATCATTAGCCCCCAGCACAAGGAAATATAAACAAGACCGCTCAAAGAATAACCAATGTTTTTAAGATTCAAATGCCTGCTCAAAACTATTTCCGCAACAGGCATGGTAAATGCCAGTATCAGCATTAGCCACCAGCCTATTTCAGAGAGTTGGAGGTTGCCGACAAGATAGGCGTCGTTCGTCATCCACATCATAAAGCCCCAGCCAAACAGCATTACACCATACCTGTGAATGCCCATTATTTGTTTATAATCCGGATCGATAATTCCAACCAGCTTCTGGTATTCAGTCCAGCAACCAAAATGAATAAATGTAAACAATAAAAAAAAGGACCATTGATCAATAAACAGTCCACATGCCATAACCAATATAAAAACAAGAGCTGTTAATGCCCTGGTTTTAAAAACAACAGGATTAAGCGCCATTTACAACGAGCTATTTAATGAGGGCAGCTTTTTACCTTTAAGAAAAAGTTGCCAGAATTATTTATTAAAGATAACTGATAAAAATAATGGGCTTTATGAGAAGTTGAATATTGTTATTTGGATAAGTTTTGATTATTGCTGTTTGTTGCTATTAGCAATGCAGTAAAAGAGTGCGACGCAACCTGGCTTCATGGCAGCAATACAGTTGGGTTCATAATTGCCTTTACTAATATATTAACTGTTCCACCGGTTGGTTGCAATATCTAAGCCGGCAAGGTCAAGCACACGATCAACTACGGTGAGTGAAACATCTTCAATACTCTTCGGCTTATGATAGAAGGACGGCGTTGCGGGGCAAATAATGCCACCAGCCACAGTTACCGATTCCATGTTCTTTATATGAATAAGGTTATAAGGCGTATCTCTGACCATTAGTATCAGTTTGCGTCTTTCTTTCAACATTACATCTGCGGCACGTGTTACAAGATCATCGCTTATGCCATTGGCAATACGGCCAAGCGTGCCCATACTGCAGGGCGCTACGATCATAATATTATATTTTGCAGAACCAGATGCAAATGGTGCAGAAAAATCATGCTTTTCAAAATAACTTACTGCATAATTATTATAGTCTTCATTTCCTAATTCTGTTTTCCAAACTTCTTTTGCGTTGTTGCTCATCACAACACTTAATGCACTCCACTGCTCTTTTAGCGATAATAATTTTTCGATCAGCAGTTTTGCATAAATAGCACCGCTTGCTCCTGTAATTGCCACAACAATTTTATTGTTCATGCAAATGATTTATAGTTCAACAAAAGTAGAGGGTAAAAGGTTATGTAATTTACCAGGAGAAATAAAGATTTTTTACCGGGCCTTTGTGCGGGTATTAAGCATTTGTTGCGTCGCACTCTTTTACGTTCGCTTCTTTGTTGAGCTAGTGATGACTTTGAAAAAAATAAAAACCCCGCATAAAAGCTGCGGGGCATATATATAAAACATCCATTTCAATTTATCTCATCAATAACATTTCGCGGTACTTGGGTAGTGTCCACAATTCATCATTAATAAGTTGCTCCAGTTTATCCACCTGGTAGCGTATATCATCAAAGAATGCTTCTTTAACCTGGCTGCAATAGGCAATTGCCTTGGTTCGTGTATCTTCCATGTTGTTTACAACTTTGCGCGCCTCAACCATGGCATGAACTTTTTCATAAACAGTTTGCACACGTTCTGTCATTTCTTTTAGTATGGCCATTTGGCTTGCGCAGGCACTTTCCGGTAAACCTGTTGCTTTTATACTGTTGATATTGGCGGTAAGTTTATTCATGTATTCAATAGCCGAAGGAATGATGTGATTCAATGCAAGATCGCCCATTATCCTTCCTTCTATCTGCACCTTCTTAATATATTTTTCCAGTTCAATTTCGTGACGGGCCTCTAACTCAATGTGATTGTATACATCATTTGATTCGAAAAGTTGTTTTGCTTTTTCAGTGATCATTGCGTCAAGCGCAAGTGGTGTTGTTGGCACATTTGGTAACCCACGCCGCTCTGCTTCATGATGCCATTCTTCGCTATAGCCGTCGCCTTCAAACAACACCTTTTTACTTTCAACAATATATTTCTGAATGATATGCATGATGGCAATTTCTTTCTTCTCTCCTTTCTCTATTAATGCATCTACATCCTGTTTAAAAGTGCGCAATGTTTCTGCCATAATGGTGTTCAATGCTATCATAGCGTTGGCACAATTGGCTGCAGAGCCCACAGCGCGGAACTCAAATTTATTGCCTGTAAACGCAAAAGGTGAAGTACGGTTTCGGTCTGTATTATCCAGCATTAATTCAGGGATACTACGATGAAGATCCAATTTGAGAATTGCTTCATCCTGTTCATCAAATTTATCACCTACACGTGTTTCTATATCGTATAAAACTTTGGTAAGGTATTCACCAATGAAAACCGAAATGATAGCAGGGGGCGCTTCATTAGCGCCAAGCCGAAAATCATTTCCTGCAGAAGCAATTGACGCTCTTAAAACATCTGCATAATCATGTACTGCTTTTATAGAGTTTACAAAAAATGTGAGGAACATTAAATTCGTCTTCGGCGTTTTTCCCGGTGCAAGCAGATTTACACCTGTGTCTGTAGCCATGCTCCAGTTATTATGTTTACCACTTCCATTAATACCTGCAAATGGTTTTTCATGGAATAACACTTTCAGTTTATGCCTGCGTGCCACACGTTCCATTATGTCCATCAAAAGAATATTATGATCAACCGCAAGGTTAACTTCTTCAAAAATTGGGGCACATTCAAACTGTGCCGGCGCCACTTCATTATGTCTTGTGCGTAAAGGAATACCAAGTTTATAAGCTTCCTGCTCAAAGTCACGCATAAAAGTGTAAACCCTTTCAGGAATGGAACCAAAATAATGATCTTCCAACTGTTGCCCCTTGGCAGGGGATGCACCATAAACAGTCCGTCCACATTGAACAAGATCCGGTCTTGCATTGGCAAGACCTTCATCAATTACAAAATATTCCTGCTCCCAGCCAAGTGTAGGGGTAACCTTAGCCACGTTCTTGTCAAAATAATTACAAACATCTACTGCTGCCTTATTTACAGCCTCAATAGCTTTTAATAAAGGTGCTTTATAATCGAGTGACTCTCCTGTATACGATACAAAGATCGTTGGAATGCAAAGTGTTTTACCCTGACCAATTTCCATGATAAAAACAGGCGAAGACGGATCCCAGCCTGTATAACCACGTGCTTCAAAAGTTGCCCTTAAACCACCACTTGGAAAAGAGGAAGCATCAGGCTCCTGCTGAATTAATGCCGCTCCATCAAATTCTTCCAGTGGATTACCATCACTTTTTATGGTAAAAAAGGAATCGTGCTTTTCGGCTGTACTACCTGTTAACGGCTGAAACCAGTGGGTAAAATGTGTAACGCCCTTTTTTTCTGCCCACGCACGCAGACCATTAGCGATCTGGTTGGCTACAGCACGGTCAATTTTTTTGCTTCCTTTTATACTTGCATTAAGGCTTTTAAAAGCTTCGTCACTAAGATATTCACGTGCTGTTTTTAATGTAAAAACATTCTCTCCAAATATTGCCGTGATCTTTGAAGGACTTTCTACACTTACATCTGTATTGTTCAAAAGATTATTGAGTGCCTGAAAACGAAGTGACATATGTATATTATTTTGAGATTAACAAAGAAAATAATTTTTAGATGAAGCAGCAATTTAATCTCTCCACAAAATATATTGTTCTTGCTTTTATGTACCGGGCTTTTACGCTATTATTAGGCTTTGGTTGCGTCGCACTCTTGTACTTCTTTTTTTTGCTCACCAATGAACAGAAACCTGAAGTGAGTGACACAACAGCAGCCTAATAGTTTTACAACAATTAAGTTCAATATAAAAAAAGGCTGTCTTAAGACAGCCCTTTATATTTTGAAATTGGTGCAGTACTAAGAAACTGATTTAACAGTCTTAATAATGCGGGCTGCCACTTTATAAGGATCTGCTGCAGAGTTAGGACGGCGATCTTCCAGGTAGCCTTTCCAACCGTTAGCTGGTACGCCAACAGGAATACGGATAGAAGCACCGCGGTCAGAAACACCATAACTGAAATCATGAATACTTGCAGTTTCATGTTTGCCTGTAAGGCGTAAATGGTTATCTGCACCATATACTTCAATATGCTCTTTAACTACAGGGCGGAAGGCTTCACATACTTTATCAAAAATCTCTTTGCTTCCAGCAGTTCTCAACAATGAGTTGGAGAAGTTAGCGTGCATACCTGAACCGTTCCAGTCAAGTGCACCCAAAGGTTTACAATGCCAGTTTACAGCTACTCCGTATTTCTCACCGATTCTTTCCAAAAGATAGCGAGCTATCCATATCTGGTCACCAGCCTGTTTAGCACCTTTGGAGAATATCTGGAATTCCCACTGGCCTGCAGCAACTTCTGCGTTAATACCTTCTACATTTAAGCCAGCCTCTATAATTGCGTCGAGATGTTCTTCAACAATCTCACGTCCGAATGCATTATAAGCGCCAACTGAACAGTAATAGGGTCCCTGTGGAGCAGGGAAACCGCCGGCAGGAAAGCCAAGAGGCTTATTTGTTGCTGTATCCCAAAGGAAATATTCCTGTTCGAAACCAAACCAGAAATCATTATCATCGTCTTCAATAAGTGCTCTGCCGTTAGACACGTGTGGTGTCTTATCTGCATTTAATACTTCACACATTACAAGATATGCATCTTTGCGTTGTGGGTCTTTTACAACATACACAGGTTTGAGCAAGCAGTCAGAAGAGCCGCCCGGTGCCTGTTCTGTAGATGATCCATCAAAAGACCACATAGGTAAGTCTTCTAATTTTCCACTAAAATCTTTTTCAATCTTGGTTTTGCTACGGAGACTTTGAGTTGGTTTATAACCATCAAGCCAGAGGTACTCAAGTTTTACTAATGACATGTTGTTAGTTGTTTATAAAATTAAAGAAGATGTAAATGAATTTTGATAAAATCATTTTTTGAGCCACAAATTTACAATGAAACGTGGAAATAAATAATATTTTTTTATGTTTTCAGCGAAAACATTGCGAAAAATGAAACATTTATTTTTTTAATATTTATTTGAGATTGATTTTAGATTTACTCTGAAAAGTTTGCACGAATATTTTAATTCCTGCTGCCGTAACAAAAGCTATAGAAGCTTACAGAATATAAATATGGACTATATTAGTAAAACTAAAAATTGATGCTATGCCAATTCGAATGGTCGATGATCCTAATGATCAGTTTGACAACAGCGGTAATGATAACGGAGGCGGTGGCAGGAGAACTTCGGGTGGCGGGGGAGGCTTATTCCAGTTATTGCCTTTGCTTTTCGGATTAATAAAAAATCCGATTGGTTTAGTATTGGTATTGCTTGTAGGTGGCTTTCTCTACTTTAAAGGAGGGTGTACCGGTCTGACACAACAAGCGTCCTCTGTATTTTCTACCGGCGGCATATTAGACCCAAAAGAATTTGATAAGGCGCAAGTATATGAGGGTCTTGATGAGAGTAAAAATAATTTACCCGAAGCGGTTTCTTTATTAAAGTTTGCGCCACATCCAGGCAACCAGGGTCAGCAAGGAAGCTGTGTAGCATGGAGTAGTGCATATGGAGCAAGAACAATTCTTGAGGCAAGTTCTACAGGTGAAAATCCTGATCAAAAAGCTTTTAGCCCTTCATTTTTATATAACCAGATAGGCCTCGATGGATGCCAGGGAAGTTATATTATCCGGGCAATGGAAAATATGACCAAGGTCGGTGCTGTACCACTTGATCAATTTCCATACGATGAAACGGATTGCAGCAGACAGCCATCCCCGCAGTTAAAAAATGAAGCTTCGCAATATCGTATGTTGGGCTTTACAAGACTCACTAGTGGAGAAAGTGTAAATAACCTTGATCTCTATGCAATCAAACAGCACCTTGCTAAAGATGTGCCAGTTGTAATTGGAATGATGGTAGGAGGCAGTTTTATGCAGGATATGATAGGCCAGGAAGTATGGCATCCAACAGATGACGATTATTCTATGATGGGGTTTGGCGGACATGCAATGTGTGTAATTGGTTATGACGATCGTAAAGAAGGTGGCGCGTTTCAAATCTTAAATAGCTGGGGCAGCGAATGGGGACAAAATGGTGTGGGATGGGTGCGCTACAATGACTTCAAACATTTTACCAAAGAGGCTTATGGATTAAATCCTATGCCTAAAAGCGGAAGTGCTGACGCCAAAGATCTGGAATGTAGTATTGGCCTGGTTGAGAACAAAACAAAACAATATATATCGCTTAAGTTGAGGAACAATAATATTTTCGAGACCACTGATCCCATTATAAAAGGCACCCAGTTTAAGATAGAAGTTAAAAATTCAAGTTCATGTTATGTATATGTTCTCGGAATGGAAACAGATGGCAGCAGCTATGTGCTGTTTCCTTATCCCATGAAAACCGATCCTACACGCACAAAATTTTCTCCTTATTGTGGCATTACAGGCTACCGTTTGTTTCCGCGTGGCATGAGCATGATGGCAGATAGTATTGGCAATAAAGATTACATGGCAGTAGTAGTAAGTAAAGATTCATTAAATGTTTTTGCTTTTAATGATGCTGTCAATAATAAGCGTAGCAACGGTTTTGCACAAGCTATAAATACTGCAGTAAGCCAGTATGCAATCACCGGTGTTAATTTCAGTAATACTTCTGATGGAACCATAAGTTTTAAGACAGAAGCTGCAAATAAGGTGGCGGTAGCCTGTGTGGTGGAAATAGACAAGAGATAGTTTTTGGCAGACCGGCTTTAGTACAAATATTAAGCTTATGTTACGTCGCACTCTTGTACTTTAAGTCAGTAACTCTACATATAAATACATCATCACAATTTTATTACACAAAAGGCTTTACTTACATAAATCAATTTCGTGAATCCGCAATTCCATCTCTTCAGAAAGCAAATCATCAGTCCTTTTAAGTTTCGTTTGTTTATGCTAAACAAATTACCGGCAGCATTCTTTGCTGGTCTCAGAATTGAGTTCTTTAATGAAACAAAAGCTGCTGTAGCTGTAAAGCAGAAATGGTTTAATAAAAATCCTTTCGGGTCTGTATATTTTGCCGTATTAACAATGGCTGCAGAAATGAGCACAGGTGTTTTGTGTATGGCAAATATTTATAAACGAAACCCGGCAGTAAGTATGCTGGTAATAAAAACGGAAGCAGTTTTTTATAAAAAAGCAACAGGTAAAATTTTGTTTACCTGTTTAAATGGAACAGCTATCACTGCGTTAATAGACGATGCAATTGCAACTGGAGAAGGAAGAACTATTGCCTGCCAGTCTACAGGTAGAAATGAAGCCGGAGAAATTGTTGCTGAGATATATTGTACATGGAGCTTCAAAGTTAAAACCATAAAACAATAACATGCATTCTGCAAAATAAAAGTGCTGAAATTGCAATAGTAAAAGCCCTATTTATGTTTACAGCTCAAGTGTGCGACGCAAGGAACGATGCTATTAACAACAAAAGATGACGACACAAATAAATACTTAACATACCATAGAAATATATCTATGATGTTTTGATCAAAGTATTTACAGAAGGAAAAAGATGTCAGATCTTCTTTGCATTACTGGCAATATACATTGCAAATGCAGCCATTGCCAGATTCTGCAGAATATCAATAAAAGAAGAAGTTTTTAAATCCGGGTCTCCGGCATTTAGATAATTGGGCAGATGAAAGGTAAGCACAATTATGATCAGCAATAAGGCTAAAAGATAACCTGCAAGCTTTACCATTTTATGAGCTATAAAAGCAATTGCTGCAAGTATAAGGGCTATTCCTGTTATGTATACCCAAATAATTCCGCCGGGTAAAAATGAAGGGATAAAAGTTATCATGTTACCCGGATACATTAAATGATAAACTCCAAAAATTGCCAGAATAATCGCTAGAATAACTACCGCAATGCGGGAAATAGTATCTTCTTTCATAATGCAAGCTTTTATCCTATTAAGTTACCATTTTTGTTTTACATGAAAATAAATTTTTTCTTCATTGAATAAACCTGCTTCAAAAGTTTTTAAACCAATTATGTAGTATTTAATAATTATGATAAATTGAGTGTTACCATTACCTTTAATAAATCATCAACGATCATTCTATGAAGCTTGCATTTCATGGCGCTGCACAAACAGTTACGGGTTCAAAGCATTTATTAACGCTCCATAATGGAAGGAAAATATTATTTGATTGTGGCATGTTCCAGGGCATGGGCAGAGAAACAGATGCTCTTAATGCAACCCTTGGTTTCGATGCAAAAGAAGTGAACTATCTTTTATTATCACATGCACATATCGATCATTCAGGCCTTATTCCAAAACTGGTGAAAGAAGGCTTTAACGGAAAAATATTTTGCACGCCAGCCACTAAAGATCTTGCTGCAATCTTACTGGAAGATTCTGCAGAAATACAAAGAGACGATACGAAATTTATCAACAAGAAAAGAGCTAAACAAGGTTTGCCGCCCTATGAACCATTGTATACACCCGATGATGTAACCGCCGTGCTTCCATTATTAAATGAAGTGCAATATGGATCGTGGTTTACAATTGAACCCGGCATTGAAGTTTTATATACAGATGCAGGCCACATTATTGGCAGCGCTGCTGTACATGTACGTATAAACGAAAATGGCAACACAACACAAATAAGTTTTAGTGGAGATGTTGGAAGATACAGGGATGTGATACTTCGTTCACCGGATGTATTTCCGCAGACAGATTACATTATTATTGAAAGCACTTACGGTAATAGTTTGCACGAAAATATTTTCAACTCTTCTGATAAATTATACGAGTGGATAGATAAAACATGTGTACAGAAAAAAGGCAAACTTATTATTCCGTCTTTTAGTGTAGGCAGAACGCAGGAGTTGTTGTATTTCCTTAATCAATTAAGCAATGAAGGCAGGTTGCCAAAAATAAAAGTATATGTAGATAGTCCACTTAGCAAAGAAGCTACAGATATAGTAAGAAGTCATCCTGAAAATTACAACAGCAGGCTGCAAAAATTATTGAAGACAGATTACGATCCTTTTAGTTTTGATGAACTCACTTTTATAAAAACAGTTGATGAAAGTAAACGGCTTAATGATCTTCCTGAACCCTGTATTATTATCTCTGCAAGTGGCATGGCAGATGCAGGCCGCATAAAACATCATATCGCCAATAATATAAACGATAGCCGCAACACTATTTTATTGGTTGGATATTGCGAGCCCAATTCGCTTGGTGGCCGTTTAATGAATGGTGCTAAAGAAGTAAAAATATTTGCCGAGTATTATAAGGTACAAGCCGAGGTTGGCAGTATGCGCAGCATGAGTGCACATGGAGATTATGATGACCTCAGCCAGTTTCTTGCATGCCAGGTTCCCGCTACGGTTCGCCAGCTATTTATTGTGCATGGCGAGTATGACGTGCAACTCGATTTTCAGCAACGTTTATTAAAGAAAGGTTTTAAGGAAGTTATAGTGCCTGCATTACACCAGGAGTTTATGCTTGAATAACTAATTTTTGTTTTACCGGCTTTTGGTTTTATTAATGTATCTGTTATTTTATTTTTATTATTAATGAATGTTGCAATTTTTATTATACGGGCTGCAGCATTTCATGGCATCTTCGTTGTGTCACTCACTTCATAGTTCTGTTCATTGATGAGCGAAGGACAGTACGTACAAGAGTGCGACGCAACAAATGAACAATAGGTGTACGTAAGCACGGCACATATATCATGCTAACCAACGTTAACTTAAAATTTAAATTAATTATCCCCATTTTATTCAAACATCATTAACTTTACGTCCTCAAAATTTTTAGATCACAATTTTATGCTGAACTGAAATTGAAACAGAACACAACACATAGTAGCCTTTTATCTTTCCATCCTGCAATGATGGGTGTTGTTAATTTGCCAAACCCTTTCTGCTTCCGACCGGTACGACGACCTCGTATCTGATATTCCCACAGCATACCGGAATCTCATACACAAAACAGACGCTTTACGTAAAAAGCATTCGTGTATCATTATCTCCTAATCATCAGTATTTACAACAGTGGAACAAAATATAAACGTACGTGTAGCCAATAGTGGCGACGTACACTACGCAGAAACGATTACTACCGAAATGGAAGCTTCCGCAAAAGCCCGTGGCACCGGCATTGCAAAGCGCAGCCCCGAATATATTGCCAATAAAATGAACGAAGGCAAAGCCGTGATTGCACATCTTAACGATGGTACATGGGTAGGCTTTTGTTATATAGAAACATGGGAAGGTGAATATGTTGCCAACAGTGGACTTATTGTAGCTCCGGAATTTAGAAAGAGTGGTGTGGCAAAGCAGATCAAGAGAAGGATCTTCAATCTTTCAAGAGAAAAATATCCAAACGCAAAAATATTTGGATTGACTACAGGTCTTGCTGTAATGAAGATCAACAGTGAGCTCGGTTATGAGCCCGTTACTTACAGCGAGCTTACGCAGGATGAAAAATTCTGGGCAGGCTGCAAGAGCTGTGTTAACTATGATATTCTCATGAGCAAAGAGCGTAAGAATTGCATGTGTACTGCAATGTTGTACGATCCTGCAGATCATTACACACCAGAAGAAACAACTCAGGAGTTTGAAAAGAAGAGTAAAGTGTATGAGCGTTTGATGCACATCAAGCAACTGGTGTTTGGCAAGAAAGAAAAGAACATAAACGGAGGCGCATCAAAACCGAAATCACTGATGCATTATTTCTTTGGGTATTAGAAGAAGAATTTTGAGCCTTACTTTTGAATAAGCATTAAGCTTCCGTTGCGTCGCACTCTTGTACGTTCTTATCGCTATGAAGCAATTAAAGAAAAAATATCGCTGCTGATTAAAGATAAAAAGTTGAAGTCACAGATGTTACAAAAGCTTAATCACTGCGAATGAAGAAATGTGTTGTATATCATTTCTTCTTGACTTTTTTGCTACTTTTTGAGTCAAGACAAAAAGTAAATAAAGAATAAAGTTGACCACAAAAAATAAGACATGAAGAAAGTTGTATTAGGTTTTAGCGGCGGTCTCGACACCACTTACTGTGTAAAATACTTAACCGAAGAAAAAGGCTATGAAGTACACAGTGTAATTGTAAACACAGGTGGCTTTGATGCATCAGAATTAAAAAAAATAGAAGAACACGCATATAAACTTGGTGTAAAAACACATACTACAGTTGATGCAGTAAAAGGTTATTACGATCGAATTATAAAATACCTGGTGTTTGGCAATGTTTTAAAGAACAACACATACCCTTTAAGTGTAAGTGCTGAGCGTTTAGTGCAGGCACTACATATTGCAGAGCATGTACAAAAACTCAATGCAGATGCCGTAGCACACGGCAGTACAGGTGCAGGTAATGACCAGGTACGTTTTGATATGGTATTTCATATCATGATTCCAACTGTTGAGATCATTACTCCAATCCGTGATTTGAAATTGAGTCGTGAACAGGAAATAGCTTATCTGAAAGAGAAAGGTATTGAAATGAATTTTGAAAAAGCAGCTTACTCTATTAATAAAGGTTTGTGGGGCACGAGTGTTGGCGGAAGAGAAACATTAAACTCAAAAGGTTTGTTACCCGAATCTGCATGGCCTACACAGGTAACAAAGCATGAAAGCGAAGAAGTAAAACTGCATTTTGAAAAAGGTGAACTGACTGCAATTAATGATAAAACATTTTCCCATTCAAGCGAAGCGATACAATATTTACAAACCATTGCAGGCGCTTATGGCATCGGCAGAGATATACATGTTGGTGATACGATCATTGGTATAAAAGGACGTGTTGGTTTTGAAGCAGCTGCGCCAATGGTTATTTTAAAAGCACATCATGCGTTGGAAAAACACGTGCTTACCAAATGGCAGCTTAGCTGGAAAGATACTATTGCCAACTTCTATGGCAATTGGTTGCATGAAGGTCAGATACTTGATCCTGTTATGAGAGATATAGAAGCATTCTTGCAAAGCTCTCAGCAAAATGTAACGGGCGATGTGTTTGTACAATTACAGCCTTATCGTTTTCAAATCATCGGTATAGAAAGTAAGTATGATCTGATGAGTAGCAAGTTTGGTAAATACGGGGAAATGAACAGCGGCTGGAGTGGTGAAGATGTAAGAGGCTTTAGTAAAATATTCGGTAATCAAACAGCCATGTATCATTTAATAAAGAATGCTGCTGATAAATAAAAGTGGAAACCAATTCGTCAGTACAAGAGTGCGACGCAAGGGACGATGATAGCAGTTCTCAAGATCGGCTTATAAAAATAAATAATTACTCATTAATGAGTGCAGTAAGTAAACATAATTCTTTATATCACTACAAATGGGGAAATGATTGTGATGGCTGGGTATTGGTTGATACAAATGCGCTTTCAGTAAAACAGGAACGCATGCCTGCTCAGACATCGGAGGCATTACATTATCATGAAAAGGCGCAGCAATTCTTTTTTATACTAAAAGGAATTGCCACCTTTGAGGTAGAAAATGAGAGCTATACAGTTTATACTCAGCAGGGCTTTCACATAGAGGCAGGAAAAAAACACCGCATTATAAATAATACAGCAGAGGACATAGAATTCATTTTAAGTTCTCAACCCAGCACTAATAAAGACAGGTTTAATTGTGTTTAGCATGAAAAAAATTAAAGTAGGCATAGTTGGCGGCGCTGGTTATACCGGCGGAGAATTAATAAGGTTGCTGCTTCACCATCCACATGCAGAAATAAGTTTTGTACACAGCAAAAGCAACAGCGGCAATCCTTTGCACAAAGTTCATCAGGATCTTATTGGAGAAACAGGCATTCTTTTTACAAGCGAATTAAGTGAGGACATTGATGTGTTGTTTCTCTGCACAGGTCATGGTGAAGCAAGAAAATTTTTAGAGTCAAATATAATTGCCGCGAACATAAAGGTTATTGATCTGTCTAATGACTTCAGACTTTCCTCAAATGCATTTTATCATGGACCAGTCAAGGCAAATGGAGAAGATATTATAACAAGATATTTTGTTTACGGCTTACCAGAATTGAATAAGGAACAAATTCAATCTGCACAAAATATTGCGAACCCTGGTTGCTTTGCAACAGCAATACAACTTGGTTTATTGCCTTTGGCAAAAGCCGGTTTACTTGAAGAAATTTATACGACAGGCATTACGGGTTCTACTGGTGCCGGTCAAGGATTAGCAACCACTTCTCATTTTAGCTGGAGAGCAAATAATATTCAGGCTTATAAAACATTAACGCATCAACATCTCGCAGAGATCGGGCAGTCATTATTGCAGCTACAATCTGGCAGCAATATAGATTTAAGCTTCGTTCCATGGCGTGGTGATTTTACCAGGGGTATTTTTATCAGTTCCACATTACATTGCGACTTATCGCTGGAAGAAATAAAAAAACTTTATAAAGATTTTTATTCAGGTCATCATTTTACAATTATCAGCGATGATGCCATCTTTTTAAAACAAGTGGTTAATACTAATAAATGTGTGATACAATTAGAAAAAGCAGGAACAAAATTAGTGGTTCACTCTGCAATAGACAATCTTCTGAAAGGCGCATCAGGACAGGCTGTTCAGAATATGAACTTAATGTTTGGTCTTGATGAAACAGCTGGTCTTCATCTTAAAGCAAATTATTTTTAAATCAATTACAATGAAATTATTTGATGTATATCCTTTGAATGACATCACCATTACAAAAGCGCAAGGCTCTTATGTATGGGATGAAAATGGTGCGCAGTATCTTGATATGTATGGTGGTCATGCTGTAATTAGTATTGGTCATACACATCCTCACTGGGTAAAAAGAATTGAGGATCAGTTGCACAAGATTGCTTTCTACTCAAACTCTGTACACATACCTATTCAAAAAGAACTGGCAGAAAAGCTTGGCAAGATCAGTGGTAAAGAAGATTATCAACTCTTCCTTGTAAACAGTGGTGCAGAAGCAAATGAAAATGCATTAAAACTTGCATCTTTTCATACAGGTAGAAAAAAGATTGTTGCTTTTGAAAAAGCATTTCACGGCAGAACATCTTTAGCTGTTGCAGCAACAGATAACCCAAAGATCGTTGCGCCTGTTAATGAAACAGACAATGTTGATTTTCTTCCTTTCAATGATGAAGCTGCACTCAAAACATATTTCCAAAAAAATGGAACCAGTGTTGCTGCTGTTATCATCGAAGGCATACAAGGCGTTGGCGGCATCAACGTTGCAACGGAAAGTTTTTTACAACTCATCCGCAGTTTGTGTGATGAATATGGTGCGGTTTATATTGCAGACAGTGTGCAATGCGGTTATGGTCGCAGCGGTAAATTTTTCTCGCATGACTATGCCGGTGTAAATGCAGACATCTACACCATGGCAAAAGGCATGGGCAATGGTTTTCCTGTTGGTGGTATTCTTATTGCTCCGCACATTAAGGCAAAGCATGGAATATTGGGCACTACGTTCGGTGGCAATCATCTTGCATGCGCTGCGGCATTGGCTGTGCTTGAAGTTATCGAAGAAGAAAAACTCATTGATGTTGCCAAACAACGCGGACAATATTTATTCAACCGGCTCAAGGCAATTGATGGCATTCAAAATATTCGTGGTCGCGGCATGATGATCGGCTTTGATGTGCCTGAAGAAATAAAAGACCTGCGCAAAAAATTATTTAATGATCATTTTATCTTCACCGGCGAAGCAAAACCAAATGTTATCCGTTTATTGCCCGCAATGAATATTTCAAGAAAACAGGTAGATGAATTTTTAGATACGTTGAAAGAAGCGATCGCCGAAATGAAAGCAGCGAAAGAAGTAGAAGCATAGAAGAATTGTTTTGATACTAGCTTCTGTATTTCATGGCATCGTTTGTTGCGTCGCAATCCTTTCATCGTTCAGTTCAATAATGAACAGAACGCAAAAGAGAGTGACACAACAAAAGTTTAATAGTAGCAATGCAGCTTTGTACATAAATAAATATATCAGCAGAAGTGAAACAATTTATTTCCGTTCATGATGTAAAAAACATTAATGCATTGGTAGAAAAAGCATTGATGTATAAAGCAGACCCGTTTAAAGACAGAACACTTGGTGCGGATAAACGCATTGGGTTGCTGTTTCTGAATCCCAGTCTGCGTACACGTTTGAGCACACAGGTAGCTGCAAGCAATCTCGGCATGGAAGCTATTGTTTTCAACGTAGATAAAGAAGGCTGGGCGCTGGAATTTGAAGAGGGCGCTATCATGAGTGGCAGTTCAGTAGAGCATATTAAAGATGCTGCACCAATACTCGGAAGTTATTTTGATATACTTTGTATAAGAACGTTTCCTTCATTGAAAAACCGTGAAGACGATTACAGTGAATTGTATATTTCTCAGTTCATAAAATATTGCGGCGTGCCGGTGATTAGTTTAGAAAGTGCAACACTACATCCATTGCAATCATTAACGGACATTGTTACCATCACAGAGGAATTACAAAAGTCAAAAATCAAAAATCAAAAATCAAAACCAAAAATTGTTCTCACCTGGGCGCCGCATGTAAAAGCATTACCGCAATGCGTTGCCAATAGTTTTGCGCAATGGATCAATGCATGGGGCGAAGCGGATTTCGTTATTACCCATCCGGAAGATTATGAATTGAGTGAACAGTTTACAAAAGGTGCGACCATCATTCTTAACCAGGATGAAGCTTTGAAAGATGCAGACTTTGTGTATGTGAAGAATTGGAGCACGTATAAAGATTACGGAAAGATCTACGAGAATGATCCGCGCTGGATGCTTACAGAAGAAAAACTGAAACTTACCAATAATGCAAAAGTGATGCATTGTTTACCTGTAAGAAGAAATGTAGAATTGAGTGATGAAGTATTAGATAGCGTTAACAGTATTGTTACGCAGCAGGCAGGAAACCGTGTTTGGGCGGCGCAGTCTGTGATAAGTGAAATACTGCGCACCCTCTAAATCTCCCCCGTTGGGGAGACTTTAATATACATCTTAATGCTATGGCAAAGTCGAATAATTTGGAAGAGGTTACAAACTCTTCCCCCACAGGGGGAAGCCGGAAGGGGGCTTTATATGTTATAAAGATTGGCGGCAATATAATAGATGATGATGTAAAACTTCAAATGTTCTTATCATCATTTGTTGCAGTAGAAGGAAAGAAAATATTGATCCATGGGGGAGGAAAGCTTGCTACAAAACTTGCCGCGCAATTAGGAGTTGAACAACAAATGATTGATGGCAGAAGAATAACAGATGCAGAAACTTTGAAGATCGTTACGATGGTGTATGCAGGATACATCAACAAAAATATAGTTGCACAATTACAATCACGCGGCAGCAATGCACTTGGTCTATGCGGCGCCGATGGTAATGTGATACAATCACACAAACGCAAACATGCAACTATTGATTATGGCTTTGTGGGTGATGTAGATGCTGTAAACACTTCTTTACTGAGAAGTTTATTAGATCAAAATGCAGATGTAGTATTAGCGCCGATCACACATAACAAAGAAGGTCAGTTACTAAATACTAATGCAGATACTATTGCACAGGAAATAGCGCAAGCCATGAGTGCATTGTATGAAGTACATTTAATTTATTCTTTTGAGAAAGCAGGTGTTTTGATGGATGCAAATGATGACAACACGGTTATAGCTTCTATCACACCTTCATCATACACAGAACTAAAACAACAGAATGTAATTTTTGCAGGTATGATACCTAAGCTTGAAAATGCTTTTGCAGCATTGAACAAAGGTGTTCATCGTGTAATAATTGGCAAAGCGGAAGAACTGCAGGAATTAATACAACAACAATCAGGTACAAGTATCATAGCCTCCCCAAACCCCTCCGGTGGAGGGGCTTAAAGAAAGCTCGTTTTATGTACATAGATAATACTTATCAGGATGGTTCGAAGGTCTCTCCCACCGGGGGAGATTTAATGGAGGCTGCAATCGACCTTTTAAAAAAGCTCATTAGCACACCTTCATTTTCAAAAGAAGAAGATAACACGGCAGAGATCATTGATAATTTTCTCGATTCAAAAGGAATTACTACTTATAGTTATCTCAATAATATCTGGGCGAAGAATAAATTTTTTGATGAAAGCAAGCCTACGATTGTTCTCAACTCACACCACGATACAGTTAAGCCAAATAAAGCATATACACTCGATCCATTTACGCCAATCGAAAAAGATGGAAAGCTTTATGGTTTGGGAAGCAATGATGCAGGCGGTTGTTTGGTTTCATTGATCGCAACATTTATTCATTATTACAAACAGGAAAATTTAAAATACAATCTTCTTATTGCTGCAAGTGCTGAAGAAGAAATTTCCGGGCATAACGGTATTGAAATTTTGTTGCCGCGATTACCTAAAATTGATTTTGGAATTGTTGGGGAACCAACATTAATGAATATGGCTGTTGCCGAAAAAGGCTTGCTGGTGCTGGATTGTATCACGCATGGCAGAGCTGGTCATGCGGCAAGGGAAGAAGGTGAGAATGCTATTTACAAAGCATTAAAAGATATTGAATGGTTCAGAACATATAAGTATGATAAAGTTTCTGATTTGCTCGGACCGATGAAGATGAGTGTAACCATTATCAATGCAGGCTCACAACACAACGTAGTTCCACATGAATGTAAGTTTACGGTTGATGTTCGCGTTAATGAGTTGTATACTTTTGAGGAAGTGCTCGGCATTATCAAAAGCAATGTTAGTTGCGATGTTCAGCCACGCAGTTCACGATTGCGTTCCACTTCTATTGCATTGGATCATCCGCTCATTAAAGCTGGCATTGAACTGGGGAGATCATATTATGGTTCGCCCACAACAAGTGATAAAGCATTAATGAATTTTCCTACATTGAAAATGGGTCCCGGCGATAGTGCACGCAGCCACACAGCAGATGAATTTATTTATGTTGATGAAATAAGAAACGGAATTAATTTGTATATAAAACTGCTTGATAAAATATTATTGTAGCATTATGTGCCGGGCAGAAGAGTAACTATTAAACTTCGTTGCGTCGCACACTTGCACAGCAACAAGTATTTCAGCAACGAGGCAATAAATAAAATGAACATGAAACTCTGGGCAAAAAATACAGCATCATTAAAAGAAGTGGAACAATTCACTGTTGGCAAAGACCGTGAGTTTGATTTATTACTTGCACCATTTGATGTGCTTGGAAATATTGCCCATGCAAAAATGCTTGCAACAGTTGGCTTGCTTACAATTGATGAAGCTGAGTTACTTACAAAAGAACTAAGAGAAATTTATAAATCTACGCAAGACTCAACATTTAAAATTCACGATAATATTGAGGACGTTCACTCGCAGGTTGAATTTTTGCTCACTGAAAAGCTTGGCGACGTTGGTAAAAAAATACATTCTGCACGCAGCCGTAACGACCAGGTTTTAGTAGATGTAAAATTGTTTCTAAGAAGCGAATTGGAAAAAACAGTACAATCTGTTCAATCATTTTTTGACTTACTCATTACGCAAAGCGAAAAATTCAAAACGCATTTATTACCAGGATACACGCATTTGCAATTGGCAATGCCATCATCATTCGGTTTGTGGTTTGGCGCTTATGCAGAAAGTTTGGTTGATGATACAATAACGCTAAAAGCTGCCTTCGATATTGTAAATAAAAACCCATTAGGTTCTGCTGCTGGCTATGGTTCTTCATTCCCCATTAACAGAACACTTACAACAAAATTACTTGGCTTTGCAGATTTAAATTATAATGTTGTTTACGCACAAATGGGTCGCGGTAAAGCAGAAAGAATTGTTGCATATGCATTATCAAACATTGCAGATACGTTGAGCAAACTTAGCATGGATGCTTGTTTGTTCCTTAATCAGAATTTTAGTTTTGTAAGTTTTCCCACACAGCTTACAACAGGCAGCAGCATTATGCCGCACAAAAAAAATCCTGATGTTTTTGAATTGATCCGTTCTCATTGCAACCGCATCAAAGCGTTGCCAAATGAGATCATGATGATGACCACCAATCTTCCATCCGGCTATCACCGGGATCTTCAATTGCTAAAAGAACATTTATTTCCTGCATTTGAAACATTGCGCAATTGCATAGATATGGCTGGACTTATGCTAAGCAATATGGAGGTAAAAGAAAATATTCTCGAAGACGATAAATATAAATTCCTCTTTAGTGTAGAAGAAGTGAACAAACTTGTTTTGCAAGGCACACCTTTCCGCGACGCTTACAAAAAAATTGGCTTAGATATCGAAGCAGGCAACTATACTTACTCCACCAATGTCAATCACACACACGAAGGCAGTATTGGAAATTTATGCAATGAACAAATTGCTGCCAACATGAAAAAAATAATGAGCAGCTTTACTTTTGAAAATTATCATAACGCCATTGATCATTTGCTGGGTAAGTAATTTTTTTTAACCTGCTGTATTACCGGTATTAAACTTTTGTTGCGTCGCACTCTTGTACTGTTACAAATCTTTGCAGCAATTCCATAACTTTAATTTCTCCTGCCATTCTGCATGAGGAAAAATTTATGAAATACAATCCCGTTCAAAATTATATCAACGGAAAATTTGTTGATGCCACAACCGATAAAACATTAGATGTTATTTCTCCCTTAGATGGAACACGTTTATCAACTGTTCCTTTGTCGTCTTCCGACGATTTAAACAAAGCAGTTAAAGCAGCCAAAGAAGCATTTCCAAAATGGAGCAAAACGCCCATCAAAGAAAGAGTACAGGTGTTCTTTCGTTACAAATATTTACTCGAAAAAAACCTGGATGAGCTTGCTGCATTGATCAGCGAAGAAAATGGGAAGACCATTGGTGAATCTGTTGCTGAAATAGAAAAATGCATTGAGCTCACGGAGTTTGCCTGTTCATTACCCCAATTAGTAACAGGCGAATTATTAGAAGTGAGTAAAGGTATAGAATGCAGAACAGAGCGTATTCCGCTTGGCGTTGTAGCATCCATCGTTCCGTTTAATTTCCCTGCAATGGTTCCCAATTGGACCATCCCTAACGCAATCGCACTTGGCAATTGCATGATCATAAAACCATCAGAAAAAGTCCCATTGACATTGACACGTATTGCAACTTTGTTAAAAGAAGCAGGCCTGCCAGATGGCGTTTTCAATATAGTAAATGGTAATAGCGAAATTGCAACTGCAATTTGTGCCCATCCGGATATTGAAGCCGTTACATTCGTTGGTTCAACTAAGGTTGCGAAGATCGTTTATCAAACGGCTACATATAACTTTAAACAATGTCTTGCATTGGGTGGTGCAAAAAATCACCTCATTGTTTTACCTGATGCCAAACCTGAAATGACCGCACAAAATATTACTGCATCCATGAGTGGTTGTGCGGGTCAGCGCTGTATGGCAGCATCTGCAATGGTAGCAGTTGGCGATGTTGACCACATCATCAATAAAATTTGCGAGGAAGCAAAGAAAGTAGTGCCGGGAAAAAATCTTGGTGCTGTCATTAGCAAGCAATCAAAAGAAAGAATTGAACAATACATTACAGAAGCAGAACAGCAAGGAGCAAAGATTTTAGTGGATGGCCGCGGTGCAACTGTTGAAGGAAAAGAGAATGGCACTTATGTTGGTCCTACTGTAATTGATTTTGTAAAACCCGAAATGTCTGTTGCAAAAGAAGAGATATTTGGTCCTGTTATCAGCATAATGCGTACAAATAGTTTGGAAGAAGCTGTTGCGATTGAGAATAACAATCCTTATGGCAATGCTGCAAGTGTATTCACACAAAACGGTAGTTACGCAAGGTTTGTAATTGACAAAGCAAGTGCAGGAATGATCGGCGTAAATGTTGGTGTGCCTGTACCGCGTGAACCTTTTTCTTTTGGTGGTTGGAATGAAAGTAAATTCGGCAGTGGTGATATCACAGGGAAAAGTTCAATTGAATTTTTTACCAGGTTGAAAAAATCAACGATCAAATGGAATCCTGAAGCTGGAACGAATTGGATGAGCTAATGTCGTGAATGGGGAATTGTCAATTGTGAATAATTTTTGTTTGTCGGCTTTAGTATTTTATGGCATCACCTGTTGTGTCACTCACTTCAAAGGTTTGTTCATTGTTAAGCAAAAAATGGAACGCACAAGTGTGCGACGCAACGAAAGCTCAATGCTTATTCTTCTGCCGGGTTCAAAAAATATTTTATTATATTTATTATCTGACCTTTTCATACCAACTTTCAAATAATACTATATGTACAAACTGCTTATTCTCTTTGTATGCGCAGGCATAAGCGCCGCTGCGCAGGAAACCCTGTTGCTGCGTTCGCCGTCTGTAAGTAATAACAAAATTGCATTTGCCTATGGCGGAGATGTGTGGACAACAGACCGCGATGGGTCACATCCGCAAAGGATCACTGTAAATCCCGGCGTTGAAAGTAACCCAATGCTTTCGCCCGATGGAAAGTGGATTGCATTTAACGGAAACTACGATGGAAATGAAGACGTATATATTGTTGCTGCAAGCGGTGGTACACCAAAAAGATTAACGTATCATCCTTCACCGGATGAAGTGCGCAGTTGGGATGGCAACGATAAAATTGTTTTTTCTTCTTCAAGATCCGTATGGCACAACTTTAACCTGCAGCTTTTTGAAGTAAGTATTACTACTGGCATAGAACAAATGTTGCCTATGCCTGAAGCAAGCCAGGGTAGTGTTTCACCTGATGGAAAATATACTGCCTATATACGTTCTGTTGATGTAAATGAATGGGCGAACTTTAGATTGTATCGTGGTGGAGATAAACTGCGCATCTGGATCTTTAATAATTCAACACATGATATAGAAGAAATTGCCGCTGCAAATTCAAACAGCAGCAGACCTGTATGGACAGACAATAACACGATCTATTTTTTAAGCGATCGCGATAATCATTACGTGAATGTTTATAAATACAATGTGCAAACAAAAGCTGTGTCGCAGGTTACATCGCTAAAAGATTTTGATGTAAAAACACTTTATTCAAACGGAAGTGAATTGGCGTTTGAGCAGGCGGGGAAAATATTTTTACTAAACCCGTCTACCGACCAGGTTACACATGTGCCTGTGACAATACAGGAAGACATGATATCAAAACGTTCATACTTTGCAGATGCTGATGGCAGCATTACGAATGTAAATATTTCTCCAACAGGATTAAGAGCGTTAATGGAAGTGCGTGGTGAAATATTTACTGTACCACTTGACAAAGGCGATGTAAGAAATATTACCAACACAACAAATGCCAACGAAAGAGATCCTGCATGGAGCCCCGATGGAAAATGGATCGCATACTTCAGTGATGAAAGTGGTGAGTATACTTTGAAACTGAAAGATCAGAAAGGAGAGAAAGATGCTGTAACGATAAAGCTTGATAGTATTGGTTTTTATTTTCATCCTGTGTGGAGCCCTGACAGCAAAAAGATTGCATACACAGACAAACAAAGAAAATTATTTATCATTGATATTACAGAAAAGAAGCCTGTTGAAATTGATAAAGACTGGTACACTCCCGGAGCCCCACAAATAAGTTACTGCTGGTCTACCGATTCAAAATGGATAACGTATAATAATCGCGTTGACAACCATTTTGGAGCCATCTTCCTATACAATATTGCTGATAAAAAGAAATACCAGTTAACAGATGCAATGAGCGAAGCAAACTTTCCTGTATTCAGTAAAGATGGTAAATATATTTTCTTTACTGCAAGTACAAATTATGGCCCGGGCGAAGCATGGCTTGATCTAACGAGCTATGATCATGAAACAAGAAGCAATATCTACGCTATTGTTCTATCAAAAAAGAATCCATCCATACTAAAACCCCAAAGCGATGAAGAAACAGTAGCTGCTACAGCAGAAAAACCAGCAACTACTGATGATAGTAAAAAAAATAAAAAAGACAAACCTGCAGACAAAACAGATTCTTCAAAAGAATCAGCTGTTGTAATTGATCTTGATAATATTCAGCAACGTATAGAAACATTACCAATTCCAGCGAAAAATATTTATGCATTAAGCGCTCTTGTTGATGGTCAGTTGTATTATCTAACGCAGGATTATCATGTGCCGACTGCAACATTAAATGGTTATGATATTGAAAAAAGAAAATCAGATGTGGTAATGAGCGGCATAAATTATTATATAGTAAGTAATGATGGGAAGAAAATGCTTTATATAGCTAATGGTTCGTATGGAATTGTTACAACTAATAAAGCCAATGTTGGCGATGGTGCGTTGAATACTGCCGCTATAAAAGTATATGTAGATCCTGAAAAAGAATGGGCACAGATGTACAATGAAGTTTGGCGCATTGAAAGAGATTTTCTCTATGTAAAGAATGCTAATGGTGCAAACCTCGAAGCATTGAAAAAGAAATACTCGATATTTCTTCCATACCTCGCACACAGAAGCGACCTGGAATATGTGATCAGGCAAATGTTAGGTGAACTTGTGCTGGGTCATGTGTTTGTTGGTGGTGGAGATTTTCCTAAAACAAAAAGCGTTAGCGTTGGTTTGCTTGGCGCAGATTATGAAATCGTAAGTGGATATTATAAGTTTAAAAAAATATATTCAGGTCTTAACTGGAACCCCAATCTTACTGCGCCGCTTACACAGCCCGGTATTGATGTAAAGCAAGGTCAATATTTGCTTGCCGTAAATGGCATTCCGCTTGATGCAAAAATAAATGTGTACAGTCTCTTTCAAAATACAGCAGGAAAGCAAACAAGAATTACAGTGAATGATTCTGCATCGATGAAAAGTGCAAAAGATTTTATTGTAGTGCCTGTGCCATCTGAAAGCGGTTTGCGGTTCATGGACCGCGTAGAAGAAAACCGACGTATTGTTGATTCACTAAGCGGCGGAAGAATTGCTTATGTGTATTTGCCAAACACTGCTGATGGCGGTTACGATTTCACGAATCGTTATTTTTTCACTCAGTTAAATAAAGATGCAGTAATTGCAGATGACCGCAATAACATGGGTGGTTATGCTGCTGATTATATTGTTGACCTGCTTGCACGCAAAACGGTTATGTATTCCAATCAGCGCGATAACAAACCTTTCTCAATTCCAAATGCTGTCATCAACGGACCAAAAGTTATGCTTACCAATTCACATGCACTATCCGGCGGAGACCTTATGCCATATATGTTTCGTGCAAAAGGGGTAGGCAAACTTGTTGGTACAACTACGTTTGGAATTCTTGTCGGCAATGCCGGCAATCCCGGCTTAATGGATGGCGGTTATATAACATCGCCAAACATAGGCATCTTTAGTACAGATGAAAAATGGATCATTGAACAAACAGGTGTTGCGCCGGATGTTGAAGTAGAAAATTATCCAAAAGATTTACTCAATGGTCATGATGCGCAATTAGAAAAAGCAATAGAAATTATTATGAAAGATCTGCCTCCACATAAAGAAGTGCATCAACCTGCAGATCCGATTCGTGTAGCAGATTATTAGTGAAGAATTTTTTGTTACAAACTGCAGTGCAGGTGGCATCGGTTGTTGTGTCACTCACTTGTGCGTTCGGTATAATATTGAACAGAACGTACAAGAGTGCGACGCAACAGTTGATGCCATGAAATACAAAAGCCGGGTACAAAAAAAATCAAAACTGTTTCAAATAACTTACTTTAAATATTACATGATCTTCTGATTGCTTTACATGTTGAAGATCTGTAAGGCTTCCATGATTGTAAATAAAATAAATGTAAGACAGCGGAGAATATTCCCATGAAAAACGAATGTTGTAGCTATCAGAATTATCGAGTGAATTTTTTTGATAGAACCCAATCAGCTGCATGCGTGGATTCAATGCAAAGCGACCTTGTATAATGTAGAGATCAATTGTTGAATTGGTTTTTGGCTCACCAACATCTATAAAATGATTTCGGTTAAATTCTGCAAGCAAAGAAATGTGCGGAATAGGCGCAAACTGTAATTTCCAGTCACTGGCATTTAGTTTCCCGTTAAAGTAGGTTCCCCATTTGTAATCACCCGCAATACTCAGCACCTTCGAAGGATCGCTTGTAAAAATTATTTCATTTTGGAAATAATTATAATCGCCTGGATTGATTGTTATGCCAAGCGGTTGAAATGGTTCTGTTAATCGTTGAAAGACAGGTGTAATTGAATATCCCAAATATGCACCGTTTTGAAAGTTCAGCCACACGGGCCAGAAGTATAAACTTCGTTCAATAAATTTTCCGGTAGATGTCTGCCAGTAAAATTCGGGAAGAAAGCCCGGTTCGTAGGCACGTAATATTTTTTTAAAGGGTAATAATTTTCCGCGATAATACCAGTTCATACCAGGTGTGGTACCAATAACATCTTTGCGTGATACAAAACCCATTTCAGGATCGAAATTTTTTGTAACAACAGATTGTGTCCACCAGAATTTATAGTGATTGGTAGAATTATAATATTGTGCAAAGCCTGCAAACCCCTGCTGATTGGCATTTGTAGAGATTGTGTGTGTAAGAATTGTATTCAGAGATTGTGATTCTCCCAAACGAAAGAATCCATCAATTGTACTTTCAATATTTGAACCTGACGGAGTATTTTTTATGCTTGATAAAATGCCAATGCGATTTTGCTGGCCAAAATTTTGAGAATATCTGCCCACAAAATAATTCGTTGCAGGGCTGTTGTTTGTTTCTTCCTGGCGCATAACAATTGCTCCATAATTTCTTTTTGAAGAACGGTTCACAAATCTTCCACCGGCAACGATTGGTATAGGATTACCGAGCGTATCCAATCCAATCGTTCTGCTAAAGAAAGGTTGTATATGCATAAAGCCACCGGAGCCATCACCGGCTTGCTGAATAGCCGGGCTAAATAACGAAGCATTCTCTAAAAAGAATTGACGCTTCTCAGGAAAGAATACAGAGAATCTTGTTGCATTATTTACCTGCAGATCTGCATCTGCCTGTGCAAAATCTGTGTTAACGGTAAGATCGAGCACTGCGTTTGTATTGACAGCCCATTTTATATCGCCACCAATCTTTGTTTTTGTTTGATTTGGTTTTACAGACTCATCAAAATTTTTATAATGATCAAATGAACTAAGCACATATGGCTGAATACGAATATTAGGCTTTGGTGGCGGTGGTTGCAAATCTTTAAGTACACCTGCATACTCCATTCTTGAATTACTGAATACCCGTGGAAAAGGTGAGAACGCTGATATCTCGTTTGTAAGCCGCCTGTTCCTATAAACATTCATTCCCCAATTCTGAATACTGTCTTTTGTTCTGGGGTAACGAAGCGTTTGCCATGGAATGGCGATTTCTGCATACCAGCCAGAATCAGTTCTTGTAGCACGTACACGCCAAAGACCATCCCAGTTCTCGTCAAAATAAAGATCATCAAAACTCAGGTAATCGCGCTGTACACCATAAGCATTAACTGCAAAACACATGGCATTGCGCTTATCGTTGAATCCATCAAACGAAAAATTTATAAGATCATGCTGGCGGTAGTCAAAATCTCTTTTAAAATCTGTAGCACGAATTGCTTTTCTGCCGAGTGAATCATGTGAAAAAATTCCAAGGTATAAATACAGCTGGTTGTATAAAACTTTTACATCAGTTCTAAAATTTGACAATTGACCCTGGTAAGGTTCAATCTGTATAAAATCAGGAGATGGTTTTGCAAGGTTCCATTCGGGTTCATTCAATATACCATCGACATGTAAGGTGCTTTTTATTTCTACAGCATTCAATTCTTTTTTTATGGAATCTGGTTTAAATATTTCTGCTTGCTGGCAAAATGATCGTAATGAAATGAACAACAGTAATAGTAATGGCAGCTTCGAATACATGGGCCTCAATATACAACTTGTATCTATTCCGTATATTTTACAGGATAATATTTTTTTGGTACCGGGCTTTTGAATCAATGATTAAGCATTGGTTGCGTCGCACTCTTGTACGCTTTGATCTTTGCTCAGCAATGCTTATAATGCTAAAGAGTGCGACGCAACAAAAGTATAATAGCAATTGTGAAGTTGGGATAATAAAAATTTCGTCTACATTTATAATTGAATATTCAACATACATTTTATGCCGCAAACAATTTCTATTTCTGAAGCACAGGAGATCATAAAGAATAATCTTGATTATACTTTGTTTTCATGGAGTAAACAAAAAGGGCTTAGCCCGATTGCAGTTAAGTATGCAAAAGGTGTTTACCTGTACGATTATGATGGCAAACGTTATATAGATTTTTCTTCCGGTTTGATGAATGTAAATATTGGTCATGGAGATCAGCGTGTAACAGATGCGGTGGTAAAGCAAATGCAGCAAGTAAGTTATGTTACGCCTGCATGTGCCACTAAAGTGCGTGGCGATCTGGGGAAGAAGATTGCAGAGATCAGTCCGGGTAATCTTACCAAAACGTTGTTCACGATTGGTGGGGCAGAAGCTATTGAGAATGCCATTAAAATGGCGAGATTGTATACAGGCAAACATAAGATCATTGCACGTTACCGGGCTTTTCATGGAGCAAGTTATGGCGCTATGACTGCGGGCGGTGATCCACGTAAACTGGCAAGCGATGCGCAACAAATGCCGAATGTAATTCATGTGGAAGATCCTTATTGCTATCGTTGTCCATGGGGCAAAGAGATAACAAGTTGTTCAAGAGAGTGTGTAAGCCATATTGAAAGAGTGATACAATTTGAAGGCCCGGAAAATATTGCTGCATTGCTAATGGAAGGAGAGAGCGGTTCATCAGGTTGTATAAAATATCCTGCTGATTATTTGCAAAAGGTAAGAGCACTGTGTGATAAATATAATATTCTGCTGATAGCAGATGAAGTAATGAGTGGGCTTGGCAGAACGGGCAACTGGTTTGGTATTGACACACATGGTGTAGTGCCTGATATAATCGCAACAGCGAAAGGGTTGACATCGGGCTATTTGCCTTTTGGTGCGCTAATAGTAAGTGATAAGATAGCTGCTCATTTTGATGATAATGTATTGTGGCTGGGACTTACTTATTCAGCACATGCCACGTGCTGCGCTGCTGCATTGGAAGTGTTGAATATATATGAAGAAGATAACCTGATAGAGAATGCAGAAACAATGGGAAAATATATTGAAGCGGAAGTAGAAAAATTAATGGCAAAACATCCAAGCATTGGAGATTTCAGGAATACAGGATTGCTTGGTTGCATTGAATTGGTAAAGAACAGAGCAACAAAAGAACCGATGGCGCCATTCAATGCAAAGCCTGATCAAATGACCATCATGAATAAAGTAGCAGCAAAATTAAAAGAGCTGGGTATGTACACTTTTGTAAGATGGAACTACATTTTTATCGCCCCACCATTATGTATTTCAAAAGAAGAAATAGATGAAGGTCTTTCTATTATCAGTGAAGCGTTACAAATAGCAGATGAATATGTCTCACGATAGATATAAAAAAAGGACGCTGGTACTAACGTCCTTTTTTAATGAATTTGTTCTTTTTCCTTTTCGGAAAGGAAAATATTTTTGAGGAGATCTGGCGTAAGTGGTTTTACAATGTAATCTGTTATTTCAGGATTTGATTTTGCTTTTTGAATATCCTGGCTGTCTGTTGATGAACTTAAAATATAAATGTCTATTTTCTTTTGAATGGTCGACCTGATCTTTACAAATTCATCCATAAACTCCCAGCCATTCATAACCGGCATGTTAATATCTAAAAAGATCAGTTCAGGAATTTCACTATCTGAATGTGGTGTTTTAAAAAAATTAATGGCATCAAGACCATTTGAAAACTCAATAACTCCTTCCGATGGCTGATATCGTTGTATCATCCTTTTCATTCCAAACTGGTGGATAAAATCATCGTCAATAAGGCAGGATCTGACCTGCCTGCTGTTTGTTGACATCATCTTAGAATTTAATTGTAAAGGTTGTACCTGTTCCTGGCTCACTTTCTACATTAATAGTGCCGCCCATAGCTTCTATCTGGTTCTTCGTAATCAACAAACCAATGCCTCTTGAATCCGGATGATTATGGAATGTCTGGTGCATACGGAAAAGTTTATCTCTATGCTTGGTAAGGTCTATGCCCATTCCGTTATCCTTAATAGTGAGCATGGTTTTACCGTTGTCCATATAGGATCGTAAAACTACATGCGGTGTTCTCTGCGGGCTGCGGTATTTAATAGCATTGGATACAAGGTTCAGTATGATACTTTCAATATAAGCGGGTACATAATCAATGATCGGGCATTTACTAAAATCAGATTCAATAGTTGCTTTTGTATCATTAATCTGTTGAGATAATGTGCCTGTCACATTATTAAGTACTTCTTTAAATGAGATAGGCACCCTTGAAATATTTAACTCTGTTTCTACAGCCATAAGGTCATTTAGGTTACTAATACTTTTTGAAAGCGATGTAGAAATTTTCTGCAATGAATCGAGACAGAATTTGCGCTCTTCTTCATTCTGCGTAGTACTTAATACCTGCAATATCATTTGCAGGTTGCTTGCATGACTTCTAAGGTTATGCGAAGCAATATGTGCAAAATTCAGTAACCTTTTGTTTTGCTCACCCACCTGGTTTGAAACGGAACCCGCTAATTCAGATTCTGTTGCTTTTCTGCTATTGAGCTCTTCGATAATACCTTTTAAAGCCACAACCTTACCTGTGCTATCAATTACAGGGCCGGCTTTTTCCCGCAAAGTTTTGATATTACCTCTTGGTGTAGTACAGGTGAGAATTATTTCATATTGCTCTCTTGCATATACTGCTTTATTAAATCCTTCCTGGAAAGCCTCCTGCGAAGTATCTGTAAACATATTATTTATCGGCTCAAACTTTAGAGGTGCTTCCACTCCCAATTCGAGTATTTCCAATACTTCATTAGAGAAAGTGAACCTTGCACGGTTAAGGTCGTATTCAAATTCTCCCGAAGGCAATTGAACAGGTGACGCAGCAGCAATATTTTCCAATACAGGGGCCGTTTCAACACGCTCTTTTCGTTTAACTATAAAACCCGTTATTTTAGATGGTTGATTTTCTTCATTATAAGAAACCTTTCCTGAGGTTTCAAACCAGTTGTATACGCCGTCTTTATTTTGTAGTCTGACATCAAGCGAGTAAGGTATCTTATGCTTTATGTGGTCATCAATTGCTTTTACAAGCCTGCTATTATCTTCCGGGTGTGTAAGTACATGCAAGAGGTTAAAATAAGTTGGCGCAATCTCTCCCGCATTATAACCTATGGCGTTGTAAAAATTGTCAGACCAATATTGTTTCCCCTGATAAATATCATAAGACCATATACCGGCGTTCATAATATCGATTACAGTTTTATACTGTTCATGATGTTCTTCCAGTACAGTATAATCTTTAACGATGCCTGTTATATCTGTGTCATAACCAATCATGCGCACAGGATTGCCCATATAATCCCATTCTGTTATTTTTCCTTTGGAAAGTACATGTACTATGCTGCCGTTCTTGTGCCTGAAGCGGGCACGTACTTCATAAGGGTAAGCTCCTTTTGAAGAAACATGTTTCTGATAAGAATTAATCACAGTAGGCTGATCTTCTTTCAGAATCAGGTTTATCCAGGTATCCGGATCATCGGAAATTTCGTGATCTTCATATCCCAGCATGTTTTTGATTACAGGGCTGAGATACTTTTTTCGTGATGAAATTTCCCAATCCCAGAACCCGATTAGTTCTTGTTCTTGAATGAGGGTCATTGCGTTTTCATTACTACTAAATCCATTGAAGTTTAGTAGGATATTTTGGTACGGTTAAAAATAAAAAAGATAACCCTGGGTGTGTCGGTTATCTGTGTGCAATCTAAGATTTTATCTATTCATCGTGAACATTTTTTTTAAAAAAAATAAATCCACATGTCTTAATAAGTCCTGTCCCCACACCATTTTAATTTGTTTTAAAGCATCGGAATATATTCTTGTAAACCCTTCGTGGTTTTTTAAAAATGACTACTCTCTAAAATCATATATCTAAGGTAACATAAGCCAGTACAGCTATTTAGCCACGGTTGCGTCGCATTACATTCATCGTTCTGTAGTATTATTCAACTTGATGCAATGTTTTCCACATTAAAAGAAATTCAATTATAAATGCCTTTATTAAAAAATGATTTGTATTCTATTTCTATTAATCTAAAATCAAAAAGATGAATAAATATTCAACAGATGAACGTAATGCGACGCAACGAAGATGCTACAAGATACAGAAAGCTGGCACCATTTAAATGCAAGTTGCTTTACCGGTACTAACATTCAATAAAAAAGACAGCCGATTAGCTGTCTAATATTTTATAGCATTAACTGAATTTATAAGCCACTTATCGTTAGTCCTATTGAGTATGGATTGGTAGAAGATCCGGATGCTGATTTTAGCAATCCCGTTAAACTATAGGAACCATCTAACGAAAAATTACCCATACCTATCCTTGCTGTAGCAGCTACACGACTGGTATTAAAGAATTTTTTATCATATTCTTTTTGTGCATATGATTTGCCATATAAAGAAGTGCCGGAAGCATTTTGCAGGTCTTTCCCTTTAGTGTATGCTTTAAGCATAAGCCCGAATTTCAAACCCAAAGCTGCTTTCCAACCCTTATCTGGTGTTACCGGGTTTGATGCATAGCGGAATTCCAAAGGTGCTTCAATCCAGGTAGTAGTAAGTTTATAATGCTTAAAATGATCTGTAGCAGATACATTTTTAAAAGGCAGTGTGGTAGAAGTTGTAGACTTGAGGTCTATATAAGTATTGCTAAAGAAAATATTGCTGCTGGCAAACCCGGCTCCTATACCAACACTATAATGAGGGTTGGCTTTGAAAGGCTTGTCAAGCATAAAATAGAAATTGAAATGTCTTGAAAAGCCACCTGGGTTAGCGGAATCCGGAGCATTTGACCATCCATCATATCCAAACTGGATCATAAAATGATCATTGGCCCTATTGCTCAGATCAAGTTTTTTCCAGTCTGTTTTAGGTTTTTCCTTTGCTTTTTCCAAATCTTTTATTGCAGACGTGTCTTTTATTTGAGCGTTTGCAAGCGTAAAAATACCCACACCTAATATTGCCAGCAATATTTTCTTCATTATGCAGCTTTTGATAATTAAATTTGTTTCCGGATTTTGACCAGCGCCGACAAAAATAGTAGAATTGAAGCCATGTATCTGGTTAAAATAAAGTCAAAACGTAAAAGTCTTGTTTCTAAATAATTTGAATACTCGTTATTTCATGCCAATACACAATTATTTCCATGATGTAGCTATATCCTTAAAAACCAAAAACCCATGAAAATATTAATTGCAGAGGATGACCCACTGATGATGGTAGTTATAAAGCAGCAGCTTACTAATGAAGGGTATACGCTGAGTATAAACACGGATGGCCGTGAAGCATTGGAAGCACTGGAGTCATTTAAGCCTGATCTTATTATTACAGATATATTGATGCCTTTTACTTCAGGCCTTGATCTCATAAGTGTGGTGCGGTCTTCCGGAAATAAAGTACCCATACTTGTACTTTCTGCTATGGACCAGGAAGCTACTGTGTTGGAAGCGCTAACACTTGGTGCCAATGATTATATTTCAAAACCATTTAAGCCGGCAGAAATATCTGTGCGTGTGAAAAGATTGCTTAAGATAAAATAATTATTGGCCCTGTGCAAGGCTATATGCTTTTTTATCACCCAGCATCAGTAATAGTTCCGAAGAGCATATTTTGAAGTTGCCGCTCATGCTTACGTACAGCCCTAGCACATCCTGCTGGTTCAGCGGAAAATCATCAATGCTTTCAAAACGTACATTGTACTGGTTTACCAGGTTTGTATAAACTGAACCTGTTGGCCAAACCTGTGTGCCACGGTTACTGATATTAATAAGCTTAAATTTAACACCGGCATGACGCATACATTTATTAGCTATAGTAATGGGTTGTTCATTGCTTTCAATAAAGAAATCCACGCCCACAATTTTTTCATTAGCCACATCTGCAGATTCCATCATCGGATTTTTCTCTAATTTAAAATATGTTTGAGTGGTGGGCAGATCTTTCAATAAAGGTTTGGCACCCTGTTCCGGTACTTTACCAAAATTGCCAATAATTGCTTCCGCAAACTCAGTGGTATTTAAAGACGGGATTGATTTATTTCCAAAGTCGCCTGTATGGATTCCCTGTTCCAGGGTATATAACAAAGCATTTTCTATAATCGCCGCACTTTCCATCATCCCAAGGTGACGAAGCATTCCAAAACCACTTAATAATAATGCAGTTGGATTTGCAATATTTTTCCCTGCGATATCAGGCGCTGTACCATGCACTGCTTCAAAAATACAAATATGATCGCCTATATTCGCAGACGGGGCAAATCCAAGCCCGCCAACCAATCCGGCACAAAGATCACTTACAATATCACCCTGTAAATTGGTTAATACAACCGTATCAAATAAATCAGGTCTTGTAACGAGTTTCATACAAAGGTCATCAACGATTACATCATCTGCTTTAAGTTCAGGATAATCTTTGGCAACTTCATAAAACACTTCAAGAAACAAACCATCAGTTATTTTCATAATGTTTGCCTTGTGCCCACAGGTAATGCGTTTGGCCTGTTTTTTCTTGGCCATTTCAAACGCATACTTTATCAATTGCAAACTTCCGGGTCTTGTTATAAAGCGACGGCTCAATGCCACATCATGAGTAAGCATGTGCTCTACGCCACCATAAGTGTCTTCAATATTTTCACGCACAACTGTAATATCAATTGGAATACCCGCTTTACTAAAAACAGTATCTACACCATGCAATGTTTGAAAGGTTCTTTTGTTGGCGTAAGTGTTCCATGTTTTACGCGCCGTAACATTTACGCTTTTTACACCTTTACCTTTCGGGGTTTCCATCGGACCTTTAAATAAAATGCCCAATGTTTCAATGCTGCGTTGCGCATCCGGTGTCATCCCATTGCTGTAACCTTTGTCAAAAACCCATTTGCCCATATCCACAAATTCATATTCCAGCGGTACTTTTGCGGCATCAAATATTTTTAACACCGCGTCCATAATCTCCGGGCCAATACCATCGCCTTTAGCTACAGCAATTTTTGTCATAACAATAAAATTTGTTGTGGAATAATGTGCAGCAAATGTACGGCTGCAAGGCATGTTTGTAACTAAAAGCGATAAGTATTTTTTGGTTACTAACCCTTGTGCTTTGGGCATCGCAGGTTGTGTCACTCACTTGTGCGTTCGGAACTGTATCGTCCTAAAATAGTGAACAATATTTCTATTCGCAAGCTACACAAAGATCATTTTGTTAATAAACCTCATGCTGTTCTTATTTACAAAATATTTTAGTTGCTAATTTTGATTCCCCTCCACCCAGGTGTGCGACGCAATCAAAGCTGCCATGAAATACAAATGCCGGCTCCAAAAAATTTCTTCTCATGCAACCAGCATTATAATACTAACAAAAATAAAAAAACCGTCTCGTTAAGGAGACGGTTTTAGATCAAAAGAAAACACATCTATTGAACCATAACTTTTACCAATTTTTTTCCGTTGCCTACAATCATTTCCACATTATAAAATCCTTTGGCATATTTGCTGAGATTAATACTTTTTATATTGGTTCCGGGGTTTACAGCAAATTTTTCTGTGCTTATTTTTTTACCGGTCATATCGTACACATTAACAATAGCGCTACCACTTTTTGCAGCACTTACAGAAAGTCTTACTAATCCTTTTGTGGGGTTTGGAGATGCTGCAACGCTTATATCATCTTTTGTAATTAAGGATGACGAAGTAACCGCTGTTATTTGCGTGCCTTCAGCGCCGCATTTTATTTTCAGCGTGCATACAACAATACAGCCGTTTGCGTCTGTTGCTGTTACAGTATATGTTCCTTTACAAAGACCATTTCGTGCAACACCTATATAGCCATCATTCCAAACTACTGTGTAGGGTGCTGTTCCTCCTTTTACTTTAATTTTGGCCGCGCCATCACAAGCATAATTTCGAAGGGAGAAAGACTGCAGCAATAAATAATATTGCCGCGAAAGATAAAATTCGCTTCATAGTTAAACGGATTAATGATTAATTAATAGATATGCAACTGCCAAACAATGCTGGAATAACGGGTTTAGATCTTGAATAATCAGAAGTCGTTATGCTGAATGCTTAGGGCAGAAAAACATACCATACGGATTACCCGGTAAAAGTAGATTCTTTTATATAAAGAAAACGGGTTTTAAGTTTTTACGAAATTGTTTTAATGGATAATTAAAACAAAGGGCGGCTTTTAAAAGCCGCCCTTTGTTTTACTGATTAGGTTTTTGTTTTATTTAGGATAATGGTTTTATTTTCCAAGATCGCCACATTCCTGCAGGCAATAATTAGTACCACCATACCATTTACCGTTTGTTATCTGCATAACATTGCCACCCCATGCTGTTTGTGTTTCTGCTATAGAACTACCATCGCATCTTACTACAACAGCGTGTGGATAAACGCAAAAACATGTACATGTGCCTAACTCAGCTCTGGATATAACAAAAGTGTAACTGGTAGGTAAACCCGTACTAGGATCACAAGGACCGGCCGTTCCAGCATTAAATACCATTTTGTAAGGAAATTTACCAGGTGCCAGATCAGAGCTCTTTGCCTGCGTACAATCTCCATTGGTATTGCAGTCAATGCTTAAATGAACTTCTGATAACTTCCAGTCGCCACTGGTATTATAAGTTACATACACATTGTTCGGATCATTTTGAATAGAGATTGAACCTGCTGGAATTGTTTGCCCTGCTGTTAATGGAGCTTCAAGTGCGATGCCACACATAGTAGTAGGGTCAAGATCGAGATTACTTGAGCTTGTAGCAGAAACCCTTGATACAGGAGCAACGGTTCCTGTTGCGCTTTTAGAACATGCATAAAAAAGACTGATCGATGCGGCTAGCATTGCCGTTAGAACAAAAGTTCTGTTGGTTAACTTCATAAAAATTGGATTTTAAATTGAAAAAATATTTAATTGTTTATCAGTTACTGAAAGTCTGTAAGTAGATACTCAAAGAAACAATACTAACCGAAAAACAAATAAATAATACTTATAGGCAAAAAAGTTTTTTTATGGTTTATAATGTTGGTACAATAAAAAATCCGCCATTGTCAGTAGCGGATTTGTAAAGTAAAAGTAGTACAAACAAACAGCATAAGCAATTAGTGGGGCTTAAATAACTATGAAGATTGTATAAACGATCACTGTAATTTTTAATGTGCTGACTGTTTGCTTCTCAATTATTTTTTGTAAGCAATAGTTTATAATGGCATCTGTTGTTGTGTCACTCACTTGTACATTCAAAGCTTTATTCGTCAATTGGGAAATGAAAATGGTAGATACAGAGAAGATTAAATTGACGATTCGCGTTCAACAGTACAAGAGTGCGACGCAACGAAAGCTAAATAGTTATTCAATTGTGGGGCTAACAAAATTCATTATTGCTAACATTACATTCACAAACAGATCACAATGGCTTAATGTTTACATAACATGTACGTAATATAATCTTGGGACTTTTGTAAAACCCCAATACTATGGAGCGCAGATATGTTGATGTTGTGGTAATGAGTGACCTGCATCTTGGCACCTATGGCTGCCACGCCAATGAACTAGTTAATTACCTGAAAAGCATTACCCCGCGTATTCTTGTTTTGAATGGCGATATTATTGATGGCTGGCAATTCAGTAAAAGATATTTTCCTGTGGCACACATGCAGGTTATAAAAGAAATCATGAGCCTGCTGGGAAAAGGCACACGGGTAATTTATATTACCGGTAACCATGATGAAATGCTGCGCCGCTACAGCGATATTGAAATAGGTAATTTTCAACTTACCGATAAAATGGTAATGGAAATAAATGGTAAGATGACGTGGATTTTTCATGGAGATGTATTTGATGCAACAACAAAAGGCAGTGCAAAAATGCTGGCAAAACTTGGCGGACATGGCTATGATCTTTTAATACTCATCAACAGTTTTATAAATTGGGGTTTAAAACTGATGGGCCGTGAAAAAATGAGCTTTAGTAAAAAAGTAAAAAACAGTGTAAAGAAGGCAGTATCATGGATCGCTGACTTTGAACAAACAGCTGCAGAGCTTGCCATTGAAAAGAAATATGATTATGTTATCTGCGGGCATATACACCAGCCGCAACAAAGAATCGTTGAAACAAAAGATGGTAAAGTAACATATTTAAACAGCGGAGACTGGATTGAGAACCTTACCTCACTTGAATACATGGATAATGAATGGAAGATCTATCATTATGATGAAAAGGCATTTGAGGCCCAGAAAGCAACAATAGTAAAAATGGAAAAAAAATTGCCCGAATTAAATGTGCTTACCAATGAAGTGGCTATGTTTATTACCTCACTTAAAGTAAAGGCAGATTGAAAATATTTTATGCAGTACAAGCAACGGGCAATGGACATATAGCAAGAGCCGCAGAACTGTTGCCCTTTCTTCAACGGTATGGAACAGTAGATATTTTTCTTAGCGGAAGTAACAGTGACCTGCAAACTGCCCTTCCTGTAAAATTCCGCAGCAGAGGATTAAGTTTGTTTTATCATAAAAATGGCGGGCTTGATTACTGGCGCATGCTAAAGGAATTGAACGTAGTAAATGCTTATAAAGATGCAAAGCGATTGCCTGTAGAAAAATACGACGTGGTGATCAACGATTTTGAAAGCATAACTTCTTTGGCCTGCAGGCAGAAAAAAATTCCTTCTATAAGTTTTGGTCACCAGGCAAGTTTTCAAAGCGATAAAACACCACGACCTTTAAGGAAAGACCCGGCAGGTGAATTTATTCTCAAAAAATTTGCTACTGCTACAAACTATATTGGCCTTCACTTTGAACAATACGATGATTTTATTTACAACCCTGTTATAAAAAATGATATTCTTGCCGCCGAACCTGCTGATAAAGGGCATATAACCGTTTACCTGTCTCATTATGCAGATGAGGTTGTTGCGCCACAATTGCATAAAGTAAAAGATACACGGTTTGAAGTATTCTCTAAAAAAGTAAAACAGGTAACAGTTGATAAGCATATTACATTTATACCAATCAGTAATCATGCTTTTAATGAAAGTATGATCAACTGCACGGGCATTATTACCGGTGCAGGTTTTGAAACACCTGCAGAAGCATTATACCTTGGTAAGAAATTATTATGCCTGCCTATCAAAGGGCAGTATGAACAACTATGCAATGCAGAAGCGTTGAAAAATTTTGACGTGCCGGTAGTTAATGGTATTGATGAAAACTTCTCAACGCATGTAAACAACTGGTTACAAAATGATCCTCCATATAAATTACTTCTTACCCATACAATAGAAGAAATTGTAAGCACAGTTATGCATAAAGCAATACATTGTTAATTTGAATATGCAGGAACTGGGTAGATGTTTTTCTTATTGAGTTGGTACTACCTGTGATTGCTTCTTAGGTTTAAATGGTATCATAATACCCGTTGAATAATTTACATTGTCTATACTTAAAGCTGAATTAGACGGAACAGCTATTGTAAGGCTGCCCTGGAATTTCAAACTTTTAAATCCTCCTCTCATCATAATTCCCGGCTCCCATATAAAAAATGATTTGGTGTTTTTTAGCAATTGTATGTCATCGTAATCTACCGGAAATGCATCTTTATTTACAGAGGAGTTCTTTACCTTAAAGTTTGCCAGACTAAATTTTGAAGCAATCGCTATATCGAAATAGGGGTTCGTAAAACCAAAGGAGGGCTGTACAAAAAATTTGGTTACCCCTGCTTTTGAAGTTTCTGCAGATCCATACTTATTATTAACGACCCCAGTTCCAATACCTGCATATGTTTCAAAGACCCATTTATGATTAGTGGTGGGTTTAAAATACCCGCCTGCTGCTTCTATATAGGAGCCATTTCCTGATCCATAGTCTTCCTCACTTTCCGATGCTGTAAAAAAATTCAATTGTACACCTACATGGTTCCCAACTGCATAAGCGCTTTGGACTTCAACTCCCTCGTAATAATTTCCTACACTATATTTAAGTTCAATATTCCCATCATTTTTTTCTTTTAGTAATGGAATGTTATTTGAACTGGGAGCATAATAATAGTGCATGCAGGAACTTGTAAACAAGCTAACTGCAACTGCAATCAGCAGTATTGTTGATCTGTATTTCATGGCAGTTTTATTTATTGTTTAAATGTTATAAGTACTATGAAGAGGTTCTTAAAGGGCGCCTGGAAAGGCACCCCTTATACTTCAAACCCCTAAACAGCATTCTATTAATTACAAGTTGGCAACGGATCTGGCGAGCTTGTTTTAAAAATATTATTAGCCCAGCAGTTATTAATACCTGCTCCATCCCATAAAAGATCAACACCTGGTAATTCTATTGGTAATGGTGGCGGTGCAGAACCATTTCTTTTTGCCTGGTTCTTGAAAATGTAAGCACCATCCGGATTAGGTTCTATATCTGCAAAATATTCCGGTGGAAGACCCGCCAGTTCACCAAGCACCAATGTGCTAAATACTACAATGCCTGTAAAATTGTTATCTGTTACGTTGTTGTTATCAACCTGTGTATTATCAGTACCAAGTATTAATATGCCAATACCAACAGGCACTACAGATTCAAGAGAACCTTCTTCACCAAAGTTTATATGGTTGTTATTGAACACATGGTTTCCGCTTACATGAACATTGTTCGATGTCTTAATGTCTTTCTGTGGAAGCAGATCTACCATTATACCTGTGCAGTTATCGTAAGACTGGTTATGGGTTACTTCTATATCATCTGAATTCTCTGCTTCCATTCCTATTACATTGCCAAATGCAGTGTTGCTTTCCATAGTTACATTATTGGATTGACCAACGTATATACCAGTGTCGCTGTGCCCTGTTGCACTGCAATGAGATATAGTGCCATTACTGCAATGCAGCGGAAACAGACCATACTCTCCATTGCTAATGGTAGCAATATGAATAAGCGAAAAGCCATCTACGCTGTCAAGATAAACACCGTTTTCTTCAAAATTCTGTACAGTAACATTTCTTAGTAAAAAACCATCACCTGCATCTGTAACAGTGATACCATTTTCTTCATCACCAGGATTTTGAATAATCACTTCGCTGGTTGCGGTTGGAAGACCAATGATCTTAATGTTTGCTTTTTCTATATGCAGGGCCTCTGTATAGATACCAGCTTCAATTTTTATAACATTTCCCGGCTGTGCGGCATCAATTGCAGCCTGTATAGAAGTGCCTGCCTGCACAATTATATCAGCTTTGATATTGCTGACATCAGCAGATGTAAGATCCTGGCTTGTTGATTCTTTCTGGAAAGCTGTGTCTTGTTTTTTACAGCCGAAGATCGTAACGATCACCAGGAAATTAATAATGAGTAACAGACTACCAACGCCCGGTTTTTTTTGTTTAGTACCGGTAACTTGCTGGACTTTGTTCATAAGAACCTCCTTTGTTTTGATTGTTTATAATTGTGTGGACATAGTATTAGTGTTCAGTTATTTCAGGCTAACTGTTAAGTAGCTTTTAGGAATGTTTGTTGAATTTTTTCTATGCCAGCTTACCATACACTGGCAGCGATTTTTTTGAGAAATTTTTTGGGTATAAACTGCAGTTCTTTATAGCATCTCCTGTTGCGTCGCACATTTGTACTGCAAAATATTGTTCATCATTTTATTCATTTCGTTTTCGTGCTGAATAAAGAACAGAAACCTGAAGTGAGTGACACAACAGGCGTTGCTACCTGTATTGCAGCATGGAAACAACTAATTCACCGTCTTATCTGTAGCCATAAACAATCATTGATTTTGTATAGCTGCAATAGCAATCGGGGCCCTGCGTACAACATAAATATGCGTGTACAGAAACTGCATAAAACTGTACTAACAGTTTTGTCAATGGGAGGCGTTGCATGGCTGAAGTATTGAGGTTAGAAGAAATTTTTTTGTTGGTAACAGATCCGGTCAAAAGTTTGCTAACACTTAATTGCTGAAAAAGTATTTACCGTATTTTTTTGCAGCATAAAGCTAAAAACACCGGGATGCAGATGCTAATTGAATATTGCGGTTCTACTCAATTTTTTTGCATTTTATACTAATAACAACGGCAGTGGTACAAAGAATAAGTACGAAACCTTAACGGGCATTATAAATAAGTTGTTTATTACGCTAAACAATTAATAAGAGCTTCGGGCATCCCGGAGTTCACAAAATCAAGTTTTGTTGCCCCAAAAATCAAAGCTGCCCCTGCTATCTTGTGATTTATCACCGGAAATATTTGAGTTGGAAAGCCCACCTCGTTCATTTGATAACAGTGTAATCCAGTCTGTAGAAAGAGTAAGAAACTTTTTATGTTACCAGCATTTGTACATGCATCATCGTTCTTTGCGTCGCACTCTTGTGCTGCATAATATGTATCCCGCAACGAGAGAGAAATCGCTATGTTCTGATCTTAGGTTTATTTATTACCGAACACGTAGCCCAATTTTATTCCCCAGTAAGCATTGTAAAATTTTGATGTATTGTCGTTTGAAAGATTTACAAAACCTGTATTGATATTTGTTGCTACAAATAAACCATTTTTAAAACGAAAGCCCGCAAGCAGGTCTACACCCGCATCAAAACTCTTAAGATCATCGTTATCGCCACTGCCAAACTTTATGTCCATTGTGGTATGTTCGTTGCCGGCGCTTAATTTATCTTTTCCTGAAATACCAAAATCCAGTGATGGACCGATACCAAAATAAAAACGGTTTCTTCTGCTGTAAATAAAATCCAACGGTAATTCAAGGTAATTAAGTGTAAGTGTACTTTTGAATTCAGTGCCTGTAGTATTATCAGTTTCTATACCACCTTTTTGTACAAAGGACAACCCTGGTTCGAAAGCAAAATGTTTTCCCATAGCAATATGTACATTAATACCTGCGCAAAACCCTGCTTTAAAATCGGCAGAAGATGATTGATTATAATAATCATCACTTGTATAATAAAATGAAGGTGAAAGCCCTGCCCATACAGCAAATTTTGTTTGCGCCATACTATTGCCTGCAAATACAAGCAACAAAATAATCAGTATTGATTTTAAAGTCTTCATGGTTGAAATGTTTTGATTAATAATGAATGTTACTTTTCTGAAATGATAATTTCATTTCAATAATCAAGCTATTATCTATTTACTGCTGTATCAACAGAGAGTTAATAAATATGCTGTTACAATTTATATAATGCAGTAATTGATGTATAAAAGAGTTTGCATAATAAAAGAAAACGGTTGCCAGGCAGGAATGAACAGCCGTAATACAATTATGTAAAGAAGTATGTGAATCCGGTTGATAAATTCTAAACCCGAAAGAATAATTTATTTAGGGGGAAGGTAAAAATATTGATGTCTTGTTTTTTCTGCCAGGAAAGAAATTAAGAGAGAACCAGCAGTATTCCATAAACCTGTTGAAGAAGATCCTTGATAGGTATTATCATAAAAAAATAATGGCATTCTTTTATAATCCTGCATTGTATCTGAAGGGAAATGAATATAGTAACCATTTGACAGTGCCGATGATTTGCCCATGAATATATTTACACTACTATGCAAACTGTCTTTTACTGCTATCTTTTTATTTGTAGAATCACCCTGTGCAATTGCATGATATGCGACAAATATTAAAGCAATAGAAATAAGGATCGGCTTCATACATGTTATAGATTATGTCTGGCATTTTCATTTTAAGTTATACTCCCGATAAGTATCATCAAATATACATTTAGCAGATAGTGCTTTTCACTTGGCAGTTTGCCTCTTTAAGCTAATGGTGCTAAAAGTAAATAAACAGTTGTCAGCCCGGATCGGTATGTTATAAACCCATATCGGAGGTTTACTTAAACGCATTATGAAATAGAGTAAAAGAATTTTATATTTAGAAGATGAATAAATGTTATTCATGCAGTGTAACTACCAGTAAGCATATGTCAAAACCATTTCGAATATTAATACTTAGCTTGTTCATTTATTCCGCTGCTTTTGCCCAGCAATTTGAAACTATTCCACAAGATGTTTTTTCAGGTATAAAACTGTTGAAATTTGGCAATATTCTATGTACTACAAAAGGTTCTGTATTGGTTGCTCATTCCATGGGTATAGCTGAAATAGACAGAATGCAAATTGAACTTGTTACAACTTCAGGTCCTTTAATTAATGACAAAGGAGGGAAATCATTTCTAGGTAAGAATTCAAATATTTTTAAAGATCAGTATGATTCTCTTACAGGGATAAAACTAATGTGTGAAGGCCCTGATAAAATAATGTATGTTGTAAGCAACCATAACAATTTTGGATGTATAAATTATAATCTAAACAAAGCCATTGGCTGTGCACCTTTTAATTTCCCCACTGACAATGGAGAACAAAAAGTAGTTACCAATATATGGATTGATGGCGAAGGCAATTTGTTCGTTGCAACAAATAATGACAGCATTTACATCATTGAAAAAGCGACAAAGTTATTTAAGTCCGATAACAGTAATAAAGTATTACCAACATTTGTGCCTGGGATCGATAAGGATAGCAATTTTGTTGTTATCACCGGCGCGCTGCCTGTAAAACGTTTTAGCCTGGGGCCTGGCATTATACCTTACTCATTTGCACAAAACTCTGATGATACAAGAATCATATTAATCGGCACTAACAACGGGCTGTATGGATATGATAAGCAAACCGGACAAAACATTAATTACTTTAAAGATGAAAAAAATAATAAACTCACAATTACAAACATTGAGGAAAATAAGATTGGTTCATTCATCTGGTTTAGTACATTGGAAAAAGGAATGGGAAAATTTAATATAGCAACGAAAAACGTTAACTTTTTTGAATATCAAAAAAAGAGGTCGGGAAATGATACAATGTACCCAATAAACACTTTTTCAAGAAAATCTGCTAATGAACTTTTTGTTGCTGTCGCCGATTCTCTTCCCGCAGTTTTCAACACCAGTACAGGTGAATATTTATTTATAAACGATACTATATTTTATCATACCGCAAATAAAACAACCGATATTAAAGCAGATGCTTTAGGCAATTTATTTATAACCAAAGGTGATGGCTTTTACTGGAGCAAAAACTGGATGCAAAATAATTCATCATCATTTAAATCAGACAGCAGTTTGTATGGCCCGTTTGTTACTGATATCCTGCTTAATGGTATTCGCTATAATTCCAGGTATGAATTTTATGGCCGGTACGAATCATTAAAAAAGATCAATTTAAAATATAATGAAAACTATATCCAGATTTATTATTCATGTCGCGGTATCAATCCTGATAGTCTTATATATTCCTGGAAGATGGATAATTTCAGCAGCGAATGGCAGGTAATGCCGTACTCAATTTTTGGTGACGAACTGAACATAATCAATTTTGAAAACCTTAAACCCGGAACTTATAACTTGCGGATAAGAGCAAAAAGCGGAAGTCGGCCCTGGCTAAAAAATGAAGTACAATTAGTAATTACTATTGCTCCACCTTTCTGGCAAACATGGTGGTTCTGGTTATCAGTAATTATAGGCGTTTTATTACTTGTATTTGTAATTGTAAAGTGGCGCGTAAATGCTGTAAGAAAACAGGAAAGGGTAAAAGCAAAACATGAAAAGGATATGCTGCAACTCGAAGCAAAAGCGCTTCGTGCACAAATGAACCCACATTTTATTTTCAACTGCATGAACTCAATTAAAGCACTGGTGCTACAAAAAGAAGAAGACAAAGCGGTGAATTATTTAACTACTTTTTCTAAACTGATACGAACCATTTTTCAAAACTCAGATAAGAGAGAAATTACATTGTATGATGAAATAGAGACCTGCAAACTATACACACAATTGGAAAGCATGCGCTTTGGAAAAAAATTCAGTTATCACTTCAATATTGATGAAACAATTGATTTAAAATCTATACAGGTACCTGCACTTATCATTCAACCTTTTATTGAAAATGCTATCTGGCATGGCATTATGCCAAAAGAAGAAGGCGGAAAACTTACTGTCTCTGTCACCAAAAAAGGAGATGCTATTTCCTGTATTATAGATGATGATGGTATCGGCAGAGAAATGTCCAAACAAAATAAATTCAAAGGCGAGCCTTCCACGCACCAGTCAAAAGGTGTGCATTTAACACAAAGCCGCCTCGATCTGAATAATGCATTAAATCAAAGAAATGCTTCCGTTGAAATTATTGATAAGAAAGATACAGCAGGTAATGCTGCCGGTACAAAAGTAGTCCTGACCTTTGTGGAATTTTAGTAGTAATTTTTGTACTTAGCTGTAATACTTTGTGCAGCTGTTGTTGCGTCGCACACTTGTACTGCAGAATATTGCTTACTCCTTAATTCTTTTAGGCCTGAATGTTTTTAACTTATATAGATATTGAAGCTATAAGGAGTTATTTACCTCTCACGATTGCAAACAATCCGTTCAAAAACTTAGATAAAGTAAAATAATTAAATGAAAATTAAAGTATCATCATATTGGAAATGTCAACTAATTGGGTGGAATATTTTTGCATTCTTCCTATATTTCGTAAATGTTCTTACCAACCCTGGAGGGTCAGGTTTTTTTGTACGTGCACTTACAACTGTATTCTTTGGAATTGTATTTAGCCATTCGTTAAGGGTAACCATAAAAGCTTTTAAAATATTTCAAAAAAACTTTGCACATCAAATAGTTTATTTGTCTTTGCTAAGTGCCCTCTGGGCTTTTTTGGGAACTGTATTTTTTCTTTGGGTTCTTACCATTACAGGTATACAGCAAAGCACAAACCCTCAGAACCCTCTTACAGATGAATTTTTTGGTTTTACCATCTATGCTTATTATCAAATATCAATCATTACGACCAGTTGGACAGCAATCTATTTTTTAGTTCATTATATAAAAGAAATCAGGCAAGTTGAACAAGAAAGAGCTTCTCTCAAAATAAAACTAATCGAATCAGAAGCACAGGCTCTTCGTGCACAAATGAACCCACATTTTATTTTCAACTGCATGAACTCAATTAAAGCACTGGTGCTACAAAAAGAAGAAGACAAAGCGGTGAATTATTTAACTACTTTTTCAAAACTCATCCGCACCATCTTTCAAAACTCAGATAAAAGAGAGATCACTTTATTCGATGAAATCGAAACCTGCAAATTATACACGCAGTTAGAGAGCATGCGCTTTGGAAAAAAATTCAGTTATCACTTCAATATAGATGAAACGATCGATTTAAAATCTATGCAGGTACCCGCACTCATCATTCAGCCTTTTATTGAAAATGCTATCTGGCATGGCATTATGCCAAAAGAAGAAGGCGGAACGCTTACTGTCTCTGTCACCAAAAAAGAAGATGCCGTTTATTGTATAGTAGAAGATGATGGTATCGGCAGAGAAATCTCTAAACAAAACAAATTCAAAGGCGAACTATCCACGCATCAATCAAAAGGCGTGCACTTAACACAAAGCCGTCTTGATCTGAATAATGCATTGAATCAAAGAAATGTTGCTCTTGAAATTATTGATAAAAAAGACGTTAATGGTAACCCTTCAGGAACAAAAATTATTTTGACGTTTATAGAATTTTAATTGCTTGTAAGCATGCGTTAGTAATAAACTCTTTTGTTGAATAATATTGTATATGTACAAGTGTGCGACGCAACAGAAGCTTAATTGAAATATCAATTGCCGGGTACAAAATAAAGATCTATTTTTTTATTACTTGATAAATACAGTGATCAGTTAATAAGTTATCTGTCCTGTATCAAGATCAATCCGCAAACCAAGGATATTAACACCAGGCTCTAAGGACAACGCGATCATGGGAACTTCGGGTATAGGAATAGTGCTGAATCCATCGAAATATAAGCCATCTTTTGCTGCAATGCTTGTTGACAATTCAGCAAGCCCTATGAGAAGATTCCAGGCTGCCTTGTTGGAATTGCGCCTTGTGGCGTCTAATGTAGGGGCAATATAAAATGCAGCATCTCTTCTTTCGAGCTGGTAGAAATTGTAACCGTAACGTACATACATATTCCTGCCATCGCAATAACCCCAATAGGAAGTGTCAGGAGCTTCATTGCTGATGTCTTTATCAACACGGTAATGCATTACTTTCAATAAGTTTTTTAAACTTTCATTGTTCTCATAAAGAAATGTTGGTTCATTGTTTACAAATTCAGTAAAGTTTCGGTAGAAGCCGGGTTTAAGGCTGTCTGCAAGTAAGATAGGTTTATCTCTTTTTTGTAAACCTTGTTGCTGTATTTCTGTAGCAGTAAAATATTTATTTGCTTCAATTGCTGTGCTGTCAGTTACAGCAGATGAGTCTGTAAGCATTGCATCGCATAAACGTAAGAGATAATAATCCCAGAAATCGTTGTTGGAGTGTTTACCATTTTTATGTGAACGAAGTGTTTCATAGCTATATGTCTCTTTAATTATTGTATCAACTAACCTGTAATACTGATAAGCATTATTGCCACCATAATATTCTTTGCAGGAGACATTTCCTGCTGCATAAACAAAATTGCTGTGCGAAATAATATTTTCCTCTACACTGAATTTTTCCAGCTGGATAAGTAACGTGTCTTTACCGGGTGTATATAACTGATGATAGTATTTGTCAATGATATGTTGCAATGCGACCTGCTGGGTTGAATCCTTTAAAACAAGATACCCATCTAAGTATAAACCGATATTAGTTGTATCGTAACGGCAATCAATAATATGGATAGCTGAAAAAGGAATAGAATCTTTTAACTGGATGGTTTCATATTTATCAGTAATAGACCGGTTAAGTGTTTCAATGGGTTTCTTTGGCGTAAAAATAAACTGGCCTGCAGCATTAAGAAATATAAATACTGTAAGAAGTATTACGAAAAAATATCTTATATGCATAGTTGAGCGTTATGAAGTAGTTATATTATGCTAGTAGTCTTTTATGCTAAGTATAACTGCAAACAAAGTAGCAATGGCCTGCTGGTACGACAGATCGATATTTTTACGAATCCATATAGTCGGATGTTTCTGTTTAAATGCAAGTGCAGCAAGATGTTCGCCTTGTTGATTGATGAGTACGAGATCAGCTTCAAATGAAGAATATGTTTGCATATAAAGAGAATCATGTTCATTCTTAAGGAAACCTCCGGCAATAGAAGCTGGATTTGAAAATGGCCCCTGGCTTTGTCCTGACCCGCTAACAAAATCATCAATAAAAAATTTCCATACTATTGAATCAATGCCTTCTCTTATAATTCCAGGTACATCCCTGTTTTCATCAAGTATCTCATCTTTATCTTCATCATTTTTACTCATCATTTTTCCGAGAAAGGTTTGTCTTTTTTCATGCGAAACAGAAGCAATAGCAAAGACGGCTTCTGCAGCGCCCGAAGCTGTACCAAGTGATAGTTTATAGAACTTTGTTTTTTCAATGGTCATGAATTTGCTCTGATCGAAATCTGTTCCCTCACTTGAAATTTCTGCGCCTATATAAGAACTATCTTTTGTTTTCTTTTTTATGACAGCCGAGTCAAGTTTAGAAACATTAAGTGTGGCATAATTACCAAAGGCTGGCTTCGATAACCCAAACAAGCCTTTATTCAGTTTTACGGAAAGCCTTTCGCTATTTGCAATTATCAGGGAATCATCGTTTGCCTGGCTAAAGGCAGTTAAATAACAACAAAAGAAGGTTGCAAAAAATAAACTGGTAAGGGTATCAGTTCTTCTCATAATTCCTGTGTGTGTTGTTTTCAAATTTTAAACCGCTTAATTAAAACACAAGTTCTTTATCAATTGCCGTTTTAGACACGCTATCACTGGTTTCACTTCTCTTTCTACCCATTACTTTTAAATACCTGTAATGGGACTTAATTGCATTGATCAATGTAAGCTTATTATACTGCACATTAAATTCAATTGCCTTTTGTTCGATAACGGGAGTAATATAAGGGTAAATAGTATGCGGTAACTTTGGATACAAGTGATGTGCAGCATGCGAATTAAAACCCCCAAAAATAAAATTGAAAAATTTATTGGTAGGGTAAAAATCAAGTGAAGTTGCCAGTTGGTGAGCATGATAATCATGTGGCAGGTAGCCATGCTTATCCGGCTTGGGAAATTGTGTTTCCATACATAAATGCGTTGCTATCAGAGAATGAATGAAGAATAAGGAGTCAGTCACATGCATAATCAAAAAAGCGATCAGAATTTTTTCAAAAGGGTAACCAACTAAAACAGGCAGCGCCAGCAACAGGAATACATACAATAGTTTCCAAACAAAGAACAGGATCCATTCATGGGCAGGATGTTTTTTATTTTCAAGATTTGCCAGTCTCTTTTTTGTAAGGTATAAAAAGTCTTTAAACAGAAACCAGTGCAATGTATAAATGGCATAAATAAAAAAGGAGTAAATGTGCTGAAACTGTTGGTGCCATCTCACCGGGTGTTGCGGAGAAAGGCGTATCATCGGGTTATTGTCTATGTCTGCATCGCAACCATCAACATTTGGAAAAAGGTGATGAGATGCAGTGTGACGAACCTTCCACAAATAGGCATTGGTACCTTGTGCGTTGAATGAAAGATGATAAAGCCAATAATTGATGCTCCTGTTCTTTGAAAATGTTTCATGGCAGGCATCATGAGAAACATTGTATGCCAGCAGCATTCCCGAAAGACCGATAAAAATATAATTCGAAATAAAGCTTAGCAGGCTTACATGTGGAAATGCATACAGCATTACATATGCGCTTAGGTGCAGCGAAAAATAAAACATCATTTTAACCCAAAGTAACCGCCTGGCTTTATTTAAATAATCATTGGTTTCTATCAAATCTTCCACTTCCTTATTAAGTGCACTAAAAAAAGGAGAGGTAGAACCAACATGAAATTTAATTTTTTGCATGATTAATGATTTAAATAAAAGGTACAAAGACCCTAAGTCTTTTGATCAAGCCATTCAAAATATTATCTACGCCAAATAACTTATGAACCAGACGACAGTATCACTTTCAGGCTTCCGTTGCGTCGCACACTTGTACTATAGAATTGCCATTGAGCTTTACTTACCGGTAGTTTCAAAAGGCTGTAACGGCTTATTAAAGTGAATACATAAATATGTATAAACAAACCGTCTTTTCACAGGTACTTGCTTTGACTTGGCGGTTTGCTTTTTTTAATTGATGACTGACGGGAAGCGAATCGGTTACCAAGCTAATTATATGAATTATTAACCCGCAAGTGGCATTTGTCATAATACAATATGCATTTTAGTAAACAGTGTTTAACTTTAAATCGTATAGCATAACTAAATACTCGGATGGCTTCTTTTTGGTCATCACTTCCTATGCCGTAAAAAATAAAAAATGATCAATGCAATAATCATAGACGACGAACAGCATTGCATAGATGCGCTGGCTGCAGATATTTCAAAGCATTGCGGCAATGTGCAGATTGTTGACAAATGCAGCTCTGCCAAAGAAGGTATTCTTGCCATAAAGAGAAATAAACCACAGCTTATTTTTCTTGACGTAGAGATGCCCTGGATGAACGGTTTTGAAATGCTGGAAATGCTTGATCATATTGACTTTTGTATCATCTTTACCACAGCCTATGATAAGTTCGCGGCAAAGGCTTTCCGCATAAGTGCTGTTGACTATTTATTGAAACCCGTAGATGCCGGCGACCTGAAGGCCGCAGTGCAAAAGGCGGAAGAAAAAATTTTATCATCAGCGGGTAATGTAAATATTCAAAACCTGTTGCACAATATAAGGCAGCCATCGCAACAACAAAAAATTGCATTACCCAACAGGGAAGGCTATGAATTTACACAGGTAAATTCTATTTTGTATTGCACTGCCGAAGGTGCTTACACAAAAGTTTATCTTACAGAAAAACGTTCTTTATTGATATCGCGAACATTGGGTGATATTGAAGAAATGTTGCCGCCTGAAATATTTATCCGCATACATCACTCCACTATTGTAAACCTGAATGCAGTAACTCATTACCTTAGAACAGACGGCGGTTATGTAGTAATGAACACCAATGAAAAGCTGATGGTTTCAAAAGCAAGGAAAGATGTACTGCTGCAAAGATTGGGGCTTAAGAAAGATTGATAAATAACGTGTTATTTTTTTATTAGCCTATCTGTGTTACTGCTATTAAACTTTTGTTGCGTCGCACACTTGTACGTTCAGATCATTTTGCTGCAGGTATTGTTACAGTACAAGAGTGCGACGCAACGGTTGCTGCTTTGAAAAGCCGGTGCCCGGCTCATAAAATTATTTAAACACACCGTCATCAATACCTTTGTTGATAGCATAAGAACTATAAGTAATTTCTACTTTCCCTTTTTTGTTCTTCAGTTTATCTGTGTTGGGATTTTTTTCTCCCTCATCAAATTCAAGTGTTACACCTTTGGGCAGTTTATAATCTTTAGTATTAAAACTGAAAACGATCTTATCAGGCAAACCATAGTTACTGTATTTGCCATAAGTTAAACCGATCTCGTAAGTACCGTTATCTTTTGTTGTTGTAATTGTTTTTCTCACCAAAAGATTTGTTTCGTCAATATACAGCGTTGAAAGAACAATATCACTATTTTCATCGGTGGGCAGCATTTTTACGACCTTGGTTTTAACACCCTCTACAACAGATTCCCCGGCAGCTAATGCTACAAAATTATCTGTCATGATCATGCTGCCCGTGTTCATACTTACACCACCTTTTGGTAGAATAGAAATACCACCATCTTTTTTTAGTTTGAATTTATCAGGCTTTTTAAAATACACTTTTACTTTTCCTGCCGGGGCCTTGATGAATGTAACATCAGTTTTCAAAACGCCTTCTGCAGTGTAGTCATTTACTTGGTCAAGCTTTGCTTTTACTTTATTGATCAAAGCACTCATATCCTGTGCTGTTGCCCTAACACAAAAGGCAATCATCAAAAAGAAAATCAACAGGCGTTTCATTATGCAAATATTTTTAAAGTTGTTAGCTCAAAACGTCCTTCTTTTTAAATACAATAATAGAGGCAGTCACCAGCAAGATAATATGACCCGCCAGCATCAAAGCTGAATCAATTATTTTCTGCGGGTCCTGAACGCTGCCTCGTATTACTATATTCTGATCATTTACCCGTTCATCAAAAAACTCTTTCCAGTTCACCATATGCGTAGTAAAAAGATAAGGTTGTATTTTCTGGAATATCGGAATGGTCATGGTGCTAAGTATTGTAAACACAATAATGATACTCATGGTTGTGACAATTGGTCCAATAGAGTTCTCTGCAAAGTTTGATAAAAAAAATGCCAGCGCAGTAACAGTAAGCATGGATAAAAAAGCAAAACAAAATGCACCGGCATAGCGCCAGAATACATCGTCCTGCGAGATCTGCACTACATAAGAAGTTTTCTGAATAATGAGATCATCTGTGCCAAACAACCAGATACTGCCGCCAAGTGCAAGGAATGCTATCCACACCAGCAATATGAATGTGTAAATAGAAGAAGCAAAAAACTTTGCCAGCATGAATGATGTTTTGCTTACCGGTTTTGTAAGCAGCAGGCGAAGTGTACCCATGTTGGCTTCGCCGGATATCATATCTGCAGCTATCAGTGAGATCAGTAAAGGCACATGGATTAAAAGTAATTGCAGTATCACATAACAAACAAGATAGCCATTGAGAATCTTGCCATCAAATTCAAACGTGTCTTTCAGGCTGCTCATCAAAAAATCTACATACGCATCACCATCCATCTTTAGACCAAGCTGAATTACACATATCAGCGCAGTAATAGCTGCGAAAGAAATATAGGTTCTCGGCCTGCGAAATATTTTATATAGCTCAATCTGTAAAAGCTTCCACATATTGTTTTCCTGAGGTTACCTGTAAAAAGAAATCTTCCAATGTATGTCTGGGTTGTAAAGAGATTACATCAATATTTTGTTGTACCAGCCATTTATGTAAATGCGGTAATTGATCACGGCTTGTTTTTAATAAAATACTATGGTTACGCTGCTGTTGTAATGCTTTATTCCATTCACTTTGCTGTAATAACTGTAAACATGCCGTATTGTTGAGCGTATCAAGTTCTACAATTGTTTGCGAAGGATCAAACAGTTCGGCTGAAGTGCCTTCCACCAGTTTTTTCCCCTTATCAATGATCAGCAACCTCGTAGCCACCTGTTCAATCTCACTTAATAAATGAGATGATACCAGCACAGTTTTTTTTAGTTCGCGGCTCAGGTGTAATATAAGATTGCGAATGTCTGCAATGCCCTGAGGATCCAGCCCATTGGTGGGTTCATCAAGAATAATCAGTTTAGGATCATGCACCAGCGCAACGGCAATACCTAATCTCTGCTTCATGCCCTGGGAAAAAGTTTTTACTTTATCATGTGCCCTTTCCGCAAGGCCAACCATCTCAAGTTGCTGCATCAACGTCTGCTGCGAATATTTTATACCACTAAGCTTTGCAAATAATTTCAGGTTTTCATATGCAGAAAGATAACCGTACATGTCCGGCTTTTCTATAACTGCACCAACCTGTCTTAGAATTTCTATACGGTGCTGCTGCAGGTTGTAGCCAAACAACTCCATACTCCCTTTTGTTGGCGCTATCAATGTAAGCAACATGCGGATCGTAGTAGATTTACCTGCACCATTTTGACCCAGGAAGCCATATACATCACCTTCCTGTACAGTAAAAGAAAGATCATCTACGGCGGTTAAATTCCTGAACTGTTTGGTGAGAGAAGTAACTTTTATTATTTCCTGCATTACATCGCTTATAACAGTAAAGTTAGATAAGTGGTTGTGTATAGGTTGATAAAAAACTTTTAATCATTTTGTCTGCTAAAACCTGATGGGCACCGTTACTTTAATGGTATCCCACATTATAACAAGATTGGTTCCGTCTTTTACATCTTCAAAATACATGGTAAAGGCTTCAATAACTTTTGTGCCCATCATAACATCGACATCCGTGCGCAATACGTCTTTCTTAGGGTTATAATACAAGCCCCATACATCTTTTTCGCTGTTGAAAATAATGGTCCATTTTGTTTGGTTGCAAATGGCATACATTGTATACTTCCCCTTTGGAATAGTTTTGCCGTCTATTTTAACATTTTTAAAAAATTCAATTTCTGTTGCTTCATTTGCACCCAATCTCCACACCTGGCCATAACTGATGATGCCGCCAAAAATATCCCTCCCTGCTTTTTGTGGCCTGCTGTAAACGATCCTGCAATTAGGCTGTACAGTTGTTTTACCATTCATTTTTAAAATAGGATAACCCTGCGGCGAATAATTCATATCCATTGGGCTTTTATCAAGATCGGTAGGTTGCACCTGGGCAAAAGAAGAAAAAGAAATAAACAAAAAAACTACTGCTACAATATTTTTCATGTTGAGTTTTTTATGCGCTTATAACGTATATGCTTTTTTAAAGTTGCAAATATTTACAAATATCTTACCACAACCAATACTATTATCAGAATGATCTATTAACTATTTTTTATGGGCCGGACTTCATAACCTTTTTCAACTTCTGTTGCGTCGCACTCTTGTACAATTGATGCACTACTCAGCAAAAAAGCCAAAGACTTTTATAAGGCCGTAATAATATTGCGTTGAGACTGTACCATTGCCTTAACATCAGGAAAAAACTTGTTATAACAGTTATTAAGAGAAATATAATTTTCTTTAAAGCAGTTAAATGCCGCTTCAGTATATTCAATATATTTTGCCCTTCTGAATAATCCGCCAAAGCTGTTTTCTATACCTTTTGTTGTGCGGTAATTAAGCAACCAGTTTTGATCCATCATATACGGCAACATCTTTTGAAATCTTTCGGGTAATACATTATTAAAGCTATTTAGCCTGCTGTATGTGCGATCTGCAAAATCAGCCAGGCCATTGCTGTGAAATTCATTTTCATCATTGGCAAGAAAATGGTCATACACCACATCAACAAAAGCGCCTGCATAAGCACCAACCACGGGTTTAAAAAAAGTAATGGCAGTTTTGGTAGCCGGATGAGCATCTGTAAAAGTATCGATCATTCTGTGCAGCATAATTCCATGCTGTATGGGTAACGGATAATCAAACTTCTTTTTCCCTTTTACAAAATCACTGATCATATTGCCCACCAGTATTTCGCTGCTGTCAAAAGAAAGATATGCATGTGCCAGGTAATTCATTGTTCCAATATAATGAAAGCAAATCGTAAAGTGCAGCGGCGGAATTTGAAAATAATGCTTTTCATATAAACGCATGTATTTTAACGGCACATTTACAAACTTTATAATTTCGTTAAGGATTGCCCTGAAATTCAATGCAAGCAATACTTTTCCTCAAAAGACGCGTTCTTTTCATCATCTCTTTTTGCCGCTTATATCATTAAAGTACGAAAACCTTCTTATTTATCACAATCCTTACATTAACATAGGCAAGGTTAATACTTTTGGTCTGTCTTTAAAAACAAAAAACACCTGATAAAAAATTATTCAAGAAAAAAATTAAGAACCATGAAACCTCAAATCAATTTGCTTATCAAAAAGGCACAGAAGTCCTTCAGCAAAAAAATAATGATCGTTGCCGTTGCAGCCACTCTCATTGCCACCAGCGCTTTTGCAGGCGGTGAAGAAAACAAAGCAAAAGCCATCAGCAGTCTAAAGAAAGAATTCAACACTGCAAAGGATATAGAATGGAAGGTTACAGACAATTATATTAAAGCAAGTTTTAACTGGAATGATCAGCAACTGGAGGTATTTTATAACTATGATGGCGATATGATCGCAAAGTCGCGTCACATTAATCCCTTAAGCCTCCCTATAGATGCTCAGCAAACTCTTGCAAAAAAATATGCCGGTTATAAATTTGATGAAACAGTGGAATATAATGGCCAGGAAGGCGACCATTATTTTTATACTTCTATGATAAAAGAAAACACAAAAATTTTATTGCAGATAACACCTGAAGGTTCTGTAAGTGTTTTCCAAAAATAAATGATATGCTTTAATAATAAAGCCGGAGCAAATTTGCCCCGGCTTTATTATGTATTAAATGCTGAGTAGCGTACTTAATGTAAAAGTGTGCGACGCAACTAAGCTTAATAGCAGCAATATGGCTTAGTACATAATTCAACTATTCAACAATTCTAAGCTTTGCATAGTTCAGCATGATCTTTTTTTCTCCATTCAACTCGAACTGCACTGTAGCGATTGGATTATGTGCACTGCCTTCCATTTTACTTACCATACCAAAACCAAATTTCTGGTGCTCCACTTTTTGACCAGCCTGTAAATTAGAAGTATCGCTTGCCACAAAATCTGCAGCAGGCTTATGCTCTACCACTTTTGGTGCCTGTGGTTTAGGTGGCAGATAAGAAGGTGTTTCTTTCTTTCTTGCAGGTGGTGGCCCATAGGTTTTTTCTGCTTGTGCAGCAGCGCCAAACCCACCATGCATTCTGTCAAATGCGGAAGTATTGTTAAAGCTGCTGCCCTGGTTGCGGGCTCCACCACCGGCAAAAGTTCTGTCTAAAAATTCTTCAGGGAGTTCTTCCAAAAAGCGGCTGCCTTCATTCTGAACAAGACTGCCAAAGCGATAACGTGCATTGGCATAGCTTAACCAAAGCCTGTTCTTGGCTCTGGTAATGGCTACATAAAACAATCTTCTTTCTTCTTCCAGTTCTTCGCGACTATTAATGCTAAGCCCACTTGGAAAAAGCGTTTCCTCCAAACCTGCCACAAACACACATTGAAACTCCAGACCTTTTGCAGCATGCACGGTCATAAGTTTTACCACATCTGCATTTGGATCTTTCTGGTCTGCGTCCGTAAGTAAAGTAATTTGTTGTAAATAAGCACCGAGACCTTTATCACCAACTTCACCATCTTCTTCGTTCAATGGCGTTTCGATCCATTCTTTTATGGAGTTGAGTAACTCCTGTATGTTCTCATAACGGGCAACACCTTCTGTACTTTTATCATTAAATAATTCTTTTACAAAATTTGTTTGTTTACCAATGTGAAATGCAATTTCATAAGCATTGTGTTTTACCATCATGCTTTGTGCACTGCGGATCATCAACACAAAATTTTCTATTGCTTCAAGTGTACCTGCTTTGTAACCAAATTCTTTTGCACGTTCCAGCACATCCCACATCGTAATGTTATTTTCATTGGCATACAAAATGGCTTTATCAATAGTTGTTTTGCCAATGCCACGAACCGGATAATTAATAATGCGCTTTAATGCTTCTTCATCTTTTGGGTTTACAATTACACGCAGGTAAGCTATATAATCTTTGATCTCTTTGCGTTGATAGAAACTAATGCCGCCATAAATAATGTAAGGAATGCCCATCCTGCGCAGGCTTTCTTCAAATGCCCGGCTTTGCGCATTGGTTCTGTAAAGCACGCAAAAATCTTTGTTGTTATAATGATTGCGCAGCTTTTGTTCCTGTATGGCATCAGCAACAAATTTTCCTTCATCATTATCTGTCATTGTGCGCACCAGTTTTATTTTTTCACCGGTTGCATTTTCCGTCCAAAGGTTTTTTGGTATCTGTCCTTTATTGTTGGCGATAATATCATTCGCTACTTTTAAAATGTTTTGTGTGCTCCGGTAATTCTGTTCCAGTTTAATAATGCTTACATCATCATAGTCTTTCTGGAACTGTAAAATATTTTGAATAGTTGCGCCTCGGAAACTATAAATACTTTGCGCATCATCCCCAACAACACAAATATTTTCATGTTGTGCAGCAAGTAGTTTTATGATCTCGTATTGTGCCGGATTGGTATCCTGGTACTCATCAATCAATATATACCGAAACTTGCTTTGATATTTTATTAAAGCTTCCGGAAATTCTTTCAACAAACGATACATTAGAAACAACAGGTCATCAAAATCCATTGCACCATTTTTAAAACAACGCTTTGCATAAGCATCATAAATATTTGCTATCAATGGTCTGTTGCTGCGCATGTCTTCCTGCTGAATATAATAATCGTTTTTATATTCTACCGGACCAACCAAAGCATTCTTTGCTGCAGATATCCTGTTGTAAACAGTGTTGGGTTTATAATGTTTATCATCAAGGTTCAACTCATTGATCACCGTTTTCACAACACTCTTTGCGTCATCCGTATCATAAATGGTAAAACTGTTTGGGTAACCAAGCCTGTGCGCTTCAGCACGTAGTATGCGTGCAAACACGCTGTGAAATGTACCAATGTATAAATTACGTGCATCACTGTTGCCAAGAATATGTTCAATACGCTCTTTCATTTCTTTGGCAGCCTTATTGGTAAAGGTCAATGCTAATATGCGAAACGAATCAACACCATTTGCCATAAGGTGTGCAATGCGTGTAGTAAGCACTTTTGTTTTGCCGCTGCCTGCACCCGCCACGATCATCAGCGGGCCCTCAGTATGCAGTACGGCTTCCCGCTGCGGTTCATTCAATCCTTTCAAATAATCGATCATGCGGCGAAGTTAAGTTGAATGGTTGAGCAGTTGAAATGTAGTAATTGTTTGGGGAAATTTTTATGTACTTAGCTGCAGTAATGCTGTTGGACTCTTGTTGCGTCGCACACTTGTACTGTTGTTTTACATGTCCAACAAATAACACTACAGCTATAGTAAGATAGCCAGTAAGAAATATTTATTGTCTTTTATTCGTTAGAAGATTAACAAAATCCTTAATGTGTGAAAAACTTTTACTTAATCATCCTCCTATTTCCTGTTGTATTGCAGGCGCAAAGGAATGTAGATCTTGACCGCTATAATTTTACTGTACAATACCGTTCATTGCCGGCTATAAAATTAGACAGCTCTTACCGCACTTATAATGTAGAGATTGAAAGCACTAAACTAATGCAGCCGTTGCTTAATGAAATACACCCGGAAAATAATGTATTACTCGAAGGCTGGCGCAAAATGGAATCAGGCGGGCACATAACTGTACATGTACAACTGGAGGATCTCTTGCCCGAGTCCGTTTCTGTAAAAGAAAGAGTAGAAAACATAAAAGACAAGAATGGACAGGTAACAGGCACAAGAATATTTTATAGCGAAGAAGTGATCTACACTTTTGCTGCCACAGCTGCCATCAACGACTATAAAGGAATACATATTATGGATGAAGTACTGGCAAACCGTAGTTATAAACAGGTATATAGAAGCCCTGAGTTCCAGGTAAAAGCATTGGCGCAGGGTTATTTTGCTGTAAATGCACTAAGCGTTACAAAGAACCTTTATGAAAGATGTGTAACCAATGCCATGCATAATCTCAGTGAAAGAATAACAACAAATTTTGGGTTCCCGGTAGTAACAGCGCATGATTTTATGTGGATCATAGATAGCAAAAAAGATCCCGAATATACTGCGCACCGTCAGGCTTTTCTTACATTAACAGATGTGTTATTTGGAATGAACGCTAACACATCCATTGAAGGAGCAAAAGAGCAATTAAAACCTGTGATGGAGTATTTTGAAAAAGTAAAACATTTATACACTTCTTCCGGTAAGCACGATCGTAAAATAAGATACGCCAGCTATTATAACCTGGCTGTGTTGTATTACTATCTCGATGATCCGCAGCAAATGATGAGAGAAGCAAACGGACTTGAATTAAATGATTTTGATGCAGGTGATGCAAAAGGCTTTCAGCAAACAGCCACCTGGCTCAAAAATATTTTTGTGCAATCAAATATTTATACGCGTCATTTTGCTATTGATACTGCTGTTTTTAAAGGACCATATGAAAAAGACGCAGTTACCATAACTCATTAAATTTCTGCAGGTAGAAAGTTTTTGTATAAATTGCTTATGCAGCTAACCCAGGCATAATTCCTAGTAAATATTCCTGATGTCCGAGAATACTTTTCTGCTATTTGCGAAAAATACAAAAGAGCAAAGCGGTAATGCGGGATTCAGTTAGTGTTCACCTGTTGTAATGAATAGCTTGGCAGTATAAAACTGTAAGCAATGAAAAAGATCACTACAATAGCACCCGTACTTTTTATTACCGTAATCTTATTATTTACAAGCTGCACAAGTGATGGAACTTTTGACTTCAGTTCATCTGGTGGAGGTGGGTCCGGCGGCCCCTATTTCACGGCACTTGATAGTGCAATAGCAACAGAGTGGTTTGCTGAAGATAGTTCGCAGTGGTATGAGAGCCACAATGAATCAGGTAAAAAGATGATATTTTGTACTCCTGATATTAATACAAGATATTCGAACTCAATTAAGCTGTTTGGGTACGTGAAACGTCTGGATACAACAGACATTGCACATTCAATGTCATATACCCTGGGTGACTATAAAATTAGCCTTGTAAATGCCAGCGGCCAGGAGCAATTACAGATTACCAATATTGCAAATGATGTATACCCTGATCCCGCAGAAATAGCTGATCTTTTACAATTCAGGGTCTTTATTATACCTGTTGAACAATGGTCAGCAAGTCTTAGTGTCTATCATTATGATGAAATATGTGCTTATTATAATATAGGACCTTAAGTTAGTTGTGCCGCCTTCTTCAATAATCTGAAGCATCTGAACTTTAGCTTTATGCATTTATCTTTTCGCCTTTGACATTACTTTGTGAAACCAACACAGGCATAACAGCAACAATATTTTTCCTATAAAATGAATTTTCGAAATTGAAAAAATAGTTTAAGTAAAACCACTATAATTCTGCAGAATATTAAACAAGTTGTACAAGTGTGCGACGCAACAAAGCATTATAGCAGCACTATTGCCGGGCTCATAAAAAACAAAAAAGTGAGCAAAAAATACCCCGTTCCCCTCCCTATCAATTAGCCAAAAAACCTGTTACCATCAAATTTTTTTTCCAATTCTTTCTGCACAAGCTTATGTGCATTAATGCTGTAAAAACAGCGTAAAAGTTTTTGATATTCTGTAAAAACCGCACATTCCTGTGTATAAACCATATTAAAGTGTGAACTTCGTGTGCACATGGATATGAATAAAAAATATGTACTGGAAATTATTTATTGAGGTTTTAGTGCAGTTATATTCGTTCCCCCTTACTCAACGGGATGATTTTTTGGAGCAAGTAATGCAGCCGGTTCTTCAAAAAAATTTTAATCTCTGTGAGCATTGGTGAACGAAAAAAGTTTACTAACCCGTATCGATTTTTTATTGCCTGATGGAACTTACAAATTTTAACAAAGACAGAAAGAAAGGAAGAAAGCCCGCTATTGATCTTAGTACAATGGTGTATGGAAAAGTGCCGCCCCAGGCCAAAGATCTGGAAGAGGCTGTACTTGGCGCCATCATGCTTGATAAAAGTGCATTTGATACGGTGATAGAAATTCTTAAACCCGAATGTTTTTATGTAGATGCCAATCAACGCATCTTCCGCGCATTTCAAAACCTGGCGCAGAAAAGTTTACCGATCGATATCCTTACTGTAGTCGAGCAACTAAAAACTACCGAAGAATTAGATATGGTTGGCGGACCATACTACGTAACCAAACTTACCAATGCAGTTGTGTCAACTGCAAACATAGAAGCGCACTCAAGAATAGTTCTGCAAAAATTTGTACAAAGAGAACTGATCCGCATAAGCGGTGAAATTATCGGCGATGCATATGAAGACAGCACCGATGTTTTCGACCTCATGGATGATGCAGAAGACAAGATCTTCCAGATCACCAACAACTTTTTAAAGACCGATTACAAGGAAATGAGCAGTGCACTTGCGCAAACGATTAATCGCATAGATGAATTGCGCAAACGTACCGATGAAATTTCCGGCGTTACCAGTGGTTTTGCTTCGCTTGACAGAATTACTTATGGCTGGCAACCGACCGATCTTATCATCCTTGCTGCAAGACCTGCGGTGGGTAAGACAGCCTTTGCATTGAACCTTGCACGCAATGCGGCCATGCATCCTACAAGACCTGTTGCTGTTGGTTTCTTCTCGCTTGAAATGAGTGCTGCGCAATTGGTGCAGCGTATTCTTTCTGCCGAGAGTGAGATACTGATGGAAAAAATTGCACGTGGTAAACTTGAAGAACACGAATACCAGCAATTGCATAAACGCGGTATTGCACGTTTGGAAAAAGCGCCGATCTATATTGATGATACTGCAGCGTTGAATATTTTTGAGTTTCGTGCAAAAGCAAGAAGGCTCGTAAACAAACACAAAGTTGGTATCATCATCATCGACTATTTGCAGCTCATGAGTGGCAGCAACGATAACCGCAATGGCAACCGTGAGCAGGAGATCAGCACCATCTCAAGAAACCTGAAAGCACTTGCAAAAGAATTGAATGTGCCAATCATTGCACTCAGCCAGTTAAGCCGTGCGGTGGAAACACGAAAGGAAAGCAAGATGCCGCAGTTGAGTGACCTTCGTGAATCCGGCGCCATTGAGCAGGATGCCGACATGGTTATGTTTATTTACCGCCCCGAATACTACGAGAACTTCGCCAACGAAAATGGTGAAAGCACCCGTGGCGAAACGCATATAAAAATTGCCAAGCACCGTAATGGTTCGTTGGATATTGTAAAACTCCGCGCCTTACTGAACATACAAAAGTTCGAAGAGTGGGATGATAACAGTGGTCCCGGTTTTACGCCTCCTTCCGCCGGCAATTGGAAACCGCTTGGCCCATCGCCTGTGCCCGGAAACACTGGCGGAGATGAAGATGCAGGCCGCTTCTTTATTCAGAAAGGAAGTAAAATGAACAGTGGTGGTTTTGATGATGGTGTAGATGAGCAGCCGCCTTTCTAATACAATTTATTTTTTGTTTACCAGCAGTAGTTTTTCATGGCATCGGTTGTTGTGTCACTCACTTGTACGATTGGGAACTGTGAGGGATCTTGTTTAAAGCGCGGGTTTGTGTATCAAATATGTAAAGGCAAATGCAATGATATTGATTAACTATAGTTTTTCAAGAAATGGAAGATGAAAAAATTATTAGGCAAGAAGGTTTGGATTTTTATAAATCGAAAATCGAGCCTTCACAAAAATATCACGCAGTTGATGATTTTCATGAATTAAAAATGCGCTTGGATGATTTCTATGCACCAGAAAGTAAGGCAATTTTTTTAGATGAAATTGCAAATAAAATTGCTGAAGATCTTCAGAAACATCGAGACAAATCACATGGAGGCCAGCCCGGAATCAATTGTGAGAAGGAAAGAAAGCCTCCAAAATTATTATTTTATATAAAGCAAGAACTAGGAACGCTACCCCTTGTTGCACATCAGCGAAGTTTATCAAATCCTCAACAAACAAGAAATAAGGTATTCATTAGCTATAGTCATTTTGACAAAGATATTTTAGTTGATGTACAAAGACATTTTAAGCCTTTTATAAACCAAATTGAAATTTGGGATGATTCAAAAATTTTGCCTGGTCAAAAATGGAAAGAAGAAGTAAGAAAAGCTATTGACCAAACTAAAGTTGCAATCCTTTTAATTAGTACAGATTTTTTGGGTTCTGAATTTATTGCGAATAATGAATTACCTCCATTATTGCAAGCAGCAGAAGAAAATGGTGCGGTTATTTTAATTGTGATTCTAAAGCCTTGTCTATTTGAGGAGTTCGACAAGCTTAATCAGTTCCAAACCTTAAATCCGCCAAATAATCCAGTTATTAAAATGGATAATACTGAGAGAGAAGAGACTTTTGTGAATCTCGTTAGACAAACAAAAAAAATTCTATCAGCAGAATAAATTCCAACTCCGCTTCAATTAAAGCCGCTATATAATCCAGCCGCACAAGAGTGCGACGCAACGATGCTTAATTGAAATTCCAAAGCCCGGCTCAAAAACTTTCTCTATACATTAGTAGCAAATAATAACTTCACTGTCATTAAGCATATAAACTTCGCTGTATGAAATATTTGCTGCCTTTAATGTTGTTATGTGCGGTTGCTGTGGCAGGCAATTCGCAACAAAAAACCTATTGCAATCCCATCAACATAGATTATGGTTATACGCCCATTCCCAACTTTTCTGAGCAGGGCAGGCACAGGGCCACGGCAGACCCGGTGATCGTTTTATTTAAAGACAATTATTATTTGTTCTCCACCAATCAATGGGGTTACTGGTACAGCAGCGATATGCTAAACTGGAAATTTGTGTCGCGTAGATTTTTAAAACCATACCATCATGTGTATGATGAATTGTGTGCGCCTGCAGTGTGGGCACAGCATGATACATTGCTGGTAATTGGTTCAACGTACTCGCATAATTTTCCGATCTGGATGAGCACCAACCCAACGGTTGATGATTGGAAAGAAGCAGTTGATTCATTCCAGGTAGGCGCATGGGATCCGGGATTTCTTGCAGATGATGACGGCAAATTATATGCATACTTTGGATCGAGTAATACATTTCCAACTTACGGACAAGAGATAGACAGAAAAACATTCGACACCATTGGGCCAAGAGTTCCATTGCTGCGTTTGAACGACAGCATTCATGGCTGGGAACGTTTTGGAGAGTATCATGACAACACTTTTTTAAAGCCTTTTATAGAAGGCTCGTGGATGAATAAATACAATGGTAAATATTATTTGCAATACGGCGCGCCTGGCACAGAGTTCAGTGGTTATGGAGATGGCGTGTATGTGAGTGATCATCCGCTTGGGCCGTTTACCTATCAAAGTCATAATCCATTTTCGTATAAAGCAGGTGGCTTTGCAAGAGGCGCTGGTCATGGAGCAACTTACCAGGATAAGTTTGGTAACTGGTGGCACGTAAGCACTATTGGCATTTGCGTAAAAAATAATTTTGAACGCCGCAATGGTATATGGCCAGCGGGTTTTGATAAGGATGGTATTTTATACAGCAACTCTGCATTTGGTGATTATCCATATTATCTGCCAACAAAAAAAGAAGACAACAATAAAGTGCATGAAGCTTTTACAGGATGGATGTTGCTCAACTATAATAAACCTGTTGTAGTTTCTTCAACACTTGGTGCTTATGCTGCAAACAATGCAGTAGATGAAAGTATTAAAACATACTGGAGTGCAGCAAGCGGCAACAAAGGCGAGTGGTTGCAAACAGATCTTGGTGCAGTAAGTACTATAAAAGCAATACAAATAAATTATGCAGACCAGGATGTTGACAGTAGTTTTCTTGGTAAGATCAATGGCATTTATCACCAGTATATTTTATACGCATCCAACGATGGCAAAACATGGAAAATATTGGTTGATAAAAGCAAAAACAAAACAGATGTGCCGCATGATTATGTTGAGCTGGCAACACCTGCGGAAGCACGTTACATTAAATTAGAAAACATACACATGCCGGGTGGAAAGTTTGCTATCAGTGGTTTGCGTGTGTTTGGTAAAGGTCATGGTGCAGCGCCGGATACCGTTAAAAATTTTATTGCATTACGTGGCGATAGTGAGCGCAGAAATGTGTGGTTCAAGTGGGAAGTAAATACCAATGCAACCGGCTATAATATTTATTTCGGCGAAGCACCAGATAAACTCTACAACAATGTAATGATCTATAATGCAAGCGAATATTATTTAAGTGCGCTTGAAAAAGACAAACCTTATTATTTCCAGATAGAAGCGTTTAACGAGAATGGTATTTCAAAAAGAACAACGATCATGAAAGCGGAGTAGAAGTATATTGGTCTGACGCTTCAAAAGCGTCTGACCAATAAAGAAAACTATTATGTACTTAGCTTTTGAATAAGTATTAAGCTTTTGTTGCGTCGCACACTTGTGTTGCGTTGCACATCTCAACTTATCTCACGCAAAGACGCAAAGTAAATAAGCAGCAAAGTTTTTCTTTGCGACTTTGCATTTTATATTTCTTTGCGTGAAAGGTTGCACGAAGTTCTAATGTACAAGAGTGCGACGCAACAAAAGTACCATAGCAGCAATAAAGTTTGGCACAACATTTATTTTTGGGTTTGGCACAATTCAATCAGCACACCATTTGTATTTTTAGGATGCAGAAAGCAAACTAATTTATTATCGGCACCTTCTTTAGGCACTTCATTCAGTAATTGAAAACCTTCATTTGAAAGACGCTGCATTTCTGCTTCTATATCTTCCACTTCAAACGCAATATGATGCACGCCTTCTCCCTTGCGCTCAATAAATTTTGCAATTACACCATCGGCATTCATACTTTCCAGCAATTCAATTTTTGTTTCGCCCTGTTTGAAAAAAGCAGTGTTGACTTTTTCGTTTTCTACTGTTTCCAGTTTATAGCAAAAGGTATTTAATAATTTTTCAAACAATGGAACAGAAACGTTCAGGTCTTTTACAGCAATGCCAATGTGTTCAACTTTTTGCATGTGAATTGATTTTCGATATGCGCAAATAGATTCTTTCGATCAGAAGCGGGGACTAAAATAGAACCATTTGGCTTAAATTTGTTATTAGCTTTTAAACAATTTGTAATCATGCTGAAATTGCCCGTTTATCTTGACAATAATGCTACAACGCCAATGGACCCAAGGGTGCTGGAGGCGATGCTGCCTTATTTCACAGAGCATTTTGGCAACGCGGCAAGCCGCAATCATGCCTATGGCTGGGAGGCAGAAGAAGCAGTAGATTATGCAAGAGAGCAGGTGGCAAAATTAATTGGCGCAGAAGCGAAAGAGATCATTTTTACCAGTGGTGCAACAGAAGCAGATAACCTGGCCATCAAAGGTGTTTTTGAAATGTATGCCGGTAAAGGCAATCATATTATCACCTGCGTTACAGAACATAAAGCCGTTTTAGATACTTGTCATCATTTAGAAAAACTTGGTGGCGAAATAACATATTTACCGGTAAGCAATGATGGCCTTATTGATCTTAAAGAACTGGAAGCTGCAATAAAACCTGAAACCATACTTATTGCTGTTATGTACGCCAATAATGAAATTGGTGTGATACAGTCTGTAAAAGAGATCAGCAATATTGCAAGAAAACATGGCGTATTGTTTTTTACAGATGCTACGCAGGCCATAGGAAAAATTCCGGTTAATGTTCAAAATGATGGTATAGATATCATGGCTTTTTCCGGGCATAAATTATATGGCCCAAAGGGAGTGGGTGCGTTGTATGTACGTCGTAAACATCCACGTGTAAGGCTTACAGCACAAATGGATGGTGGTGGTCATGAAAGAGGCATGCGCAGCGGTACATTAAATGTTCCCGGCATCGTTGGTTTTGGAAAGGCTTGTGAACTTTGTCGCCTTGAAATGGAAGCAGATGCCAAACGAATTAAAGTATTGCGTGACAAACTGGAAGATGCTTTATTACAAATAGAAGAAACATATCTCAACGGCAATAAAGAATTGCGACTGCCGCATGTTTCAAACATCTCCTTTAAATATGTAGAAGGCGAAGCGCTGATCATGTCTTTTAGTAAATACATGGCACTCTCTACAGGCTCTGCCTGCACTTCTGCATCAATAGAGCCAAGCTATGTTTTAAAAGCATTGGGTAATAGTGATGATATGGCGCATGCCTCTTTGCGTTTTGGACTTGGCCGTTTTACTACAGAAGAAGAGATAGATTTTGCTATTGAGCAAATTACAGCAGCAGTATATAAACTCAGGGAAATGAGCCCCATGTGGGAGATGTTTAAAGATGGTGTAGATATGAATTCTATACAATCAACGCAGGCCTCGTAATTTTGCTGCATTACATCGAAAGGGTTGTGAGTTGAAATATAAAAAATTGCCGGAGTGTAACAGCGCTTCGGCTTTTTTGTTTTTAACCGCAGAGACGCAAAGACAGAGAGATAAGCCTTTGTGTTGTTCTCTGCGCCTTCATGCCTCTGCGTAAGGAAATCTCTGCGGTAAACAAAAAGCAAAACTTGTTTTGTAAATACATTATTTCTTATAGCTTTGAACCATGTGGATGATCTGCACAAAAGAATGGCGACAGTTTTTTAGTTCACTTTCAGGATACATAGCAATGGTGGTGTTTTTACTGCTCTGCGGTTTATTGCTTTTTGTTTTTCCTGATACAAGCTTACTTGATTTTGGATATGCATCTCTTAATGGATTCTTCGATATTGCTCCATGGATCTTATTATTTCTTGTGCCAACAGTAACTATGCGCAGCCTTGCTGATGAATACAAGGGTGGTACATTCGAGTTGCTTAAAACAATGCCGCTGAAACCATCGCAGATCGTTTGGGGGAAATTCTTTGGCGCACTGCTCATTATTACTCTCACTATTCTTCCAACCATTGTTTATGCATTTTCTTTACAGGCATTAAGTGCAGTTGGCGGTCTTGATATTGGCAGTACCATCGGCAGTTACATCGGTCTTTTAATGTTAGGTGCTGTGTATACATCAGTGGGTATTTGTACGAGCAGTTTTACGAATAATACAGTCGTTGCATTTATAAGCGGCGCATTTGTTTGTTTTCTTTTGTTCACTGGTTTTGAAGCAATAAGCAAACTGCCCGTGTTTGCGGGAGGCACCGGTTATTATATAGAAATGCTTGGCATCAGATTTCATTATAGCAGTATCAGCAAAGGCGTAATAGATATTCGTGATGTAGTTTATTTTCTTGGCGTGATTTTTATTTTTTTATTGATCACGCAAAGGAATGTAGCAAAGCGATAAAAGAGATTTTATGAACCCGGTATTTGAATAAGCATTAAGCTTTCGTTGCGTCGCACTCTTGTACGTTCTGTTCAATTGTGAACGGATGCGGCCTCAGAAAAAAGGCGTTAAGAAATTTTATAAGTGCAGCGTTAAGCAGCGAAGATGTACAGTAACATTCTAATGCCGTTCATAAGTCTTCTTTGAAAAACGATATATAGTTAAATGCTTAGCTTCTTCGCTGTAGCGAAACGAAGAAAATTTTAGTCTTTTTTCTGGAGCCTTGACTTTTTTGTTACTTTTTGTGTCAAGACAAAAAGTAAATAACAAGATAAAACAAACATGAACAAAATATTACAACATAAGTATTGGTGGATAGCAATTTTGTTGTTGTTCCCTGCTATTACTTATGTGTCTTCTTTATTTCGCTATCGAATTGATCTTACCGCAGAAAAAAGATTTAGTCTTACACAGCCTACAAAAGAATTATTACACAATCTTGATTCCACCATTGACATACAGGTCTTTCTTACCGGCGATCTTCCTGCCGATTATAAAAAACTCAGCATCGCCACGCAGGATCTCTTGAATGAATTCCGTGATCTTAGCAATAATCGCATACAGGTGCATTACGAAAATCCCGGCGAAGGATTAGACGATACAAGCAAAGCATATTTGTACGACAGTCTTTCCAGTCTTGGTGTGGTGTTCGATCAAACACAGGACGTTTCAAGTGCAAACGATAAAGCAACGAAACAACTCATAATTCCATCTGCATTGGTAACTTACGGCAACCGCAAACCATTTGCCATCGACCTGCGCAGTAGCCGGAAAGTGTATAAGAATTTCAATGTTGTAAACGATATTCCACAGGAAGATAAAGAAGCCACACTCAATGCCGCAGAGGCTTTGCTGGAATTTAAATTTGCCAATGCTGTAGATAAACTTACAAGAAAGTATGTGCCTGTTGTTGTATATACAATTGGCAACGGAGAGCCTTTACCACTAAGAGATCCGCGTGTAAATGATATTGGAAAGAGCCTTGAAAATGAATACCGGTTAGGCATCTTCGATCTTAAGCAAGGCTATCCTGATCCACAACAAATAGATGCGTTACTCATTGTAAAACCGACACAGCCTTTTACTGATGAGGACAAACTAAAAATAGACCAGTATGTAATGCATGGTGGCAAAGTGGTTTGGTGTATCGATAAATTATATGCAGAACTTGACAGTCTGATGCGCAGTCAAAGTGATTTTGTTGCCTTCGACCGCAACCTGAATGTAGACGATATTTTATTCAAATACGGTGTTCGCATCAACGGTGATCTGTTGCAGGATCTTAACTGTGCAAAGATCCCGATTGTTGTTGGTCAGAACCCTGATGGCAGCCCGCAGATGCAACGTTTTCCATGGCCGTATTATCCGTTTGTAAGTACCACGAATAATAATCCTATTTCAAAGAATCTTGATCGTGTATTACCTATATTTCCGTCAAGCATAGATACAGTAAGTGCACCGGGCATACAGAAAACTATTTTATTGGCAAGCGATACCAATAGCCGCCGTCTTAGTTCACCCGCAATAGTAAGTTTGAACAGTATAAAAGATGATGCGGAGTTTCAAAGCTTCAACAAAAGTTATATACCGGTTGCAGTTTTACTCGAAGGGAATTTTACTTCACTTTATGCAAACCGTTTAACGAAAGATATACAGGATTCTGTAACACGTGCATTGGGCAAACCTTTTGCACGTGCATCAGAAAAGCCCACCAAACAAATCGTAATGAGCGACGCAGATATTGTAACCAATACTGTAAGTCAATCAACCGGTCCATTATCCATGGGCGAAATTCCGTTCGAAAATTATCGTTTTGCTAACCGCGAATTCTTTCTCAATTGTATTGATTACCTCGTAAGCAACAATGGCATTTTCCAGGCACGCAACAAAGATTTTACGCTGCGTTTACTCGATAAGAAAAAAACCGAAGACCAGCGCAGCATGTGGCAGCTCATTAACATTGCAGTACCGATAGTTGTAATACTTTTGTTCGGTGCGTTGTATCAATGGAGAAGAAAACAAAAGTTTAGCGTATAGATCTTTTTGAGCCGAACATTTGTATTTTATGGCATCATCTCTTGCGTCGCACACTTGTACTTTCAGAAATAATTGAGCAAGTTTAAGCGTTCACAAGTTTCGGAGTTCACACATTGTTTAAATGCAAAGAACTTGTGAACATGCAAACTTGTAAACTGCTGAAACTTTTTCTACAGTACAAGTGAGTGACACAACGATGCTGAGCAGTGTTACTTCTGCCGGCTAAAAAATATTTTATAAAAAAGCAATCATGACAACAGACCAGTTAGTGTATTTGGTATTTGGCGGCGTACTTGTATTAGCGCTTGTATTTGATCTTGGCCTGTTGAGCAAAAAAAATAAAAAGATTACATTGAAAGCTGCATTGATGCAAACCTTTTTTTGGGTTGCACTGGCATTATTATTCTTCGTGTTTTTATGGTGGCAGGAAGGGCAGAAACCTGCGCTTGAATATATAAGCGCTTATTTAATGGAGTGGAGCCTGAGTATTGATAATATCTTTGTGTTCATCCTTATTTTTAATTCATTCCAGGTAAAGGAAAAACATTATTCAAGGGTATTGCTCATTGGCATTTTAATGGCTATTATTTTCCGTGTATTATTTATTACCGTGGGTGTGGCGATTGTAGAACGCTTTGAATGGGTGTTGCTTTTGTTTGGTGCATTCCTGGTGTACACAGGTTATAAAATGTTTACGACAAATGAAGATGAAGAGTTTGATCCGCATGAAACAAAGATATACCGCTTCCTGAAAAAATTTTTACCATTGGCCAATCATGATGGCGATGGAAAATATGTGGTAAGAGAAAATGGAACGCCTGTTTATACTTCATTGTTTGTTGTGGTAATACTACTGGCTTCTATTGATCTTGTTTTTGCGCTCGACTCTATCCCTGCGGTAATGGGTATTTCAAGAGAAAAGCTCATCATTTACACCTCTAATATTTTTGCAGTACTGGGTTTGCGTTCCCTGTTCTTTTTATTAAGAGGGGCCGTAAACAGATTTGATTATCTGCAACAGGGTATTGCTGTTGTGCTGGTGTTTATTGGTTTAAAAATGCTGGGTGAACATTGGGTAAATGAATGGATAAGTAAAGAAGTGCAGGTATTTATTTCATTAGGCGTGATACTAGTTTGTATCACCGGCTCCATTTTTTATTCCATATTTATGGATAAGAAAAAGGAGGATGCGGATGTTCCTGACAAAGATATTTATTAAATCAATTTTCGATCTTGATCTATACTGCTGAAAATATTGCTGAAATACTTTGTGCAAAAGCTACACTTCAAAATGCTAATGCAATTATTGAACATTTGATAACAGACAGCAGGCGAATTTCTTTTCCTGCTACTTCATTATTCTTTGCACTACAAACAGCAAGAAGGGATGCACACAATTTTATACAGGAAGTATATGAAAGAGGTGTCAGCAATTTTGTAGTAAGAACAGGTTTTGATACCGGTGCTTTTACTAATGCTAATTTCATTTTTGTTGATGATACATTGAAAGCGTTGCAGAACTTAGCTGCTCGTCATCGTGCACAATTCAACTATCCTGTAATTGGCATTACAGGCAGCAATGGTAAAACAATTGTAAAGGAATGGTTGTATCAATTATTATCTCCTGGTTATAATATCGTTCGCAGCCCACGCAGTTATAACTCGCAGGTAGGTGTGCCACTTAGTGTGTGGCAGATGGGCGAAGAAAATAACCTTGCCATTTTTGAAGCAGGTATTTCTATGCCGGGAGAAATGGCAGCTCTCGAAAAGATCATTCAGCCAACGATTGGCATACTTACAAATATTGGTGATGCACACAATGAAGGATTTAAAGACCGCGCAGAGAAATTACAGGAAAAACTGAAGCTCTTTAAAAATTGTAAAACCTTTATTGGTCGTGAACAGGATCTTGCTGCGTTGGACATTTCAAATGGCATATTAACCTGGGGAAGCAGTAACAAGAATACATTCATCATCTCTGGTGTAGATAAACGGAAAGAAAGCACGCAACTAAACATTACTTATAAAGAAACCGTACTAAATCTTTTCATTCCTTTTACAGATAACGCATCCATAGAAAATGCCATCAGTTGTGCATGCGTATTATTACAATTAGGAATAGACAAAAATATTATTGCAGAGCGCATGCGGCAACTGCAACCGATAGATATGCGTTTGCAGTTAATTCATGGTATCAATAACTGTGTTGTTATAAACGATAGTTATAGTTTTGATATCAACTCTCTTTCCATCGGCCTTGACTTTTTATTGCAGCAGCAACAGCATGCACAAAAAACAGTCATCATCTCAGATATTCCTTCTGCACAAAACAGCGAGCCTTACGAAGAAGTAGCTGCCATGTTGCAGGCAAGAAATATAGAACGTGTAATAACTATTGGTGAACAATGGAATCATTACCAGCAATACATAAAAGATAAAATTGCTGTCACACAACATTACCAAAGCACGGCTTCATTCATTGAGCATTTTAGCGCCAATCATTTTCGCAATGAAGCAATACTGCTGAAAGGTGCCAGGGTATTTGGTTTTGAAAAGATCGTTGCGTTGCTGGAGAAAAAAGTGCACCAGACCGTAATGGAAGTAAACCTGAATGCTATTGTTCATAATCTCAATGAATACCGCAGTCGCCTGAACAAAGGCGTAAAGCTGATGGCGATGGTAAAAGCTTTTGCGTATGGCAGTGGCAGTGCAGAAGTAGCCAGCTTATTACAGTTTCACAAGGTTGATTACCTCGCTGTTGCTTATGCTGATGAAGGTGTGGAGTTACGTAAGGCTGGTATTCATTTACCCATCATGGTAATGAATGTAGACGAAGCGGCTTTTGAAACCATTATCGAAAACAATCTTGAGCCTGAACTTTTCTCATTGAATATCTTCAATGCATTCATTAGCTTTTTGCAGAAGAACGGATTGCAGCAGTATCCTGTGCATATTAAATTAGATACAGGCATGCACAGGCTTGGCTTTGAACAAAAAGACCTGCCTGCATTGTTGCCTTTGTTAAAGGGTAATCACTACATCGTTGTGCAGTCTGTGTTTAGTCATTTGGCAGCCAGTGAAGACCCCAATGAAGATACATTTACCACGCAGCAATCAACATTATTTGAGGCCTGTTGCGCACAAATTCGTGAAGTATTGGGTTATCATTTTACCATGCACATCTCCAACTCCGCTGCTATTTTCAGGAGGCCGGAACTGCAGTACAATATGGTGCGGCTTGGCATTGGTTTGTATGGTGTTGACAGCAGCAATGCGCAGCAACTTGCGTTGCAAACAGTAGCCACGCTTAAAACAACCATTGCCCAACTGAGAACTGTTGTTGCAGGCGATACCATCAGTTATAACCGCCGCGGCAAAACAACCCGTGATTCCCTCATTGCTACCATACGCATAGGTTATGCAGATGGCTTTAGCCGCAGGCTTGGTTATGGCAACGGCAAGGTTTTTATACATGGCCATGAGGCGCCTGTTATCGGCACTGTAGCTATGGACATGACGATGGTAGATGTAACCAGCATCCCTAATATAAAGGAAGGCGATGAAGTGGAGATCTTTGGCAAATATATCCCCGTACAGCAAGTAGCCAAATGGTGCGATACGATTCCTTACGAAATACTCACCGGCATTAACCAGCGTGTAAAAAGAATTTATCTGGAAGAATAGTTTTATGAGCCGGGCCGCAGTAATGCTATGATACTTTCGTTGCGTCGCACACTTGTACAGATTTGCACAACTCGACAATAATTTACCCAAACATAATAAGGATAAAGCTTCGTATATTTATTTTCATAAATTTTTATTTTGAAAACTCTAATACTCTTAACTCTTTTATTTGTAAATGCATTTCCATCTGCGGGTCAGCCAACTAAAGATAAACAGCAAAAAATACAAAAACTAAAAGGCGATTTGAATTGTGTTTATAAACCCAAATATTCTGAAACACAACGTAATCAATTTTATCCCTTCAATATTGCTGATACTATTAAATTAGTTTCGTTTCGTTATCACAATCATAATTATCCTATCAAGAAAGATACTTTAATAGCTGATAGTCTAATTGAAATAAAAAGTTTGACAAAGGATGAGGTAAATGTGCTAACAGATATTTTGTATAATAATTTTTACAAACAAAATCCTAATTATGGTGAATTAACACAATGCTATTTTCCAAGGAACGCCATTTTATTTTTTGACAAATCAGGAAAACTAAAAGAGTATATCCTTATTTGTTTTCATTGTAACAGACATGAAGAGAGTTCTGATAGCGTTGTATTTGGCAGTGAGTGTACGCAAAAAATAGAAAAGTTGCGACAGTTCTTTGTTTCTACAGGTCTGAAGTTTGGGACAGACAATAATATAAATATATATGAAGGAGAAAGTGATGAATATGATGTTGTCGCTCCTCCAATCAACAATTGATAAAAATGGCCATGCTATCTCGCTTCTTTAAAAGCTAAATTAATTTTCCGAACGTACAAGTGAGTGACACAACAGCCGATACCATGAAAAACATCAGCCGCTAAACAAAAAAATTACTGCACGGCTTTCTCTACACGAATACCTGCATTCATAATATTCTGCAAAGGATCTTCACGCATGATCTGCTGAACGGAGAAAGTATATTGCCCGCCTTTGAGTTTAACGGGAAATTTGGTAAGCAATACACGGTGCTCTACAATATCATCCATGCTGGTGCCGAGCCAGCCGGAGTTATTTCCCAGCGTAAGATTTACTTTTTGGTCCGTTACTTTTTTATCAGGCGTGATGGTGGTAACGTTGAGCCAGATATTGTTGAAATGATAAGCATCTTCGTGGCGGATAACCGCAAAGATGTTGTACAAAGAAGTGGTATCTGTAATGCTGAAATTGAAAGAAAGTTTTTCTTTACTGCTCCATGCATGCGAAGGAAAAGGTTTTGTTTGCTCATACACATCAATGGTGTCGCATGCAAAAAATGTAACGGCCGTAAATGCGAAAAATAATAACTGCTTCAAAGTTGGTTCAAACTAAGTTTAAAGAATATTGAGGATCTGTTCTTTTGCTTTTTCCAGTTCATCTTTCATTAATACCACGCATTTCTGAATGGTGGAATCATAAGCTTTGGAACCGGTAGTGTTGATTTCTCTGCCTATCTCCTGCAAAATAAAGGAAAGCTTTTTGCCTTTGCTTATTTCCTTTTCGTTTAAGATGGTGCGGAAATAATCGCAGTGATTTTTTAAACGCACCTGCTCTTCACTGATGTCGATCTTTTCAATGTAATAAATGAGTTCCTGCTCCAAACGGTTGGGGTCATAATTTTCTTTGCCTACATTTTCTTCCAACACTTTTTTCAAGCCGTCTTTTATTTTTTCTCTTCTTGCAGGTTCAAGCGGTGCGATGATGGCTTGCTGAAATTCTATATTCTGTATGCGTGCCAGCAGATCGTCTTCCATTGATTTGCCTTCATCTCTTCTATGTTCATTTAACTGGTCAATTGCTTGTTGTAATACTTTTTGGAAACCGTTCCAATCATCATCGCTGAGCATTTCATTGGTTGGAGAAACCACTTCCGGTAATTTCAACAAAGCGCTTAAAATATTTTCTGTACCGATCCCGAGTTCTTTGGCCGTTTCCATAACCGGCGCATAATATGCTTTTAGCAATGCAGTATTAATAGATACCGGTTTTGATGAGCCATTCTGTTTGAGACTTATATTACATTCAATGCTACCTCGCACAAGGCCTTCGTTCAGCATGCCGCGAATGTCCATTTCAAAACTCTTCAAAAGGCCGGGCATGTTAAGCCGTATATCGTACTGCTTACCATTCAGCGAACGCACTTCTACCAGGAACACTTTATCATTGATTGTTTGCTCTGCACGCCCATAACCCGTCATTGAATACAGCATAGTAATTATTTGTGTGTTGGTAAATTAACGGCAAATATCCAAGATAAAAAAACAAACCGCAAAATCTGCATTTTGCGGCCTGTTTTACTTCTTCTTATTGATGTCTTTAAAGCGGTGTTTTTGTTTACTTTTTTGTCTTGACACAAAAAAGTAACAAAAAAGGTCAAGGCTTCAGAAAAAAGGCTAAAATTTTCTTCATTCCGCTACAACGAAGAAGATTACTATGTAGCAATAATTCATTTTTCAGCTATGACTTATAAATATCTTTTATCTATAACTTAGCATCTTCGTTGTTTAACGCTCCATTCCGAAAATTTCTTAACTCCTTTTTTCTGAGGCCGCCCACTGTGTACTACAGTAGCACCTAAGAATAAATACTATTGCAATATTTCTTTTGGAACTGGTTTTTCTAATAAGTATTTGTAATAATATTTTGCTTTCTCATTGTTGAAATGCGCCCAACGATCTTTGAGATTACCCCATCCGTGACGGCCGCCGGGGTAGAACATCATCGTGAAGTCTTTCTTCGCATCTTCTAAAGCTGCTATGAGTTGCAAACTGTTTTGCATGTGTACATTATCATCCATTGTTCCATGCACAATAAAAAGATTGCCTTTATATTTATTTACATAAGTTAATACTGAATTGCTTTTGTAGCCTTCTACATTTTCAGATGGTAAGCCCATATAACGTTCTGTATAATGGGAATCGTACAACGCCCAGTCCGTAACACTGCCACCTGCAATACCATGTGTGAAATAATCAGCGCCGCGTGTTAATGCCATGCAGGTTACATAACCACCATAGCTGAAACCTGTAATGCAGATCTTGTTTTTATCTACATAAGATTTTGCATCCAGCCATTTTACTACTTCACTGTAATCTTTTATTTCCCAGTTACCAAGGTCTTTGTAAATATAATTTTGACCAACCTTTCCAAAATGTCCTGATGCCCTGTGATCGATAGATACCTGTATCAATCCTTCTTTTGCCCACCATTGTGCCTGGCCCAAACCTTTCCAACCATCATACACAGTGCCTGCATTAGGTCCGCCGTAGATGCTGATGAGTACAGGATATCTTTTACTGCTATCCATATTCAATGGCCACGTGATCAATACAGGCAATTCAAAACCATCTGGTGTGGCAACACGCAGCAAGGATGTTTTGGCAATATTATAATTAGCCAGCTCTTCAGTTTTACTATCTGCTATTATATTTATTTTTCCTTTTGTATCTACCAATGCCATTCGTGTTGGAGAGCTGACACTTGAATAAGTTGTAATAAAGTAAGAGCCATTGGTAGAAACATTAGGTGCATGTGTGTATTCACCAAAAGTTAAACGCTGTAAACCTGTGCCATCCATTTTTATTTTATACAAATCAAAACGTGCAGAATTTTCTTTGCGTGCTGTAAACCAGATGATGCCTTTGGGTTCATCATACTTAACGATATCTTTTACGGTCCAGTTGCCATCAGTAATTTGTTTTATCAAATTACCATTCATGTCATACTGGTAAATATGCATCCAGCCACTCTTATCGCTTTGTATTATATATCCTTTGTTGTTGGCAAGAAAGTGAATATCATCAAGCCAATCAACCCATGTTTTTTGTTGCTCATCATACACAGATTTTTTGGCACCGGTTGCAGGATCAATTGCATAAACGACCAAGTGATTTTGATTGCGGTTCATCCACTGTAACCAAAGAGAAGAGCCATCAGGTGCCCAGAAAGGAGTTCCAAAATATTGATCATCTTTTTCATTAAACTCACTCCACACTGTTTGCTTACTGGTAATATCAACAACGCCAACTTTTACTTCAGGGTTTTTATCACCTGCTTCAGGATATCTTGTGTTTTCAATATATCCATGCTGACCATCCGCCCCAACAATTGGGAATAAAGGAACCTGGCTGTCATCAAAATGCATATAGGCAATGCGTTTGCTGTCAGGGTTCCACCAGAAAGCCCTGTAATGTGATGACCTGCCTAATATTTCTTCATAATAAACCCAGCTTGCCCAGCCATTATAAATTAAGTCGGTTCCATCTGTTGTTAAGCGGTCTTCTTTACTAGTGGCAATGTCTATTACATAGAGGTCATTTTTTCTTGTAAAGGCAACTTTAGTTCCATCCGGAGAAAGTGTTGGATTTTTTTCTTCGTCCTTGTTATCGGTCAATTTTTTTTCCGTCCCGTCTGCCGCTTTATATACAATGTCATTTTCTTTTACACTTACACTTGCCTTCGTTTCAACAGGCGCAGTGTAATGCATTTCTTTCCCTGATTTTGCATCCACCAAAACCGTATCATACTTTTTGTCGCCGAGTGGTTTATAAAGAATATAATGCGTATCATCTTTCCATCCACCAACTCTTGGCAGTTCATTGAGCAGGCCTTTTGTATTCCCCCTCAACATTTGATCTGTTGTTAATTCTTTCAATTGTGCGGATGCATTAACTGCGTAGAATGCAATACCGGCAAGCAGTATAAACGCTTTTCTCATGTGCTGATTTTTTTGAAGCTGGCAATATAACTGAAAATGCAATTACTCTTTCTTAAATGTGATGGAAGAATTATTATGAACCCGGCGAAAGTATTTTATAACATCGCCTGTTGCGTCGCACTCTTGTACTGTTCAATAAAAGGCAACAAAGCAACAAGCAAAGAGTTTTAGTTGTTCAATATTGTTCCGACCGTACAAGTGAGTGACACAACAGTCGATGCCCAATGGGAGGAAGCTGGTAAACAACTAAGATTTATTATTAAGATTTACGATGCCATTCTTTACGGCATAAAGTGCAAGTCCAACCCTTGTCTTGATATTTAATTTTTCAAACATGGCATCCCTGTAACCATCAATGGTGCGTGGACTGAGAAACATTTTATCAGCAATTTCTTTGTAACTTAATTCAGAGCATACGTATTGTAAAAATTCAAGCTCACGGTCGCTAAGCAGCAGCGCGGTTTTTGCTTTAGGATCTTCATCAAATTTGTTAATGGTGTTGATAAGATGACCCGTTACGAGTTCGGAATAATGATAACCTTTATGTATGATAGAATCAAGCGCCAGCTTTAACTCGGCAGGTTCTGCATCTTTTAGAATATAACCTTTTGCCCCATTCTTTAACATGCGGATAATGTAATTTTCATTATCATACATACTTAATGCAAGAATTTTTACCGATGGATGATGATGCCTGATCCAGTTAGCGGTTTCGTAGCCATCCTTTTTGGGCATGTTAATATCAAGCAATGCTACATGCGGCAGATCATGCAAAGGAAGCTGATCAATAAAATCCTGACCATTTGCTGCCTGAAATAACACTTTGTAATCAGGGAAACTATTGATAAGACCTGCAAGACCATTGCGTATCAAAACATGATCGTCTGCAAGTGCAACAGTGTAAGTTTGTGCACCATTATTTTCTAACGGCATGCGTCGAAAAGCGGGATTGGAGTAAATCATTTTTGGGAGGTTAGTTTTCAGCCAGGTTGTTTTTGTAATGCCGGTGTTTATAATTAAAGTAAAGAAGTTTTTGGTAATTCCATAAGCACTTTAGTGCCACTGCCGGTGATGCTGGATATCTCTATTGTTCCACCTATCATACTCATACGGTTTGCCATGTTGCGCAAGCCAAGACTGTTTTTATTTTCTGCGGAGCGTGCAGTGCTTATATCAAATCCCTTACCATTATCCCTTACTGTAATAATAAGTCTTTCTGAAAGATACTGCATTTCTATATCAATAGCGCTGGCTTCAGCGTGTTTCACAATATTATTGAGCAATTCCTGCACAATGCGATAAACTACCAGTTCGCGTTGTGCATTGTTTTTGAATACAATGCCTTCAACAAGAATAGAAGTTTTGTATTGTCCTGTTTTGTCGAGTATCTGCAATAGTTGTTCAATAGCAACCTGCAAACCTATCTCACTTACAAAATCTGTATTAAGGCTGCGTGCCAGGTCCCGGAGGTCCTGTATTGTTTTTGTAAGCAGGTTTTTAGATTCTGATAATTTATCTATTACCAATGAAGCATTGTGTGGATCAACCAGGTTAAGATTAAGTTTTACAAAGCTCAATGCCTGTCCAATATTGTCGTGTATTTCCTGGCTTATATTGCGAAAAGTTTCTTCCTGTATTTCCAAACGTGTTTTAAGCAGCTCCTGCTGAAAACTTGATTGCAGTTCCTGCCTTTCTTTTAGGTTGGTGTAGTATCTTTTTTGATAGAGAGAAATAAAAAGAATGATGAATACCACAAGAATAGAAAGGAGTGCAACGCCTCCAATAATTAAAGCAATTTTATTGATCTCAAAGAAGTGCATTTACAAAATATTGAGTTCATTTTTTTTATTTACCCAAAAGCCAACAGAAATAATGCAGTACATCAATGCATTTATAACACTATGTATGTTCCACAAATTAAAATTTTTCGAAAGCGGATCATGTATCTGATCGTAAAAAACGAAAAGGAAATAAGTGGTTGGTGCATATATTAATATTCCCAGGCAAAACCAAAACAATGGTTTGGTTTCTATCCTCGATATTTCATAGCTTTTGTATTGCTCATAAAAATATACCGTAACCCATAATACCTGTATTACACTTGTAGCGCAAATCATTTCTTTAAAAAGAACATGGTCAATTTTTTTTATACTTATCAGGTAAAGCCAAAGTGCTACTTGTACAAAGGGTATGAATGCGACCAATCTCCTGAGCTTTTTATTGCTGATATTCCTGAAAAAAAGAATGCTCCAGACTAATGGATCTGCGAGTGAATAACAATTTCTCAATGTTAAATTAAATGCATTGTATTTAGGTTCCGGAAAGAACCCATATGCAAGCTGCGGCACACCGGCAAGCAAAATCAGAATGAACATGATACGTGCATTTTTATCAAACTGTCTGAAATACAAAAGCCCTACAACAATAGGCAGCAGTATGGAATACGCTGATATTTTTGAAAGAACATCAGACATAAAAAAAATTTTTCCAAAGGCTGGTTAAGACTGCCATTTTGAAATTGATTGCGCCGTCATGCATTGAAATAAATATACAGCAATTTGCAGAGCCGTGACGCGAATCTTATTCAACTTATTCTTACATACTTGTATGTTTTTACACTACTGCTATCTTTCAAAACAGATATTTTTTGTTACCCGGCTTTTACAGCTTTGAGCATCATCATTGCGTCGCACTCTTGTACGGTTTGTTCTCTATTAACTGTTGAGCGTTTTCAGAAAGTACAAGAGTGCGACGCAACGATGTTTAATATCGATTCATCTGTATGGCTCAAAAATTTTTTTTACAACCTAAAAAGTATCGTCAGCTAAATCAAAGTTGGTTTGGTTGTAACCAGACTTTGGACTTATTGATTTTGGATATTGTTTAGCAGGTACGCTGCTGGTAGTGCTTGTTTTGTTAACTGCTGTTATTATATCGCCCTGGCCATTTTGTGATACAAGGCAGGCAGTAATAATAATAGTTGGCTCAGGTATAGTGCCGTCGGAGTTTAACCCAAAATAGATGCGTATGGCATTTGCATCTGTGTAGGTGCTAAACAATTCATCGATATGTTCTTTTTTAAAAGCAAATGAAAGCTTGTCTGACATGAAGAATTGTTTCATCTTTTCCAGGTTAGAACCTGGCGTTGGACTTGGGAGGTATGTGTCTAATGAATCTTTCAATTTGTCGTGTACCAGCAAATAATCTTTGATTTCCTGAACCGCTTTAGGGTACGTAACGGTATCGCCGGAGAGTGGCATAGGGAATAGGTTTAATGGTTAAGAAATTTTGTACCTGTATTAATACAACTACAAGATATTCTACAGTATAATTATTTGCAATGTGAAAAAAACCCGATTATATCTGTGTTTTAACGGTAAGTAACCCGAAGGAGGAACCAATATAACATCATTTTCTGGATCTTAAGCAGGTATAAATCACAAAATAAGATGTGAAAAATCACATGTATTTTGGTGAGAAACCACCTTGTACAGACTTAATAAGGTTTGCATCTTTGTGTGGCAGTTATGGTTCTCTCATGTGCAATTATAACTGAATCTCATTGGGGGTTATATGCTGACACAATCACAGCGGTTTTCTAGCCGCTGTTCTTTTTTTATAGATATTTATAATTCCAGTTCGAGCACCGTTTTGGGGTGTGTAAGATGGATAGTCTGCAATCCTACCGCTTTAGCGCCTTCTATATTTTTAAAGGTATCATCAATAAAAAGTGTTTCAGTTGGCTGCAGGTTTTGTTCATCGATAATATATTGAAAAGATTCCGGGTAAGGTTTTCTCAATCCTATTTCGTGGGAATAATAAGCCTTTATAAAATTGCTGTTAAAGTCAGTAAGGCCAGTTTGTTCAAAAAAACTTACTACAAAAGCATCATAGTGTATCTTATTGGTATTAGAGAAAAGAAAAACCTTATACCGTTTATTTATTTGCTGCAGCCAGTGTATTCTCTCAACAGGAAAATCAAGAAGTAAGGCATTCCAGGCTGTTATTATTTGCTCATCTGAAAGTTGCATGCCTGTCTCTTTTCGAAATGCTGTACAAAATTCTTCAGGTGAAACATGCCCGGTTTCCAGCTTTTCAAAAAGATCGGAAGCGTGATGTTGTGTAAAGAAGGAATTGAAATTTGTTATGCCAAGATCGGTAAATGCTTTTTCTGTTTTAGCAAAATCAATATTAAGGAATATGCCACCAAGATCGAAGATGATATTTTTGAATTGTTGCATAGCACAAAACTAAGGTCGAAACTTTTTATTCTTGGAAAGTATGCTATTTTTTCTATTTTTGCGCTCCCAAAGTATTCCTGCAAAAGGAATACCGGGCCTATAGCTCAGCTGGTTAGAGCACCTGACTCATAATCAGGGGGTCCTTGGTTCAAGCCCGAGTGGGCCCACAAGCGAAGTCTGAAAATGGCTTCGCTTTTTTTAATAAGCCAGGCCCCTTTTTAACATACAGGGGCGTTAGTAAAATGATTATTGACTATCTTCAATATTCATTATTTATTTTAATCCAAATATCTGGATAGTGGTTAGGTACCTCTATATATTTCTATTATTATCAGTGGGCTGTTCATCGCCTGTTTATAAAAATCCTCATGTACAAATAGAAACAAAATTTGGTAAAATAGAAATCGAACTTTACCCTGACCAGGCCCTAAAACCGTTGCAGCATTTCTGTCTTATATTGACTCTGGCTATTATAATAATGCTTCTTTTTATAGAGTACTCACTGATGATAACCAGCCGTCAAACGCACCAAAATCCGAATTGATACAAGGCGGTATTTGGAAAACCAATTATAAACTGGCTTCTTCATTAAAGGGTATTGAGCATGAGCCTACTAATCAAACTAAGATCCTACATAAGAATGGTGTAATATCTATGGCCAGAGCAGCACCAGGCACGGCAGGAGCAGAATTTTTTATCTGTGTTGGCGATCAGCCCGGTTTTGATTACGGGGGTGATAATAATCAGGATAAACAAGGTTATGCTGCTTTTGGAAAAGTAGTAAGGGGTATGAATGTTGTGCATGCTATTTATGATGCTCCTGAATATGATCAGTCACTTGACCCGCCTGTAATGATTTACAGTATTAAGCGTTTGTAATGCATATCCATTTTTAAAAAATTATTTACCGTATATGATAACAAAATTTATTTCAACTCTATAATTATGCGTGAACCAAAATATATCTGGTACAAAATTGCTGAATCCGAGAATGAATTACATTTTAACAACAATAATCTTATTGTAGCTATTGCCAATAAAAAGAAAATAACTATTGGAAAATTTAAAGAAAAGCTACTGGCTTGTAGTTATAATTGTCCGCATGCAGGCGGTATATTATCTGATGGGCATATAGATGCACAAGGGAATATTGTTTGTCCGCTGCACCATTACAGGTTCAATATGGTAAACGGACATAATATAACTGGTGAAGGATATTTTTTAAAGACCTATCCTGTTGAAGTTCGTGAAGATGGTGTTTATATTGGTATGGAGGAGAAAAAGTTATTTAGCTTTTTATAGCTGGGCATTAGCAAGGTAAATACCTAATTTAACTTGATTGGGATTAAGTGTAAAAATAATTATGATACCAGCTTTTATACCCTGATTGATCTTCGTTGCGTCGCAATCCTTTCATCGTTCTGATTATGAAAGGAACTTTTAGCAGATAAAAAAGATATATTGATGAAGTGCTTGCAATGCAAGGGACGATGCTATGAAATTCCACAGTTGGAATTATTAAACAATAAATTCTTATTCACAATGCACATTATTTTTTTCTAAAATGTGATGCAATAACCGAGCATAATATTTTTTGCAGCATTCTTTGCCGGAAATAAAAAAAACCTATTTTTGCAACCCCAAAAGGAAAATGCATTAATCCCGAATAGCTCAGTTGGTTAGAGCATCTGACTGTTAATCAGAGGGTCACTGGTTCAAGTCCAGTTTCGGGAGCAACAAACCCCGCATAAATGCGGGGTTTGTTATTTATAATCAGGATATAAAATATAAAAGGAGTTCTGGTTTTTGTTTTCTTTTATAGGTGACAAAAAAATAGGCCCGCCCTGGAAAGAGCTGGCCGTTGCTAACCTATGAAAAACACCTATTTAAATTAGTTTACTTTTCTTGATTTGACACCTCCATTTTTAGGAAGTCGTTGCTGAATACCCGGCAGCCTTTTACGTCTTTGCCTGTCCTGCCATTCTTTTTTGAAAAGATCCCGTAAATTTTTCTCTGAAACAAATACTTTATTAACCCTTTTATCCGAATTCAATACAGTTCTAAACTGACCTTGGTATTTTTTTCTTATTTGTAATTTTTTTTCTTCAAAGGCAACCTCATCATTTCCATAGGTAGCCTTAGCCTGCCTTATTTCGTTAAAGTAATTATTATAAACTGGCCAAAACTTCTTTGATTCATCAGGAGTAAGGTTTAACTCCTTTGTCATATAAGCAACCGTTACATCCTCAGCCTTATTTGAATTATCGATTGATTGTGTCTGAGCGACACAAATATAATTACCTAAAAATAATAAAGAAACAATAATAAAAAATTTTTTCATCTTTAATGCTATTTAAATCCCCTTAATAATTTCTTCACCGCTATCACTTTCAGTATCAAGGTATCGCTCAATTTCAGCATCACTTGCATTAATCAGCATGTGGTTAATATCCGGGTCATTATCAGTGGAAGTAGCAGTATTTGGATCAAAATCACCAAGATCGTTCTGCAGGTAATTGATAATTTCTTCATCCTTAAGTGTCGCCATCCTTTGCCCAATAGTAAGAGATTTGTCAATACCCTTTAAGTGATGATTAATGTATGCATACGAAGCTGTTGATAAAATAAATAGTACAGATGCAGCAGCAGCATAAGTCATCCATTTTCTAACAGTTGTTGTAGCACTCATCAAAATAACCTTAGGCTCTTTATTTTCTCCAAAAGGTTTAACTTTCAGATTATCAAAATAATCATCCGGAACTGACAATATATTTCTTTTGCTTATTGTGTTTAGCAGAGGTGTTACATGTACCAATTCATCAAAAACTTCTGAATGTTTTTCCCTTTGTATGCTATCAATTCTGATAAGTATATTGTTTGCCAATCCCTGGAAGTAATCCTGTGGAACAGTATAAGTTTGCTTTTTTAATGTACGTATCTCTACTAATGATGGCACTTCTAGAACTTGTTTCATAACATTTTCAGCAATGTTATCAAAATAACCCATAGGCACGGAGTATGGGTTATTTTTAACGAGGTTTGCAACGGCCGGGGCTATTTGCTTTAACTCTTCTGATATGTTTTGAACATTTGACATTTTAACATTTCGTTAGACTGTGGAGTCAAAAAAAGGTTTAATTATTTTTGATATAATCCTCGATCTTTTTTGCTGCATGATGATAGCTTGCTTTCAGCGCTCCTTCGCTTGTTTCCAGAATACGACTCATCTCTTCGTAGGGCATTTCATCATAATATCTAAGATTAAATACAACTCTTTGCTTTTCAGGTAATTGCTGTATTGCTAATTGTAGCTTCCATTCCAAACGGTTAGCATCAAAATTTTTATCCGCAATTACTTTATTTGATAGCCCTGTTTCTACGTCACTTAAACTCACAGAAGCTCTCTTCTTAGATTGCTCAAGAAAAGTAAGAGACTCGTTTGTAGCAATACGGTAGAGCCAAGTGTATAATTGGCTATCCTCACGAAAATTATTTAACCCATTCCAAACTTTTATAAACATATTCTGGAGTACGTCATTTGCATCGTCATGATCTATAACCATTCTCCTGATGTGCCAATAAAGTTTCTCCTGGTATTTTTTTATAATCGCTGTAAATGCTTTTTCTTTCGTTTCAGTTTGCCTGAATTCGTGTAAAAGCTCTTTATCTTCAGCATGCATGCAGAGTTTGCTTTAGACTATGAAATTAAAAAACCCATCTCTATCAAAGATGAGTTTTTATAACTAAGGTTTAAACTAAATTTTCGTTTTATGATTTTTTTCTGGCCATTGCTTTTTCAGCAGCAACAATTATATCGGGGGTGTCTAACCCGTATTTCTTCAGTAATTCCTCAGGTTTGCCACTTTCGCCGAAAGTATCTTTAGTGCCAACCATTTCTATTGGTATAGGCTTGTGATGCGATGCGACCCTGGCTATACTTTCGCCCAGGCCACCAAGAATATTATGTTCTTCGCAGGTAACGGCACAACCAGTTTTTGTGATAGATGCAATTATTGCATCTTCATCCAAAGGCTTTATCGTATGTATATTAATAAGATCAACTGTGTATCCTTTTTCTTCCAAGATCCTTCCTGCTTCTATCGCTTTCCATACAAGATGACCACAGGCAAAAATGCTGATATCCTTTCCTTTGCCCAAAACCTGTGCTTTACCAATTACAAAATCGCTTCCATCTTCTTTGGTAAAATTGGGCCATTTAGGTCTTCCAAAACGCAAGTATACAGGCCCTTCATAATCTGCAATTGCCATTGTTGCAGCTTTAGTCTGATTGAAATCACATGGTACAATAACAGTCATACCCGGCAACATTTTCATCAAACCTATATCTTCTAATATCTGGTGTGTAGCACCATCTTCACCAAGCGTAAGGCCTGCATGGCTTGCACAAATTTTTACATTCTTTCCGCTGTAGGCAATGCTTTGACGAATCTGATCGTAAACCCTGCCTGTGCTAAAGTTTGCAAATGTTGTTGTATATGGAATGTGGCCTCCAATAGTTAAACCAGCTGCTATGCCCATCATATTGGCTTCTGCAATACCGCATTGTACGAACCGCCCCGGAAAATCTTTTATAAATGGCCCAAGTTTAAGAGAGCCTGCAAGATCTGCAGTAAGCACTACCACCTTTTCATTTTTCTTACCTGTTTCATAAATGCCTTCCCCGAAGCCGCCACGTGTTTCTTTTTCGTTTAAAACCTGAATGTCTTTCAGCATAATGTATGTTGTTGTTTAGTTGTTCTGTTTAATATTTTTGAGCCCAGCTTTTGCACTTCGATTATGCTTTTGTTGCGTCGCACTCTTGTACATTTAGTTCAACCTTTCACATTGCTGATTTTTATGCTGAACGCCCAAGTGAGTGACACAACAGGCGATACCATGAAATACTACAGTCTGTATCAAATTCTTGAAAAGCTAATTCAGTACCGGATTTTGTTTCTTTATCAATTCTTCGTCCTCTTTTATTTTGAGTTCCCATTCCCATGCACTGCGCATCATATCTTCAAGATCGTATTTTATATTCCAGTTCAAAGATTTTACCGCATGATTATTATTGGCATAAATGGCAATAACATCTCCCTGCCTGCGAGGAGCAATAGTATAATTAAGTTTTACACCACTAACCTTTTCAAATGCCTTTATCGCTTCTAGTACAGTTACACCATTACCTGTTCCTAAATTAAAAACATCGCAAATGGTTTCGTTCCTGTTTTCCATTAAATATTGCAATGCCAGGGTATGTGCATGTGCTATATCGCAAACGTGGATGAAATCGCGGACGCAACTGCCATCTCTGGTATCATAGTCATTGCCCCAAACGCTCATCTGTGGTATTTTACCTATAGCCGTTTGTGTAATGGCTGGTACAAGGTTTTGCGGTCTTCCAAGTGGCAGTTCGCCCAGTAAAATTGATGGGTGAGCGCCAACCGGGTTAAAATAGCGCAATAAAATAGATTTAGTGTTATTTGCCCTTGCAAATTCCTGTATGATATCTTCACCCATTTGTTTGGTAGCACCATAAGGCGATTCTGCTTTTTTTATGGGAGACTTTTCTGTAACAGGTATAGAATCGGGATTGCCGTAAACTGTGCAGGATGAAGAGAAAACAAAATTAGGTACAGAAAATTCTTTCACGCACTTAAGAAGATTAATAAGTGAAAAAAGATTATTCTCAAAATAGTCTAATGGCTTTTCAACAGATTCACCAACAGCTTTGTAAGCCGCAAAATGTATAACGCCCGTTATGTCTTCGTTTTCCTGGAAAACAGCAAGCGTTTCATCAAAATTCTTGAGATCTACCTTATAGTTCTTTAATTTTTTCCCGGTAATTTTTTCAATCCCATCTATCAGGTAGGTAGTGGAGCGGGAATTATCATCGATAGAGATAACATCAAAGCCGTTTTCTATAAGATCAACAACTGTGTGCGATCCTATATAACCGCAGCCACCTGTAACAAGAATTTTTTGCATACGCTTATTTTGGTGCTGCAAAATAAATAAAACTTGGCTACATAACTGTTATATGAAAAGCTTAATGAGAGAATAAATGCCGGCAGCGAGCAATCCACTCACAGGAATAGTAAGAATCCATGCCCATATAAGACTTACCGTAACACCCCAGCGAACAGCACTAAGACGTTTTGTGGCACCCACACCGATAATAGAACCCGTAATTGTGTGTGTAGTACTTACAGGTGCACCAAGATTAGCCGCGGCAAAAAGTGTTATTGCTCCGGCTGTTTCTGCACAAACACCTTCCAACGGCGTCACTTTAGTTATTTTTGTACCCATTGTTTTTACAATCTTCCAACCTCCGCTCATGGTGCCAAGACCTATTGCAGTGTAACACACAAAAGGAACCCACACTGGTATGTCTGCAATTGTGGGTATATAATGTCCTGCCACCATTGCTGCCCCAATAATACCCATAACTTTTTGCGCATCACTACCGCCATGACCAATGCTTAATCCGGCAGATGAAACCAACTGCAGGCTTTTGTACATGTTAGCCGTGCGATAGGCGTTTTCTCCTTTCAGATAATTATAAAAATAAGAAGCAATAAAGATTACCCCTAACACCAGGAGCGCCCAAAATTCGAAAGGCTTTTTGAAGTTAATAAATATCAAACAGCTTGCAACAACAGCAATTATAATTGATATTTTAAGCCAAAAATTTTTCTGTATGGTAACTAAAGTGATGAATATAGAAATGATCATTCCAACAATTGGCGCCAATAAGATGAAAAGTAAAGTAAGGCTTATACCTCCGTCCAAAGACCAGTTTACACCACTGAATCCTGAATGAGCAACAGCAGCACCAGCAAATCCTCCAATTAATGTATGTGATGAAGAAGATGGAATGCCGTACCACCACGTCAGCAGGTTCCAGCAAATGGCAGCAATAACTCCTGACAATACTACGTAAAGGTCATAGCTACCTTCATGAACTGTTTTAGCCACGGTATTAGCAACACTGTGATCACTAAAAATAAAAAAAGCGAGGAAGTTAAAAAAAGCTGCCCACACAACGGCCTGAAAAGGTGTAAGTACTTTTGTAGATACGATGGTGGCAATAGAGTTGGCTGCATCATGAAAGCCGTTAATAAAATCAAAGCCTATCGCAAGAATAATAATTGTAATCAGTAATATAGACATATCGATTGCTTATGGTATGGTTCAACTTTATTGCAGTAAAGATGAGAGCTTTGTTTAAGCGTATTTTACAATAATTGATTCAATAACATTTCCTGCATCTTCACATTTGTCTGTTGCATTTTCCAGGGCCTGGTATATTTCTCTTTTTTTGATCACTTCTTTTACATCTGGTTCTGATTGGAATAAGCGATCAATGCTCATGTCGTAAATATCATCTGCCTGATTTTCTATGCTGTTCACTTTTACCAGGGCATCAGTAATCTGTCGCATATTGCGCATATTACGCAATTCCATTACTGCACTTTTTACATGTTCTGAACTCATCTCTATTAAATCAGCCATTTTTTGAATACCCGGGTCATTAGGATTTACGCGGTAAAACCTGATCTTCTTTGCGGCGTTATATATATAATCAGCAATATCATCGAGAGCACTGGCAAGATAATGTATATCCTCACGATCAAAAGGAGTGATAAAATTGCGACCAAGCTCTGTAAAAACCTTATGTGTAAGTTCATCATTTATATGCTCCATTGTTTCCAGCTGCGAAACCAAGGCATTGCGTTTTTCTACATCCGTTTCGTAAACAAGCTGTTTCAATACCACACCCATTTTTGCAACCGTATCTGCTATTTCTTCAAAAAGTGAATAAAATACTTTGTCTTTAGCCGTGAAGAATTTGAGGAGATTAAATGCCATATAAAAATTTTGGCAAAAATATATCCCTTTGTCCTAAGGGATAAGTATCGCAAGTTTTGGTAACAATTTCTTAATATAGGGTTTTTAATGCAATTTTACTTTTTCGCAATATTATTATTTTATGAATAAATTGTTAAGACTCTGGACTTTTACCGCTGCTCTTTTTCTTTTCTCCGCAGGGCAAACCCTTAAAGCGCAGTTTCTTATGGACATGGTAGATACTACAAAAGATGTGGGTAAGGGGATACTTTCAATCTACAAAAAGTATGATCATATACGTATAAGTGGCTATATGCAACCACAATTTCAGGCAATCCAGACGAAAGGCGCAAAAAGTTATAGTGGTGGAGATTTTGCCCCAAATGTTGATAATCGCTTTATGATGAGAAGAGGTAGGCTTCGAATAGATTATATACATTTCAGCGATACTAAAAAGCCATCTGTGCAATTCGTTTTCCAGTTTGATGGCTCAGAAAAGGGATTTTTTACCCGCGACTTCTGGGGAAGGATCATGGAAAATAATACCAAACTATTTTCATTTACAGCCGGTCTTTTTGCGCGACCATTTGGGTATGAGCTGAATCTGGGTTCGGGGGACCGTGAATCACCCGAACGTGGCCGCATGTCTCAATCATTAATGAAAGTAGAACGGGACCTTGGTGCCATGGTATCTTTTGAACCTCGGGAACGCACCAATTGGTTGAAATATGTAAAGCTCGATGCTGGTGTTTTCAATGGCCCGGGTTTAACCGCTACAGCTGATTATGATTCTTATAAAGATTTTATAAGCCGGGCTACTTTAAAACCGTATCCTCTGCAAAAAAACCTTTCCTTATCTGCAGGTCTTTCTTACTTTAATGGTGGACTTATACAAGGAGACAAATATTATTACACACTCTCTTCTGAAAACGGACAAAAGCAATTTACCATAGATTCAGCGCAAACAAATATTGGCCGTAAATTACCAAGAAAATACTACGGTATTGATGCACAGTTAAAATGGAAATACAAAAATGGTGGGGCTACAGAATTGCGGGCAGAATACTGGCGGGGTACACAAACTTCTTCCGCCGCTACTTCTGAAACACCTGCTGCAGTATTCTCTACAGACGCTTATTATGCAAGACAATTTAATGGTGCTTTCTTTTACCTGCTGCATTCCTTTGATAGCCATAATCAATTGGGTATAAAATACGACTGGTACGACCCTAACACAAAATTATCCGGCGATGAAGTTAGTACTGCATCCGGCAGCCATGCAGGAGATATCAGGTACAATACACTTGGAATGGGGTACATACATTATTTTGATGAGAATCTTAAGCTGGTGGCCTGGTACGAATTTATAAAAAATGAAACTACTGCATTAGATGGGTATACCAGTGATATTAAAGACAATGTGCTCACGTTAAGACTGCAATTCAAATTTTAAAATGCCTGTTCTGTTATTTCATGTTGCCAGCTTTGACACTGCTATTATACTTTTGTTGTGTCACTCCCTTGTACGCTTTGTTTATTGCTCAGCATAGATAAGAACGCCGAAGTGAGTGACACAACAAAAGCTTAATAAATATTCTAAAACTGACTAGCAAAAAATAATGCAGCAAAAGAAACCAGACTATTCATTAGCACAGCTTACCAAATATTTTCTCAAATTAGGCACGACAGGTTTTGGTGGCCCTGTGGCACTTGTAGGTTATATGCAAAGAGACCTTGTAGAAGATCGTAAATGGATATCAGAAGAAGAATATAAAGAAGGGCTTGCATTGGCGCAGTTGGCGCCAGGCCCATTAGCTGCCCAGTTGGGTATGTATATTGGTTTTGTACATTATGGCTGGTTGGGAGCAACACTTGCCGGGCTTGCCTTTGTGATACCATCTTTTATTATAGTGGTGCTTATTGGGATGGCGTATAAATTGTTTGGCGGGTTGCCGTGGATGCAGGCTGTATTTTATGGGGTAGGTGCTGCGGTAATAGGAATTATTGCCATGAGCTCTTATAAACTTACTACAAAATCGGTAAGCAAATTTGAATGGAAAGCTGTTAAAGATCGCTGGCTATTATGGTTGTTTTATATCCTTGCTGCAATAATAACTATTGTAATACAAACAGAAGAAATACTACTATTTGTAGGTGCTGGTCTTATTTATATGATGGTAAACGCACCTCCCAAATGGATACAAAAAAATACGGCCGGTGTATTACTTACAGGCATTGGTTTTTGGGAATTTAAAAGTAGTACATTGATTGAGATAGCCATATTTTTTGCAAAAGCAGGTGCTTTTGTTTTTGGCAGCGGACTGGCTATTGTACCTTTTTTACATGGTGGCGTTGTTAAAGAATATCACTGGCTGGATGAAAATCAATTTGTAGATGCAGTAGCCGTGGCAATGATTACCCCTGGCCCGGTGGTGATAACAGTTGGTTTTATTGGGTACTTAGTCGCTGGCTTTCCAGGCGCATCGGTTGCAGCTTTAGCAACTTTTCTTCCCTGTTATTTATTTACAGTTCTTCCCGCACCTTATTTTAAAAAAATTGCTAAGAATGTGTCAATTAAGGCATTTGTAGACGGCATTACAGCTGCTGTTATCGGTGCGTTAGTTGGTGCAGTAATAGTGATCGCAAAACGGTCAATAACTGATATTCCTACGGGTATTATTGCTGTTGCCACTATTTTGACGCTCATTTATATTAAAAAAATACAGGAGCCATATATAATATTAATTGCTGCGATACTGGGCGTAATTATTAAAACACTGCAATAGTCGTTTATATTCTTATCTCGCTTGGGTAAGTTCGATGTCTCCAATCAATAAAATTAAACAACCCCGATTTTGTCCGAATTATTAAAAAAAATAAAAATAAAGCGCACTTTTAGACTTTTTTTCAAATATTAAAATAATTGGTTCAGTTTTTGAGTTAACTTTAATAAGTTTTTTAAGGGTTTAGGGTTGAAAAAATTGCCCCGTTATTCTTATCGGGGCTTTTTTATTTTTTTATCCTTTCATTTTTCTATTGCCTAAATAAGCCTGCCTTATTATTCATCTTATATATGCTTCCGTTATTATCATTATTTCGCTCGTACTTTTATGATAACTGGAAACAGAGAAAAATTGAAAATAAATTAAAACAAAAACTGCCTAAAATATTATATATTTAAGGGCTTTTTTAAGCGCTCGGAAATTTGAGACATGAAATATACCAGTAGGAGTTGCCTCATAGACCTATGAACATTTACCAGATTATTTCAGTCAAAATTTATTTCAACTTTTTAAAACACTTAATCCGTTGAGTTATGAACCGAATTCTATCACTTATAGTTGTAATGTTTTTTACAATTTATCTGATTCCCTGTAAATCATCTGCACAGCAAAAGCCTTCAGGCAGAGTAGCAAAAATTATTCGCATCAAAGATCTCAAATGTAATATCGAGATAATAGGTGTGGTAACTGACGTAAATTGTTTCGGTGACAATACAGGTGGAATAGACTTGACTGTTACAGGTACAAAAGGTTCAGTAAGTTATTTATGGAATGATGGAAGTACAGAGCAGAACCGTGATGGATTAAGCGCAGGCACTTATACTGTAATGGTGAAAGATGAAACAAAGCGTAAATCTACTGCATCTTTTACTGTAACACAGCCCGATGCACCACTGACAATAGATCCCATTATAAAACAACCATCTTCTGACACTAAATGTGATGGTTCGGTGGTATTGGATATAGCCGGTGGAAATCCGCTTTATTCTATTTCGTGGAGCGATGGGTATACAGGCAGTTGCAGAAAAGGACTATGCCCCGGAAGTACATACAGAATATGTGTAACTGATTCAAATGGTTGTTCCGCTACTACTAAAGTAAAACTAACAGCACCATCAAATCTTATAAGTCAATCAATAGATGCTTCCACACTGGTTACAAAAGATATTACAACAGTTGTTGCATCGCCAAATCCAACAAAAGGAATGGTACAACTGGCCATAACTGCTAAAACAAATGGCACCGCGGTAATCAATATCTATGATGCAAATGGTAAAATATTAATGAACCTGAAATCAAATGTATTACAGGGTATTAATAACAAAACCGTTGATCTTACAAAATATTCAAAAGGTATATACCATATTGAGATGCTCGTTGATGGACAGAAAAAAACTACAAAAATTATGTTGCAATAACTGAGTGATTGCTTTATTAAAAAGCCATCTCTGTATAAAGATGGCTTTTTAATAAATTTTCTTTTCTGCACATTTAAAAAAGTGAACGCCGCATATCGTTGCTATACTCTGCCTGGCAATCTATTGTATCATACACCACCACTTTTTGCCACAGATGCGAACACTCCTTCACAAAATTCAAATGAATAGGATCAACCTGGTAACTGTCCTGGTCTGCCTTGTTTTTAAATAACAGGAACCATGAAAATGAATAAGAGCCATCTATAACTTCACGACTCGTTGCAGCTGGTTTGCCAATGTGAAATTGTTGAATAGTTTCAACTGCAGATAATTTTTCAAGGCCGGCTAGCAATGCAGCAAGGTCTTCTTTGCTACCCGGATTTTTTAACCAGAAGAACACATGGTGAATAAAAATGTTTTTCAATTGCATGCTATTTTTTTTGTGCAAGTTATTATTCAATCGGCATACTGTCAAGCAAAGGATTTTATTCTTACAACTGATTTAAGTAAATTTTTTGTCCCCGGCTTTCTAATTACCTGGGGAAACTTCCGTTGCGTCGCACACTTCAACTACAACAAATTTATGCATCAAGCCATGCCATTATTACTTCATCAAGAAACCTGTTCTCACTTTTAAGATGTGTAAATTTTCTAAATATACCTTCTTTTACAAAGCCTGCTTTTTCATAGAGATGAACAGCTTTTTCATTAATGGTAGCAACACTTAGTTCTACACGCAGAAATCTTTGCTGTTTTGCATAAGCAAGTATTTCATTCAGCATTGCACAACCATAACCTTTACCTGCAAATGCAGGATCGATGGCTAAGCCGCCGAGATAAGCTATATGAGAATTGCGATGCGCCAATGGTATAAGTTTAAACATACCAACTGCATTATCCTTTCTTCAAAAATATATTTAAAGCTTTTTGATATAAGCTCATCATAGATTGGTTTAAATGATGCTGCATCCATGATTTCATATAACAGAAAAGGATTTACCTGCAGATGCATGTATAGACTATAGATAAAATCGAAGTCTTGTAAAGCAGCTTTGCGAATCATGGTAACATTATTGATGCAAATACATTTTGGCGTACAAGAGTGCGACGCAACGAAAGCTTCATATTTATTCAACCCTCTGGTTCAAAATACTTTTCTTCATTTTACATCTGCACATTTCCACACTAAAGGTTCCCTTTCTTTAATTCCCCGAATGCAAAATCTGCGGCCCTTGCGGTAAGCGCCATGTAGGTGAGTGAAGGATTCTGGCATGCGCTGCTGACCATGGCCGCACCATCTGTTATAAAAACATTCTTTGCATCCCAAACCTGGTTGTTGCCATTGAGTACAGAAGCTTTTTCATCCCGGCCCATGCGTGCTGTGCCCATTTCGTGAATGCCCTGGCCAACAGCATAAACTTTACTATCCCACGTAGTAACATTTTTTATACCTGCCACATCAAACATAGCAGTAAGTTCTTTGATGATGTCTTTGCGCATTTTTAATTCATTTTCTTTCAACTCGGCATCCATGGTAAGCACAGGCAAGCCCCATTTGTCTTTTACATCTTTGCTTAAATAAATTTTATTTTCATGATAAGGCAGTATCTCACCAAAACCTGTAGCACCAATATGCCATGCACCGGGCTCAGTTAATGCTTCCTTGAATTCTGCACCCACATTGAGTTCTGCAATGTCGCGGCTCCATCCATCGCGGCTTGCACTGCCCTGGTAACCATAGCCACGCAGAAAATCACGCTTATCGCCGTTCATATTTACAAAACGTGGAATATAAAACCCATTTGCACGTCTGCCATAATAATACTTGTCTTCAAAGCCTTCTATCAAACCACTTGCACCTAACATGTAATGATGATCCATTACATTATGACCAAGCTCTCCGCTGCTACTGCCCAGGCCATCAGGCCAAATATCTGTTGCAGTGTTCATAAGTATCCATGCGCTGTTTAATGCAGATGCGTTTACAAAAACAACTTTTGAATAAAACTCATAAGTCTTATTTGTTTCCGCGTCTAATATCTCTACACCTTTTGCTTTCTTGGCATCTTTATCGTAAATAAGTTTGGTAACTATACTCCATGGCCGCACAGTTAAATTCCCTGTTGCCATTGCTGCAGGCAACGTTGATGATTGTGTGCTGAAATATCCACCAAAAGGACACCCTTCCCAGCAACGATTTCTGAATTGACATTTTGTTCTGCCAGGAATTTCTTTTGTAAGATTTGCAACGCGGCCAATGAACATATGGCGTTGCCCTTTATAATAATTTTTTATTCTGTCTGCAACATCTTTCTCTGCACAATTCAAATCCATTGGTGGCAGAAATTGTCCATCAGGTAAATGAGACAATCCTTCCTTACTCCCACTGATGCCTGCAAAGGTTTCAACATGATCATACCACTTTTCCAAATCTTTATAGCGTATGGGCCAGTCAATAGCAATACCATCTTTGGCGTTGGCTTCAAAATCAAGATCGCTCCAACGGTAACTTTGCCTGCCCCACAAAATAGAGCGGCCACCCATTTGATAAGAGCGCCACCATGCAAAAGGTTTTACCTCCACATATGGAGAATCTTTTTCCTTTACCCAATAATCCATGATGGCCTCCTGTGCCGCTGTTCCATACATTGCCCAATCTCTTGATATAACAGGATTATCTTTTTTGTACTGCAATGGTGCACGTCCACGATGTTCAAATTCCCATGGATTTTTACTCGCTGTTTTATAGTCGGTAATATGATCAAATTTTGGCCCGCGTTCGAGCATTAATACTTTCAAACCTTTTTCAGTCAACTCTTTTGCAGCCCATCCGCCGCTTATGCCCGAGCCTATAACTATTGCATCGAACGTGTTTTGCGCAGCAGCTTTATTGTTTACATTTAATGAATCACCAGGCATAGTTGTATGTTTTAGTAATGAGTAATGTTATTTTTTATAATACCAACAGTCGTTTTTTATAGCATCGCCTGTTGCGTCGCAATCACTTTATGGTTCTGAATCTTATGGCAACAGATGAGGCAATTAAATTACCATTATTGTACATCTATAATTTCAACAGGTGCATTATTTTTTGCTACAATAATTAATTCTTTTTTTCCTTTTTTAATGAGCTGCATATCCCTCACTGCGCCTTTGATGCTGATGCCACTTTGTTGAGGTGTCAGAGAGGTAAAGTTTCCTTTGCCATCACCTTTTAAAACAGTGGCATAGCTTGCGTCGTAAATACCCGCTTCCGGTTTGCTTTCGTAAAAATTGCCACCCATCAGTATATCAGTGTTGCCATCTTTATCAAAATCAGCTGCTGCTATTGCGTACATGCAACTGAGCTGTGCAGATGCGGGTAATGGTTTTGCAGTGAATGATGCATTCTTATTGTTTATGAACACAGTGCTCTGCATTGTATAAGCTTCAAGTTTTGTGGCGCTGTCTAACTGCTCTTTAGAGAATATATCTTCTATAGTCTGGTTTTTATAGCTTTCGTATTTAAGGTATTTCTTTTTAAGTGCGGGCAACACGGCTACAAGATCATGTCTTAATACCATTGGGTAAGCACTGTCACCGTTGTAGCAGGTTACAATCTGCTGGATGGTACCATTATTACCAAAATCTGCTGCATACATGCATACGGGTTTTTGCTGTGTTGCCCTGAACCTTGAGTTGAGCCCGTGATTAGCGGCAATGATATCGGGGTAACCATCATTGTTTACATCTGCAATTTGTATCCTGTTCCACCAGCCATTTGTGTTTTGCATATTGAGTGTAGCCGTTACTTCTTTTAATTTACCGCCTTCATTGTGGAATATTTTTACAGGCATGTATTCGCCTGCCATTACAAGGTCCGGTTTGTTGTCTTTATCATAATCAAACCACCTGGCATCAGTTACCATACCTGCTTTCAGGAGTTCAGGGGCTGCTGTGTTTGTTACATCGGTGAAAATACCTTTACCATTATTCTGCAGTATATATCCTTTGCAGGGATAACCATAACTGAAAGGTTTTAGCCTTACACCAACAAAGAGATCAATGTCACCATCCGCATCATAGTCTGCAGCTGTTACACAACTGCTGCTTTCAAAAATATAAGAAGGCAGCACCTGTGGAGATTTGGTAAAATTGCCCCTGCCATCATTGATGTACAACCTGTCAATCAGGGCTGTGCTGTTAGGAGAGAACTCATTACCCCCGCTGCATACATAGAGGTCTTCATCACCATCACCATCTGCATCAAAAAATAAGGCATCTGTGTCTTCGCTGACAGCATCTTTTGCAAGCAGCGTTTCATTACTTTTTTTAAAACTGCCTTCTTTTGTTTGAATATATAATACACCGCTTTGATCTTTGGCGCCGCAGATATAGATATCATCAAGCCCGTCTTTGTTCACATCACCTTTGGCCATCCTGGGTCCTTGCGTGGAGAGCATATGGAAGATGAGCCTGTCACGGTCAAAATCCACAAAGTCATTTTCTTTATGGGTAAAGCCGATGCCGTAATGATCATGTTCAATAGTGAAGATTGTTTTATCCGCTGCCGGCTGATGATTGACGGGAGGCAGAACCGCATCCTTTTGTTTAATAGTTAAGAGCTGGTTTGGTTTTACATCTTTGAGGATGTTTGTTTTCCCATCATTCCATACCACTGCCACAGAATCTATCTTTGCTGTTTTACCCAGGCCGAAAGTAAGCCTGGTATCAACTGTTGATTCAAAGCCACGCATGGGCATCTGCTCCTGGTAAGCCATGGTATTATTGTAATGCACAGTTACTTTTGCACCAATACCAAATGTGTTACTGCCATCACCTTCGAGTTTTATTTGCAGGAATTTGTTTTCGGGATGTTGTTGCACTGCCTCGTTTCTGTAAATAAAGCAGGGCATATTTACATTGTTAACCACCAGGTCAAGATCGCCATCATTGTCAAGGTCTCCATATGCGGATCCATTGCTGAAACCAGGTTGTGACAAACCCCATTCCTTTGACTTGTTGGTAAAAGTCAGGTCCCCATTATTACTGTATGCATAATTAGATATTGGAGTAGAGGGAATTAAATCAATTAACTTCTTGAAATCTGCTTTACCTTCTACTACCTGTCTATAAAAATTTTCATTAGAGACATATTGTATATAATCTTCATTCGTGAGATCCTGGTAGATACCATTGGCTATAAAAATATCTTTCTTTCCATCATTGTCAAGATCTGTTATTAATGCGCCCCAGCTCCAGTCTGTTGCACTTACGTTTGCAAAGCGGCCGATCTCACTAAAATTAACCTCTCTTTGTCCTCCTTTGGCAGAATAAGCGGAGCCATTGTTTAGCTGTAGCATGTTTCTTGTGAACTGGTGATAATAATCATACTTGAGATCGAGTTGATATTTATCCCAGTTTTCGAATGTTGTTTTCGTTTTGAGGCTTGCATCATCTTCAGGAAGCATTTCTGTAACAAAAATATCGGGGTTACCATCGTTGTTAATGTCTGCCATATCTGCACCCATAGAAGCATTGCTTATACTCATCATTTCATTTTCGAGGTCTTCTTTAAAGGTTCCGTCATGCTTGTTTATATAAAGATAATCCCGTTCAAAAAAATCATTGGATACATAGATATCCTGCCAGCCATCATTGTTCACATCACCGACGGTAACACCCAAACCAAAACCTATCACGCTTCCATAGATGCCAGCTTGTGCACTTACATCTGTGAAATGATGACCATCATTGCGAAAGAGTTTATCACCACCAATTGAATCACGAATATTTCTTTCATTTCGCTGAAGATTAAAACTACCAATAGCTTTAAAAGAATTATTGAGCAGAAACATATCAAGATCCCCATCGTGATCATAGTCAAAGAAGGCCGCATGCGTGGAAAGACCTTTATCATCTAAACCATACTCATGTGCCTTCTCAGCAAAAGTTCCATTACCATTATTAATATATAATTCGTTCTGCCTGTTATCGCCTTTTATATCGCCACTGTTGCACACATATATATCAAGAAAACCATCTCCATTTATATCGGCCATACTTACACCCGTTGACCATTTTCCGATTTTACCTATGCCTGCTTTTTCTGTAATATCCTCGAACTGCATATTACCTTTGTTTAGGTATAGCTTATTAGGCAACATATTAGCCGTAAAAAAAATATCGGGTAAACTGTCATTATTAATATCGCCTATTGCCACGCCACCCCCATTATAAAAATTTCTGTATGTATAAATATTGAATTTAGCATCGTATTGAAGATCATTACTGAAATTAATATGCGTATAAGAAGCATCTAGTTTTTCAAATAAAGTATTGGTAACTGTCGGTGCATTGTTATTACAGGATGTTAGTAAGAGTAATGATATAAATAAAGCCATCGACATCCGCCCATTTCTGCTACCAAAATGAACATATGTATATGACTGCCCCGGCATGATTACTTTTTCACCAAGTTTTTTATTTTTTATTGAAATGCTGTTTTGTTTTTGCTGAGTATTGTTAGACCCGGCAGAAGAGTGCGACGCAACAGGAGCCTGATAGCAGGAATGCAGCCGGGCTAAAAAAAAATATTTATTAAGTAATTGTATGTATACTCTGTTTGGCATTTTAATTTTCTCATTGTTTGTCTACCAGTAAATCTGCGTAATCAACTTTCACTATCATATCATTGTAGCGGCCTATAATGATGCGCCTGTTACCATCTACCTTTACATAGATGGTGCCACGCTCCTTATCGTGCATTTCGATAAAAGGGTTGCCACTGCTATACCATGTTTTGTATAACTTCAACAACTCAGGCAGTAAACTGTCTGAGTACATGTGCTTGTTCCATGGCGCCCAGCCATCGTATTGAAAAGTGGCCCACATTTTATAGATTTTGTTCTCCCGGAACTCAGGATAAAAATTCATGGAAGCGGGGTACTTTAATTCATTTTTATTCAGCTTATATAATACTGCCGTATTGTTATTACCATCCGTAAAAATACCTTGCTTATTAAGTTGCCAACACTGCGTAAAAAATTGTTTACTTGTCATGCCTAAATAGATGCCAAAAAAAAGGCTATCTGCGCGTTTGCCGCTTGACACTTCTTTTGCCATTAATGATTCGTAATCGTTTGCATCATTATTACAGGAAATGATAAACGATAATGCAGCTATGAAAAAAAATACTTTCATACTAATGTGATACTACCTGTACCTGATCGTTATTTTTTGCTACAATAATTAATTCTTTTTTTCCTTTTTTAATGAGCTGCATATCCCTCACTGCGCCTTTGATGCTGATGCCACTTTGTTGAGGTGTCAGAGAGGTAAAGTTTCCTTTGCCATCACCTTTTAAAACAGTGGCATAGCTTGCGTCGTAAATACCCGCTTCCGGTTTGCTTTCGTAAAAATTGCCACCCATCAGTATATCAGTGTTGCCATCTTTATCAAAATCAGCTGCTGCTATTGCGTACATGCAACTGAGCTGTGCAGATGCGGGTAATGGTTTTGCAGTGAATGATGCATTCTTATTGTTTATGAACACAGTGCTCTGCATTGTATAAGCTTCAAGTTTTGTGGCGCTGTCTAACTGCTCTTTAGAGAATATATCTTCTATAGTCTGGTTTTTATAGCTTTCGTATTTAAGGTATTTCTTTTTAAGTGCGGGCAACACGGCTACAAGATCATGTCTTAATACCATTGGGTAAGCACTGTCACCGTTGTAGCAGGTTACAATCTGCTGGATGGTACCATTATTACCAAAATCTGCTGCATACATGCATACGGGTTTTTGCTGTGTTGCCCTGAACCTTGAGTTGAGCCCGTGATTAGCGGCAATGATATCGGGGTAACCATCATTGTTTACATCTGCAATTTGTATCCTGTTCCACCAGCCATTTGTGTTTTGCATATTGAGTGTAGCCGTTACTTCTTTTAATTTACCGCCTTCATTGTGGAATATTTTTACAGGCATGTATTCGCCTGCCATTACAAGGTCCGGTTTGTTGTCTTTATCATAATCAAACCACCTGGCATCAGTTACCATACCTGCTTTCAGGAGTTCAGGGGCTGCTGTGTTTGTTACATCGGTGAAAATACCTTTACCATTATTCTGCAGTATATATCCTTTGCAGGGATAACCATAACTGAAAGGTTTTAGCCTTACACCAACAAAGAGATCAATGTCACCATCCGCATCATAGTCTGCAGCTGTTACACAACTGCTGCTTTCAAAAATATAAGAAGGCAGCACCTGTGGAGATTTGGTAAAATTGCCCCTGCCATCATTGATGTACAACCTGTCAATCAGGGCTGTGCTGTTAGGAGAGAACTCATTACCCCCGCTGCATACATAGAGGTCTTCATCACCATCACCATCTGCATCAAAAAATAAGGCATCTGTGTCTTCGCTGACAGCATCTTTTGCAAGCAGCGTTTCATTACTTTTTTTAAAACTGCCTTCTTTTGTTTGAATATATAATACACCGCTTTGATCTTTGGCGCCGCAGATATAGATATCATCAAGCCCGTCTTTGTTCACATCACCTTTGGCCATCCTGGGTCCTTGCGTGGAGAGCATATGGAAGATGAGCCTGTCACGGTCAAAATCCACAAAGTCATTTTCTTTATGGGTAAAGCCGATGCCGTAATGATCATGTTCAATAGTGAAGATTGTTTTATCCGCTGCCGGCTGATGATTGACGGGAGGCAGAACCGCATCCTTTTGTTTAATAGTTAAGAGCTGGTTTGGTTTTACATCTTTGAGGATGTTTGTTTTCCCATCATTCCATACCACTGCCACAGAATCTATCTTTGCTGTTTTACCCAGGCCGAAAGTAAGCCTGGTATCAACTGTTGATTCAAAGCCACGCATGGGCATCTGCTCCTGGTAAGCCATGGTATTATTGTAATGCACAGTTACTTTTGCACCAATACCAAATGTGTTACTGCCATCACCTTCGAGTTTTATTTGCAGGAATTTGTTTTCGGGATGTTGTTGCACTGCCTCGTTTCTGTAAATAAAGCAGGGCATATTTACATTGTTAACCACCAGGTCAAGATCGCCATCATTGTCAAGGTCTCCATATGCGGATCCATTGCTGAAACCAGGTTGTGACAAACCCCATTCCTTTGACTTGTTGGTAAAAGTCAGGTCCCCATTATTACTGTATGCATAATTAGATATTGGAGTAGAGGGAATTAAATCAATTAACTTCTTGATCACATCATTTTTCTTATCTAAAATTTGCTGGCGTATTTCTGTGTAGGCAGCAGCCGTATACTGAATATAATCCTGGTCAGTTATGTCTTTATAAATGCCATTTGCCACGAATATATCTTTCTTTCCATCATTGTCAAGATCTGTTATTAATGCGCCCCAGCTCCAGTCTGTTGCACTTACGTTTGCAAAGCGGCCGATCTCACTAAAATTAACCTTGTTAGAATCAGGCATTGGGCCATTATTCAATTGCAGTGTATTTCTTACAAATTGTTTATAATAACCATTTGAAATATTTGAGTGATACTTATCCCAGTTCTCAAAATTTGTTTTCGTCTTAATGCGTGCATCGTCTTCAGGTAACATATCAGTTACATATATTTCAGGATAGCCATCATTATTAATATCTGCAATATCAGCACCCATTGCATTCATACTTATTTCATGAATATATTTTTCAAGGCATTCTTCAAATGTGCCGTTATGCTTGTTTATATAAAGATAATCCCGTTCAAAAAAATCATTGGATACATAGATATCCTGCCAGCCATCTTTATCAATATCAGCAATTGTAACACCTAAACCAAATCCTACCTTGCTGCTGTAAATACCAGCCTGCTGTGTTACGTCAACAAAATGATTATCATCGTTGCGATATAACTTATTTCCGCCGAGTGTATCAACAATCTTGCGCTGATCTTTTACAAGATCATAGTTGCCTACAGATTTAAACGAGTTGGTCAGTAAATAACAATCCAGATCGCCATCTTTATCATAATCAAAAAAAGCTGCATGCGTGGAAAGGCCTTTGTTGTCTAAGCCATACTCGTGCGCTTCATCAGTAAAGTGAAGGCTCCCATTATTTATATATAAAGAATTGCTTCTGTTGTGACTGGAACTGTCCCCTGATTTACACACGTAAATATCCAGCAAACCATCTCCGTTTACATCGGCCATTGTAACACCGGTATTCCAAACATTCTCAGAGGCCACACCAGCTTTATTGGTAATGTCTTCAAACTGCATATTGCCTTTGTTTAGATAAAGTTTGTTTGAGTGTTGGTTGCTGCAAAAAAAAATATCTGGCAGACCATCATTGTTAATATCACCAATGGCAACGCCGCCACCATTAAAAAAATTACGAAAAGTATAAGGATTGAAATCTTCTGTATAAGTTACGTTATTAGAGAAATCAATGCCGGTATGTTTTGTATCCAGCAATGTAAAAAGGGCAGATAGTTTTTTATCTGTATTGCACGAAATGATTACAACAAAAAAAATAAAAATGCTGCATACATATTCATTAAGAAAAAGCAAACAGGTACCAGAAAATTTTCGCCTCGCCATGCACTAAAATTAGTTGCTTGTTTTAAGTATCGCTTCGAATATCATAATTCTTTTGTTGCCAACTTTACAACTTCAGGCATCGCCTGTTGTGTCACTCACTTGTACTTCTGATAAAACTCAGCAAAATCAGAAATACTATGTCTATTTTAAACCCTTTCAACACTTTTAGCCGTGCTGCTTTACCGACCAGAACGTACAAGAGTGCGACGCAACGGAAGGCCATTAAAGAAATAAAAGCCGGCACACAAAAAATATTTTTAAATACATATATAGGTTTTATTTTAAAAAGAAAGCAAGCAATAGAAATTGCCTGCTGTTTTAAACTGCTCGATATTAATAAAAATTAGTATCCTGGATTTTGCTTTAAATTATTATTCGCATCTATTTGAGCTGATGGAATAGGGAAAAGATTAACATGCGTATCAGGATCTGCAGCATGAAATTCAAACGCACTGTTGTATGTTCCAAACCTAATCATATCCTGTCTTCTCCATGCCTCAAAAAACATTTCTCTGCCACGTTCTGCAAGGAATGTAGCCGCGGTTAGAGAGGCAAATGGAGAAACACCACCATGTTGTGTTCTTATTTGATTTATGACAGCCAGAACAGTAGGATCGTTCCAATTACCTTCTTTTCTTGCAGTTGCTTCTGCTTTTGTTAAGAGAATATCTGAATAACGGAAGATGGCAAAATCATTATCCAGGTCTGGTGTCATTCCCTGGTAAAACTGCCATTTGCCAATTCTTGCACCAGACTGACGCCATGCGTTAGGCTCAAGCTCGTTAATGTAAGGTGTAAAGGTAAAAGGAGCACCATCGGGATCATCGGGCTCTGCGTTGCCAAGTAATCTTACACCTGTGGAAGAATATTGCGGGCCTACAAGAAAATTAGCAGTCATTCTTTTATCTACTGTAGCTGTTATGCTGTCGCCTTTTGGATCAAGACCTACAACCTGTCCCTGCGGACCAGGGTTTTGTACGGGATCTATATAAGAATTATAAAACTCCGCCGTAGTTGCAAAACCATTCCAGGGCTGGTTATTTATATTATAGGTTTGTTGATTAAGATAACTTAGTGTCATCATGCCAACATTAAATCCTGTAAATTTTATATGATCATAAGGAATGGCCCATATAGATTCTTTAGAATTCTGGTTGTTTTGTATAAAATTCTCAACGTAAGTAGGAGATAAATTATATATACCTGAGTTGATTATCTCATCACAAGCTGCAATCGCTTTGTCCCATTGCGGCGTGCCGGTATACACCTCTGCATTTAAGTATAATTTGGCAAGGCAAGCTTCGGCAGTGTAATAATTTACGCGGCCATAAGTAGCAATATCCGGTATAGATACTGGTTTTTTTAGCAATGGGGCGTTAGTGGTAAGCTCTGATTCGATAAAATTATATACTTCCTGTTTTGAAGCATTGGCTGGCGGGTCTGTATCTGCAAAATCTATACTTAAGGGAACATTTCCGTACCAGTCGAGCAACCAATAATAATAAATAGCGCGTAATGCTTTTAGTTCGGGAATATAGGCTAAGGAAGTCTCAGTGTTAATAGTGGTTAAAGTAGCTATTAGCCGGTTACAGGTGGTTATACCTGTATAGCAAAAATTCCAGCCATTACTCGGATCCGGATCAGTAGCAGTATACGTATGTTTTTTTAATCTCACCCAACGTCCGCCATCACCCCAGTCCGGGCCACGGGTTGGTACCACTACTTCATCTGTGGTAACTTCATTCATGGTGAGATAATGATTGTTAGAAGCAACTCCTGACAAATTTGAATACGCAGCACCAACTGCCGAACTTATTTCAAGATCTGTTTGACCAAACTGGTCTCCCGTAACCCTGTCGTACAGGTACTTGTCTTCATCTAATTTGGTACAGGATAACCCTGAAATTAGCAGTACCACAGCCAAAATCTTTATAAATAATTTACTTTTCATATAGTAAGTATGTAAATGAATAAATTTATTTGTTATAAACCAATGTTAACTCCCAATGTGAATGAACGGGTTAGTACCCAGGTCGATCTTCTGTCGATGCCAGGTGCCAATATGTTTCCATTCAAATTATCAGAGTATCTCACTTCCGGATCTGCACCAGTATAACCGGTAATAGTGAACAGATTATGACCCGTAATAAAAGCCCTTATGCTTCTTACAGAGGCCATACCACCTTTCTTGCTAATATTGAAATTATAACCCAGAGTGGCATTGTCTAATTTCACGAAATCACCTTTTTCCACAAACAGGCTGCTGAATATTTGGGCATCATTCAGGTCCGGATTAAAGTATTTTGTGTTTACAACATTATAAATTGAAGCGACGTTGGTATTTTCAAAAAAGGCCCGTTCGGTATTAATAAGATCGTGCCCAAAAGAACCGCGAAGGAAAAAGTTCAGATCAAAGTTTTTATAAGTAAACGTATTGGTCCAACCCATTTCAAACTTAGGTAACCCATGGCCAATTACTGTTTTATACGTGGTGGCACCAGAAAGAACCGCGTTTCCATTACCATCATCAAATAAAAACTTTCCATCCTTATCAACACCCCTATATACTGCATTGTAGAATGCACCAATTTCAGCACCTTCATAGGACCTTGTTATTAAAGTCGCTTCCTGACCCGGTGACCCCAGATTGGTTTCACCAATATATGAGCCCGCAGAAGGATCTAGCCTGGTTAATACCACATGGTTGTGAGAATAGTTTATGCCTGTGTTCCAGTTTAATTTTCCACTTTTCAGCACCTGATAATTCAGCGCTATTTCATAACCAGTACCCCTTAAATCACCAACATTCCTCCAGGCTCTGTTAAAGAGTGCAGGAGGTGACGGAACTGTAACATTAAAAATAAGATCTGAGGTTTTGCGATTATAGTAGTCGATTGTACCGGTTAATCTGCTGTTAAATGCAGCAAAATCAAGACCTATATCAATTTCAGCTTTCTTTTCCCATTTTAAATCAGGATTTTCATTTTGATTGGGTCCATAAGTTGCAATCCAGGCGCCATTAATCAGATAATTTCCTCTTCCATTAAAGGTTAATTCAGACAAACCTGAGAACGGAGGTAGCGCTCCGGTTACACCATAGCTTCCTCTGAGTTTAAGTGTACTAAAACCTGGTACGCTTATTAATTTATTCAAATCCACACCAGCACTTACTGCAGGAAAATAACCCCATTTATTGTTAGGTCCAAATTCTGAAGATCCTTCTCTTCTCAAAGAAGCGGATAGGAATGCTATGTTATTATAATTAAGATTAACACGGCCAAAAAAAGCTACAAGCCTGTTGCCATTTTTATAACTGCCTACTGAGCCGAGGCCATTTTGAAAATCCTGTGCGGTAGAAAAATCCTGGCCAGATAAATCAGTAATAAAATTTCCTCCACCAGCATTAAAGCCCTGATAAATAAAATCCTGGTAAGAGTAACCGGCAATCGATGATATCTCTAGATTTGAAATTTTTCTTTGATAGGACAACGTGTTTTCATATAACTGGGTCAGGGCTTCATTATCGCTTTTATAAGAGTATCCATGACGGCCAACGCCTGTTACACCATTGTAAAATCCACGATCAATAAAAGCATCACTTGGACTATAAGCCGTGAGATAAGTGCTGGTAGACTGTTGTGCATACCTTACCAGGAATTTCAGTCCTTTTAGAATTTCATATTCAGCAGAGCCGGCAAAATTGAGCCTTTTTAAAGTTTGCTCATTGGTATTTTGCTGCAACATTGCAACAGGATTTGAATATTCCGTAGCACTTACTTCAAAATATCCTCCACCAGCTAAATCCTGATCAGGGGTTTGTGCATACACAGGGGAAGTAGGGTTATAAATTACTGCATATTCAAAGGCATTAGAAAACCCCAGATCGGCGATTTTACGGGTTGCGCCAAATTCTACATTAAAAACTAATCTATCATTTAAGGCCTTGTGTGTAATATTTAAACGGCCATTCAATTGTTTAAAACCCGTTGTAATAGCTATGCCTTCCGCATTTCTATAATTTAAAGAAGCATTGTAAGTAGTATGATCATTTCCACCGGAAAAAGAAAGATTGTGCTGATGAGAAAGAGCAGGCCTTGTAATCTCATCATACCAATCTGTATTAAAACCATAGTCTGTGCCGGCACCTAAATTTTTTATAAGCGCCCTGTATTCATCAGCAGACATGTGTTTTGTTAACCTTGCGGCAGTTTCCACACTAACAGAACCATTGTAGTTAACCTGAGATGTACCACGTTTTCCTGTTTTGGTGGTAACGATAATTACGCCGGCAGAACCGCGGGTGCCATAGATGGCTGCGGAAGAGCCGTCTTTTAAAACATCGATGCTTTGAATATCATTTGGATCAATTGAATTAAGATCAGCTCCAACCTGACCATCTATTACAACCAGTGGCGATGTGCCTGCGCCAAGTGTGGAAAGCCCCCTCAACCTGATTTCAAAACCTCCATTAGGATCTCCACCCGGACGAGCTATGGAAAGACCTGCAACCTTACCCTGCAGCAACTGAGCCACATCATTAATGTTTCCTTTATTAAATTGTTCCGCAGTTACGCTGGTAATAGCACTTGTTATTTCCTTTTTCTTTTGGGTGCCGTAACCTACCACTACTACGTCAGTAAGCTTGTCTATACTTTCATTAATCTTTATTTCAACCTCGCTTTTGTTGCTTACATTAACCTCCTGTGTCTCGTATCCTATTACCGACACTACTAATACTGAAGACCCATTTGGCATAGTTATAACAAATACGCCATCTTTATTACTGGTAGTACCAATGCTGGTACCTTTTACCAATATACTGGCACCTTCAACAGCAATGCCAGTTGACGCATTCAAAATTTTTCCTGAAACTTTTTTTGATTGTGCGAAAATACCTGTACTTGCGAAAGTGAACAGAAGGACAGATATAAACACTCCCTTCAGAAGTAGTTTGATCCTCATAAAGCAATCGTTTTAGAAGTTAATTAGTAGTGTGATTTTTAAGTGTAAAAAACACATTTATTTAATAAATGTATAAAATACACTTGATTAAAAAAAATAATTTTAACAATTCCATAAACTTTTTACCGGCAACAACAATAGCATAGTATTTATAATAAGTGAGGGCTAAATACTACACAGCGTTAAAATTCAGTAATACAAAGAGATAAGTATGTAATTACCGGGATAAGTTAGAATTGAAATGAAGATGGAGGCTTGCAATTGGTTGTGCTGCAAACAAACCATTTACCTTATATATTACTAGAGCCTTCTATTGTAACTTGTATTTTCTGAAAAAATTTTCTTTGGCATCTATCACCCATAAAAGTGTATCTGGTTGTTGATTTCCTTTTTCATCAAACACACCAAGAATGAAAAAATGTGTGGAGTCTATCCAGCGGCCATCAATAAAATTTCCTGATGCACCAAGGAAAATCAGTTGTGCGGATGAATCAGCTTTCGGAAAAAGCAAAGAAGCCTTTGTATCCACTTCGCCATCTTCTATTTTGGTATTGCCCATTTTATCTTTCACCAACACCTTGCCATAAGTTCCAATATCCAATATATAACTGCTGTCCGGTGACCATTTTAATAAGGGGGCATAATCTTTATAAAATCCAGGTTCAGGTTTAAAATATTTTTTCTGCATACTTTCCTCGTACCAAAATTCCTTTAGTTTAAATTTTTTCCAGGTACCGGCATTATTATGAAGTGATAAGTCTAACCATTTGTCTGCATTGTTTTCAAAGATCAATGCGCTATCTTCAGAGGCAATATCCTGTACCACAGTTACAGAATCTTCTTCTGTTTTTGTTTCTTTTTCCTGAGAATTGTTGCAGGATAATGCCAGCATAAAAAGCAGCAGCTGCAAACAAGCCAGCCAATTTTTTTTTCTTTTGTTGGTATGTATAAAGAGATCTAAATACTTCATGTTATTAAATTTATGCAGAACCTAAGTTTTTCAAATTCCCGTTCTAATGCCTGTATTATTTTTGCTCAGTAATATTGATTTGCAGCAGATCTTCTAATCTTTCTTTTATAAGCCTAAGGTGGTGTTCATCTTTGTTTGCAGGAGGAATGCTTAACAGCAGAATTGATTTACCTGGTTTGATATTCATTACAAATAATACGCTTCCCGGCATACCCCTTTTTCTAACCAATTTAATATTGTTTATATCACTTCTGTTGATATTTTTTTCCTTCGTTCCAAAGATCGTTTTTTGTACAATGTACAGCTCTTTGTGTTGTACAATCTTTAACTCTGTTATATAAGAGCGTGTAAATAATAAAACAGCTACAAATAAAGTAACTGCTATCAATACGTAATTCCAGCCCATAGGTATGGAAGCGCCAACCTGCTGTAAGAAAAACCATGTAAATAAAATAAGAAAAAGAGGAACCAGTCTTGTTACAATAAACTGGTAGCGTTCCCGGTTTTCACTTTCCTTCAGGTGCAGGCAATCCTCCGTATCAGCCAGCGCTTCGTATGGATGATAGATATTCATAATTGCAAGTTAGCAAGTATAATATAAATGAAATGTGATGATTGTCAGTTCGGTTGCTCCTGTCGAAGGGAATACTGAACGTACAAGTGAGTGACACAACAAATGAATAATAGCAGTAATGAAGCCGGTTAAATAAATTACAAAAGTTTTACCCAAATATGATCATCCATTAGTACATTATTTTTTACAACAGATCTTCGGCGGATGCCTTCCAGATAAAAATTATTTTTCTGCAACACACGCATAGAAGCTTTGTTGTGTGCAAACACTTCTGCATAAATGCGCACCACGTCAAAACGATGTTGCACATACTCCAGTAAAATACGCACCGCTTCTGTGGCAATGCCGTTTCCTTTAAACTGTTCACCAATAAAATAACCGATCTCTACGCTCTTGCGGTAAACATCTGTCTTTGGTACACAGCCAATGCTGCCTGCAACTTTGCCGTTATAAGTAACTGCAAAATTAATTACAGGATTCTGTTCTTTACAATGTGCAATCCACTGCAGTGCATCCATTACGGTGTAAGGATGTGGAAGATGATCGCGAAGGTTATTAAATATGTTGCGGTCATTTGCAATAGCGGCAAGCGCCTGTGCATCTTCGCGCTGCCATGGACGCAAAGAAATATTATGCATGCTCATCTTCTACAGGATGTTTTAAATAATCTGTGTAATAAGGAAACACTGCTTCAGTTAACAAGCTGCATAGCTATGATTTTTTTTGATACAAAGAAATTATTTATGAACCCGGCTACAGCATTGTAATCATGCTTTCGTTGCGTCGCACACTTCAGCGGTTTGTTCTTTATGGAACATGTAAACCGATTACCTACTTTTGTTTTATGAAATCTTTTGATGAACAACTGGAGCACCTGGTAAGAGAAGCATTAGCAGAAGATGTAGGCGATGGCGATCATTCAACACTCAGTTGCATACCTGCTGATAAAAAGGGCAAAGCTGTTTTAAAAATAAAACAGGATGGTATTCTTGCAGGTGTGGAGGTTGCAAAGAAAATATTTACCATTGTTGAACCTGCAATGCATTTTCAACAATATAAGCAAGATGGGGATACGATGCAATTTGGAGAAAAGGCTTTTGAGGTAGAAGCGTCTATTCATACTATTTTGATCTGTGAAAGACTTGTGCTTAACTGCATGCAACGCATGAGCGGCATTGCGACACTTACACACACTTATGTTGAAACGCTAAAAGGTTACCACACTAGAATACTTGATACAAGAAAGACAACACCCAACTTTCGTTTACTGGAAAAAGAAGCCGTGAAAATTGGTGGCGGCATGAATCATCGTTTTGGTTTGTTTGATATGATCATGCTGAAAGATAACCATATTGAATATGCAGGCGGGCTGGAAGCTGCTATCAACAAAGCTTACAACTATACACAAACAATAAAGCCCGGTTTAAAAATAGAAGTGGAAACAAGAAGTATGGATGATGTAAAAACAGTTTGCAACATTGGTAAAGGAAAAGTATTTCGCATAATGCTGGATAATTTTGAACCGGTGCAAATAACAGAAGCATTAACTATTATTAATAGAGATTTTGAAACAGAAGCCAGCGGTGGAATTAACCTTGATAACATTATTTTTTATGCAGCAACAGGCGTAGATTATGTAAGTGTTGGCGGATTGATACACCAGGCAAAAAGCCTTGACCTTAGTTTAAAAGCAGTGATTATTTAATTTTCAATTCTTATGAGCAAGAAAAATAAACCGGATACAAGGGGGTTTGTATACAGCACAGATCCCAATTTTGGTTTTGAACCGGAAGATAATGCAGAGCAGGAAACATTGCCGCCTGCGCAACAAAAGCTGCGTATAAAATTAGAAACCAAACATCGTGCTGGTAAAGCTGTAACATTGATCACTGGCTTTATTGGTACAACAGATGATCTTGAAAAGCTGGGCAAAACGTTAAAGAATTTTTGCGGCACAGGTGGCAGCGCAAAAGATAAGGAGATCATTATACAGGGAGATCAGCGTGATAAAGTTTTGCACTGGTTGCTGAAAAACGGTTACAGTAATTCAAAGAAAATATAGTAAACAATATGCTCTTTACCTTGTTTCTACTATCATGCAATTACTTGATGCTCTAAGTGCACTCTTTTATTTTTATGTATTAGCGTTTGCCATAACAATACTCATTTTATTTATTGGTCTTCGCATGGCTTATGTGGCATGGACAGAAAAGAACGATAACCTGATGCGGCGTGCAAAATTAATTTTACTGTTTTCTATAATTACGATATTATGTATTGCTATTGTAAGTTTTTTTGAAACGGGGAAGTTGCCGGTTGAGTAGTTACAAGAGTTTGCATCTTAGTTTACTTCCTGAAAATTTTAATTTGCTCAAGTCTTATCAAAGCTTGTTCTTTTGTATAATCTTCTTTTCTTAATGTTTCGACCCATTCGTAGTTCCCAAAATGGATTCGCTTAATTCCAGGTCCAGGTGAAATCAAATTTAACCCGCTGCAATTTTTGCATTTCACGATGAACCAATCAGTATCAGGAATACCTTCCTGTTTTTTAGTATTAAGGTTTCAAGTTGAGTCTTACAGTTACTGCATTCTTGTAATTGCTTTTCTATCACTTTTTCACTCTTTCGAAAAAAGCTACTTAACTTTAGAAGAATTGTTAATACTGAACCATACATCCACGTACTCAAAGCATCATTAAAAGCTACATTTACAATTGTCGCTAATTCTAAAAAGAGATCGCAAATGAATTCTCGTTCTTCAGTGTCATAGTCAAACTTATTGAAATGGGAAAGTTCAGTTTTTAAAATTACTTTTAATTTTTTCTCAGTATAGTTTTGATTAACTGCATTAATTAAATTATCTGTACAGGAGTTAAAAAGTACTGTCAGTTTTTTACACAACTCGTCGTCAGAAGGAATTAGCCCTCTTTTATCCCAGGCATCTGCAGAAAATTTATCTCTTTGTTTAAATGCTAAAAGTTTATCTATAGTTTTTTGCATAAAGTTTTGAGTTGGGTTGTGAGTTTGTTTTAGTTGAATTATTTATCTGGACGTACAAGTGAGTGACACAACAACCGATGCCACAAGTACAAAAGCTTGTAACAAAAAACTAACTCAAATACTTACCTACAATCGGCACTCTTCGTCCTACACCAAATGCTTTTGGAGACACACGTATAATAGGACAAAACTGGTTGCGCTTGTATTCATTTGTGTTTACGAGTTTCAAGGTTCTGTCAACAACAGCGGCATCGAAACCCATATCCTTTATTTCATTTGGTCCCATGCGCCGCTCAATGTATTGGTATAAAATTTTATCAAGAATGTTGTAATCGGGCAGGCTATCACTGTCTTTTTGATTGGGTCTTAACTCTGCACTCGGCGCTTTGTGAATGATGCTATTTGGAATAATTTCTTTGTTGCGGTTGATATAATGCGCCAACGCATACACCTGCAGTTTATAACAATCGCCGAGCACACCAAGGCCACCCGCCATATCTCCGTAAAGTGTACCATAACCTGTTGCGAGTTCACTTTTGTTGGAAGTATTGAGTAAGATATATCCAAATTTATTGGAGATGGCCATCAGTAAATTTCCACGTGTTCTGCTCTGCGTATTTTCTTCGGCAAGCGAAAAAGGCAAATCACCAAAGATGGGTTTGAGTGTGGTTAAAAATGATTCGTAAATATCATTGATGCGAATGATGTCGTAAGGATTATTGAGATTCTTACTCAGTTGCACTGCATCATCAACAGAATGTTCTGTTGAGTAAGGAGAGGGCATTAACACCGCACGAACATTTGCCGCACCAAGTGCTTGGCATGCAAGTGCCAGCGTTACTGCGCTGTCAATGCCACCCGAAGAACCAAGTATGGCTTTTGTAAAACCCATCTTCGTAAAATAATCTTTGATGCCCATTACCAGTGCATCATGCACCTGTTGAATATTCAAATATTCATCCAGTGTTGGAGGATTCAATTCATGATCGGGAATGCGGTCTGCAGTTTCAAGAATGGGTGCCTCAATAGTGCCATCATCGTTTAATGTAACAGTTTCGATGGCTTCTTTAAACATGGACAGCTTCTTGCATAAGTTTGCATGTTTATCAAATACTAGTGATGCTCCATCAAATACGATCTCTGTCTGGCTGCCAACACCATTACAATAAAACATGGGTAATTTATATTTCAGTACGTTTGCTTTTACAATGGCTTTGCGATCTTCATCATGTGTGTAATCAAATGGTGATGCGCTGATGTTGATCATCAGGTCCGGGCTTTGTTCCATTAATATATCCATTGGGCAAATGCGATAGATAGGATTATCGCCCAGATTCCAGATATCTTCGCAAATTGTTAATGCAATGCGCTTGCCTTTGAAGTCGATTGTTTTCCAATCATAAGCAGGCTCAAAATAACGGTATTCATCAAACACATCGTAAGTAGGTAAGCAAGTCTTATGAATTTCGGCTTTTACTTCCTTCTCATACAAAAAGAATGCGGCATTGAAAAGATCTTTCCCTTCTTTGATAGGGTTACGTGCAGGTGAGCCAACGATTACCGCAATCGTGTCTGCGTGCTCCTTTATCGCATCAATACCCGCATAACATTTATTGATAAAATCATTGAACTCTACAAAGTCGCGTGGCGGATAACCGCAAACACATAATTCACTAAACACTACAATATCGGCCTGATGTGTCTTGGCTTCTTCTATAGCCTTTATGATTTTATTGATATTGCTTTCAAAATTGCCAATATGATAATTCTGTTGTGCTAAAGCGATCTTCATGGTGCAAATTTCACGAATATTAAAACACGAATTTCGCGATTAACAAAATCATTTCACCGCTTTATCGTTAATTAGCGGTATGAAAAGAATTGCATTTGCATTATTGGTAATTATTTGTGCTTATTCCTGTTCAGATAAAAAGAGCATTCCCAATGTCTCGAATATAAAAGTGCAGATAGATGTAAAACGTTTTGATAAAGATTTTTTTGCACTTGATACAAATAATGTAGAAACATCTTTGAACAAACTGCAACAGCAATACCCAACATTCCTGAATGATTATCTCTACAACATACTCGGTATAGAACCAATACCTGATAGTGTTACCAAAAAAGTTAAACGATTTATTTACGATTATAAATCCGTTTATGAGTCTGTGCAATCAACCTTTACTGCAACAGAAAAAATGCAAAAAGAAATTACAAAAGGTTGCCAGTTTGTAAAATATTATTTTCCCGAATACAAACTGCCACAACATATAATAACTTATATAGGCCCTATAGAAGGTTATGCCAATGTATTAACCAATGAAGGCCTTGCAGTTGGTTTACAGCTATATCTTGGCAAAGATTATTCACTTTATCAAACAGGTTTTGTAAGAGAAGTTTATGCAGAGTATCAGTCACGTCGTTTTGAGCCGGCTTATATTCCTGTTAACTGCATGAAGAATATGATGGATGAAATCTATCCTGCAGCTAACCCTGATCAGCCATTGATATATCAAATGATAGAAGCAGGCAAACGGTTATATATGCTTGATCAATTTTTGCCGGAAACTGCAGACAGTCTTAAAACCGGTTATACACAGGCACAATTAGATGGTTGTTACGAAAGCGAAGCAACGATCTGGAATTTCTTTCTCCAGAATAATTTATTGTATATAACAGATCCATCGCAAACAAGAGATTATGTAACAGATGGGCCACGTACAGAACTGCTTGGCGAAGCATCCCCTGGTTTTATTGGCCAGTTTGTGGGCTGGCAGATCGTAAAAAAATGGATGAGTGAAGATTCAAAAAGAACTTTGCCGCAACTATTGAAAACACCTGCTAAGGAAATTTTTGAAGAAGCGAAATATAAGCCGAGATAATTGGATCAATTAGGTAATTTGAAGATTTGAAAATGCTTTTTGTTTTATACAAGCAATTAACATTTTATTTTCAAATTAGTTGTTTTTAAACGGCGCAATCATTTCAAACGGTGGGATCTTTACTTTAAAAGTAACTTTCGAGTTTTGGTTCTCCATAATATATGTGCCATACATGCGGCCCATTTCTGTACGCAGGTTACAACCACTTACATACTGAAATTGTTTGCCTTGTTCCAATACAGGTTGTACACCTACAACACCTTCGCCATCTACTTCCCGCTCCTGGCCATTACTATCAAAAATATGCCAGTGCCTGTGCAGTAACTTTATGGTAAAGTGATTGTGATTCTCAATTGTAATGCGGTAAGCAAACATAAACTCATTATTCACCGGGTTACTGTAGTCCGGCTGGTAGAAAGTCTCCACGCTAATTTCAACGCCTTCGGATATTTTGGATACCATGTTACTGATCGTTTGCCTCTTGTAAAGGTAATGATTAGATTCTTTAATTGAAATACAGGTCATACATCCAACGATGCAAAATAAGTGGATATTGTTTTTGTGCCCGGCATTTGTAGAAGCATTTAGCATTTGTTGCGTCGCACTCTTGTACTACAATGCAGATAGCTGCAAGTGAAAAGACAAAAGTGAAAGGAGAAGAATGCACAATGGTTTTGACTTTTCACCTTTCACAGGTCATCATTCCAACTGTACAAGTGAGTGACACAACAGCCGATGCCATGAAATGCTGCCGCTGCAAAATAAATAATGAATAAAGCATTCAGTGAAACTAAAAATAAAAGCCGCAAACCAAATTAATTAATACATCTCTTAACGTATCAATACAATCGTACCTTTTTTTGTTACAACTCTACCGGTATAATCTATTGCCTGCACCATATAAACATAAGTGCCTGTGGGTTGTGGCGTGCCCGAAATATTTCCATCCCATCCCTGGTCAAGCGCTGAAGTAGCGTATAGCATTTGCCCCAGACGGTTGTAAATTCTGAAGTAATTAAATTGTTTCATGCCTACTACTTTTGGTCGTATAATATCATTGCGTCCGTCACCATTTGGCGTAAATGCAGAAGGCACAAATATGTTGGGCTCCGTTTTGAATACGATCACTTTTATATCGTCGCCTGCAGAACAACTATTAATGCTTACTGTAACATGATAAGTCATGGAATCATATTGCGTACCAAGTGTAACAATTGGATTTGCTACATAAGGATCATTCATACCTGTAGTTGGCGACCATGTATAAGAAGTACCACCCGTTGCATTTAATTGCAATGGCTGGTTGGCAACAATTACTGTGTCGTTGCCCCCAAATGCAGATATAGGTGGGGTTACAGTAATGATGGTAGTATCGCTTGCCGGCTTTGGGCAGCCATTATTATCTGTAACAGTGATAATGTATGCAGTTGTTGATGTAGGTGCCGCAGTTGGCGTCAGTGTGTTTGCATTCAATAAACTATTTACAGGGTTCCATGCAAAAGACGGTGCTATTGTTTTGGCAAAAAGTACAACTGTTTTTCCATAACAAATAGAGGTGTCTGCACCCGAAGTAACCTGTGGATATGGTGCCACATTTATTTTTATGCTGTCTGATGCGGTGCAACCCCCAACAGTTGCTGTCAATTTATATTCAGTATTAATTAATGGTTTTGCAAAAGGGTTTTTTATTTTACTATCGCTAATGCCCGTTACCGGAAACCATGCAAAATAAATGGCATTCGTGGCAGGGAAAAGCTGGATGCTGTCTGTTAAGCAAATGGTAGTATCTGCACCGAGATCGAGTGTGGCAAACGGAACAACATTCACTGTAACAGAATCATTAACGGTGCAGCCATTATCATTAAGTGCAACCTGGTAAATGCTGGTTGATTTTGGATAGACAAATGGATCAGGAATATTTGTGTTGTTAATGTTTATTGCAGGCGACCAACTAAATGCAGGGGTATTTGCTAATGAGTCTGATGCATGTAATTGTAAAGTATCTGTTGCGCAGATAAGCGTGTCTTTAAAAGCTAATTGCAGTGGCGGTTTGTCATATACAATAATCTGTTTCATAATAGTATCGAGACAACCTTTTGTATCACCTACAATTAATGTAACTGCTGTTTGCTGTGGTGATGGATATAAGTATTGCGGGTTTTGAATGATTGATGTATCTGATGTTACCGGGTAATCCCCAAAGTTCCATTTCCAGTTGCTTACCGTTCCATATTTTGATCTGGTAAGATCCATAAATTGATACGGCACCAATACACAGCCTCCCTTTGCATTAAAATCAGGAATAAAACCCGGGTAAATTTTTGCAAGTGTTGTGGTAGAATCAGAGCATTGTGCTCCCCTGTTTGTAATAAGTGTAACCTTGTATATACCTGAATCAGGAAAATTATAGCCCGGCGTTGGATTTGTTGAGGTGTCCAAAGCATTTGTTGGATCACCAAAATCCCAGTAGTAAGAAAAGATAAGCGGCGATGTAGATTCGTTTTCAAAATTAAGATGAAAGCCATCGCAGGTTAAATAAGATGGTTCAAGTTTGGCTTTCGGGATATTGCATTCTTCTACGCGGATGATAAAATCTTTTTGGTGCGATGCGATCAATTTACCATGCCGCCATTCGTATACAAACACATTTACAATATACCGTCCCGCTACAGAAGAAGCCGTTCCACTTATTATGCCTGTAACAGGATCTATGCTAACATCTTTGCCAAGTGGTTGCGTGCCTGAAAAACCAAAAGCCGTATTATAAGTAATAGTATCATATGGTGGCGGGCCCGCACAAGTACCTTCACAGACAAGGCCTGTCTCAGGTGTAGCTGTACATCCATCCGACCAAAAAATGCCGCCATTATACGCAGAGGCAAAAGCATAACTTAACGAATCTCCGTTTGCATCATCGGCACCAAAATCAATGGCAAACTTAGTTCCCGAACATACAAGGGCAGTATCTTTTAGATTGAAAACAGCGCTGCTGTTATGCTCTGCAGGTAAAACATTTTTTCCCGGAATGTTTGCTGTGTAAGTGACACCTGGTACACCGCTGGCCGTAAATTCAACACCAAATTGATTTTTAGATGCTGCCCTGCAGCAATTTTGATAAGCCATTATATAACCAACATCATTATCTGCAAGTGATACGGTGTCTGAATATGTTTTTACTTCATAGCAAACAGGCGGTTTGTAAGCAACACAGGGCGGATAAGTAGTAAGTGTTATAGATAAAGAATCTCTTAGCGGTAAGCCAAGTATTCGCATACGTGAATATGGCAATGTACCAAGGTAAATTGTTACAACTGCTCTTACAGGCAGGCAGGCAACATTTGTACTATCTCCACAGGGAACGTTACAATCACGGAATAACCGCAGTGAAATTTCATAAACGCTTGTACCTGCAGAACTGCCAGGGCCTATATATTTATAATACACTTCCCCGCCCACAATATGCGATGCAAAAATTTTTGTTGCACAAAAGAAAAGCAGGATAATTAATATAGTTCTTTTCACGGGTAATATTGTTACAGCAAGGGAAGCTTCATGAAGTTACATTTTGTTAGCGTAAAATATTGTTGTAAGAAGTGAGTAACTTTTAATGTACCCAACTGGAATGCATCTATTATGCTGCTGTTGCGTCGCACACTTGTACTGCTGCACATTACGCAACAATCAAAAAACAAATGAATATTATTGTATTGATACAAGCTTATAAAAAAGCAAAATGCTGATAATATTACTGGTTTTACACAATCCTTTATTTATACATTTGATAATAAAATCTGCATCGCATCATGAATAAACTTTTATTCTTCTCACTGTTATTTATTACTTCGTCGGTTTGCGGACAGGAGAATTACGAGATACAGGTGTATGGCGCACAAACACAGCAAAAGAGCAGTACCATATTTGAACTGCACAGCAATTACACTTTTGATGGGGAACGGCAGGAAATAAAAGGTGTGAGACCCACTTATCATGCACTGCATGAAACGATTGAAATAACACATGGCATTACAGATAATTTTGAACTAGGTTTTTATCTTTTTATGAATTACCTGCCAGGTTATGGGTTTAACGTTATTGGTACGCATTTACGTCCACGCATTATGGCGCCTGCAAAATGGAAATTACCGGTGGGTTTAAGTTTATCCGCAGAAATAGGTTACCAAAGTGCACATTATTCTGCTGAAACATGGAGCATAGAATTAAGACCAATTATAGACAAGCAATGGGAGAAATTGTATATTTCATTGAACCCTACATTAGGTGTGCAGTTAAAAGGAATTGAGGAATCATCCGCGCCGGCATTTGCTCCCAATATAAAAGCCAATTATGCTTTTTTTAAAAATGGCGCCATAGGCGCAGAATATTATGGAGATCTTGGGCCGTTAAATGCATTTGAAAAGGGGCCGCAACAAAGCCAGGCCATCTTTGCCACTTTTGATCTTTTGAATAACACACACTGGGAGCTAAATACAGGCGCAGGTTTTGGACTTACTGATGCTACTGATGGTTTTGTATTTAAGGTACTGGTAGGCAGAAGGATCTACTGGAACAAAGAAAAGAAATGATCTATTTTTTGTTGCCATAAAAGTAGACAGTACAAGTGAGTGACACAACAAAAGATGCCATAGCATACAACTGTCTGTTCCCAAAATTATTCTCCGCTAGCAATTACATTTCTGCTAAAGCTTTCGTCGAGGGATATAAATGTTTCGGTGCGTTCGATGCCTTTTATTTTTTGAAGTTCATCGTGCAAAACGAAACGCAGTTGCTGGATGTCTTTGCATACTACTTCTGCAAACATGCTGTAGTTTCCTGTGGTATAATTAAGGCGCACAATTTCAGGAATTTTTCGCAGGTCTTTGGCCACGGTATCGTAGAGAGAACTTTTTTCAAGGTAAATGCCAATAAAAGCGATCACATCATAACCCAATGCTTTGAGGTCGACACTTAGTTTTGTACCTTTAACAATTCCAACTTCTTCCAGTTTTTTGATACGTACATGAATAGTGCCGCCGGAGACAAATAATTTTTTGCCCAGATCAGCATAAGAGATTTCGGCATTCTCCATCATTTCCTGAATGATCTGGTAATCGAGCTTATCCAAATTTACTTTATGACTCATTTTCAAGGCAGGTTTTTTGATGTTTTCGAATAGATGGTGCAAATATTTAGAATTTATCTATATTTTCAAAATTTTTATTGAAATATTTGTAATGAAAAGAATTCTTTCTTTAATATTGCAGTTCCAAAACGCAAGATAAGCGTTTAAAATTGTGGGGTGATGAAACTCTTTGGCAGACATGCCCTCTCGTCTCGGGGGTGGGGATAACAGGATAAACGAAGTGTAGAGCCGACCGACCAATGGTTAGGCCGACCAGGGTTGACCACTAAAATCTTCTTTGCACTTTGGCTAACTGCCCCGTGTAGGTTCGAATCCTACCCCTACAGCTAAAATAAAAAGCCACTGAACTTTTCAGTGGCTTTTTTTGTAGAACTCCATTGGCACCTGTTGTGTATCATAATTTTTCTGCTCACAATCTTTTACTTTTGTTGCAACACTTTGCTCACCAAAATAATAATTATGAAGAAAGCACTAATGGTCATTTCATTCATTATCCTCACTGTTGCTATAACCTATGCGCAAGACCAAACCATCAAAACTCTGCAAACAGAATCCGGCAAAACAATTGCAAAAGATCCAAACGACACCATACCTAAACAGTGGAAAACGGGCGGCACTTTTAGTTTGAATATAGCGCAGGGCTCATTAAGCAACTGGGCAGCAGGTGGAGATGAATTCTCCCTTTCTGCCAATACTTTTATAAATGCACACGCTTTTTACAAAAAGGATAAAAACAGTTGGGACAATAATGTTGATTTTTATCTGGGTTATGTAAAAACAACCAGCCTTGGTACACGCAAGGTAGATGACCGTATAGATATACTCTCCAAATATGGCTATGCTTTAAATTCAAAACTCAACCTCAGTTTATTGGGGAATGTTAGAACACAATTCTTTAAAGGATACAGTTATCCTGATGCTACTACAAAAATTTATACTTCTAATTTATTTGCACCTGCTTATGTATTACTAAGCCCGGGTCTTGATTATAAACCAGTTCCCAATCTGTCCATCTTTGTTTCACCGGTTACAGCAAGATGGGTACTGGTAAAAGATACTGTACTATCCACACTATACGGTTTGGAAGCAGGCAAAAAAAGTGATTTTCAGTTTGGCGCATACGTAAGCATTAATTACACGGCCCAACTTGGTAAGGTTGTTACATACCAGGGAAAGCTTGATCTGTTTTCAAATTATCGTCATAACCCAGGTAATATAGATTTATACATGACCAACCTTTTTACTGCCAAGCTTTCAAAAGTGCTGTCTGCTACTTACAGCCTCGCAATGATCTATGATGACGATGTAAGGCAATTCGGCCCAAACAAAAATTCACCCCGCTTGCAAATACAATCATTATTTGGTGTAGGCATACTGGTAAAACTGTAAAGTATCTTCAGAAAATACTTAGAACCATCATAGCGCTTATGATGGTTTTTTTGTTTCCGGCCGCATTGCTGCTATCAGGCTTTCGTTGTGTCACTCACTTGTACTTCATAATTTTACTCGGCAATAATCCATACCTTTCGCCAACTATAATTTATTCGTAATTGGTATGAGATCCAAACAGCCAACTATCAAGGAAATAGCAAAGCGTTTAAACATTTCTGTTTCTACGGTATCAAGAGCATTGCATGATCATTCCAGCATTGGCCTGCGAACCAAAACACAGGTAAAGCAACTAGCCAAAGAACTAAATTATGAACCTAATCAAACCGCTATCTTTTTTCAGCAGCGTAAAACATTTACTATAGGTGTTATCTTACCACATCTTGCAGAATCATTTTTTTCAGAAGCCATTAGCGGTATAGAAGATGTAACTTATAAAAATAAATACACAGTATTATTAGGGCAATCGCACGATGATGTGGAAAAAGAAAAGCAACTGGTAGAAAAGATGAAGATACATCGGGTGGATGGTATGCTTATTTCAATTTCAAAGAACACTGCCACTTATGAGCATTTTGAAATGCTAAAGAAAGCGAACATTCCTGTAGTCTTTTTTGATAGAATCCCTAAAGTGCAGGACATACATTATGTAGCCTGCAATATGATTTCTGGTACTATGCAGGCAGTAAAATTTCTTTTAGAAAAAGGCCATCGCGTAATAGGTTTACTAAATGGCCCCGAAAACCTTTTTGCCTGCAAAGAAAGACAGGAAGGGTATGTGCAGGCATTAATAAAGAACAGAATAAAGTTCGACCCATCACTTGTCGTAAATACAGATCTTTCGCCGGAAGGAAATATCAAAGCAACAAAAGAATTGCTTGCGCACAAAAGAAAAGTTACGGCTATTGTGGTATTCAACGATTATGTAGCCATGGATGCCATGCATTACGCACATCAGCAAAAAATAAAGATCAATAAAGATGTGTGTTTTGTAAGTTATGCCAATCTTCCTTTTACGCACTATCTAAAGTATTGTCCTATGGCGTCGGTAGAACAATATCCGTATAAACAAGGCCAGAAAGCAACTGAAATGCTTTTAGAGCTTCTTGATAAAAATGAAGAAGAAGCTGCACCCACCAATTATAAGATCATTCTCGATTCCCAGCTTGTAGTGTACAATGGCTAAGACTTATAGTTTTTCCGTGCAAACGTTTGATTGTGCTAACTTATCTTTTCATACCTACATTTGAATGGTATTGATCATTTATCATTTGCCATAATTTAGTATGACGTCCGATATTTTAAAGGAGTTCAACATAAAAGGGGAAGATGTCGAAACAGAGGATTTTGGCAGCGGTCTCATCAATCATACATGGCTGATAAAACATGCAGGCAAAAAGTACATCCTGCAAAAAATAAATAAGCATGTTTTTACTGAACCACATGGTATAGATAATAATATAAGATCACTTGCAGAATACTTAACTATTCATTATCCTGATTATCTTTTTACAAAACCTATTTATACAACAAACCAGAAAGGCCTTGTAGAACCGGATGATCATTCAAGTTATCGCCTGTTCACTTTTGTGGAGGGTTCCCATTCTTATACAATAGTTGAGCGTAAAGAACTGGCCTATGAAGCAGCAAAACAATTTGGAAAATTTACAAAACTGTTGTCTGGTTTCGATACTTCGAAACTTAAAATAACCCTTCCCGATTTTCACAATCTTTCTTTACGTTATCAACAGTTTGAGCAATCAGTTTCTAAGGCTACTAAAGAAAGGCTTGCCAATGCAGCCAGCTTTATTGAGACACTTATTTCCTACAGGCATATCGTTGATGAGTATGAAAATATTCTTGTTAACCCATGCTTTAAAAAAAGGGTTACACATCATGATACCAAGATCAGCAATGTATTATTTAACAGCAATAACAAAGGCCTTTGTGTAATTGATCTTGACACTGTAATGCCGGGGTATTTTATAAGCGATGTCGGTGATATGATGCGTACTTATCTTTCACCTGCAGGTGAAGAAGAAACAGATTTTTCTAAAATAGATATACGCGAAGATTATTTTGAAGCTATTGTAAATGGCTATCTCAGCGAGATGCAGCAAGAACTTACTGAAACAGAAAAAGATCATTTTATTTACGCAGGTAAGTTTATGATCTATATGCAGGCGCTCCGCTTTATGGCAGACTATCTTAACAATGATATTTATTACGGTGCAAAATATGAAACACATAATTTAAACCGCGCCATCAATCAAATTACCTTGCTGAATAAACTTTCAGAAAAGGAATCAAAACTGAAAGAAATTATTGCAAAGGCGCTTTTAGTAAATGATGTATAGGAATTTTATGAGCCTGGCTATTTACAGCTATTGAACTTTACTTGCGTCGCACTCTTGTACACTTTGTTCATTGTCCGGCATAGATAAGAACGTACACGTGAGTGACACAACAATGCATCATAGAAATATTGCAGCTTGTTTACAAAATTTCTTGTTCATTGTTTTTTGTTTTCAAATATTCTAAAGAAGCAATTACCAGTTTTATTTCTCCATAACTGACATCATTTCCCAATTGTTGCTTTAAAGGATTAACAGCATTGCCTTCAAAATTTTTTGCCAGCGGTTCTATTAATAAAATCTTTTCTTTGCTAACAAGCTCTTCAATAGAAATATTTCCCTGCGAAACATAATGCGCAAGATGACCTTCGATTGTGCCGACAGATAAATTTCTTGCTTCCGCAATTTCCTTAATTGTTTTCCCTTCTTGATACAACTTATAGGTTTCAAGTTTTGTATCAGTCTTTTCTTTATTTGGATCTTTTTCCCTCCTTTCTTTTTTGGGTATCTTCTCATGTACCTGAGAAGTAAGATTGCGTTGGTTGCAATACGCTATAATTATATCAAGAAATTGCTGGCCATAGCTTTCGAGTTTTGCTTTTCCAAAACCGCTGATCTGTGCAAGTTCCTGCACTGTTTGCGGCAGGTAACGTGTAAGTTCATCCAGCGTGGCGCCTGAAGCAACAAGATAAACGGGTATGTCTTTCTGTGCGCAAATCTTATCACGCAACACCCTCAACTGCTGATACAGTGCAGGATGTACTGAATCTGTTTTGAATGTTTTATTGGCAGCAGAATATGCATTTACTTTTAAGTTTGCCGACACAAATTTTTTCTTGTGCATCGCAAATGCTTCTGCATTGAAACCATGCTCTAATCCTTTCATTGCATGCAGTTTTTGTGCAATGGCTATGTGCACATCCTGTAATATCATGTTATACACCATGGCTTTTTGTTTGCTGTCTGTAACAGCAACAGACGAAAGCAAATACTGTGAAAGGTTTTGCAAATGCTCAGCAAAATACTTTGAAGCAGCGATTATTCTCTTCTGTAAATTTTCATTTTGTTCGGGTAATGCTTTTTCATCCAGTAATAGTTTTAATTGCGGCTGAAATTTATCAGCCACTTCCTGCAGTTGAGATATTTTTTCTTCAAGCATTTCCGTCCATACTAAAGCTTCTTCGTTAAAATCTTTGAGCGTTTCTTGAACATATTTTTTAAAAGGTTCAACAGCTTTTGAAATTGCATTCAGATCAAACAATGTCTTCAGCACAACAGACTGGTAAGCTTTCTTTGATTCATTTAATGCATATGCTAATTGTGTGGCTACGTCTTTTTGCCTGGAAAATTGTACAATGCGTTCGTCATTTTTTAAACCGTTATTATTAATCCTGCTTTTTAAAACAATACCACCAAGTGTTGTACAACGGCTTAATGCAACATATACTTGCCCGCTTGCAAATGCAGCACCGGCATCGATTACGGCTTTTTCAAAAGTCAGGCCCTGGCTTTTATGAATAGTAATTGCCCATGCAAGCCTTAATGGAAACTGCTCAAACGTTCCGATAACATCTTCTTCAACCTGCTGTGTTGACGGGTTTAACGTATAACGGATATTCTCCCACTTTTCCCGTTTTACTTCAATGGGAAAAGTATCGCCCTTACATTGCACATGCACAATTTCATTTTCCAGTTTTGTTATAGTGCCTATCTTGCCATTGAAATATTTTTTCTCTGCATCATTCTTTATCATCATTACTTGTGCGTCAACTTTCAGTTGCAGCAATTCTTCTGCGGGGTAACTTTTTTCGTAGAACTCACCTGTTATTATTGCTTTGTAAGAAACAAAATTGCTCTTTAATTTTCCAACCTCTTCCGCATTAATTATATCTGCTTTGTGATTGTGTGTTGTAAGCGTTATGTAACCATCATGCTGCGAAGGCTGAAAGAATGCATCATACCTGCTGTTCAGCAAATTGAATCCTTCTTCATCCATTTCATTGTTGCGCACTTTATTCAATAAATCAATAAACCGTTGTTCATTCTGCCGGTAAATTTTATTCAATTCAATATGCACCGGTTCATCATCTTTTAAAACTTTACTATCAAAGAAAAAAGGGCTTTTATAAAATGGTGACAATATTTTCCATTCATCATCCTGCACAACGGGTGGCAATTGAAACATATCACCGATAAACAATAACTGCACACCACCAAATGGTTCATTGTAACGAAAACGAAAATGTCTTAACACCACATCAATCGCATCAAGCACATCACAACGCACCATGCTTATTTCATCAATGATCAATAGTTCCAGTTGCTGCAAAACCTTTCTTCTGTCGCTGTTCATTTTTATTCTGCCCAGTAAATGATGCCTGTCAATACTTTCCTCACTGCGCTGAAAGCCTTTACTTTCGGGCACATACGGTGTAAACGGTAGCTGGAAAAATGAATGAATGGTTGCTCCTCCTGCATTGATTGCTGCCACACCTGTTGGCGCTACAACCGCAGTTTGTTTGTTCGTGTTTGCTTTTATGTATTTTAGAAAAGTTGTTTTGCCAGTGCCTGCACGCCCGGTAAGAAATACAGACCGATTAGTGTAATGTATAAAATCCGCGGCAAGGGTAAATAAGGTATTTTGATCATCGTGCAGCATAAATACAAAACTGTTGATGGAATATAAATATAAGATATTGTGACGGGCAGAAGAATAAGTATTAAGCTTTACTTGCGTCGCACTCTTGTGCGTTACCTAATATTTCAACGACTGTAAAGATTAACTCTCTTCTTCAAAATATAGTTTGTAAAATTTCTTCCCCGTTAATTCATCATAACCTTTTTCGATCATATCTCTTCGGCCATGAATATAAATATGGAAATTCTTATCAAGCTTCAACACACTCTTAAAAACTTTTGCCTGTTTCTTTACAGCAGCAAGATCAATATCAAATTCATCATCCATTTCAAATTGCCTTGACACTTCATAATTCTTTTTGAACTGTACAAACGAATCTGCAACTTCAGGATGATGAATTACTTCTTCAGTGAACTCATTTAAACTAAACTGCTCTTTGGTTTTAAAATATTCAGCAGAACGGTTCATCAGGTCTATCTGGTCTGTTTTATTTACATCAAATTTATCTGCGTAATCATTGGTGATGAAGAGCCTGCACATATCCATATACTTATTTGTATTGTGATAACTATCTGCATAAGGTTCAACCTGTAAAAAATCTTTTACCCAGTATTGTGCGTCCTGCTGTTTGTTGGTTGCATCAACAACGCAAACAACATAACCATCTTCTTTGTTTGTATTAAATACCAAACACCCTTTATCCAGTTTATTGATATTGATACCTTCTTCACCAATAACTTCCCAGCTTTCGCCATGTTCAAATACTTTTAAGAAAGTTTCTTTGGTCTCGCTTTTAAAAATGCCAACTGCATCAATGAAGTCGTTACCAAAAGGAACATCTTTAAATGAGGCAACATACAATTCGCCTTCTTTCACTTTTACATGGGTACTTTTGTTATAAAGAAAATGTGCAAGCAATGAGGATTGTTGAGTAAAGCTTTTTTTGTCCTGAAAAATACTGGTAACATAATTATATACTTCATTCATTCCTACATCACTCAGGTGTGTGAAATGATAGTGTTCATTTTCATTAAAGGCGCCAAGAAAATATTTGTTGAGCATGCTTTTTACCAGCTCATCATTCAGCGTAAGCGGGTTTACAGAAAGCTTTAATTGCTCACCACGGGAAGGATTACCCACTTTATGAACGATCACCTGTTCAAGTTGAACATTGTCTATACCAGTCATGCTGCAAATATAAAACGCCAAACCCCTAAAGGTGAGTAAAATTAGAACGCCTTTTGTTAACACATAATCCGACCGTACAAGTGTGCGACGCAACGGAAGCTACATTCCTGTTCAAATGCCTGGCTCATAAAATATTGAACTTTCATTCAATCCTCAAATTGCGCAGTAATATGTAAACAATACAGTTTGTATTTCTTTCTTGCTTATCTTTTCGCTTCAAAATGTTGCATATGAAAAAAATGTTGCTCTGCTCTCTTGTATTAGTAAGTGTGTTTGCAAATGCACAGCAAACCAGTACTGTTAAAAATATTATTCCTGTTCCTGCATCGGTAACGGAAAAACCGGGAACATTTATTTTAAAAAATAATTTCAGCATCAGTGCGCCAAATGACGCTGATGCCATGAACGTTGCCAAACAATTATCTGCGGCCTTGTCTGCGCCAACAGGATATGCGGGCACCATTAAAAACAGTGGCGGTAATATACAATTACAATTGTTATCTGCAACAGATAATACCATTGGCAATGAAGGTTACAAACTTTCTGTAACATCAAAAGCAGTAACTATCAGCGCAAATAAACCTGCCGGCCTGTTTTATGGCATGCAAACATTACTGCAATTGTTGCCGCCATCAATTGAAAGCAAAACTACTGTTGCCAATACAAACTGGACAATTCCCTGTGTGGAGATAACTGACGAGCCGCGTTTTGGATGGCGTGGTATGATGTTCGATGTAAGCCGTCACTTCTTTACCAAAGCAGAAGTGAAACAATTCATCGATGATATGGTGAAATACAAATACAATCTGCTGCACTGGCACCTTACCGATGATGAAGGCTGGCGCATTGAAATAAAAAGTTTACCAAAACTTACAGAAGTTGGTGCATGGCGTGTAAACCGTGAAGGTAAATGGGCCAACACAGGAAACCCTTTTCCAAACGAACCAAAAACTTACGGTGGTTTCTATACACAGGATGATATAAAAGAAGTTATTCAATATGCCAAAGAGCGCTATGTAACAATCTTACCTGAAGTTGATGTGCCCGGCCATAGCCTTGCCGCACTTGCTTCTTATCCTGAACTTTCCTGCACCCCTGGTCCTTATGAAGTGAGCAGTGGAGCGCCTTTTATGAATTGGTTCAATGGCGGTCATGAAGGCTTAATAGATAACACGCTTTGCCCGGCCAATGAAAAAGTGTACGACTTTTTAGACAAAGTATTTACAGAAGTGGCGCAGCTTTTTCCTTTTGAATATATACACATGGGTGGCGATGAAACAGCAAAAAATTTCTGGGCTAAGAGCGATCAGATAAAAGCACTGATGCAAAAAGAAAATTTGAAAGACATGAATGAAGTGCAAAGCTATTTTGTAAAACGTGTAGAAAAAATTGTTGAAAGCAAAGGCAAAAAACTAATTGGCTGGGATGAAATTCTCGAAGGTGGTTTAGCACCTTCTGCTAACGTAATGAGCTGGCGCGGTATGAAAGGGGGCATCACTGCAGCAAAGATGGGCCACCAGGTTGTAATGACACCGACAGATTTTGTGTACATGGATTATGTGCAGGGAGAGCCTTCTGTGGAAGCGCCTGTATACGCTTCTTTGCGTTTGAATAAAGCGTACCAGTTTGAACCCGTGCCTGATGGTGTTGATCCAAAACTTATTCTTGGCGGACAAGCCAACTTATGGACAGAACAAATTCAGCGCTACCGCACCGTGCAGTATATGATGTGGCCACGCAGCCTTGCTACGGCAGAATGTTTATGGAGCCCTAAAGAAAAAAAGAACTGGAACGATTTTGCCAACCGCGTGCAGAATCAATTCCCACGCATGGATGCCGCAGGCATTCGTTATGCACGCAGCATATACGATCCCATTATAAAGGTGAAAGATTTTAAAGGAAGCCCTGAAGTAAGCATCAGCACAGAGATTGAAGGGCTTGATGTTTATTACTCCATTGATGAAAGTATTCCTGATAATTATTTTCCAAAATACAGCAAGCCAATTGTTATGCCTGCTGATGCAGAACATTTAAAAGTGATTACATACAAAAATGGCAAACAGGTTGGCCAGTTAATCAGTTTATCTATTGATCAGTTAAAGAGCAGGGAAAGAGGAGAAGATTAAATTTTATTTGCTTAATATATTTCGAACGTTGCAATAATAACACGTTGCAACGTTTTTTTATTTTATATACTCAGCTTAAGGAATGCTATTAAGCTTCGTTGCGTCGCACACTTATACAGTTGAATTCAGTTCAGCAAAATAAAATAAGGTTCACTATTACTTATTAAACTGTCCGAAGTGCCAGAGTATACCAGATGGGTCGTGCAAAAAACATTCGCTGCCCCATGACAATGTACGTATAGGCGTTACCCTTACATTTTTATATTTCGCCGGCAGATCCAAAGCAATAAGTTCGTTCCAGAACTTACTCACATCCTCCACTTCCATAAAGATCATAGAATTATCTACCCAGTCTTTTACATAAGCGTTCTGCAAATAGAATGCAGGCCCCTCTTTTGTTTTGAATACACACATATCGTCTCCCAACACAATTTCTTCAAAACCCAGATCCCGGTAAAAACTTCTTGATATTTCATAATCCTTAGCGCCGATAAATGGCCGGATTGATAATGTTTTTTCTTGCATCGATTTTTGTTTTTGTAACCCTAATGTAGATAATACATTTTATTTCTATATTGGCCTTAGGAGGCAGAAATGATAATGCTTACTGTTTAATAGAAGTTGTATTACCTGCAACATCTTTTCTTTTTATGCTGTTCCATATAAACATTGCTGCTGCATAGCAAAGCCATACGGCAGAGAAATAAATCAACCCCTGCAGGTTGGCATGAACATCTTCCGGATCAAAATTGCCATGAATTTTTTTATGCAGGTAGGTGTTGGAGTATTGTTGTACATATTCTATACCAACACCGAAGATGTACAACAAACCAAAAATAATAGCATGTATCAGCAGGTTTCTTCTTGCAAATAAAATATTGAGAAAGGCAGCGGCAAGGAAATAAAAAAGCGTGTGCATTTCTTTATCCGAATGCGAGAATACAGATGGCAGTCTTACCATAAAACCTACCAGTGCAATAGCAAAGAATGCTATAGTTAATGTTATTTTTTGCCAAAGCTTAATACGCATTTTTAACAGGGGTTCTTGTATTGACCGTTTTAATGGTACAATTTGTTTTGCATTGGTAAGATAAGATTTGTTGCTGCATATTTTCCAGGATATTGTATAAGAAAACAAAAAACTTTTCCGGGTGCGGTGTTATGCTCATCTTTCCAAACTAAAAAAGGTGGCCATATATTGTTGCGTACAAGAGTGCGACGCAACGGAAGTATTATTGAAATACAAAAGCCGGACTCATTATATTCCCGGCTTTTAAAATATGAAGCACTTATTAATTATAATAAGGCATATGTGCATCGAGAAAAGTTTTTTGCGCTTCATTCCATCTTTCTGTTGCTTCTTTGCGGCTGTTGTTGCTCTTCTCGTTGGTTTGGTTATATATGTTTACAGCAGCGTTCAAATCATTTACACCTTTGTTGTAAGCATCCACATCCTGTCGGGTGCGGTCTTTTTCCTTCTTTGCTTCGAATGCCTTTTTGATCTTATCGAAATTGGCTTCCTTCAACAAAAAGTCTGTAAGTTTTGGAGCATCTTTTTCTGCAATGCTTTTGTAATCATTCAATGCAAATTTACATGCAGTGGAAAGGTTTCGGTCTCCTTCAAAAGCCTGCAGGCTATCCAGGGCAGCAAGGCCTTCATTTGCATAAGCAAGCAATGCATTACGTGCCTGTTCAATATTATTGAGATTTTTTGATTCCACTGCATTTACCAGTTGCTCATCCTGCCAGTTACACTTAAAAAAGAGCAGGTATAACTGGTGTGTGTAGTGATTTACCTTACCACTCTTTTCCATCTTTTCGCTCAGTTCATCTTTTGCATCTATTAGTTTCACATTGTATTTATTAGCAAAAGTTTTTATAGCAGAGTCGATAGTTACATTTGCTTCTTTTAGTTTTTGGTTTGTTTTTTCCTGCATCAGTATATATGCTTCCATTTCATCGAAAGACTGCTCTGCTATTTCTTCCATATTTACAATGTGTGCATAATCGTCATTAAAAACTTTATAACAAAGATCTACGTAACTCATGCTGCTTTGGCGCAGGGAATTATCTCCTTTATAAAGTGGCAGGTCACTTATTTTATATTTACAATTGAGTACACTTTCTAATGTTTTCTCACGCATCTTCTCCACTTTCTTTGCATTGCCGCTGTGCGCTACGGCACTAATGTAAGACATATAGTTTTGGTTCATTTCCTGTTGTGCATTTTCAATAGCACTTAAATAATCAACAGGACTGTCAAGATTCTGCGCATAAGAAGAAAAGGTTAGAAAGGAAACAAGGAAGAGAAGAAAAAAAATTTTCATACACTTTAGTTTTTAAGGATTTTTATAAAACTCAAAAGAAATATATTTTCGGTTTCATTTCCATTAAATTCTTACGAAAATTTTATTTTATCTGTACCAGTAAAACTTTATATGCAATATCCAATGCATGGTCTGATGCCAGGTATTCTTTTATTTCATCATTCAGTTCTTTTAGCGAACTGTCTGCTTTTAGTCTTTCATTTTCAAATTGATTATTCTCTACAGTAAAACCAGGCTTCCACCCGTTTATTCTTTTTGTTAATATTGGTATAGTAGCATCTTCTTTTTTATAATTACTTATGGCATCTTCCCATTTTAAATTCATGTCTTTGGGTTGTTGCAGTAATTTATTGGTCTCTATATATTGTTTAAGTGTGATGAAATAATCATCTGACGCTATTTCTTTTGTTGCCAGCGATTTTGCTTCCGCATAATCTGTTTCGGGATAAGGCCTGTAAAATTTATTGGGGTCTATTTTATTTACGTTAAGTGCCAGTGGTTCATTTAATTCCCGTTCACTGCTCATGTCCAAAATATCGGGTATTAGAATATCGGGCTCCACGCCTTTCTTTTGCGCGGTGGTACCATTTACACGAAACAATTGTTCTATTGTAACTTTTAGAAAAGCAGAGGTTGGCTTCATATTGGAAGGGCTGCCTGATAAACTTACCGTTGTATCCAGAGGTAAAATCACCTGGCTGGTTGCTTTACCATAAGTAGGTGTGCCGGCAATTAATGCCCTGTTGTAATCCTGCAAAGTTCCTGCAACCATTTCCGATGCAGAAGCACTGTAACTGTTTACCATCAGCAATAAGGGGCCACTGTAAATAGTGCCTCTGTTTGCGTCTTTTAATGTATATACTTTTCCTTCTTTATCTTTTATTTGTTCTACCGGGCCGGCATCTATAAATATTCCTGCGAGCTCCATTGCTTCACGCATGGAGCCCCCGCCATTATACCTGAGATCAAGTATAAGACCTTCAATATTTTCTTTTTGTAGCTTTATTATTTCGGTAGCAACATCATTAGCACAGCCATGAACATTATTGTCATCATTATCCCAATCTGAATAGAAGGCAGGTAATGATATATACCCAATGGTTTTACTTCCTTTTAGTAAAAAACTTTTTACACGGTTGTCCTCGTCGTCGGGATCTATTCCCTCTTTTTGTAAGGTTAGCTCCCGGACAGCGCCATCTGCTTTTTTTACAGTAAACACGATCTTGTCATGATTACTGGCACTTAATATATCACCCACTTCCTGTCTTGAAGCATCAGATACATCAATACGATCTTTGCCTTCCCATTGCAGTGCCATTATCTTATCTCCTTTATTTAATAACCCGCTTTTAAATGCAGGGCTGCCAGGTTTAAGGCTGTTGATTACAACGCCTCCGTTTTCCTCATCATCATCCATCCCAAAACCAAACCTGAAAATATTATTGCCGAGTTGAGCTTCAAGATTTTCTTTTTCAGCAAGTGGTAAATATTCTGTGTGCGGGTCGTAACAGGTGGCCACTGCACTACAATACACTTCACCAAGTACCTGCGGTAAGCCACCGGGATATTCCATCTTCATTTTAATGGAACGTTTATACAAATGCTGTGTTCTCTTCCTGTATTTTATTTCCAGTGCATCCAGTTCTTTTTTAGATAACGTATGCGATGAATCTTCAGCATCGATAACATCTTCTGCCATAGATTCCAGCACTGCACGTTTGATACTTTTATACATCTTACTGTGCATGGCTGTTGCATTTGCCGGGTAGGAAGTATCTTCTTCAACAGTAAATTTTTCGGCTGTAGAAAAATTAAATGGTTGCTTACAGATATTATCGATCATAGTATCGGCTTGTGCCATGCGGCTTTGGTATAACGACAGTAGCGTTTGCAGAAAATCATTTTTTCTTTGTTTTACCTGCTCATCCAAACTGCTGCGAAAAGCATTTAATTTGTTCATGTCTTCCAAAGTAAAATAAATACGTTCCTCATCCAGATTTTTGAGTATGCTGGTAAACATGTCTTGTGAAAAATCATCATCCACCAGTCTTGGCTGCACATGAAATTTTGCCGCCATACGTGTAATGATGTATGCGTCTGAAGTGGCCTGGTTTAAGGGCTGTGTTTGGGCAAAAGAAAGTAGGGAATCAAGGAGCAACACAATAACAAATAATACTCTCATAGTAATAAAGATAAATACAGGTTTATAGGTAATTTCATTTCAGAAAAAAATTTTTGTATTAAGCTGCAGAACATTTGGCATCGCCGGTTGTGTCACTCATTTGTACTGCAGAAACATTATTGAAAAGTTTACATGTTGTTTGTTCTTATCCAACATGTGAACGTATAAACATGTAAACAGCTGAAACTATTTCTTCTGTACAAGAGTGCGACGCAACAATGCTTAATTATTATACAACGGCCGGGCTCAAAAATTGCTTTTTATTAATCATCAAACTTGCTTTTTGTTTTAGGTATATGCACAAGACTTTTGCGCAGTGTTTGTTTTAATTGTGTTTTTACCAGCTGCCCCATTGTTTTGCAGCGCAAAAAAGAAAGCTCATGAAAATGATCGGCAAGCTCTACGCGTAACTGGTGTATTTTTTCGTAGCTTGAAATATCTGCACTGTTCATAATGTCGAGCAACTCCATAACGCGATACCTGGATGAAACCAGGCGGAACGTCATCATGGTACGCTCTTCGGCCTGGTACTGTGCAATAGACTCGAGGTCCAGATGCTTTAGCACAACATCTACAAAAGGTTTATTCTCTTTAAAAAATTGTGGCAGGTATAAATTTTTACGGCCTTCATAACACTGCTGATCAAAATCTATGGCACGTATGCGATACTGAAAATCTTCATCAATATCTGGTGTAACGTTTATTACGAAATTATAGCTGCGCATATCGCCCAGCAACCGCACAAAACAGCGTTCATTAAACTTTACAAACTCTTTGGCAAAGCGAATGATATTTGTTTTACCATCATGCAGCTGCTGTTCTGCAAACACGTCGCCGGGGATACCGGGGATATGTTCTTCTACCAATGTATCATGATGTGTAAGAAATGTAATTCGGTTGGGAGATAAAAGATGTTCAAGCTCCAGCCCGTATACACGGCTTGCATCTGCCTGTTTTATATAATAATGATCGTGGTTGTCATTGAACTTATTTACAATGCGTATGCGAAATGGCTGACTGTTGCCAAAGCTGCAGAAATCTATGCGTGCCACATCGAGGTGACTGGTAAAACTAAGATCGCCTTCCGTTTTAAGAATGGCGTATATCTGCACAAGACTATCACGCAGGTATTCCCATTCGCGCATATCATAAGTAACCGTTTCCCATAATGAAGGTTTACCGCTCTTATCTTTCAGTGGTAATGAATAAGTGAAGCGTAAAAGATCTTTATAAGCGGCAGGTAGTTTTACTTCGCGGCCATATTTTTTCAAATAGCTGCGTAGCCTGTTGTTTACATGAAAGATAGGCTTCTTCCTCGATGGACGTATGCTACCAATTTCTTTTGCTGTTTCGAACATGAAGGGAAATTACAACTTCGCGGGTTATATGGTTAAAACCGGGTTGGTTTTATTTAGCGGATCCTGGTTTAATAATTCTTTCAGGTTTTCAAAAAGCTCGGGATAGCATATTTTCATTGCTTCCGGTCTTTCAAAAAATAACTCTATGCTTTCTGCCCAGAATTCCTGCAAATTTTTATAAGCATTATCAGAATAAAGTATTTTGTGCTTATGTTTAAGTGCATAAATATCTTCACTTTCTTCCATTACTTCTGAAAGTTCTTTGATGAATTCATTCTTCTTACTTTTGTTTACTATCACCTGTTGGTAGTATAATGCATGCGCCATCTCGTGTAATCCAACATTCACACCATCATGATCATCTTCTATACCCTTAAGAAAATGGTTCCATGCCACGGTAATAATATTGCTTTCCACATGACCTGCCAATACACGTAATGCATTCGGATCGTCTGCAAAATATTCTTCCGCGTGTATTCGAATGTATTGAAACCAGGGAAGCTCAAATTCCCTTAGACCAAAGGTTAGCTGCACAGCAGCAGCAGCTAATAACACAGGCACATCTTTATATGCTTCTGTACCGGGAATTACAAATGTTTTCAGCGTTATAAACCTCTTCACTCTTTTTTCAAAAGATTCTTTCATTTCCGGAGAAAGCGAAATGTAATAAGGAAATCGTTTCGTAAGTATCTTCTTTATGTCTTCATCGCTTATGTCGAGTTGCTGACCGTTATAAACATATATATCCTTTAAGCCGGTTTCGCCTGCAGGTATTTCTCCTTTTGGCTGAATACGGGAAGATGGTTTTAAAATCCTTGAAAGTTGCAACAACAGCAGAAAAATAACTATGCCTATAAAAATAAATATTTCAGCAGCCCCGCCAATTGAAGCATTTATTTCATTGTTATGGCTAAAGCCCTGCAAGGCCTTGCCTGAATAAACCGGAAGGTCTTGAATTTTAGCCGGGGTTGAAAGATGTACTGTATCAGACATAGATCAATCTAAAAGATCTGGCTCATTATCTTCGAGTAAATTAAGGTTAACAGCATCTGCGCCTGCAATACCCTCAATTGAACCTTTTATATGAGCTGCATTTAGTAATACTTTTTCCAGTTGTTTTTCACGGGCTTTCCATAATTTCTCCATGGCATCCCGCTCTTTTTGTATGCTTAGTTTCATGCTCATGAAACCTTCCCGAATAGCTTTCCATTGCTCTCCAAATTCATTGCCTATAAGATAATCGTACAGCATTACCATTTTATCGCCCCTGTTTTCCTGGCTCTTCTTCGTATCGGCAATTTTTAAAATAGCATTTCTTAACAATAAAGCTACACTTCTTACTTCTGAAAAGGAGCATATATATACCCCATTCTTTTCGCCAAACCTGTCCATATCTTTTGGAAAAGCCTGCGTCACAATAACGGCTACATCCGCACCTAAAGTGCGCATATCATGCTTTAATTTTTCTATCCAGTCGCCGCCAAAATCTTTAGTACGTTTGCTTTCATAAATGATCTTTCCTGCCTCACTGCCAAATTGGTTACGAACGATTTGCACACAATCGGCACCCCTGACACCCTTACCCACTTCTTGTACCTTGTCAAACGGAAAAGTTGACTGCAATATTTCCTCCAGTAATAATTCCTGCGCCTCTCCCTGCAGCTGCATGCTGCCCTGCTCCGCTTTGCGTTTCATCTCATCAACCAGTTTTTTCTGGTCTTCGATCTGCTTTTCCATTTCCCGCATGCGCAAATTATATTCCTGCTCTTTCAGGCTCATTCTTTCCTGCTCTTCTTTTTGCAATTGTTCTTTCATCTTCCCTCTTTCTGCCATCAACTGTCTTTGCAACTGCAATTCCATTTCAGATTCCTTCTCTTTTAATGCCTTTTCTCTTTGCAAAAATTCCAGTTCTTTTTTGCGGGCCTCTTTTAATTTTTCCTCATTCTCTGCAGCAGAATCTTTTAGCATTCGGAATTGATTCTCATAATCTGCAGACAAAGATTTGCGGATGGATTCTTCCATGTACTGATTCTTTTTCTTCAATTCATCATCAAGTCTTTTTTGAAAGCTATCTTCCTGGAATTGTTTCTGCCGTGCAAAATCTTCTTCTTTTCTGCGCAGTTCTTCCTCCTTTGTTTTCTTATAATCAAGCATTTGCTGGCGCAATTGTTGTTTTTCCTTTTCAATAGATTCCTTCAATTCATCGTTCAATGCATCTTCCAACGGAAATTCAAAACCACAATTAGGACATTTTATTAGCGTAGCCATCGGCTTATTTTTTCACAAATTAATCGGAAGCGGTTAGATAAAAAAGCAAAGATTTTTGATGCCGGCTTTGGAATTTCAGGCAGCTGAGGTTGTGTCACTCACTTGTACGTCTGAAACAATTTTGAGCAATGAACAATAAATAATGACAGACTCATAGAAACTCTTTGTCTATTCTTTGCTCTGTTGCCTTTCTTGTTTCAGTACAAGAGTGCGACGCAACGAAGCTTAATAGCCGTAATAATGCCGGCTTATAAACAATATCATACGTGTGTAATTATATACCCATTTAGTGTGGCGCAGGAAAAGAATAGTTGGTTGTCTTTCCTTCCATGGCATCGCAATACGGAACGGATCCAACCCTGAATTTAACGGGAAACTTTACGATTTTCTGCACCTGGATTTCCTTTTTGCAGAAAAAACCAAGGTTGGAAGCATAATAATCCTGTGCCAGCAAACGCATTGGAACGATTTTTATACTGTCTTTTGACATTTTGATTACACGAAATGCAGTATCATTGCGCCGCTGAGCATTTGCAGCTATACTACTGTATAAAAAACAAGTAAGAAACAAACAAATTAGTTTCACGTTTATGTTAAATGTATTTGTATGTAAATTTACGGCGTTCAGTAAAGAAAGGTTGTTAAAGGCACAGTTATATTATATTATTGAAAAGCGGCACCATTTAGGTATTGATTCGGAGAGATTTAACCTATGGCATTAAGTCAATCGTTACAACAAAAGTTATTACAGAAATTATCCCCCCAGCAGATTCAGTTAATGAAGCTGCTGCAGGTTCCTACTGCCCATCTTGAAGAACGTATAAAAGAAGAACTGGAAGAAAACCCCGCTCTCGAACAAGGCGAAGAGGACCATGATGAAGATTTTGACAGCGACCTGACCGGTGAAGCAGAAAATTTTTCTGAAGACGGTGATAAAGAAGAGTTAGATGGCAGCCAGGACGAATACGAAAACATAGACATAAGTGAATATGTTTCTGACGGTGATGACGATATAGCCGATTACAGGACAAGGGACGACAATTATCCCGAAATGGATGAGCAGAAAACCCTGCCGCACAGAGTTGAAACCTCCTTTCACGAATCTTTGCTCGACCAGTTGGGTATGCTTTCACTTGACGAAAAAAATTACAAGATAGCAGAACAAGTGGTTGGCAGTATTGATGATGATGGCTACCTGCGCAGAGAACTTTCCTCCATTGTTGATGATCTTGCTTTTCGCCAGGGGGTAGATGCAACGGAGGAAGAAATAGAAGAGATTATTAAAAAGATACAGCATTTCGATCCACCTGGCATTTGTGCAAGAGACCTTAGAGAATGTTTATTACTCCAGCTAAACCGTCAGCTCGCCGAAGGAAAAGATGTTTATTTAGCTATACAGGTACTCGACAAATACTTTGATGAGTTTACCAAAAAACACTACGAAAAAATACAGCGTGGCTTAAACCTTAGCGACGAGGATCTCAAAAATGTTATTGGTGCTATTATACGTTTGAACCCAAAGCCCGGTGGCAATATGGGTGAGCTTAACAAAGCAGAAAGCTATATTGTGCCTGACTTTTTTATACTTAACAATAACGGCAAACTGGAGCTTACCCTTAATTCCCGCAACGCGCCTGACCTGCGCATCAGTGAAGGGTACCGCGACATGCTGAAGGAATACGACAAAGGAAGCAAGAAAGACAAACGCCAGAAAGAAGCCGTGCTTTTCATAAAGCAAAAAATAGATTCTGCCCGCTGGTTTATAGACATGATCAAACAGCGGCAACACACTTTGCTTAGCACCATGAGTGCCATTATGAACTACCAGGAAGAATTCTTTCTTACCGGCGACCAGACCAGCCTGAAACCAATGATCTTAAAAGACATTGCAGAAATTACAGGCCTGGATATTTCCACAGTTAGCCGTGTGGCCAACAGCAAATTTGTGCAAACAGAGTTTGGTACATACCGTCTTAAATTCTTCTTTAGTGAATCACTTAGTACAGACAGTGGTGAAGAAGTAAGCACAAGAGAAGTGAAAAAAATTCTCAGCGACCTTATAGAAGGCGAAGACAAAAAGAAACCGTTTAGCGATGAGCGCCTTACCGAACTGCTGCAGGAAAAAGGTTATAATATTGCACGCCGCACGGTAGCTAAATACCGCGAGCAATTAAATATACCGGTAGCAAGATTGAGAAAGGAATTATAAGTCTTAAAAAAACGGCAACCAAGATTTATGCAGGAAGTATCAGCCAATAAAAGTATTAGTGTTTTTACAGTTACAGCAAAGATTTTTTCTTATATTTTTCATCCGCTGTTTATACCAACCTATGTTTTCTTTTGGTTGCTCATTCGTTTCCCATACCAGTTTGGGGGCATTACACCAATGGCTTTGTTTGCAAGAAAGATCACTGTATTCTGGATGACAGCTTTCTTCCCGGCATTCTCAGTTTTCCTTCTATGGCGTTTGAAGTTTATAGATAATATAATGCTCAGAACGCAAAAAGAACGTATTGCGCCTTACATGATCACTATGATCTTTTACTGGTGGATGTGGTACCTCAGTCGCAATTTCACAGACCAGCCCATTGTACTCAGGTTCTTTTTTCTCTCCATATTTTTTGCCACAATTCTTGGTTTAGTGCTAAACAGTTTTTTTAAAATAAGCATGCATGGTATGGGTGTTGGCGGACTACTTGTTTTCGTACTCATCACCAATTTTTATTACCAGACTTTCCTCGGTATAGATGTAGCCATCGTTACACTTATCACCGGCATTGTTTGCACCGCCCGCCTTTTACTGAGCGAACATGATAATTTCGAAGTTTACAGCGGGTTACTTATTGGCGCACTCTGCCAGTTAATAGCCTTTTGGGTTTCCGCGTAATTTTCTGGTTATCAGCTTTTGCACTTTGGGCAACTTCGTTGTGTCACTCACTTGTACGTCCGCAACTAAAATGAGCAAGACAGTAAATCAATCGGTAAAGACTGTGTAACAGTGATTTTATTTGCCGGCTACAGCAAACTTATTTTTTATAAGATAATCCTGGCTTTTTTTAATGGCTTCAAAAACATCTGTTGCAACCACATCCATTTCAATAACCATCCATTCTATGTTGGGCTTTGCGGCAGCAGCTATCGCCGGAATATTTTGCGTGCCCTTGCCAAGTGCTACCATCGGTTCCGGCTTATCTGCGGAAAGTGAAGCTGTATATTTTGCGGGGCCATCTTTCATATGAAGGTACTTTGCCCTGTTGCCAAACTGTGTAATAATTTTTGCAGGGTCGTGGCCCGCTACTTTTACCCAGTAAGTATCTATCTCGAAGAATATGTTGCTGTCAACTCCTTCCAATAACCATTCGTACACAAAACGGCCGCCTACTTTATTGCGGTATTCCCACCAATGGTTATGCAGACCAAATTCCAAACCATTGGCTTTGGCAAATTTGCCGGCCTCGTTGTATATGCCAATGAGCTCTTTGGTGCCTTCTAAGCTACTGTAGCGCTTATCTTCGGGCCAGCCATGCCAGATCATACGTTTACAATTATATGCTGCTGCAGTTTCCAGCATGGCGGTTTTGCTTTTTTCATCAACCGGAATTTCTATATGGCTTGAGCATACTTTTAACCCGGCATCTTTTATATATTCTGCCGCCTCTTTTACCGTTACATTTTCAGTCCAAAAAGCGGTTTCAACGTTTTGTATGCCAAGGCTGGCTAAACGTTTAAGCGTTCCGGGTATATCTTTAGCCAGTTCGTTTCTTACAGTATATAACTGCAATGCAATAGCAGGGCTTATTGCGGCTGGTGCAGCAAAACCGGTACCCGGCAATACAGCTGTTCCCACAGCTGCCATGCCACCTACTTTTAAAAAAGAACGGCGGGAGAATTTTTCTTTCATACACTTACTTTTTAGGCAATTAGAAACATTTAAGATAGGTTATTTTCAAACAGTACAAGTGTGCGACGCAACAGCAGATGCCATAAAAAACAAAAGCCGGGTACCAAAAACTATTTTGCATCCGGCAATGCAAATGCCACATAACTATCGCCGGAATGCTTGCCCAGTTTACCGCCACCACAGGCAATTACAAGAAATTGTTTGCCATTTACCTGGTACACTGCAGGTGTGGCATAACCACTGGCGGGCAGATCAACCTCCCACAACAGTTTGCCGGTGCGTTTGTTAAAGGCACGCATTTTTGAATCGCTGGTAGCAGCAATAAATACAAGCCCGCCGGCTGTAACAGCAGGTCCGCCATAATTTTCTGTTCCTGTATGAATGCCTTTTGCTTTGAATTCGGGAACATCTCCAAGTGTGTCTTTCCAAATAAGTTCGCCGGTGCTGAGGTTAATGGCATTCAATGTACCCCATGGTGGCAGAACTGCGGGATAACCTTCTTTGGTTAAGAATTTATTGTAGCCGGTAGCGCTGTATGGCATTTTGTTCCATTCATCATCAGGGCGAACAGGAACAACAAATTTTTCTGTTTGTTTTGATTTGAGATCGAGCACAAAAGAAGCCAGCGCTTTTTTCTCACTCTCTGCAAGTTGATTGAACGCAGGCATCATTCTTCTGCCTGAAGAAACAAGTTGCATAAATTGTTCTTCAGTATATTTTTTACCTGCACCGATAAGCGTGGGATTGTTGCCACCGCCTTGTCTTTCGGGACCGTGACAAGCCATACAGGTTGTGGTGTACAATCTTTTACCAGCCTGCAAATTTGTTTCAGCAACAACAGGTTTATCTTTCAGGTCAACCATGGTAAGCACCCATGGCATTTCGCTTGCATTAATGTAAAGAATACCTGTTTCGGGATCAACAGCCGGACCGCCCCATTCGCCGCCGCCATCGTAACCGGGAAAAATTACCGTTCCTTCTTTTGATGGTGGATTGAAAATAAATCCAGTTTTATATGAAGCGAGTTTTTGCTTGATATCTTTATAAGAAGAATCGGGAACAAGATTGTTGAGGTCTTTTTCTGTTAATGATTGCCTCGCAAAAGGCAAAGGCAATGAGGGAAATGGTTGTGTAGGGTTTGGCTTTTCGCCAACCAGTTCTGTTGCTGTTGGCACTTGCTTTTCTTCAATTGGATAAATTGGTTGTCCTGTTACACGATCAAACATAAAAACAAATGCACTTTTTGTTGGTTGAATTGCTGCGTCAATTTTCTTTCCATCTTTTGTAATGGTTACAAGTGCAGGCGCCATAGGAAGGTCACGATCCCAGATATCATGATGCACTGTTTGAAAATGCCAGATTCGTTTGCCGGTGTTTGCATCTAACGCAAGTAATGAATTCGCATAAAGATTTTGTCCTGTTCTTTTACCGCCATAAAAATCATAAACAGAAGAACCGAGTGGTGCATATAAAATTCCGCGCTCTTCATCCAAACTGAAGCCAGACCAGCAATTGGCGCCACCAACATGTTTGTAGGCTGTTGAATCATCCCATGTTTCAAAACCGGGTTCCCCGGGTTGTGGTATCGTATGAAATATCCAGCGCAGTTTTCCCGTGTGCACATCATATGCTCTTATATGTCCCGGTGCTGCAGGCATTTCTTCATTTACGCGATCACCAATAATAATCATGTCTTTATAGATCATTCCGGGCGTTGTTGCTGCAACATAAAGTTGTGATGCATCAAAGCCAAGATCGTTGTGCAGATCAATTGTTCCGTTATTTCCAAATGTTATTACAGGTTTACCTGTGTTTGCATCTATGCAAAATAATCTTGGTCCTGCTCCATAGAAGATTCTTTTATCGTCTTTTCCATCTGTGTAGTAGGCAACGCCGCGACAAACATTCATCATAAAATAATAATTGCCAAAAGCTTTTAGTTGTACAGAATCTGCGGATGGATCGAAAATCCATTTCTGTGCACCTGTTCCTGCATCTAATGCAAAGAGTTTCAGCTTTGGCGAAACTCCATACAACACACCATCAACCATAATGGGGTTTACCTGAATCTGTGTTCCTTTATCAGAATCATGCGTGTGATATTCCCACGCTACCTGCAATTGCGTAACATTATTTGTGTCGATCTGTGTCAATGATGAGTAGTGATTGTTCTCTTTATTGCCGCCATACACGCCCCATGTATCGTAAGCTTTTTCCGGCTTTGATGTACATGAAGCAACAAGCAGCATAATTGATAAAGCCGGCAGAAATCGCAGTGTCATTTTATTTTGGTTTTATGAAAAGTTTTATGAACCCAGCAGTCGAATGTGCATGAGGCTTTGGTTGCGTCGCACTCTTGTACCGAGGACCGGTAGTCGTCAATCGGGAATCGCAAGTTTGATCTTTCTTTACTTGCGATTACGACTACCGACGTTGCTCAAAATTGTTCCGAACGTACAAGTGAGTGACACAACCAAAGCTAAATGAAAGAACAGAAACCGTGGCCAAAAATGATTCTTAACAAACATTTCATGCCCAAAAGATTTATTTCATTTCTACTTCTGCCAATAATTCCTTTACTTTTGCAAATTGCCCTTTTCTGAACGTTTGTTGTTGTTGGATGCACATAAAACAGCCTCAAACTGTAAACTATAAACTCATAGATGGCTCTACCGCATTTAGTTAAGTACATATACAATAACGGCACAGATGAAGTTATACGCCGTGGAAAGAAAATACACGCAACAGGCAGCGTAGAACTGATTGAGCACGATGACCTTTTAAGTTCTGTAACCTTTCGTGTAAAAGATGATGCCTACTCTACTTATTATAAAGTTTATATTAATAAGTTCAAGGATGCAAAGACATTGTCTATACGTTGCGGCTGCCCCTATAACTTAGGTGAAATATGCCGGCATGAAGCTGCTGCTTTGTTTCAAATGCAGGAGATGCTTGACAAAAATTTATTCGGCGAAAAAGAACCAGAATATAATCAGCGTCATACCGTAGTAAAAATGAAGCAGCTTGAGCTGAAACTCATCAGGCTGCTTACTGCTCCTGAATCTTATACAGAAGCCGAAGATTATTTGCGCAGCAATAAAGCAAATATTACCGAAGCCGCAAACGAACGTGTGGTTGCAGACCTTGAATTTTTTGGCAGTGAGTATAAAGTTGTGATTCAAAAAAATGAGGAAAGGAATTTTGATACCAGTTGCACCTGTCATGCAGATTCATCTCATCCGCTTTGTACACACAAGACGATCGTGTTACTGCAATTACTAAATGCATTCGGTCCCAATTATTTTGATACCATTCGTAATCTTGATAAAGAAAAAAATAAACTGCTTGCCTTATATGGTTACTCAATGGATGATGACATAAAAGGTAAATTTGAATTTACTTATAAAGAAGGTAAACCTTTTTTGCGTGTACTGGACACTTCTATAAAAAGAGTTGTGTTACCCGCTCAACCATTAAGGCCAAGACCAGTTGTTGAAGAAACGATAACCGCAGTTGCAGAAGAAGAAGAAAGCATAAACAAATCCAAACTAAGGCTGGGTGTGGTTTTCAGCTACAATGCGCACCAGTATCCTTATATACAAATTGATGCGATACAAGGTGAGACCGATGAAGAAGGAATTTCTTTTGCTGGCAAGGTAGAGAGGCTTGATCTTACAAAATTCATCAATACTGATATTTTAGAAGAGAATGATAAGACGTTAGTACAGCAATTGCGTAAACTACTTCCCGGTGAAGTAAGCCGCTATCTGAACCGCAATTCACCATTCAGTGGAATATGGGAAAATATTATTCAGCAGCATGATGATGAATTGCCTGAAGAAACAAGACATTTAATTGCAGAATACCTGCAACCGAAATACAAAAAAATATTTAGCGATCTTGCAGAAAGCAATTTTGTTTTCTTTTTGCCACCACGCAAAAGTTTTCAAACTGCTAATCTCGAAAAAGGAAAATGTTCCGGTACTTTTTTATCGCCGGAGTTTTCTGTTAAGTTGGTAAATGATGCATATGAAGTAAGCTGCATGGTTAAATTACCGGAAGGGCCTTACTCTGTTGCCAGCAATGAATTGTCTTCTTCTTTTGTTTATAAGTTTCATGACAACCTGTATATGTGGCAAAAGCAGGAAGACGCGGTATTGGTAGAAAAATTTTTACCATCAGGTAAGCTCGTTATTACAAAAGAAGACTGGAACAAACAGCTTGTTGAATTCCTGTTACCCCTTTCAAAAGAATACAATGTACAATTCACCAATGTACAACGCGAAGAAATAAGAGACGAAAAACCTGAAGTAAAAATATTGTTGAGAGAACGTGGTGATTATTTGTTGTTTCAACCTGTATTTAATTATCGCGGCTACGATGTAAAACCAGCCGATAAAGAAAAAATTATTCTTCCGCTGGTTGACAAGTTGCTGGTGATCCACCGCAATACTATCGCAGAATCTGAATTCATAGATAAGATTGAAAATCTTCATTCTTCTTTTATACGCCCCGAAGAAGGAAATACGCTTGCCTTAAGGGGTACCGATGTTTTAAAAAATAACTGGTTCTTTCTTTTTTCTGATGCTGTAAAAGAAATGAACATACCGGTATACGGTTATGAAGCATTAAAGAATTTTCGCTTCAATACAGCAAGGCCATCTACTAAAATTTACATCAGCAGCAACACTGACTGGTTCGATGCAAAAATTGATATTCATTTTGGCGAACAGAAAGTAACGGTTGCAGATGTAAAGAAAGCGCTTGCCAATAAACAACAATACGTGCAATTGGAAGATGGCACATTGGGTATTTTGCCTGAAGAATGGATACGCAAATATTCATTGTTGTTCCGCGTGGGAGAAGGCAAGGTAGGCAACATGAAGCTGAGTAAATATCACTTCAGCATCATTGAAGAATTATACAATGAACGTGATGAAGAAGAGTTGTTTGTAAAGCTGGAAGAGAAATATGACAAGCTTCGTTACAATCATTCTATTGAAGCGATAGAGCCTCCTGCACATTTAAAACCTGTATTACGCCCTTACCAGTCTTCTGGTTTTCAGTGGCTTAATTATTTAAGCGAAGTGCATTGGGGTGGCATTCTTGCGGATGATATGGGTTTGGGTAAAACCATACAGGCATTATCTTTCCTGCATCACCTGAGGCAAAAGAATGGAAAACTGAAAGCATTAGTTGTTTGTCCAACTACATTGATGTATAACTGGGAGAATGAAATAAAAAAATTTACCCCCAATCTTACTTATTATATACATCATGGCGGTGCAAGAACACATGACACATTACTTGATCCTACAATTGATGTTATCATTACCACTTATGGCACATTGCGTAGCGACATCAGGCAGTTTGTTGATGTGCCGCTTGATTATGTAATACTTGATGAAAGCCAGGCCATCAAAAATCCGTCAAGCAAAGTTGCAAAAGCAGCAACCTTATTAAATGCAAAAAACAAATTGTGTTTAAGTGGTACGCCACTACAGAATAATACATTCGATATTTATGCGCAGATGAATTTTCTTAACCCGGGCATGCTGGGCAGTATGGAATTTTTCAAGCATGAATTCTCTGTGCCGATTGATAAGTTTGGAGAGAAAGAACAGAAAGAACATCTGCGCAAACTCTTGTATCCATTCATTTTGCGCAGAACAAAAGAGCAGGTAGCAAAAGATCTTCCTGAAAAAACTGAAATGATACTCTTCTGCGAAATGGGTAAAGAGCAACGTGATATTTATGATGCATACCGAAATGATTATCGTGATAAGATCCTTGGTGTGGTGGAAGAACAGGGAGTACAAAAATCTCAGCTTACTATTTTGCAGGGCTTAATGAAGTTGCGGCAGATTTGTGATAGCCCTGCTATCATGAAAGATGAAGAAAAATTTCCGAATGTTTCTGTAAAGCTGGAAGAAATAGGCAGAGAGATCACAGAAAATATCAGCGATCACAAAGCACTGGTATTCTCTCAATTCCTTGGCATGCTGGCGCTCATCAAAGAAAAGCTCAATGAACTTGGGGTGGCTTATGAATATTTTGATGGCAGCACCTCAGCACCGGAAAGGCAACGTGCCATTGACCGCTTTCAAAACGATCCTGAATGCCGCGTGTTCCTGATCTCATTAAAAGCCGGCGGCGTGGGTTTGAATTTAACTGCAGCTGATTATGTGTACATCGTTGATCCATGGTGGAACCCTGCCGTAGAGCAACAGGCTATTGATCGTACACATCGCATTGGGCAAACGAAAAATATTTTTGCATACCGCATGATCTGCAAAGACACAGTTGAAGACAAGATACTTTCGCTGCAGGAAAAGAAACGTTTACTAGCAGCAGATCTTATTACAGATGATACGGGATTTGTAAAGAGCCTTACAAGAGAAGACATCGAATACCTATTCAGTTAATTCAGTCATTTTATTTATTTGAAGCCGGTGATATTTATGTTACCGGCTTTTGTATTTTATGGCATCGCCTGTTGTGTCACTCACTTCTGCGTTCTGAAAAATTTCATCAGTCAAAAATGAAATGTCAAATTTTATTAAGCTTTCACTTTTGACCTTTATCTTTTCATTTGTTGCTTTACTTCCTTAAGTACAAGAGTGCGACGCAATCAAAGCCAAATAATAATTCTACCGCCGGGTTCATAAAACAAATCCGCTATCTTTAGTCAAACGATCCTGTGTATGTCAGCATTTTTTATTGACCCCAACATAGCAAAAGCAAAAACAATAGACACAGATTATTACACAAGCCAGCATTACTTTAATGAATCAAAAGAAAAAATATTTGCACCATCCTGGCAATTCATTGGTGACACTGATCTTGTAAAAGAAAATGCATCAGCATATCCATTCACTTTACTGGAGCATTATTTAAATGAACCTTTGTTGCTTACAAAAGATAAAGATGGCGCATTGCGTTGTATGAGCAACGTGTGTACACACCGTGGCAACCTTGTCGTGTATGAGCCCTGTAAGCTTAATCAATTGCGTTGCAAATATCACGGACGCTTATTTTCACTGGATGGAAAATTTATTTCTATGCCTGAGTTTAAAGAAGTAGAAAATTTTCCAACAGCGGCTGACAACCTTCATCCAATGCCCTTATTTCAATGGGGTAGATTATTATTCACCAGTTTAAATAATATAATACCTGCAGAAAATTATTTTAAAGAAATGATCGATCGTGTTGGCTGGTTGCCGATGGATAAATTGGAATACCGTTCTGATCTTTCCAAAGACTATCATGTAAAAGCAAACTGGGCTTTATATTGCGAGAATTACCTGGAAGGCTTTCATATTCCATTTGTGCATGCTGGTTTAAATGCCGTTCTCGATTTTGGTGAATACACAACAGAAGTATTTCGCTATTGCAATCTGCAATTGGGCATTGGAAAAAAAGGTGATGTATGTTTTGATCTTCCAGAAGAGTCTGTAGACTATGGCAAGGAAGTAGCAGCATATTATTTCTGGGTCTTTCCAAATATGATGTTCAATTTTTATCCATGGGGTTTGTCACTGAATATTGTACAACCACTTGGTGTAAGTGAAACAAAAGTTTCTTTTCTTACTTATGTTTTTGATGAAAGCAAACTCGGAAGCGGTGCAGGCAGCGGGCTTGATGAAGTAGAACATGAAGATGAAGAAGTAGTAGAGAATGTACAAAAGGGAATTCGTTCCCGTTTCTACACACATGGCAGGTACGCGCCAAAGAGAGAACAGGGCACACATCATTTTCATTCATTAATTGCTGAATTCATCCGGTAAAACAAATAAATGAGTTCAACACAATCCCTCAACCGTACCATTGGATTTTCTACAGCAATGTCCGTTGTTATTAGTGGCGTAATTGGCTCGGGTATTTTTATGCGTCCGGCTGAAATGGCCGGCCTGCTTGGTTCTCCCTTACTAGTGCTTGGCACATGGGTTATCGCCGGAGTTTTTTCCGTCTTTAGTATCATGGTGCTTGCAGAGATCGGTGCAATGATGCCTGCAACAGGTGGTCAGTATGTGTTTATGGAAAAAATGTATGGCGACTTCTGGGCATACCTGTATGGCTGGGCAAATTTTGCTGTTATCAATACCGCATCCGGTGCCGGTATTACTTTTATTTGTGCGCAGTATGCACAGTATTTTTTTAAACTGCCCCGCTTTTCAACAGAAGTTGAGCAATCAGTTGTATTGCATGTTCCACTGATCGGAGATATATTACCGCTTGAAGATTTTGGTGTAAAAATGCTTACACTTTTACTTGTGAGCATATTTTCTTTTATTGCTTACAGAAGTACTAAACTTGGTGGCAGGGTGCAGGTATTTTTTACAATTGCAAAAGTGCTTGCCATTATTTTGCTGGTAGGTGGGCTGTTTTTTTCCGGCAAAGGAGATGCCTCAAATTTTATTACCAGTGCACCTTCCATTGAACCAACAGGGTTTGTACTACTACTGGCTTTGGTGGCGGCGTGTAATGGTGCATTGCAGGCATATGATGGCGCTTACCAGATCGTATATATGGCCGGCGAAGTAAAGAATCCCGGCAAAACTTTACCACGCAGTTTAATACTCGGGCTTTTTATCTGCATGATCATTTATATGCTGATCACTGCAGCAATGATGTACATATTGCCTGTGCAGGATATGGCTGTATCGAAGCTTGTAGCATCAGATGCAGCGAAAGTTGCATTTGGTACAATTGGCGGTGGTATTATAGCCTTGCTTATTTGTTTATCCGTTCTCGGCGCAACAAATTCAACAATACTGAGCGCTCCACGCCTCACTTTTGCCATGTCAAATCACAGGAATTTTTTTTTATGGGCAGGTAAGATCCATCCTAAATTTCAAACACCCGGCAAAGCCATTATGTTGCATTTGGTGTGGATGATATTTATGGTCATCAGTGGTTCCTTCAACATACTTGCAGACATGTATATTTTTATCGTTTGGGTTTTTAATATTATGCTCATGTATGGCCTGTTTATTCTCCGCAAAAAAATGCCTGGTGCAGAACGGCCTTATAAAGTGTGGGGTTACCCCTGGATGCCAATACTTGTAATACTCTTCAACGCTTTTTATTTGATCGTAATGCTATACAACGATATCAGTAATTATATCAACGGCAAAACGCATATCATGAATTCGGTATTTGGTCTTGTACTTACCGCTACAGGAATTCCGTTGTACTGGTATTTTAAAAAGAAATACAAAACCAAAGAAGCCGTGTAATTTTTTATGGAGCCTGGCTTTTGTCTTCGGTGGCTTCACCTGTTGCGTCGCACTCTTGTACACTAAACCTTTTCGCAGCAATACTGAAGACGAGATCATAACTTCTTTTCAAAGCAAATGCTGTTCTCAACATTTAAATACTGACCATAATTAGGGATATTAACATAACCACTTTTGTTGTACAATGAAATTGCTTCAGGCTGTTTCTTACCTGTTTCTAAAACACATTTTGAATAGTTTAATTCTTTTGCCCATCGCTCAAGTTCAGCAAGCACTTTTGATGCAATGCCTTTTCCACGCTGCTCCGGCAGAACATACATGCGTTTTACTTCCACTGTATCCGGCGCAAATTCTTTTATAGCGCCACAGCCAACGGGTACTCCATTTTCATAAGCAACAATTGCATGTTTTAGGCTGGTTATCTTATTGAACTGATTATAAAAAGCATGTTCCTCGCCATCAATGATTGCAAGGTACGTATCAAGTTCTTTTACAAGTGTTATAAAGTCTGTATTTACTGAATCTGTGCGGAGTAAAGTGAACATAAAATTTTGTTTTTCATGCCAAACAAATATGTCTGCAATAGTTCGGAACAATGAAGTGAGTGACACAACAGGCGATGCCATTTGATAAACTGCTGGCTTCAAAAAAATTCTCTAATTAAACCTTCCGAATTGCTCGATCTTTCTGTACGGTTGTACAAAAAAATTATGCACCGTTTCATTAAACTGGTCTTTGTAAAAAATAGGTGTGGAGTGCCCTGAGTTTGGCAAGATCCACAAATAAGATTGCGGAATATTATCTGCTATAAGCATAGTATGCTTTGGAAGCAAAACGTCATGATCGCCGCCAATTATCAATGACGGACATTTTATGGTTGCGAGTTGCGCCAGTGAAATGTGTGGCTCAAACGATAAAAGATGAAGCAACTTTAATTGATGTTTTACTTCCGGTGTTTGTTTCATTTTGGAGGCAGAATCATTCATTTGCCGCGCCCAGTTATATACCCAGGGATCAACTGCTGTGGTATCTGGTGTAAGATTGGCGCCGGTAACAGCAAGCTTTTTTACTTTATCGGGATGACGGATGGCAAGCAACAAACCATTGATGCCCCCATCGCTCCAGCCGATGACATAACAGGAATCGAGATGCAAAGAATCAAGCAATGCATTAAGATCATCCGTCATCATTTCATAACTCAATGAATCGCCGTCATCAATTGACTTGCCTTGTGAGCGGCTATCTGCAAGAATTACTTTATAATATTTTTCAAAATAGGGAATCTGATAAAAAAAATTATTGATAGAGCCGCCATTACCGTGAATGATAAGTAAAGGTTCTCCTTTGCCATAGGTTTCATAATACATATTAAATCCACGTATTCGTATGTATTTACCTGCCTCTTTGTTTCGTCCATAGATAGTAGTATCAAAAGGTGATTGAGCTCTGGCAGATAAAGTAGCAAGCAACAAAATAATTACTGCAAGCAAATTTTTATTTCTCATGTTTATTTTATTTGCTTAAAAATAGGAAATTATAAAAGAGGCAGCGCCATTTTATTAACTACACAATATAGCAGTTCATAAAAGTTCCGAACGTACAAGTGAGTGACACAACAACCGATCCCATGAAAAGTAAAAGCCTGCAGCCAAAACATTCTTCCTGCTTTAACCCATCATTAACCGGATTGTAAAAAATACCTGAACAGTAGTATATACTTTTGTGTTCTTATAAAATGAAGAGCAGGTTTACTATATTATTGATCTGTACATTCCGGTGTATTTTCTTGTGGGCACAACAGCCGCCTGCGCAATTGCCTTCCCTGCTTGACGATGGCTACCAGTCGCCAGTATTGAAAACCGGTGAAAGCCCTGAAACTGTTATGCGCAAAAGCATTTATGTAAAAGCATTTGCAAGCAGCAAAAGCGTGTATACCGGCGAGCCTGTAATGGTTACCTATAAATTGTATGCGTCTATTTTTTGCAGGTCGCGTGTAAATAAACAACCATCATTTAATGGGTGCAGTGTGATGGAGCTTTCTTACTCAGGCGATCCTGATATTGAAATAATCGACGGCAAAACCTTTCATGTTTTCACGGTAAGAAAGCTGCAGGTAATACCATTAGAGGATGGCCCGCTGCATTTGGGAGAAGTGGAGATAGAGAACATTGTTCCGTTTATAACTGCGGATAAGCAACAGGATAATTTTTCTATGACCAGCCGTAATGAACCATTGATCATAGATGTAAAACCATTGCCGCTAACAGATAAACCAAAAGATTTTTCGGGCGTTGTTGGAAGCTTTACCATGCAGGCAAACGTTGACAGCAATAGTGTACCTGTTGGTGATAATGCAACACTGAACATTACGATAAAGGGTAGTGGTAATTTTACAGGTATTCATGTTCCTGCTATACAATGGCCACATGGCACAGAGCATTTTGAAGTTTCAGATACGCAACATGTTGACCAAGATAATTATCCAGTTGAAGGGGATAAAACTTTTTCTATTCCTTTCATTGGGGCTAAAGAAGGAAAGGCCGCAATCGGACCAATAAGTTTTAATTTTTATGACCCTTCCACAAGCAGCTACAAAATATTAACTACGGAAGTTCCGCTAACGTTTACAAAAACAGTAAGCAGGGATGAGCAGATGCAGGATGTTGTGCAGGAAGATGTGGGTAACAGTAAATATTTATGGATCGTTGCCGGCATAGCCGCAGTAGTTATTGTTACACTAATGGTTAGCATGCAATTGAAAAGCAGGAAACAATCTTTGCAGATAAAAGAAAGCGTCATTGTCCCAAAACTGGAAGCCGTTGTTGCTGAACAAAAAGATTATGGTATAGAAATATTGTCTGCTTTAAACAGGTTAGGCACTGTAGAAGAGGATAAAAAGTTTTTGGCTGCTGCCGGATATTTACTTATTGCAAGTTTGCAAATAAAACTTGGGGCGCCTGAAAATGCCACAGCAGATGAACTAACTGAACTACTGAAAAAGCATGATAACACAGATCTTTCAAGAACCTGTAGTAAGATCTTTGCAGACTGCAATCGCAATCTTTATTCCCCCGATGCAGAAGAAGGCATCAAAGAAAAAATTTATTTTGAGTTAAGCGCGGTTATAAAAAAACTCTTTCCAATAACATAAGTTTTTACTTATTGGGGCGCAAAGAAAGAGAGTAATTTTTTTGATACCAGCTACAGCATTTCATAGCATCGTCCCTTGCGTCGCAATCACTTCATCTGTGTAACTTTTGGGTACAGAAAATCAAGTGGGTTTTCGAAGCCTCCCTTGGGTTTACTCCGTAAACTTATACCCCATGCCTCTTACTGAATGGAAATGTTTTGGATTGCGGCTGTCAGGTTCAAAATATTTTCTGAAGCTTAGAATAAAATTATCGATGGTTCTTGTGGTAGGATATACGTTATAGCCCCAAACCATTTGCAATATCCTTTCACGGGTTACAACCTGGTTCTTGTTTTCGATAAGCAGTTTCAGCAACATGATCTCCTTTTTACTAAGTTCAATTTTTGTATCATTCCATGTTGTTGCAATCTGCGCTTTGAAGTTTATTTTATTACCGCTGAATGCATAATCATCGCCAATCGTTTCTTTTACCTGTATCTTTTTATTCTTGTCGATGAGTTTTTCTACACGCAATAATAATTCTTCAAGATTAAAAGGTTTAGTAAGATAATCATCAGCGCCTTTCTTTAATCCCAACACTCTGTCTGCCCCGGTATTCTTTGCGCTTAATATTAGGATAGGCACATCATTTTGCTGGAGCCTTATATTCTCTGTAATGCTGATGCCGTCTATACCCGGGAGCATAATATCCATAATTATGAGATCGAAGTATTCATTTTGCACAGCTTTCAATGCTTCATTCCCATCGAAAGAAGAAGTCACTTCATAGCCTTCAATTTCAAGATTCAGCTTCAACGCTTCATGAAGATTCTCTTCATCTTCTACCAATAAAATACTCAACTTATTTTCACTGCTCATATTACAGGTATAGTTACGGTAAATACAGATCCAACGGGTTTGTTATCTTCTACACTTATTGTTCCTTTATGATCTTTCACGATCCGTTTGCAAAGATACAAGCCAAGACCCGTGCCTTTTGTTGTTCTTACCGATTCATCGCCGGACCGGTAAAATTTATCAAATATTTTTTTCTTTTCTGAGGATTGGATCCCTGCACCTTCATCAATAACCTTTAGTACCGCATTACCATCACTATACAGCTTTACCCAAACAGGCTTATCTTTTGACGAATACTTCAACGCATTTTCAACAAGATTATTGATGAGCATTTGAAGCAACATTAGTTCTCCTTCAATAAAAATATTATTTGTCACTTCCGCTTGAATAGTCCGGGTGCGAAATCGTTTTGTAAAATCGGCTATCGCCTCTCTGGTTATTGCACTAAAATCAACACGCTGTTTGTTTACAATATAATTTCCCGATTCAAGTTGCGAAGCAACAAGTATATTATTCGTTAACAGGTTAAGCCTGTTTGTTTCATCCAGCGCAAGAGAGATGAGTTTTTCCTGCTGTTGTTCATCCAGTTTTCGCTTTTGAAGTGTTTCAAGATTAAGTCTCGTTACAGCAATCGGTGTTTTCAATTCGTGCGTAACTGCCATCATAAAATTCTGTTGCTGTTGAGACAATCTTATTTGTTTACGCGTAGCACGATAGACAAAAACAGCACCCAACAAAATCAACAATAAAAATGTGCTGCCTTCTCCAATATATTGTGCAGTCTTTCTTTCTCTTTCCTCCTGTAGCTGAGTTATTTTTTGTGTGTACGAAGGGTCGTCCTTATTTAATTCGCTCAAACGATAAGAATACATCAGGTCGTTCTGTTGCTCAAGCGAAATAAACCACCACACCAACGCAGCAATAATATAGATGAGCAGAAACCAGTAAACAAGGGTAATGAAAGCAAGTCTTTGTTTTCGTAATCTTCTTATCATGCCGTATATTTATTCACCGCAAACGATTGCAACCAATACACAAATGTATAACTGTATTTTGTTTTTGCTGATTCGCTAAATTTAGTGTCCCCAATAACGATCGCTTATGTCATTTTTTAAGCCCCGGCTAAGCTTCATGCAGATCATTAATATGAATGTCGGGTTCTTTGGCATTCAGTATAGTTTTGGTTTGCAGCAAAGTGCAGTCAATCCTATTTACGATTTTCTTGGTGCGCATCCTGATCAGATTCCCATACTTAATCTTGCCGGACCGATGACAGGTCTGCTCATTCAACCCATCATCGGTGCAATGAGCGATAAGACCTGGCATCCACGATGGGGTCGTCGTAAACCATATTTTTTTATTGGGGCTTTATTCTGCAGCCTTTGCTTGTTTGTGTATCCATTCAGCAGCAGTCTTTGGATGGCTGGCGGTTTATTGTGGGTGTTAGATGCTGCCAATAATACAGCAATGGAACCTTACCGAGCATTTATTGCAGATAAACTTCCTTCCGATCAATTGGCAACAGGCTTTTTAACCCAAAGTTTTTTTACAGGGCTTGGTATTACACTCGCCAATATTTCTTTGTTTGTTTTTCAAAAAGTAACTTATCTAAAACAAATGCATGGGCAAATACCTTACTGGGTATTTGCATCTTTTTTTCTCGGTTCTGTATGTTCTATTTCATCAGTGTTATGGTCTATCACAAAAACGCCTGAAATCCCACCAACAGAAGAGGAACTCGCTAAACTAAGAGCAAACAAGCATAGTATTCTTGATCCTTTCACAGAAATTCCACACGCTATAAGAGACATGCCTAAAGTAATGTGGCAGCTTGCGTTGGTTTATTTGTTTCAGTGGTATGCGTTGTTCTGTTATTGGCAGAACGCAGCAAAAAGTATTGCTCAATCTGTTTGGAAAACCTCCCCGTCAAAAGATCCTACACTTTACCAGGAAGCTGTGGGATGGGCCGGACTTGTAAACGGTTGGTATAACATTGTAACATTTGTTTCTGCATTCGGGCTTGTATGGTTCACAAAAAAATTCAGCCCAAAACTTGTGCATATTGTTTGCTTGTTTATGGCTGGAGTAGGCTTACTTATCTTTCCTCATGTCGAAAACAAATATTTACTCTTTGCTCCCATGACTGGCTTTGGCATTGCGTGGGCGAGCATGATGGGCGTTCCTTATCTTATGGTCGTAAACAATATTCCAAAAGAAAGATACGGCGTATACATGGGCATCATCAACATGATGATCGTAGTTCCAATGATATTACAAACAACAACATTCGGCTTTGTGTTAGATCATTTTCTTGATAATGATCCGGGCAAGGCAATCGGTTTTGCAGGAGTATTGTTGTTATTGGCTTGCGGCGCCACAATGCTTATCAAATCTACAAAGCCAACAGATGATATAGTAATGCCCGTTGGCGGAGGACATTAGAAAAGATTATGAGCCAAACAACAGATGAGGCATTAAGCATCCGTTGCGTCGCACTCTTGTACGTTTAGTTCTTTATTCATCATTACGAAATTTAAACACGTTACAAATCAACAAATCGTAAACGTGTTTATAAAACCCTCCCCTTACCAGGGGAGATGGAGGGGGCCTTATGAAAAAAATACTCTGCATCGGTGAAGCATTAATAGATATGATCTGCGTTGACAAAGGCAAATCATTATCTGAGGGCAATAACTTTTTAAAAAAAGCAGGTGGCGCTCCAACAAATGTTGCAGCCGCCGTTGCTGCATTAGGCGGGCAAGTAGAACTTGCTGCAAAAGTTGGTATTGATCCATTTGGTAAACACCTGATAGATGTAATGCAATCTTTTGGTGTATCAACAAAATGGATGCTGCAGGATGAACACTACTTTACAACGTTTGCATTTGTATCATTAATGGAAAATGGCGAACGTGATTTTTATTTCAATCGTGGTGCAGATGGACAATTAAGCAGACAAGAAGTAGAAGGCATTGACCTTGATGAATTTTCTATTATTCATTTTGGTTCTGCAACAGGTTTTTTACCCGGGCCATTACAGGCTGCTTATGCAGGTCTTATGCAGAAAGCATTACAGCAAAATATTTTTATCAGCTTCGATCCAAATTACAGGCACCTGCTGATAAAAAATGATACGCAAAACTTTGTTGACCAGAGTTTGAATTTTGTAGAAAGTTGCCATTTCTTTAAAGTAAGTGATGAAGAGGCAATGTTGCTTACCGGTAAACCAACATTGGAAGATGCGGTTCATTCATTGTTTCAAAAAACAAACGCGGTTTTTACCATAACACTAGGAAAGGATGGAACAATGCTTTGTTTAAATAATAAAACTGTTATTGTACCAAGCATTGCAGTAAGCCCTGTCGATACAACAGGTGCAGGCGATGCATTTGTTGGTGCTGTGCTTTACCAGTTAAGAGAAAAGTCATTGACAGAAATAAGATCAATGGACGAAGAAGCATGGAAAGCAATTGTTGCAAATGCAAATAAAGCCGGTGCGAGAACCTGCGAATACATGGGCGCTATGGAGGCATTCAAACATTTAAGCAATGATATTTTTAAGTAATCGCTAAGGCGGAAAGGCGGAAAGAAATTTTGCTATATTCTCTTAGCATCTCTCCGTCTTTGGTTTAAAAACAGTCGCTCAAAGTTCTGAACGATGAAGTGCTTGCGACGCAACAGGCGATGCTATAAAAAACTCCTGAAGGTATTATAAAAGAAAAGGTATGTACGACTACAAACTTCATGAACACATTAATAAATTACTGCACGCCGAAACGGATATTGCAGGTAAAGACAATTTGTTTTATACACGTTTTCTAGCCAATGCATCGGCGATAAAAGAATTGTATGATGAATTGTACACGCAGCATTCGAATGGCGCTGCGGCATTTGATAAAATGTTGCAAACAATTATTGCTGCAAATACAAATCGTGCAGAGGTTTTAAAGCAAAGAGATCTTGTAAAGAGTGAAGAAGGTTATTGGTTCTTGTCGAACAAGATCGCAGGTATGAGTTTGTATGTTGATCGTTTTTGTGGCAGTTTAAAAAGGCTGGGCACAAAACTTTCTTACTTTGAAAGACTTGGTATTAATTTTTTGCATTTGATGCCTGTATTTGAAAGCCCCGCAAATGAAAGTGATGGCGGATATGCAGTAAGTAATTTCAGGAAAGTTGATGAACGTTTTGGAACACTTGGTGACCTGAAAGCTGTGCAGGAAAAGATGCTGAAAAAGGGCATGTATTTGATGATAGATATTGTACTTAATCATACATCGCACAGGCATGAGTGGGCGCAGAAAGCAAAGGAGGGTGATGCATATTACCAGGATTTTTTTTATTTCTTCAACGACCGCACATTGCCTGATGAATATGAGAAAACAATGCCGGAAGTCTTTCCTGAAGCGGCTCCGGGAAGTTTTACTTATGTGCCCGAATGCAATAAATGGGTGATGACAGTGTTTCATAATTATCAGTGGGATCTGAATTATCGCAACCCCGAAGTGTTGGTTGCAATGCTTGATACAATTTTCTTTTATGCAAATCTTGGTATTGATATTATCCGCATAGATGCGCCGGCTTTTATCTGGAAAGAGATCGGTACAACTTGTCAGAATTTACGTGAAGCACATACTATTCTTCGTTTGCTGAAACAATGCGTGCAGGTGGCAGCACCAGGTGCCGCATTACTTGGTGAAGCGATCGTTGCACCAAAAGAGATCATGAAATATTTTGGTACAGGTTCATATACTGCAAAAGAATGCGACTTTGCTTACAATGCTACGCACATGGCATTGCAATGGGATGCATTGGCAAGTGGCAATACAAGAGTGATGCTTGCGGCGCAACATGAAATTTTGAAGAAACCACATGGCACGTCGTGGATTACGTATACACGTTGTCATGATGATATTGGTTTGGGTTATGATGACTACATGATAGAAAAAGCAGGCTTGAATGCTTATGAACACAGAACATTTTTGAAGAATTTTTATTCAGGAAATTTTCCCAACTCTCCTGCAAAAGGTGCGCTGTTTGCAAGTAATCCAAAAACGGGTGATGCACGTATCAGTGGTTCGCTGGCTTCTTTGTGTGGATTAGAAAAAGCGTTAGATGATAAAGATATTTATCATACAGAATTGGCGATAAGAAAAATATTACTGATGCAGGCGCATAGTTTTTTTCTTGGTGGTGTGCCAATGATTTTTTATGGTGATGAAGTTGGTTACACAAATGATTACTCTTATTTAAAAGATAAAGGAAAAAGCTATGATAACCGCTGGATGCACAGACCTGTTATTGATTGGGAAAAAAATAAACGCATCGAAACAAAAGGAACAATTGAAGAACGTATATTTTCCGGAACTCAGCATCTGCTGAGTATTCGCCGTAAACTGAGTATTGTGGCGGATCACAGCAACATTACGTGGCTTACACCGCACAATATTCATATTGCTGCATACATGCGCGACTTTGATGATAAACGAATGTTCTTTGCATTTAATTTCTGTGCAGATGTTGTTTTTCTTACATGGTTTGCATTCAAAGAAAAAAATCCTGCGCCTGCAAGGTTGTACGATCACTGGAGTAAAACATATTTAACCGTTGGTGGTGATCATGAATATTTAATCATGGAGCCTTATAGCTTTTATGTTTTAGAACCGGAATAGGATATTTATGTACCATGCAAAAGAATAATAATAAAGCTTTCGTTGCGTCGCACTCTTGTACGTCCTGTTCAATATTGATCTGAACGCTGAAGTGAGTGACACAACAGGCGATGACATAGTAAACCGAAGCCAGCTAAATAAAAAAGGGATGCAATGTTTGCATCCCTTTAAATTTTACTAATTATTTTATTGCACGTTCATGTGCATCATTTTTTGAAGTCGCTTTGTTAGTAAGAATAAAATAAGTGAAGCCAGACCTGCCATGCCAACAAACAGCATAAAAAATTCATGGAGATTACTCATCTGATAACCGAAGAATGAAGTGGTTTTATTATCGGGATACAATGCGCTTAATACACCGGCAAGTTTATTAGCTGCGGCATTGGCAAGAAACCAAACAGCCATTAATAGTGATGCGAATTTGAATGGGGCAAGTTTATTAACCAGCGAAAGACCGATTGGAGACAGGCACAGTTCGCCGCATGTATGCAAGGCATACATACCTGTTAACCAAATCATGCTCACCTTAATTCCGGGAGCTACATTATTTACACCAAAGGCTATCCACAGATAGCCAATAGCAAGCAACAATAATCCAAGCGCCATTTTTGTCGGAGAAGACGGTTCCTTTTTACCAAGCTTTAACCATAACCATGCAAATAAAGGCGCTAATGAAACTACAAATATTGAATTGAGAGATTGAAACCAGCTGGCAGGGATTTCATTTAACTCTATTGACATCATGCCTTTGGAAAGTAAATAAATATTGCCTCCAAGAATGCTTAGGCCAAATAGCAAAAGAAGTCCATGCACTGTTTTACGTAATTCTTTATCGTTATCCGAACCAAGTGTCTTTTTTGTTTTTACGAACAGTTTATAGATGTAAAACAATAATGCAGCTGAAGATGCAATTATTAACCATATCGGGATGTTTAATCCTACGATCCTATTGGTTTGTTCATCCGCAAAAAAAGTAAGTGACGCTCCAGCCTGTTCAAAGGCACTCCAGAAGAACACCACAAAAAAAGATACAATAAAAATTACAGCTATTCTTTGTTTTTCAATTCCTGAAAGTGACTTATCGCTAAAAATGAAAAATGCAATAAATACAACTGCTGCAATCAGCAAATAGGTAAGATAGCTAAACACTTTTGCATCAATATACAAAAGCCCGATTGTTACAAATGAGAGTCCTAATAAGCTACCTATAACAACAGCCGGGCTTATCGCTCTTTTGGTTGAAGTAGCGGGAGTTAATCCAAGCGTCTTGTTTTCAGGGCTAAGCACATACTTATCGTGAAAGATTTTTTGAACTACAACACTTAGCGACATTGCTATCCCGCCTGCAAGAAATGCCCATTTAAAATCGTCAGGGTTGCCAGTGTTACCTACCAACCCACAAATAAAAGGCCCTATTGCGCCACCCGTATTTATACCCATGTAAAAGATAGTATAGGCTGCATCACTTCTGTGGTCACCTTTTGGATACAACTGACCAACCATTGAAGAAATATTAGGTTTAAAAAAACCATTGCCTGCAATCATTAGGCCCAACCCTACAAAAAATAATATAGAAGAAATATCGGCATTAGACTTATATAGAGAAGCACAAAAAAACAAAATGAATTCTCCAATTGCCATTACAATACCTCCGGCGATTATGGATCGCTTATTGCCCCAATATTTATCTGCGATATAACCTCCAAGCAGTGGGGTTAGATAAACAAGCCCCGTATAGCTACCGTAAAGATTTGAAGCAAAGACCTTATCAAACATTAAGGCTTGCGTCATAAACAACACCAGAATCGCACGCATACCATAATAGTTGAACCGCTCCCACATTTCTGTTGCAAACAAAATATAAAGACCTTTAGGATGTCCCTTTTGTTCAATAGCTTGATTCATAGCAGGCAGTTTTGAATTTCAATTGAAGGTTTGATAATAATTAAGTGGCTCAAAATACAGTAAAATTCTAAATGCTAACGTTCATTTATAAATACTGCTTTACTTTCGCGCAACTTTATTCATTTTTAACTGCATATTTTATGAATATCCTTCTTTTAGGTGGCGGTGGTCGTGAACATGCATTGGCATGGAAGATGGCACAAAGTAAACTTTGTGCTAAACTGTTTATTGCACCGGGAAATGCAGGAACGCTTCAATACGGTACTAATCTCAATGTAAGCGTTACAGATTTTGAAGCACAGAAAAAAGTGTGTCTTGAAAATAAGATCGATCTTATCGTAGTCGGTCCCGAAGAACCACTTGTAAAAGGTGTATACGATTTTTATGAAAAAGAATTGCCAGGTATTCCTGTTATTGGCCCGGCGGCTTATGGCGCACAATTGGAAGGCAGCAAAGCTTTCTCAAAAAAATTCATGCAGCGTCATAAAATACCAACGGCAGGTTATGCAGAATTTACCAATGAAAATTTTGAGGAAGGAAAAAAATATATTGCTCAACATACATTGCCCATTGTTTTAAAAGCAGACGGGCTTGCTGCTGGTAAAGGCGTTGTTATCAGCACCACACACGAAGATGCTTTAACAACTTTTGAAGAAATGATCATCAACAAACAATTTGGTGATGCAAGCAGCAAAGTAGTGATAGAAGAATTTCTTGATGGCATTGAAACAAGCGTGTTTGTTTTAACTGATGGGAAAGATTACAAAATCATTGGTCATGCTAAAGACTATAAAAGAATTGGTGAAGGCGATACGGGTTTAAACACAGGTGGCATGGGTTGCGTAAGTCCTGTACCTTTTGTTGATGATATATTTATGCATAAAGTAATTACAAAAATTATAGAGCCTACCGTCAACGGGCTCGCTGCGGAGAATATCATTTACAAAGGCTTTATATTTTTTGGGTTGATCAAAGTAAACAATGAACCTTTTGTTATTGAATATAATTGCCGCATGGGAGATCCTGAAACGGAAGTTGTAATGCCACGATTGCAAAATGATATTGTTGAGTTATTTCTTGCTATACACAACGGAACACTTAAAGAAAAAAATATAACCTACAATGATAAAGCTTATGCAACTGTTGTTGCGGCAAGTGGTGGCTATCCCGGTGACTATAAAAAGAATTTGAAAATCGGCGGACTTGACAATTTAAAAATGGCGAACGATTCAATCGTGTTTCATGCGGGCACAAAACAAATGGATGATACGGTTGTAACAAATGGAGGACGTGTATTAACGGTTACTTCTTCCGGCGCAAATATCACAGATGCAGTAAATAAATCAACTGCCATATTGCAGCAAATTTATTTTGATGGCATGTATTACAGGAATGATATTGGTTACGAGTTTAAATAATTTTATGAGCCTGGCTACAGAATAAATATTAAGTTTTTCTTGCGTCGCACGCTTGTACGTTTAGTTCTTTCTTCAACAATCAATTTATTATTGCAGGTATTTATCCAATTGGGCGTACAATGAATCTTTATCACTTGGGTGTTTTGCACTGGTAATAGCAACTTTGCCTTGCTTATCAATAATCAAATAATGTGGCATAAGAACGTTGGTATCTTTAGTTGAAGCTTTGTAAAGCTCATCATATTGTTCGTCTTCCAGGAATACATGATAGCCATCTATTCCATACTTGTCTATCTGCTGTTTCCATAAATATTTATTTCCTCTTGAAATGTATAAATAATTTATGTCTTTGTTCGTCTTGTACCGTTCTTTAAGTGGCTTAGTAAAATCTCTGAATTCTGCAAGACAAGGACCACACGTGGTCCCCCAGAAATCTACATACACAACCTTGCCTTTAAAATTCTGGTCATACAAATTTTGAAATGAATATTCATTTGCAGGTAACGTTAGAAAATTTGTTTTGTCATTAGTGCTAAACATTATTACTGAAAGAATTTTTCCAGACAAAAAGAACGCAATAACAATTACACAAACAGCAACAGATTTAAATGGATTTACCAGCTTTTCTTTTTTGTAAAGCCTGAAAAAATATATGCTTAATAAAAGCAGCAATATGCTGCAGAATATTTTTGTATAAAATAGAAAAGTCAGTGTTTCATTGCGTTCAAAGACTTTATCAAGTAAGGCAGTTTTTTGCTCTTTAGTAAATGAATAAACATCCTGTACTGCATAAATAAGTTCTTCTCTTACTTCTTTTTGCCAGTCCACATAATGTTGTGCAATATCAATGCTAAGCAAAGGAATAATGGCTAAAGCAATTGTTGCTACCCAAAAGTTTTTAGATTTTATCATTGGCAAGGTTTGACTTTTTTTCTTGAATTGCTGTTTTGGAATTTTTTAGCAAAGAAAATCCGATAGCCATAGTTGGTACCAGCAATAACACATCTGCTACATGTGCAATCCATTCTACTCTTGGTATTCTGCTTGCCGGAAAAGCAATTGCCCCCAGGCATAATAAAATGGCTATCCATGCTGCAACAGTTTTTGTACGAAATAAAATAATGCCTAAAATCAGCAGACTTAAAGGAAACAATGGACCGGTTGCAAACAATAATAGTTGCGATGAAAAAGGATATTCGGAAAGCTTTTGTAAGTATGCAGAGTGAGAAATATTAAATATGGTTGTTAAGTAACCAAGAAACATAAAACATACGCCAGATATGCATCCAAACACAGCGATCCATAATCCATAGGTTGCATAACGTGGCATTTTATTTTTAAGCAGGCTGAACAGACCTGTTAATGCAGGTATCCAGAAGAATAATGAGATTATTCCAAATGTTGCAGCTGCAATACCGTATTCTCCATTTACCCAAAAGAAAGTAGAAGCTGCAAATAATACAGGAGCAATTATTAGTGCCATGGCCTGAAAATTTTTTTCGATTAATAATGCATTTGAATTGTTCATAGCAATTATGTTTTGGTGGAAGTTTAGTTTGCTGAATAAAGAACAAGACGTACAAGTGAGTGACACAACGAAGCTTAATAGTAATGCAGAAGCAGATTCCATAAAATAAAAAACCGCAGCTATAAAAATAACTGCGGTTCGATTGTGTCAGCGAAAGAGAAAAAATTTTAGAAGGGAAGAACCCCGATCCGGAATTGGTTCAGGGTTCTTTTGTTCCCAACCTTAACCGAGTTTATATAGCAGTTCTTTCAATAAACGTTGTTGCCAGATCGTGAACATTTATATTCATTATTCTTTTTGTTGCCGGTTCTTCTATAGCTACTTTAACTTCTTTTTGTTGCTGTTCTTCTTTTGCAGGCTGATAATGATATCGCGTAGAATCGTTGCTGTTGTTTTTGATTGTGTCTATACGATCTTTATAATTATCTGAAGGTGATGTTTTATCATTGTCGTTATTGTCATCGTTTTCGTCATTATCATGTTTCTTTTCTTCGTGTGTACGTTTCAGCCCTTCTGCTGTCATTGTATATTCAACATTGCTTTCCCAGTTATAACCATCTTCATCGTATCTCCAGCGCCAGTCATCAACATCATTACCAAGTTCGATATGAAACCTGTCGCTCCAGCCTACATTGTCTTTGATAAGAATTCTTTTTCCTACGGGAACATATACAGTTATGTAAACAGTCTGGTTGCGAAATTTGTCTTCTTTTGAAATTGGTATGCCCCTGTCAAATAAAAGGCTGCTGTCTTTTTGTGTAATGTTGAACTGCATTCTGTCTGCCTTTTCATCAGCTTCTGTTTTAGTAGCTGCATTCACCATTTTCAGTATAGTAGCATGGAAGCTATCACTCTCTGATTTCATCACACGTATGTGTATATTCTGAACGAAAGCAGTGTCTTCATCAATGTTTGCAAACGGTTCAAAGTGCAGGAAGTTGTTGCTAAAATAATAACGGGTGTCTTTCTGCAGTTTTAATTCCAGTTTACCAATACCAGGATTAGTAAGTGGAATATTAGCCTCAACAGGAGAGTTATGGTAAGAGAAATCATTTCTTAAAGAAGCGATCAAACCAATCACGCAAAACAAACCTACTATCCACATGGCAGCGAAGCTAAAACGCATTACACTGCTGTTGCTTTTGATCCTTGCTATTCTGCGTATTATCCAGGTAATGATGCCAATTACAGGAACCCAAATGAAGAATATATAGGCACCCCATGCTAATGTATTCTGCCAGCCATCATTGATAACATAAGATTTCAAAGGAAGTAAGCCTGTAAAAGCTATGCCTACTCCGAATAATGCCCCTACTATTGCGATCAGTACCACCGCAAGAATAAAGTAGGCAAATATTTTAAAGATCAGAACGATAATATCTCCTAATGTTGTGCCTGCTTTTTTTGCCACACCGCCTGCCTCTGCACTAAATTGCTTTCCCCTTGCACCTATATTGCTGCCAAGTTCTGCGGCCCTTTCGCCCACTTCTGCACCAAACGCTTTTGCTCTTTCACCAAAACCTTCCATATCTTTTTGAATTGTATTCTTGATGCTGTTAAGATCTACTTTCTCTCCTTTCATTTCAAGTTTATCTGAAGTAGTTGAAGCCTCAGGAAGCACAAGCCATAAAATGATATATATTAAAGTTGCACCCGGACTAAAAGATAAGTTGATGAAGTTGGGAAAATCAAAGACGCCCCAATGATTCCAGCTTGTAACGATTGATAAGAATGGTATCAGGAACAAAATTCTTGGTATCCATATGTTCACACCAAAATAGGAAGCAAGACCACCACAAACACCACCAATTAGTTTATTTTCGGGATCACGAAAAAGGCGTTTACGCACAGACCCAATAGTAGTAGAAGCAGAGCTTGGAATGGCTACCCATAAGATCAGGTAAGTTATGAATCCAAAACCAAAACCAAAAGTGAAGATGATAAACAGGATCCGAACCACCAGTTTATCAATATTAAAATAGTTAGCCAAACCAGCACACACACCACCAAGGAGTTTGTTGTTCTCATCCCTGTAAAAACGCTCTGGTCTAACACTACCAGTACTTTCTGAATATGTTTGAGATGATGAGGTACTGCCTGTATTGGAATACTGTTTTTGTTCGCCACTTAGTTGTTCACGCACACTAGCTTCTTCTGTTTCAAATTCTTCAGGGCGCCCCATACTGTTTATGATTGCATTTACATCGTCGTCAGTAATACAGGTGCCCCCTTTCTTTAATGTTTCCCCAAATAGTTCAGCAATACGGCCTTCTATATCATTTATGATCTCATCCTTTCCTTCTTCATTGGCAAAAAAGCGGCGAAGACTTTCAACATACTGCTTCAGTATGTCGTAAGCAGTTTCCTCAATGGGAACCACTCTGCCCTGGAAGTTTATGTTTATTACCTTTTTCATTGTTCATCATTTATTTGGTTAAGGTGGGGGTTTCGTTCTCGTTGTGGTTAGGCTGTGTAAGTGCATGTACTGCATCTGCCAGTTCTTTCCATGTTCTTTCCAGTTCACCGTAAAATTCAATCCCCTTGTCGGTCATCAGGAAATATTTCCTGGGGGGGCCGCTATTGCTTTCAACCCAACGGTAAGTTAAAAGCCCCGCGTTCTTTAGCCTGGTAAGCAATGGGTAGAGGGTGCCTTCCAAAATCTGCAGGTTGGCAGATTTCATTTGTTCCACTATATCACTTGGGTAAACTTCACCCTGACGTATAACGGATAGAATGCAAAACTCCAATACTCCTTTCCGCATCTGGCTTTGTGTGTTCTGAATATCCATATTCCGGGAGTTTTTGGTTGTTCCTCCGTTGCTTACTTCATTTTGTAAACAATGGCGGAACGGTTATTAAATCTTGTTTCGAATTTTTTGTTTGTCAGCTTTTGTTTCTTTGTTCATCGTCTGTTGTGTCACTCACTTGTACTTTCTGAACCTGCTCATCTAAGTCTTATTTTGACAACACAAAGATGAGGAGTTTTTTAATACTATGCAATACAAAGTACCAAGTTTTTTCAAGTAATCGGCGGTGAGAGATAATAGGCTAAGAATAAATTCATTACTAATCAATCATTTATAAAAAATCAGGTGAAATATTAAGTCCTTACAAAATGATGAACGGCAAAATAGAGGGATGAAAATTAATTGGAGGGAGGCTTTTAAGAATAAATAATATTGTAAATAAAAAACCCCGCCATTACTGACGAGGCCTTTTAAAGCGTGGTGTGGGGCGGGATCGAACCGCCGACACAAGGATTTTCAGTCCTTTGCTCTACCGACTGAGCTACCGCACCATTCACTTTTCCCTTTCGGGCTGCAAATATAAGTTGTAAATCCAAATCCCAAAAACAAATTCTAATTGTTATGGGTCGCATTATACCTATTCTATTCCAAGCTAAAACTCGCAGTTCTTAGGCGTCCTTGCAAATGGAATTACATCGCGAATATTGGTCATCCCTGTAACAAATAAAACCATTCGTTCAAAACCTAATCCAAAACCTGCATGAGGCACCGTACCAAAACGCCGGGTATCCAAATACCAACTCATTTCCTCAACAGGAAGATGCATATCTGTCATACGTTGTTCCAGTTTTTCCAAACGCTCTTCACGCTGACTTCCCCCGACAATTTCACCAATACCAGGCGCAAGTATATCCATTGCTGCAACCGTTTCTTTTCCGGGCTCACAACCATCATTCAATCGCATATAAAATGCTTTAATAGCTGCCGGGTAACCAGTGACGATCACCGGCTTTTTAAAATGTTTTTCTACAAGATAACGTTCATGTTCACTCTGCATATCTATTCCCCATGCCACGTCATACTTAAACTTTTTCTTTTTATACGCAGGTGAATCCAATAAAATATTAATTGCCTCTGTATAAGTAATTCGCTCAAATTTATTTTCTGTTACAAAACGAAGTTTTTCGAGCAGTCCCATTTCGCTGCGTTCTGACTGAGGTTTTTGTTTCTCTTCATCGGCAAGACGCTGATCAAGAAAAGCAAGATCCTCTCCATTATGCTCCATTGCATATCTTATAAGATATTGAATAAACTCCTCCGCAAGATTCATATTATCTTCAATGTCACAGAAAGCCATTTCAGGTTCAATCATCCAGAATTCAGCCAGGTGGCGGGTTGTATTGGAATTCTCTGCACGGAAAGTTGGACCAAATGTATATATTTCACTAAATGCAGTAGCACCCAGTTCACCTTCGAGTTGTCCGCTTACAGTTAGGTTGGTGCTTTTACCAAAAAAATCCTCTGTAAAATCTACATCACCATTTTCTTTTCGCGGAGGATTATCAATTGGAAGTGTTGTAACACGAAACATCTCACCGGCACCTTCTGCATCACTTGCAGTAATAACTGGTGTATGCAGGTACACAAACCCTTTATCATTAAAAAATTTATGAGTAGCAAAAGCCAGCGAATGCCTTATGCGAAATATAGCTCCAAATGTGTTGGTGCGAAAACGCAGGTGTGCTATTTCTCTTAAAAATTCAAGGCTGTGCTTCTTTGGCTGCAAAGGGTATTTTTCCGCATCACTGTCACCAAGAATTTCTATTGCTGCTGCTTTCAATTCCATTTTTTGACCCTTACCCGGGCTTGGCACTACTTCTCCAATAACTTTCAAAGAAGCACTGGTAGTAATACGTTTTAATGTTTCATCATCGAGCAAGCCAAGCTCAACCACAACCTGCAAATTATTATTGGTACTCCCATCATTCAATGCTATAAACTGGTTGTTACGAAATGTGCGCACCCATCCCATTACTGTTACTTTGTGTCCTGTTTGCTTACTTTGTAGCAGCTCCTTTATTTTAATTCTTTTATTGAACATACCCTTTTCTTTAATGAAATTTATTTTTTGTTACAGACTGCGGTAATGCTATTTTACTTTGTTGTGTCACTCACTTGTACTGCTTGTAAGTTTATCAGCATTTAACTGCTAGGAATGTCACAATTTGGTAATACCCTTTACTACAACTGGCTTTGGGGCAGCAAAGATAAGGCTGGACAACTACAGTATAATACCATAAAATCACGAATACTTGTTACGGGTATTTTTCTACACTTCTGCAACTTTAGTTTCCTGAAACTAAAGTTGATTTTATGCATTCTGGTGCTTATATATAACTGGAAAAAACCGCTATCATTATGTTTTAACTTTTTGTTTAACGATTAAAGATTCTCTTGCTGCCATCTCATCTTACTGAACACGCTGTGCGACGCAACGAAGATGCCAAGAAAACATACAGTCCGGCTCATAAAAAAAATCTTTGGCTTTAAACATTTTGCCGTATCATTGCAGCGGAAACAAGCTGAATAGTCTGTGTCAAGCCCTCTCAGCTCACTCGTTTTCTCAATCAACCGATCATTAATCTTCAATTTTTTAGACGGGTAAAGATTTAACATCAATTATTCTTTTTACAATATTTTTATGTACGACATTCTGCAATTGAACGACATGCTGGTGCCTGAATTGCTCGACATCGCTGATCAACTAAGCATCCCTCATGCTAAAAAAGCCGATAAACAGGAACTTATTTATAAGATCCTTGACAAACAGGCTCTTACATCAGGAGAAGCAGCTAAAAACGGTGCTGAAAAACCAAAGCGTAAACGCATTATTAAAGCAAATACAGCCAACGTAACTGAGGAGGCTGAAGTTATAAATGAACCTGAAACAACTGCAAATACTGATGCAGCTGATGTTGCTAAAGACGACAAAAAGAAAAGGGGGCGCAAACCCAAAGAAAAAGAGGAAGCAGAAAGTGCAGATGCAAAACCACCTGTAAAACCCGAGAAACCAGCTCCAGTAGAGCTAGATCTCCCTGACCTTGAAATGGGGAGCAGGTTGATAAGCATGCTGGGTGATGATGAACCTTTAATACTCGATGATGATCCTGTTGATCTCATGGATGAGGTGGAAGAAGTAGCAGCTCCTAAAACTTATAGTAGCAAGAAGGAGCCCGCTTTTAATATTGAATTCGATGGAATTATACAGGCAGAAGGTGTATTGGAAATGATGCCTGATGGCTATGGATTCCTGCGCTCCTCCGATTACAATTATCTTTCTTCGCCTGATGATATTTATGTCTCTCCTTCACAAATAAAATTATTCGGTTTAAAAACCGGTGATACTGTTTTTGGTGCAGTGCGTCCTCCAAAAGAAGGTGAAAAATATTTTGCATTGCTGAAGGTTGAGAGTATTAATGGAAAAAGTCCTGAAGAAGTAAGAGACAGGGTACCATTTGATTATTTAACTCCACTATTCCCATTTGAGAAACTTAACCTGTTCACCACTCCATCTAATTACAGTACCAGGATCATGGACCTTTTTACACCAATCGGTAAAGGTCAGCGTGGTTTGATAGTAGCCCAGCCAAAGGTTGGTAAAACAATGTTACTTAAAGAAGTAGCGAATGCTATTGCAGCTAATCACCCTGAGTGCTATTTAATGGTAGTGCTTATAGATGAACGTCCGGAAGAGGTTACTGATATGGAACGCAGTGTAAAAGCAGAAGTAATTGCTTCTACTTTTGATGAACCCGCAGAAAAGCACGTTAAAGTTTCTACTGTTGCTTTACAAAAAGCAAAACGTTTGGTAGAGTGTGGCCATGATGTGGTGATATTGCTTGATTCAATTACCCGTTTGGCCCGTGCACACAATACAGTAGCACCTGCAAGTGGCAAGGTTTTAAGTGGAGGTGTGGAAGCTAATGCAATGCAAAAACCTAAACAGTTCTTTGGTGCAGCCCGTAAAATTGAACACGGCGGATCATTAACTATTCTTGCAACAGCGCTTATTGAAACCGGTAGTAAAATGGACGAGGTGATTTTTGAAGAGTTCAAAGGCACCGGTAACATGGAACTTGTTCTCGATCGCAGATTGGGCAACAAACGTATCTATCCGGCCATCGATCTTGTGGCCTCATCTACCCGTCGTGATGATTTGTTATTAGACAGAGAAGTCTTGGCAAGAATGAATATTCTCCGTCTTTATATCAACGATATGAACACAGAAGAAGCAATGTCTGAATTATTGAAACGTATGCGTGGCACCAAGAGCAACGAAGAGTTTCTTGCCAGCATGAATGGATAAAAAGATTTGTATTGCCTGCAATAAAAAAGCCACCTGTTAACGGATGGCTTTTTATTTTTTTGAGCCTAACTATAGTCCTTTGTGCGTCTTTGTTGCGTCGCACTCTTTTACTTCAATTGCTTTATTTAGCAGGAAAAAGTTAAAAATTATACTTATAAAAAATCCCGCCGGAATCTGGCGGGATTTAAGAATTAGCTGATTCTTATCGAAATAATCGATAATTTATCACCCCGGTCTTTCATCAATAAGGTTATATTATAACTTTTAGAACCACCTTTAAGTTTGCCGGTAAGATACATGGTGCCACCCATTTCACGCTGGGATGTTTTTTCAAAACCGCTAACGCTATTATCACTAAAAAAGCTTTTAACGGTAATAGTAGCCTGATTTTTACCAACGTTCTTTATTTCGTCCTTTTCAGGAAGTTTTATATCAAGAAAGTCATCAAAGTAATTACTGAATTGGGCTGCGTTACCTGCATTAAGGGCATTGATTATTTTATCAATATCACCGACAACAATAAAGGAGTTCATCGAAAGAACTATCCCCATCATTATCATCATTTTTTTCATAATAAATTTTTATTGTTCTTGATAGGACTAAAAGTATGCCAAATTGCAGAATTTTACAGTGCTATCATTTATTCCACTCCGGCAAATTATCAAATTAATGTAGTTTTACCGCAACAGCTTTCACAATTAATATAGAAAAAAATGAAAAATAAAAAAGCAATACTGGTTATCATGGATGGATGGGGTTTAGGAAAAGTAAAGACCTCAGACGTTATTCAAAATGCAAATGTTCCTTTTGTAACATCTTTATACAAAAAATATCCCAACACTACCCTAGTTACCTGCGGTGAAGCTGTAGGTTTACCAAATGGACAAATGGGTAATAGTGAAGTTGGACACCTAAACCTTGGTGCAGGTCGTGTTGTTTACCAGGAATTGCAACGCATAAATGTTGCTGTAAGAGATGGAGAACTTGCAACAAATGAAAACATGCTGGCTGCCATCCGTTATGCAAAAGAAAACAGCAAACCTTTTCATTTACTTGGCCTGGTAAGCGATGGCGGTGTACACAGTCACATCAGGCACCTGGAAGCTATTTGTGATATCTGTAAAGCAAATGGCCTTACAGAAGTATATATTCATGCGTTTACAGATGGTCGGGATACAGACCCAAAAAGTGGTCTTGGATTTATAAAAGAGCTGCAGCAGCATCTCAACTCTTCTGTTGGTAAAATAGCTTCTGTAAGTGGCCGCTATTATGCTATGGACCGGGATAAAAGATGGGAACGTGTAAAATTGGCTTATGATGCATTGATAAAAGGAGAAGGTCAAAAAGCAACTGATGCAATTGCTGCTATTGAACAATCTTACGCTGCAGAGATTACAGATGAATTTATAAAACCTACCATAATAGTTGCAGAAGACCAGCAACCATTGGCTACCATAAGAGATGGAGATGTAGTAATGTGCTTCAATTTTCGCACAGACCGCTGCCGAGAAATAACGGAAGTATTAACTCAAAAAGATTTCCCTGAGTTTAACATGCATGCTTTGCAGCTGCATTATACTACCATGACAGAATATGATAAAACTTTTAAGAATGTACACATCATTTTTGAGAATGACAACCTGAACAATACAATTGGTGAAGTATTACAGGCAAATAATAAGAAACAAATACGCATTGCTGAAACAGAAAAATATCCCCACGTAACTTTCTTTTTCAGTGGTGGCAGAGAAACACCTTTTACCGGTGAAAGCCGCATCATGGTGCCTTCGCCGAAAGTTGCAACTTATGATCTGCAACCTGAAATGAGCGCTGTGGAAATAACAGATAAACTTATTCCTGAAATTGAAAACGAAACAGCAGATTTTATTTGCCTCAATTACGCAAACGCAGATATGGTTGGTCATACCGGCGTTTGGCAGGCGGCTATCAAAGCTGTTGAAACAGTTGATAGATGTGTAGAGCGTGTTGTAACCGCAGCATTAGCGCATGGTTATACAGTATTCCTTACAGCAGATCATGGTAATGCAGATTATCTTATCAATGAGGATGGATCACCGAATACAGCACATACATTAAACCTGGTTCCGTTGTTTGTAATAGACAGTGACTGGCATGGCACTGTTAAACCAGGTAAATTAGGAGATCTTGCACCAAGTATACTAACTATGATGGGTCTTTCGATTCCAAAAGAAATGACAGGTGAAATATTAGTTAGTTAATATGACAATCATCAGTATTTTGAACTCATAATCTTTTCTATCTTTCAGGGTGTAAAATATATATTTTACACCCTTTTTTTAAGTAAAAACTCCTTTGCATGAAAAAGAAAATATTTATTGTCCTCGTAGTATTAATTGTAGTTATACAATTTTTCAAGCCCGCTAAAAATCTAAGTACCTCAAAAAGTCCAAACGATATTTCTAGTGTATACAATGTGCCAGAGAACATAGGTGTAATACTTGACAAAGCATGCAATGATTGTCACACTAACAATACTGTGTACCCATGGTATGCGGAAATACAACCAGTAGCATGGTGGCTTAATAACCACATTGAAGAAGGCAAAGAAGAACTTAACTTCAGTGAATTTGCATCCTATTCCCCCGCACGTCAATACCGCAAGCTGGAAGAAGTAAAGAAACAGATCGATGAAGGTGAAATGCCAATCAGTTCTTACACGCTTATTCATACCAACGCAAAACTTACTGATGCAGAAAAACAAACTTTGCTATCATGGACCGAAGGAATTCGCACTGAAATGAAAGCAAAATATCCGGCAGACAGCCTTGTTATTAAAAAAGGGCCACGTCCTCCTGAAGAATAGCAATATTAGATTCATTAAAGTCCATCGCCTCTTTGTTACTTTGCATGCATGAAAATAAAAGAAGCGGCATATGTTATCTCAAGCCCATCAGTAGAGCAATGTCCAAAACCTGATAAGCCTGAATATGCTTTCATTGGTCGTAGTAATGTAGGAAAATCTTCACTCATTAATATGATCTGCGGAAGAGACGCGCTTGCAAAAATTTCCGCTTCTCCTGGTAAAACAAAACTCATCAATCATTTTATTGTAAACAAAGAGTGGTACCTCGTGGATTTGCCTGGATATGGCTATGCAAAGATTTCACAAAGCGAAAGAAAGAAATGGGAAAAGATGATCGAAGATTACCTGCGCAAAAGAGAAAGCCTTGTAAATATTTTTGTTTTGATAGATAGCAGGCACATGCCACAGAAAATAGATATCGAATTTGTAAACCAGTTGGGCGAATGGCAAATACCTTTTACACTTGTTTTTACCAAAGCAGATAAAGAAAAGCCCGGTGCCGTCGATCGCCATGTAAAAGCATTTCTTGATATCATGCGACAGACCTGGCAGTTTCTTCCACAAAGTTTTGTAACAAGCGCAACAAAGAAACAGGGAAGAGATGAGATATTAACTTTTATAACTGAATGTAACAAGCGTGTAAAAGAAGGTTAAGAATTTTTTGTACTAAACTTTGTTACTGCTATTAAGCTTTTCTTGCGTCGCACACTTCAGTGTTTTGTTCTTTGTTCAGCAATAAACAGAACGTACAAGTGAGTGACACAACAGGCGATGCCAAAAGATATAAAGACGATAATATAATTATTTAAAAAAATATTTTCATAATTAAGAAACAATAGTAATATTCTCTTCTTTCAATAAAGGAAGATTTTTGAAACGCAACAGAAGGTTAGCTACAACAACTACATCACGCTGACAATAATCAACAATACGCTGCAGGTTTTTTTCTTTATAATATACATGCTGCACATCAGCGCCATTAATATCTGTTTTCGAAGTGGGCACATCCAGTACATTGGCCAGCAGATGAAGCGATGTGTAATGCTTATAATCACCAAACTTCCACCATTGCAATGTATCAATCATTCTTACTTCCCAAGGTTTAGCGCCGTGCAGGTTTAAATAAGCAGGCAGATTTACTTTATTGATAAGCATGCGGCGACAGAGATATGGAATATCAAACTCTCTTATATTATGACCTGCAAATTGAAAATTTTTATTATGTTTATACAATTTATCTGTTATCTCTATAAATGATTGCAGCAACGACTTTTCATCATCGCCGAAAACGCTTTTCAAGCGAAGTGTTAATACTTTATTCTCATTTAAACAAAAATAACCAGTGCTTATACAGATTACTTTTCCAAACTCTGCAAGTATGCCGGCCCTTTGCTGGTAAGTGTCTTCAGCCGAAAAATTTTCTGGCACGGTTTTGGAAATCTTGTCGCACCAGAGGCTTTTCCATTGTTCCGGTAGCTGCGCATATTCCGGGTACTGTGGTACAGTTTCAATATCAATTACCAATAAATCATATACAGATAAATCACCATTAACTATATTCATAACTTTTTAAATTTCGTAAATATGAGCTATACAAATTATCCAACCACCGGTAGCACCGAACAACAGCAACCTCCAAAGGACAACCGTAAACTAATTTACGGATTATTAATAGCCGCATTGCTTGGCACGTGGGGTTATGTTGTTTATGATAAGAGTAAATCTAAAGAAACGATCACACAATTACAAACGCAATATTCAAATGTTGACTCTGCACGCAATGAGATTCAGGATGAGTATAATGATGCACTTGCACGCATGGATTCTCTTACAGGTAGTAATACACAAATGAGCGGTGAGTTAAGCGAACGCCAGAAAGAGATCGACAAACTAAAGGCAAACATTAAAACTGAGCTGGCAAAAAAAGGCGCTGATTTATCTAAAGCCAAATCAATGATTGCCGAACTTAATGGCAAGATCAACGATCTTGTTGCTGAAGTTGACAGGTTAAAAGCAGAGAACCAGGAATTGACAACAACTAACCAGCGTGTTACCGCTGAAAGAGATACCGTTGCTGCGCAAAAACAGGTAGTAGAACAAACATTGTCTACTACACAACAGGAAAAAGCGCATGTAGAAGATATTGGATCTACATTACATGCTTCAAACATAAATATAACAGCTATTGATATAAAGAATAGTGGTAAAGAGAAAACTACTACTACTGCAAAACGTGTTGATGTTTTCAGGATTTCTTTTGATCTTGATGAAAACCGTATCTCACCAAGTGGTTCTAAAGAATTGTATGTATCTGTTACAGGGCCTGATGGAAAGCCAATAACAATGCCTTCTACCAGCGGCACATTCACAACAAGAGATGAGGGTGATAAAACTTTCACAAGTAAAGTAACAGTAGAATATGAACAGGGTAAACGTACACCGGTAAGTTTCGACTGGAAGCCAGAAGCAGGAAAATATCAGACAGGAAATTATAAAGTAGAAATATATCAGAACGGTTTTAAAATTGGAGAAGGCACCAAAGCACTGAAGAAGGGTGGCATATTTGGGTAGTTAATGTTTTATCTAATAATATATTCGAATAAAACCCCGCAGTTTGCGGGGTTTTTTATTTTTTAGGCGTACAAAGATTTTCTATTTTAGAAGCATGATACAATACTGGTTGAATGGCAGAACACTTTTATTCATAATCGCAGTAAGCATTGTTACGGGCACAATTTTTTATTCTCAATACCTCTCTAAAAAAATTGCGGCAGATGAAAAACAAAGAGTTGAAACCTGGGTAGAAGCACAAAAAACAATTATGAATGCTACAGACCAGACAAGTCTTAATCTTGCTGCAAAAATATCTTCTGAAAATAAGGATATACCAATTATAGAAACAGATGAAAAGGACAAAATAAATCCGGGCAATTGTGTAAATCTTGATTCAGCAAGTATAGCCAGTGATAAACATTATCTGTCTAAAAAATTAGAAGAATTTAGAAAACAGAATGACCCCATAACACTTATATTAATAGACAGCCCCTATACAGCCAATAAATATTATTTTGGTGAAAGTGTGTTACAAAAGGAAGTACGTTATTATCCTATCGTACAACTAATTATTGTAGGTCTCTTTATAATTATAACGGTAATAGCACAACGAACTTCTTATATAAGTACACAAAACCAGTTATGGGCTGGGATGGCTAAAGAAACAGCACACCAGCTTGGCACGCCGGTAAGCAGCCTTAAAGGATGGATTGAAGTATTAAAAGAAATTCCAGGCAATGAAAAGGTAAATACTGAAATAGAAAAGGACGTAAAGCGTCTTGAGCTTATCACCGATCGTTTTGGCAAAATAGGCAGCAAACCAAGTCTTGAACTTTGCAACCTTTCAGAGCAGGTGAGCAGCATGGTTGAATACATTAAAAAAAGGTCTGGTGGCAAAGTTGATTTTATTTTCAACACAAATGGAGCAAGTGAAATAATTGCAATGATATCTCCGCCATTATTCGATTGGGTAATTGAGAACCTTTTAAAGAATGCCCTTGATGCCATGGAAGGAAAGGGGAAAATTACTATAAATATGACTGATACAGTAAGCCAGGTTAAAATAGACATAACAGATACCGGAAAAGGAATTAACAAAGCCAATCTTCAACATGTTTTTGAACCCGGTTTTACTACCAAGAAAAGAGGTTGGGGTCTCGGTCTTACACTCGCCAAAAGAATAATTGAACAATACCACAAAGGTGCTATTTACGTAAAATCAAGCGAGCCTGGAAAAGGCACTACTTTCAGGATAGAATTGAACAAATAGCAATGGAAAAATAATGCTATCCCCTTACATTTGCATTCCCAAGTTGCGGAGGTGGCGAAACTGGTAGACGCACTACTTTGAGGTGGTAGCGCCGTAACTGGCGTGGGAGTTCGAATCTCCTCTTCCGCACTTAAAACTTCTTCATTAACGAAGAGGTTTTTTTATTTATGTGCCTGGCAATGATACTGCTATTAGACTTTTCTTGCGTCGCACTCTTGTACATTCTTATCAATGCTCAGCAAAAAACAAAGCGTACAAGGGTGCGACGCAACAATGCTTCATTGAAATGCAAAAGATTGGTTCAAAGATTATTCAATCAATTTTTCAATATGTGCAATTCTGCCATCTTTTGTTACTCCTTCAACAATTACCCGAAAGCTGTTTGTAATATCGTTATTATAAAAAGTTAGCCTGACCAACCGGTTTTTACCGGTAGTTATAACCATAGGGTTCCAATATAAAGTAGAACGCAGATCTTCATATTCATTGCGCTGGTCGAAAGTTCCGTAATTAGGAGAATAGAATTGTTTTTCCGGCGCATAACCAATAACCAGTTTTGAAGGCAGGCCTTTGCCTTTAGCCGCTGTATTCGGTCCCCCTTTTTTTGTGTAAACAGCAATGGCTCCGCTTCCGCCACCGCCAAAAGCTCCAAAAAAAGGTGGATTGAAAACTTTTATGAATGCAACATCACTCATACTTATACTTGTTAGCTGTGTTACATCAACATTCATTTCATTTAAATAAAAAGAAGGTGTGCCGCCACGCCAGGAAACAGAAGCCTGACTGCCTGGGCCAGTTTGCCCTGAAATATTTAACCCGGCTACACGGCCTTTTAAGTAATTCAGTACATCCATTGAACCCTGGGCAGATACATCATTTTCCACATCAAACTGTCTTGCCTGCCCGCCGGAAAAAAGACCCGAAGTATATTTTTCATCAAGCACTTGCTCCCTGCTTTTTGTTTTAGTAGTTACCGTTACTCCCTGTAAAGTGTTTCCTTCCATTAACTTTGCAAGGCGTGCTTCTGCATTTGCAAAGAAAAGAGTGCGGTTTTCGGCAGCGCTATCCAGAAAATAGCGGCTTTTACTTTTATCAAAATAGATTTTCGCCGGGGAAGGTAATGTGCCATTATTAAAGGCAACTTCGGTAGAGTTGACCATGTCTTTATTAGCAACAAACTGATAATATATCCTGGTAGTATCAAAAAGAATAACATTGGGGTCAGAAAAATTACCGTCCTTATCCAGTGTTACTTGCAGGGCATTACGTGTACTATCACTTTTATGATCTAGTATTAGAAATAATATTGCAGATTGTCTAATGTCTGCAGCAGAAATTCCAAATACTTTTCCTGCAAGAGTCAGATAGGATGTATCATTTGGATATTTTATCGTTGGCATTTTTCCAGCTGTAAGATCATCCCATTTTATACGTCGCCAGCCATTGGTAAGCATAACAAGATCTAACTGATTCTGCAATGAATCACTATTGTCTGAAAAATAATAGGCTGGTTTATAAACATTACCTTTCAATTCTCCTGTGAGCAACAAACGTGAAACGATATTATCGCTGCTATCAATGCCAATAGCTGCATCCGTTACAGCCACGGAAAGATTTGCTTCAAGCGTATCAGGAACATTTATTATCAAAACATTTTTTCCATGCTTTGAAGTTCCCAGTGTGGAAAAACCAACTTCAGGTTCAAAAATGTAATCGTTGTTATTAATAAAAGTAATGCGCTCTGCTACAGCTACCCAGTTTGAATCAAACACAGTTAGTTGCAATATACCGGTTGGAAGTTCCGAAACAGGAATCGCACCACCTGCCACCAGGGATTCTTTTAGGTTTACATTGGCCATATATACAAGCTGCTGATCCATTGTTGCCACCAGCTGTACCTGTTGCAGGTTTCCGGCGCTTGCCGCATTTCGCTTTATAACAAATCCTCTCTTACCTTCTGCTATCTTAACTTCAAGAGAAATGCCTGTATTCTTAACCGCAGGCAATGCAGTTTCGTATTGTTTGCCTTGTTCATCTTTCCATCGTGCTGTATATTTTTCATTTATTTTAGCATCAAGGTAGAAGTACCCCATACCATCATGAATTGTTTTTAGATCTGCAACTACTTCTCCTTTAGAATTTACAACGCTGCCTTTTACAGTAAAGGGTCTTCCGTTATCATATATTGCTTTAAATGCTATTTTACTATTTATTCCTGCAATACAGTCTCCACTTTCTGGAAAAAAATCTACAATAGGCTTGTTAATTGCCGGTATAGTTTTGACTGCAGCTTTTTGTTGAATTATTCTTATGTCTTTTTCAAAAAGAAAAGCAGAATCAAAATTCAACATCCACTTAGTGTACGCCCTTATGTGTATGCTACTACCCCCATAAGTTGCAGGTATATCGAAATTACTTTTTGCAGAAGATTGTAAAACAGGCAGTACCATATGTGATAATACTTTACCGGCAGGATCAGCACAGTCTACATACAAATTGGCACTGATTAGTGAAGGTGTTGTACCCGAAACGATATACGCTTTATACCAGATAGTTTCTCCTGGGGCATAGGCAGGTTTATCGAACTGTATATAAATTTTTTCCTGGGGAAACCCATTGCCTAATTGCTGGAGATTAGTAGTGAATGCTTCTTTGTTTTTTACCTGTGCAAACAAGGATAAGGGCAGCATTATAATAAACAATAAAAAAAAAGGCTTTTGCATATCAATTTCTTTTATTCAAAATAGATGGCTCAAAATAATTCAAGAATATTATACATTCAGCACCTTAACAGTTTAGCAACAAAACTTGTGAAGCAAAATCAGCGCAAGTGCTTTTTTAAAATTAGTTAACTTCAAAAATTCAATTAATATAATTATGCTACGACCTACTTTATTACTTCTGTTATGCATTCCATTAATATTAACAGCACAAAAAACAGATACAAAATTACAGTCGCAGATAAAATTTTTGCTGCAGGGTTTTCATGGTAATGTTGGCGTGTTTGTGCATGACCTTAAACATAATAAAATAGTAGCCTTGAATGCTGATTCCGTTTTTCCTACGGCCAGTATTGTAAAGATGCCTATTCTGCTTGGCATTATGGATAAAATAACTACAGGCCAGCTTAATTATCATCAGCGGCTTACTTACACAGATTCGCTTTTTTATGATGAAGGAGATGATATCCTTTCCTCTTTTAAAGACAGTGCCACAATAGAGCTTAGTAAAGTAATGATGCTGATGCTTACCATAAGTGATAACTGCGCCAGCCTTTGGCTGCAGGGCTTATCAGGCGGTGGTAAAAGGATCAATGAATTGCTCGATAGTCTAGGTTTTAAAAATACCCGTGTTAACAGCAGAACACCAGGGCGGGAAGCAGACAGAAGTCAATACGGGTGGGGCCAGACAACACCACGGGAAATAGCCGGATTTATGGAGCGGGTTGTAAATAATCAATTATTGGATAAAGCATCTGATGAAAAGATGTTACGGTTGTTAGGGCGCCAGTATTGGGATGAAGAAGCTCTTTCTCAAATTCCACCTGGTGTTTTTGTTGCTGATAAAAATGGCGCTGTGGATGAAAGCCGCAATGAAGTAGTGTACGTAAACAGTAACAACAACCCCTATATCTTCAGCATTTTTTCAAAAAATAATGCAGATACAAGCTGGGAATATAATAATGAAGCCTGGGTGCTTACCAGAAAATTATCTTCATTGTTGTGGCAGTATTACAATCCAAAAAGTAAATGGCAGGCAACATCAGTTTCAGAAGTTAAATGAATCATTATGTTTCCGGCTTTTTTGCATTAATGGGGCTTTTGTTGCGTCGCACCCTTGTGCTCCATAACAGCCATGAACGGTCTGTCGACAGTTCTTCCGGACGTACAAGTGAGTGACACAACAGGCGATGCCATGAAAGGCTAAAGCCTGTAACCAAATAAAAAAGCGATTGTGGGAACACAACCGCTTAACCATAACTAACTGCTTGTTAGCGAAAAACGACATTTGTATTTATCCAGCTAATCCGAATAGGGATCTTGCTTACTTATATTTTTATGATGAAACATTAGTAATTTACTAAACCGCTCGATCTTTTTCAAAAAACTTTTCACAAATCGGTGCAAGGTTGCGGCTGGTGGCAGAATCGTAGACATTGGAAAGACTGTTTGTGGTTTTGAAAGGAATTGCTACAAAAGCCCGTTGCAATTTCGCTTTAGTGGCTTTCTTTTCCTATTCAAACGATTTAAGAACAGTTGTTCGTATACCTGCAAATATTTTAATTACTTGCAAAGTAATTTTATAACATGCTGCTTTCAATTATACCTGACTACTATTTTCAAAGATCATTCATAATTCTATTGTCAACCAACAGATTCACCTGACAAACATACATTTTGAACAGTTATTAAATGTACACAATCGTTTGCCCAATTGCAATTAAATATTAATCGCAATTAAATATATACGTTACAGATAATGATTTTTGGACCCGGCTTTTGTTAGAGACACTACATTTGCAGCTTTATGGGACAAAAAAAACTCATACGTTTTGCAGAGATCAAAAGTTTTTCAAATGTGCTGGAATATCCGGCAGGTATAAAAGGCAAGTGGAACGATTTTTTTAAAAATACAAGCCCGATTATTTTAGAACTTGCCTGCGGCAAAGGAGAATATGCTATTGGATTAAGCAGGCTTTACCCGCAAAGAAATTTTATTGGTATAGATATTAAAGGAAACAGGATATGGCGTGGTGCAAAAACAGCGCTTGAGGAAGGGCTTTCCAATGTTGCTTTTGTACGCTCACAGATAGATAAGGTTACTGATTATTTTAGTAAGGATGAGGTTGCAGAGATATGGATAACTTTTCCAGACCCGCAGTTGCGTTTATCAAGAATGAAGAAGCGCCTTACGCACCCAAGGTTTTTAAGATTATACCAGCAGTTTTTGCAACATAATGGACTGGTTCATTTAAAAACAGACAGCCCGGTACTTTATAATTTCACCAAAACTGTTATCAACCTTTACGACCTTGAATTGTTAGATGATTATGATGATGTGTACAGGCAAACCACCCCAGGAAAAGAATTAAGTATAAAAACACATTATGAAGGATTGGATATAGCCGGTAGCAACCGCATTCATTACCTGCAGTTTCGATTGAATAAGATAATTGATCCCTTAAAAGACAAAATACTAAAAAACATGATCGGTGAGCAGCAAATTGATTGAACAAACACATTATTATTTTAATGAAGCTGGTTTAATGGTTTTTACAAGTGCATACCACCTGGAACGCGGTTATTGCTGTGGTAATGGCTGTTTACACTGTCCCTATAATTTTGAAGCTGTTCCCGAACCGCAAAAAACCTATTTATTACAGCAAAGAAAGAACAATGCTATTGCAAAAGATTCATCCGAATAGTTGCTAACTTTCAATCATGAAGAAAAGCGCAATACTAAAAAAGCAAAAAGAAAAAGTTCCTGTAAAAGATAAGTCAAAAGAATTTTCTTTCTTCGAAGATGTATGGGCTGTAGTAAGACAAATTCCTAAGGGACGTGTCACTTCTTATGGCGCTATTGCCAGCTATCTCGGCACAAAACTTTCAGCCCGGATGGTTGGATGGGCCATGAATGGTGCATCGTATGCTAAACCAAAAGTTCCGGCACAAAGAGTTGTAAACAGAAATGGAATGCTCAGTGGCAAGATGCATTTTGAAACACCGACCCGAATGCAGGAGCTTTTGGAAAAAGAAGGGGTTAGGGTCGAAAAAGATAAGGTAATAGATTTTGAAAAACGGTTCTGGAATCCTTTAAAAGAGTTAGGGTTGTAATTTGTATAGGTCGCTCAAGCAGTATTGATCAATTTTTGTAGCCAGGCAGCGTAGCAACTATTTAACTTTTGTTGCGTTGCACTCTTATACGTTCAAACATTATTCAGCTACATGGCTTTTTATTGCCTGTGTTTAAAAAGATATTTCTCTTTTTCTTCTTCCACGTCATTCAGCACTTGCTGCAAGTGATAAGTTAACCGCAGTTGTGCAATATCATCAAGTGTTTGCTGTAATAAGACCGGTGTATTCCATGCTTTATATTTAAACAACAATGGCTGCATTTTTTTCATACCAATTAAATAATATCCCCCTTCCTGTGCAGGCCCTATCACAACGTCATAATTATTCAGATGATCATAAGCATGTATAAGATGAGTAGTTTCTGTTTCTATACTGTCACTGCATATCATTACAACTTTTGAATAACCCATTCTAAAAACTGTTTCAAAAGCATGCATCATTATGTCTCCTCTTCCCCAGCCTCTCTGCATTCTTCTAAGATAAATACTCCTGTTCCATATATCATCATCCGAAGATTCATTTACAAAAAGAAACTTGTCTGCATCCAAATCAATAGTAATATGCCTGGTATGCATTAAAAGCTGACGACGCATGGCAAAGGACTCCTGTTCACTGATGAAATCAACCTTACCGGTCTTTACTGTACAGGGAACGGGATCATGTACCAATATGATCAATGCCGCTTTCATGCAATTATAAGAGTGCAGTTCGCAGATTTTCGCTGCATGTCTTAATCCTCAACGCAAAGTATTTACATCATTTTTAAGAATGAGATCGTTCTTTCATTTATTGTTCGCATGTAGGTGGGTAGTTATATTTGCAGCATGTCCGCAGAAAAGATCATCTCAGAGTGGAAAAAGAAAAATTTCAAATCGCTTTACTGGCTGGAAGGCGAAGAGCCTTATTACATAGATATGGTAATTAATTATGCGGAACACCATATTCTCAATGAAAGCGAAGCAGGCTTTAATCTTACTGTTTTTTATGGACGCGATGCTGACTGGGCATCTGTCGTAAATGCCTGCATGCGTTACCCCATGTTTGCCGAAAAACAAGTGGTATTGCTGAAAGAAGCGCAACAGATGAAAGATATTGAAAAGTTGGAAAATTATGTGAGCAGGCCTTTGGTCTCTACCATTTTTGTAGTAGGCTATAAAGACAAAAAATTAGATGCACGTACCAAATTTGCGAAGCTCATTAAAGAAAAGGGCGAAGTCGTTACTACCAAAAAGTTATACGATAATCAGCTTCCTGAATGGACGGGACAAATGATCGCATCGCATGGTTTAACCATTAACCCAAGAGCATTAGCATTATTGGTAGATCATATTGGTAATGATCTTAACCGCTTACAAAACGAAGTAGAAAAGCTTTCTGTAAATCTTGGCGCCAGGAAAAGTATTACAGAAGAAGACATTGAAAAATATATTGGCATCAGCAAAGAATTCAATGTATTTGAACTGCAGGATGCGATTGCGCAAAAGAATCTTGCAAAAGCTATACGCATCATTCAATACTTCGCTGCTAACCCTAAAGCAGCTCCCATACAATTATTACTGCCAACATTATATAGTTATTTCAGTAAAATATATTCTATCTATGGCATGGAAAATAAAAATGAACAGGCGCTGTTTGGAATATTCAGAAATAATTTTGCTGTAAAAGCGGCACAACTTTCTATGAATAATTACGGCTATGATGGTGTAGAAAAAATATTGCTTTTGCTGCATCAATACAATTTAAAAAGTATCGGTATTAACGACAGCGGTACGGAAGATGCTGACCTGATGAAAGAAATGGTTGTGAAGATAATGGCGTGAGCATGTAGTTAAGTATATAGCGTAAAGAAGTAAGTTGGCTGCGATTATTGTGGAAATTCAAAATCGCCGCATCTAATAGAAAAAGCTTTTATGCTTAAATCAGGTTTATTTCTTCTTGCCTTTTATTTACTTTCATGTGGCACCAATAGACAACAGCTAATAACATTTAGCGCCCTAGATGATACATCTCTGAAAATCTTCACGACAGGGATTCCAGATTTAGAAGCAATAACTCAAATGAACTTTCTCGCTAAAAGTTATGGATTTAAATACTCTCCAATTGGTTGCGTTGTGACAAAAACAACAATGGACAGTGTTCAAAAGGCAAATGATTCGGCTTACAAAATTTTGGAAAAAAGATTTGGTAAGGAATGGAAGACAAATTTCTATTCACAATTTGATACAATAAATCAAATAAGACAATACGCTGATAGCGTATTTATTTCGCAGGTCAAAAACAATGAGAAATACTTTTATTACTTAGTCATGCCTGACTCTATAAATAAACAATACAAGATAAAGTTATACAGCAAGGATTCGCTGAATTCGAAATCAGAACTAATAGTGCATTATATAATGACAATTACTTTAAAACAAAAACTAAAAGCTAATATTTATAAAATTGTAGAGAAATTATAACTGCAGACAACATGAGTAAAATATATAGTTGCCAGACAAAGAATATACGTTGCCTATAATTTGCTCAGTAATATTTCAAAAGTTGAAGTGAGTGACACAACAGGCGATGCTATGAAAAAATGCAGCTTGTAACAAAAGAAAAAGCCGTTCATTTAAAACATGAACGGCTTTGTTGTAAAAAAACTATTTTGTTTTAAAACCAACTTCCAATAAATGCTTCATTTACATTTTTATTATCCTTCAATTTTCTTGCACGTCTTTTCCTTTCAATCCTGTGATAAAGTGAAGTAACAATTACCATTGGTATAAATAGTAATGTTAGTGGCGGTATGCCCATAAAGCTTACCCATTTACCGCCATACATGCGGCGCATTGGTCTGCGCAAACGTTCTACAATTATATACATACTGGGCACCATGAACAACGTCATAAAAAATGCGAATGCAAGGCCAAAGATGATTGTCCATGAAAGCGGTTTCCAGAATGCTGCGCTATCTCCACCAAAGAAAATATGCGGGTTCAATTCTGAAAATAGTGTTATAAAATTTATATTGAACCCAATGCCCAATGGTATCAATGCAAGTATTGCTGCAAGTGCTGTAAGCAACACAGGAATGATACGTGTTTTACCTGCTTCTATAGCCGCTTCTCTTGTCTTCATGCCTCTTGCACGTAACTCATCTGTAAATTCAATTACAAGAATTCCATTCTTTACCACGATACCTGCAAGACCAACAATGCCAATACCCGTCATTACAGCACTTAATTCCATACCTGTAAGTGAGAAGCCCAGAATAACACCAATAATGCTGAATAATATTTCTGTAAGAATAATTATTGATTTACTTACAGAGTTAAACTGAATAACCAATACTAACAATATGATCAACATGGCTGCTACCATTGCCTTTTCAAGAAAGCTGAATGTTTCCTGTATCTGTTCGTTGGCGCCTGTTTGTTGTATACTAACATTATCAGGCTTCTGTGCGCCATACTGCTGTATAGCCGCTGCGATTTGCGTGTTTATTTCACTCTGTTTGCTCTGATATTCAGTAAGCAGGTTAGAACGCACAGTAATTACACGTTTGTAATTTTTGCGCTTAACACTGCCAAGTGTATTGGTATAGTCGAAATTTACCAACGATGCAATGGGAACATTTTTAACCGAGCCTGTTGCAAAATCGCGGAAGGTAATGGACATATTTAAAAGATCAGTAAGATCTCTACGTTGCAACTCATTATTGCGCAATTGAATTTTATATTCGTCTTTGCCATCTTTTATTTTGGAAACTTCTTTACCAAATAAAGCCGTTCTTATTTCTGTACCAACCTGTGCACTGCTCAGACCTTCACGCATACAACGCTCCCTGTCAACAGTAAGTGTTATTTCAGGATTACTGAGATCAACATCCATTTTTAATTCCTCTATGCCGGGAATCTGTAATGAATCAAGATAATATTTAAAGCTTGCAGCTGTTTTAGTAAGCACATCAAAATCATCACTGGAGATTTCTACGTTAACAGGTGGTTCTTCCGGTGGGCCGCCTTGTTCCTGGGCAACAGAAATTTCTGCACCGGGAATTCCTTTTATAGCATTGCGTATAGAATCAAGATAAGGTCTTGAACTTAATCCATTACGCTTGGAAAATTCTAAAAAGGAAACCTGTACGCGACCCCATTCAGGATGGACACTCTGGTCTCCGTTAAAAGGATCGCCTGCGCCCTTTGCCACATTGCTGATAACACTTTCAACAATTGGGTTTGTTTTGTTGTGCGCTTTGTCAATACCCAGCACCCTGTTTACTTTTGCTTCAATGGTATGTGTAACAGAATCTGTATAATCTACATCAGTACCTACAGGCAGTTTTAAATAAACATAGATCTGGTTGGGGTCAGCTTTTGGAAAAAGTCCCACAGGTGGGCTTACTATTGCGAAAAGTATCACAGAAAATATGAGTAACCCAAATACGCTTATCAATAAATATACAGGCCTCCATCCTTTCAAGGCCCAGCGAAGCAACGATTCGTAATGACCCATGATCCATGGCAATGCTTTTTTCTGAAAACTATGGATCGCACCTGCTAACACAAATCGATTGAAAAGCGATAAGATCACAAGCGTAAACAATAGATTGCCCCAAAAAGTCTGACCAGCTATATCAAGAATAAAAGCCAATACAACAGCTATCCATAATCCTGGTTTTTTGAATATGGCTGTTTTCGATTTTCCATCATGTTCTTCATGATTCATAAAGTCAACTGCAAAAACCGGATTCATAATAAACGCTACGATCAGCGATGCCACAAGTGTAAAAATGAGGATCGTTGGAATATATATCATGAACTTACCGATCAATCCCGGCCAGAATAGAAGAGGAAAAAATGGCGCAAGTGTGGTAACGGTTCCTGCCAGTACCGGAACAAATACCTCCCCGGCAGCCATCATTGCTGCTTTGTCAGATCGTAACAGCCCTTTCCCTTGAACAAAGATCCTATGCGTATTTTCAATTACCACAATGGCATCATCTACTATTATACCCAATGCAAACAGTAATGCAAACAACACCATGAAGTTTAGTGTTACATGCGTACCCACTATATAATCTGCTGCGGGCATAAACATAAATGCAACAAACACACTCAGCGGCACACTCAATGCTACAAAGAATGCATTTACCACGCCCATAAAAAACATCAGTATCACCAATACAAGTATAAACCCGATAACGATTGAATTAACCAGGTCATTCAAAGAAGTGCGTGTAGCATTACTCAGATCGCTGGTAACAATAACATCAAGCTTGGGCGGCAACTGAGATGCCTTCATACGCTCTACTACCTGCTTTACCTGGTCTGATGTTTCAATTAAGTTTTCTCCGGGCCTTTTTAAAATGCTAAGCGTAATAACAGAATTGCCATTCAGCCGCGCATAACTTTCGCTTTGCTTTATGGTATCTTTTATGGTAGCAATATCCCGTAAATAAATTGGGGAACTTCTTATATTATTTATAACAACCTGCTCTATATCGAAAGAAGTTTTAAATTGACCTTTCAATTGCAGGTTGCGTTTCATATTCCCTACCTGCAGCAAACCTCCTGATATATCTACATTCTCTCTTGCTACAGCATTGGCAATATCATCATAAGTAACACCAGCAGCCTGCATGCGTGGCCTGTCAACGTTTATCTGGAACTCTCTTTCAGGTGCACCTATTTCATCAACACGATTGATCTGCGAAATATTTTCCAAACTGTCTTTTACATCATCAGCATATTTTTTCAATTGCATCAGGTCAAAATTCCCGCTCACATTTACATACATGATCGGGAAATCAGAAGTACTGATCTCCAGTGCAGTTGGTTGCTGTGTAAGATCTGTGGGCAGATCCTGTTTAGATTTATCTACCGCATCTTTTACTTTCTGTAATGCCACATCTGTTTTTACATCGGTACTAAATTCAACTATTATCACAGAAAAATCCTGTTGCGATGTACTTGTAACCTTATTAATCTTTGCGCCGCTGATACTTTTGATCTGTTTTTCAATGGGCCTCGTTACAAGATTCTCTATGTCTTTAGGAGAGTTACCAACATAAATGGTTTGTACATAGATCTGCGGCTGCACTACATCAGGATATTGTTCTTTCGGCAATGATATAAACTGGTAAACACCTATAATGCTCACAATAAGCATTAGCAGGTATATAGAAGTTTTATTTTTTATACTCCACGTAGTGGGCTTAAACTGTTTAAACTTATCCGTAAAATTTTCTAATGCGCTCATAAAATGCTTTTGAAATATTTTGGTGTCATCTTTCTGTTCTTTGGTCATCGCCGGTTGTGTCACTCTCTTGTATGTTCGGAACAACTATCAACAGTCGACCGTCATCAGTCGACGGCTGTTATGCTGTACAAGAGTGCGACGCAACAGAAGCATCATAGATATTCTGCTGCAGGGTTCATAAAATTTATTTCGCTTCTATTGTTATTGGTTGTCCGTCAAATAAACCCTGGTAACCATCGGTAATTATTTTATCACCTTTTTCCAACCCACTTTTTATTTCTATAAAACTGCCATACAACTGACCGATCTCAATTGGTTTTTTCTTTGCTATCCATTTGCCGTTTTCGTTTACAGCAACCAATACAAATTTTCCTTTTTCATCTGTTTGTAAAGTATTAACAGGGATAGTGATAGCGTTGGTTGCAACATAATCCTGCAACTTAACGAGTGCAACCTGATTTGGCCTGAGATCCTTGTCTGACGGTAGTTTCGCGTCAACATAGAATGAGCGGCTGTTGGGATCAATGATCTTTCCTGAAACCGATGCAGCTGTATTATAAGTCTTATTGGCATCAGGCAATGAAACGATCATGTTCGTTCCGGTGTTTACACGATCTGCATAATTTTCAGGAACCTGCACACGTACTTTTAAATGCTCATTGTTTACAATTGCTATCTGTGGCGTTTGACCAACATAACCAGTAAAGAATTCTCCTACACGTACATTTACCTGCTCTGCAATACCTGATACATCTGCATAAATATTGGTCATGCTCCATTGTTCTTTTATGGTAGCAATCTGGTCGTTTAACTGATCTACATTTTGTTTGGCTTGTATCAACTGCAACTCTGTTCCTATCTGTTGATCCCACAGGTTTTTTTGGCGGCGATAGAGATCTTGTGCATAAGACAATTGTGTTTGCGCCTGCTGAAGATTTTTGAGATATACAGCATCATCCAGCTTTAATAACTGCTGTCCTTTACTTACATGATCTCCCTGCTTCACGAAAATCTGTTTTACCAAACCGCCTTGTCCGCGTGGAGAAACATAAGAAATATTGTCAGATGTTACTGTGCCCTGCAGATCTATATAGTGTGTGAATGTTCCTGTTTCAACAGAGTCTATTGCGACAAGTTTTGTTTTCTCTGTCTTTGCAGAAGATGGATCGAGTTTCGCAATATCTGCCTCAAGTCTGGTAATATCATCTCCTATTTTCTGTTGTTGTTTTTTCAGTTCTTCCAGTTGCGCTTTTTTAGCTGCAAGACCACCGTTATTCGTTGCATCACTTTTTGCACCGCATGATGCGAGAAAAAGTGCAGAACCAAATAAAACAATGTTTACGATCTTTTGCATATAGTTGTCTTTAAAATTCATTTTACAATTAGAGTTTACCCGTTGCTTTTAAATAATCTACTTTGGCTATAATTGCCGTGTACAAGGCGTTGATGTAATTGTTTTGAGCAATGCGAAGGTCCGTCTGGGCATTCGTTATTTCTGTTGTACTGCCTGTGCCTATTTCATATTTTTTCTTTGATTGCTCATATACTTTTTCAGCTAGCTCAATATTTTTTTTCTGGAAATCCAGCGTATTCACAGCATTCCTGAAATTGTTGGTAGCTTCTTCTACTTCTTTATCAATAGAGAGTTTAAGAAAATCTATCTGATCATTGGATTTCTGTACATCAAGCTTTGCCTTTTCAAGATTAGATTTTCTTGCAAAACCATCAAACAAAGAGAGGTTTAGGTTCAATCCAACATAAGCTGTGGTAAACCAATCTCCCTTGCCAAAAACATCGAACCTGGTACGTTGTGCGTTTTTACTGTAATCGCCATTCAATCTTAATGTAGGTAAAGCACTTAGTTTATATCTTTTTACATTAAACTCATTTAACCGTTTACCAAGTTCTGCATATTGATATTCCACCCTGCTCTTGTAATCATAAACGCCTTCATTTAGCAACCCTTCTTTTACTTTTTCATCAGAGATTGAATCGGTGAGTACGAGTGAATCTTTTACAGACATACCCATTAACAATTTCAATCCTAAGTATCCGTTTGCAATCTGGTTAAGTGCTGATTGTTTTTCTGTTTGCAGATTTGCCAATTGTACGCTTGCTTTGTCTACATCAATCTTTTCTGCAAAACCATTTTTAAAAAGTTCATTGGCATCGTGTTCCAGTTTTGTAAGACGCTCTATGTTTGCATCTATTTGTGCAATCTGTGTGTTGCTGGCTACAAGCTGGTAATAAACCTTATAAATGTTTGATTTCACATTTTCAAGAACTACATCAATGTTCTTTGTGTAAAAATCCACCGCTGTTTTTCTTGCCTGCAAGCCAACAAAAACCTGTCCGTCAAAAACTACCTGCTGTAGTGTAAGTGCTGCATTTGCGTTATACTGTGTACCAAATTTCACAGGAATAAAAGTGCCCGCCGGCTGCCCGAAAAATTCACCGGGCAATAGGTTCGTCGGTATTTTTAAATAATCAGTAAGGCTTCCGCTTGCTGCTACATTTGGTAATGCCGCAGAAGTAATGCCCCTGTTTGTTTGCACCTGTTCTTTAAGATCTGTGATGGCGTTTTTTACCTGTACATTATTTTTCGCAGCAAAATCAACGCATTGCTTTACAGAAAATGTATGTATGGTGTCGTTTTGCTTTTGATCCTGTGCCTGCGTCTTAACTGAAAGCACAAACAGGCCAATAATAAATCCCTTTCTCCAATTCATATTGCTAATGATTTATTTTTTTGTCTTTGCTGTATATTTTTCTCAATCAGTTTTTTACCCTTTGCCGTAGCTATGCCATGCATATAAAGAAAATATATTTCGTTGGAAACCTGCAGCAGGTTGTATTTACCAAAAGGAAAAGTCTCCTGGCTAAATGCTACAAAGGAGCTTTCGAGCCTGAATCTTGCAATAATATCAATATCAAAATCATTGCGGTACAGTTCTTCCTGTATACCTCTCTGCAGGTTCTTTTTTATAATATCAAGCAGAAAAGTGTGCTTATGCTTTTTAAATTTTTCAAAGGTTTTTGGATAGAATTTTTCCAGGTCGAAAATGATCTGTGGATTCATACTGTCCATCACTTTTTCCATAGAATCCATATCCTTGAAAATTTCATCAATAGCGTTGTCTGATTCCCGCATTTGTTTCATGCATTCATCATGCATGTAATTCATTTCTTTCTGCATTACCGCTTCAACCAGACTGTCTTTATCTTCAAAGAACTGGTAAACAGTCTTCTTGCTTATGCCAAGCTGACCGGCAATCTCATCCATTGTTACAGACCTGAACCCATAACGCATAAAGAGTTCTTTTGCCTTTTGTTGTATTCTTTCTTTCATTTCCATATTCACTTAATAATTGCGGCCGCAAAACTATGGAAACTTTTTTTGTAATTCAAGTTTCCTTGAAATTATTTTTATTCCGCTGTATAAATGGTTATATGATTTGATTAATGGAAAAACAACTACACCTCTGCCGAATAATCGTTTACTTTATCATTAAATTATCCGCTTATGTCTGACTGGAAACACCGCGTATCAGATTCCTTCCACTGGAAAAAACTGCTGCAATATTTTTTCCAGGGGCTTATTATAATTGCACCATTGGGCATAACTATTTACGCTGTATGGTGGCTGTTTACTACTGTCGATAATATACTTCCCAATATCATCCACTCACTATTTCCGCAACTGCTTGGCACAGATGGAGAAGGTGAACTAAAAAGAATCCCCGGTCTTGGTTTCATCGTTGCTATCCTTATTGTATTATTCGTAGGACGGGTATCTTCTTCCTTTGTTATGAGCAGGCTGGTTGATCTGCTGGATGGTTTACTGGAACGTACCCCAGGTATAAAATTTATTTATAAATCGGTAAAAGATTTTCTTGAAGCGTTTACCGGCAACAAAAGAAAGTTTGATAAACCCGTACTGGCAAATGTTGATGGCGCCGATATCTGGCGTCTTGGTTTTATTACGCAGGAAAGCGCTGCCAACTTTCAGATGGCCGAATACTCTGTTGTTTATATTCCTTTGTCGTATGCACTTACCGGTGTAATGTATTTTGTACCCAAAGAAAAAATAAAAATACTTGATCACATCAGTTCTGCAGAAGCAATGAAGTTTGCGGTATCAGGCGGAGTATCTGAAGTGGATTGATTTTTTTGTTACAAGCTGCATCACTTTGGTCATCGCCTGTTGTGTCACTCACTTGTGCGTACCGTTTTTAATTCTGCAACCAAAAGTACCCATAAGGGACGGTTACACAGCCTTTAAGCAAGAATTTGAGCAAGCTTTTAATGACAGAAAAAGTTATAACGAAAAATAGGTCATGCAAAAAATGACAGACCAAACGTTACACCAATTTTTGTTTTTCTGACGCAACACGGCTACGTGCAGTGAGCTTTGGTAATAGTGAAAGTTACTTGTACAAACGAATTAAAAATTCTTTATACGCTAAAATAAAAGCCAAAAAAAATTCCAAACGTACAAGTGAGTGACACAACAACCGACGCCATAAAATACAAAAGCCGGTAACCAAAAAATTACCGGCTTTATTTGTTTCAATTTAAATTTATGCAGGATCGTAAGCCCATTTCAATAGCGTGGCGCCCCAGGTAAAGCCGCCGCCAAAAGAAACAAGAATAATATTATCTCCTTTCTTTAAACGTGGTTCCCACTCCCACAAACACAAAGGAATTGTTCCGGCAATAGTGTTGCCAAATTTCTCAATGTTCAGCATTACCTTTTCCATAGGCATGCCTACTTCTTTTGCAACCGCTTCAATGATGCGCAGGTTAGCCTGGTGCGGCACCACCCATGCAATATCATCAGGAGTTAGATTGTTGCGATGCATAACTGTAGTAATTGATTCGCTCATGCAGGTTACGGCATATTTAAATACCGCTTTGCCATCCATATAAGCAAAATGTTCACGTGCTTCTACGGTTTCATGTGTGGCAGGTTTTAAAGAACCGCCTGCTTTCTGGTTCATCAACTGGCGGCCATAACCATTGCTTCCAAATTTGCTGTCGATAACGCCAAGCCCTTCTGTATTGGGTTCCACCAATACCGCTGCACCACCATCGCCAAAGAGTATGCATGTATTGCGATCCTGGTAATCAACAAAAGCACTCATATTATCTACACCAACAACAATTATCTTTTTATAACGGCCACTTTCGATATAGCTGGCTGCAGTAGTAAGTCCGAAGATAAAACCGCAACATGCTGCTGTAAAATCGTACCCCCATGCGTTCTCTGCACCAATTTTCCAGGCAATATAAGCTGCAGTTACCGTGAGCTGCATATCTGGTGTCATGGTGCAGCATATGATACATTCGATCTCTTTTGGATCAAGATTTTTCTTTCGCAACACTTCATTGATCGCTTCAATAGCAAGATCACTGGTTGCTTTTTCCGGGTCTTTTAAAATGCGGCGTTCTTTGATGCCGGTACGGGTAACGATCCAGTCATTACTGGTAGCTACGAGCTGCTCCAGTTCCTGGTTGGTTAAACGATAATCGGGTACATATCCACCAATGGCAGTAATAGCGGCGGTAAGCTTTTGGTCAGGCATAGTTGGGATTATTTTTAGTAAAACGCATTTTCTAAATGTTTCATTATAGGTCTTAGCAGGTTTACCTTAAAATAGTGAAGATACCAGAAGAATTTCCCTGCATTAATCAGTAAAACTGCGGCCGCAAGATACAACCGAAAAAGTTATAGCTGGCCAATCCTGCCATTTGTTAGCTTTGCTGACGAAAATTTAAAGCCATGCAAAAACTGGGAAATTATGTAACAGGCAAATGGATTAACGGAGATGGTGATGGGCAAGCATTATACAATGCAGTAACAGGAGAAACAATAGCAGCCGCTTCTACAAAGGGATTGGATTTTAAATCTGTGCTTGAGTATGGAAGAAATGTTGGCTCACCGGTTTTGCGCGGCATGACCTTTCAACAAAGGGGCGCTATGCTTAAATTGCTCGCTTTACATCTACGCAATCATTTGGAAAAATTTTATACCATCAGTTATCAAACCGGTGCAACTAAAGCAGATAGCTGGGTTGATATTGAAGGCGGCATCGGAAATCTTTTTGCCAACGCCTCTTTGCGCCGCAAATTCCCTGATGAAAGTTTTTGTTTGGACGGTGAAGGTCACAACTTAAGTAAAAACAATACTTTCATGGGGCATCATTTGCTTGTACCAAAAGAGGGTGTGGCTATTCATATCAATGCTTTTAATTTTCCGGTGTGGGGCATGCTGGAAAAAATTGCGGTGAATTTATTGGCAGGTATGCCTGCTGTGGTGAAACCAGCAACCGTAACTTCTTTTCTTACCGAATCAGTGGTAAAAGAAATTATTGCATCAAATATTTTACCTGAAGGGGCATTACAATTAATCTGTGGTTCCGCAGGTGATCTTCTGGATCATGTAACATCCCAGGATGTAATAACTTTCACAGGCTCTGCATCAACAGGATTAATGTTGAAAAGTAATACAAACATTATGCGTGAAAATGTTCCATTCAATATGGAAGCGGATTCTTTGAATTGCATTGTGCTTGGAGAAGATGTAACGCCTTCAATGCCTGAGTGGGATATTTTTATAAAAGAAGTGCGCAAAGAAATGACCACGAAAGCGGGGCAAAAATGTACTGCTATCCGTAGAATATTTGTTCCTGCAAACAAACTGGAAGATGTACATATTGCATTGGGCAAAGCATTGGCACAAACAACCATCGGCAACCCATTGAATGAAAAAGTAAAAATGGGTTCGCTTGCCGGGCAAGGTCAAAAAGAAGAAGTAAAAGCTCAGGTGCAAAAATTATTGGCTTCGTCACAAATTATTTATGGCTCATTGGATAGTGTTGAAGTTATTGACGCAGATGCAAACAAAGGTGCTTTTATAAGTCCGCTATTATTACTGAATGAAAATCCATTGCGTACAACGGAATCGCATGAAGTGGAAGCATTTGGCCCCGTCTCTACCCTAATGCCATACAGTTCAATAGATGAAGCCATTCATCTTTCAAAGATGGGTAAAGGCTCTTTGTGTTCATCAATAGTTACAGCAAATGATAGCATTGCGAAAAAATATGTATTAGGTGCAGCATCACATCATGGAAGAATTTTGGTATTGAATAATGATTGTGCAAAAGAAAGTACCGGTCATGGCTCGCCGCTGCCATTGCTGGTGCATGGCGGACCCGGCAGGGCAGGGGGCGGTGAAGAAATGGGTGGTGTGCGTGGCGTAAAACATTATATGCAACGTGTAGCTATTCAAGGTTCGCCAACAACTATTACTGCTATCTCAAATGTTTATCAACCCAATGCAAAAGGCATAACAGATAACATTCATCCTTTCAGAAAATATTTTGAAGATGTAAGAATTGGTGAGCAAATTATTTCAGGAAAAAGAACAATCACTGATGCAGATATAAAAGCATTTGCCAATCTCAGCTGGGATCATTTTTATGCGCATACAGATCATACTTCACTTGCAGGAACATTGTTTGAAAAACCTGTTGCGCATGGCTATCTTATCATGAGTGCTGCTGCGGGTTTGTTTGTAGAGAACAGCGCAAAATGCCCGGTATTGTTGAATTACGGCATTGATGAGTTGCGTTTTACAAAACCCGTGTATGCTGACACAACCATATATGTACGCTTTACATGCAAAGAAAAAATTGCGCAGGAATTAAAAGATGAAAATGATATTACAAAAGGCATTGTTAAATGGTATGTTGAAATGTTTGACAGCAATGATGAACATATTGGCATTGCAACAATTCTTACAATGGTGAAGAAAAAAGAAAAGTAATTTTATTTCCCATCTTCTGATTTTTATAGCATCGCCTGTTGTGTCACTCACTTCATCGTTCAGATCATTATTGAACAAAGCGTACAAGAGTGCGACGCAACGAAAGCTTGATGCTTATTTAAATGTCCGGTTTAAAAAAGTTTACAATTTTCTTTCGCTTTGCTAATATAAAATTTGATTAACTTAATACTATCTTTCAAAACTTTAATGCTTACACTATGATACAGGAATTTAAAGAAGGATATGTAAAAGTTGAACGCGAACATGGAATAGCAACTATTGAATTTTTTCATCCGCAAAGCAATTCTTTACCAGGCAAAATACTGGAAACACTTGCACACGATATTCATAGTGAAGGTTTGAATGCTGTTACCAAAGTTATTGTGCTGCGCTCTGCAGGGGATAAAGCATTTTGTGCAGGCGCATCCTTTGATGAGCTTGCGGCGATTACCACAAAGGAAGAAGGTGTAAAATTTTTTAGTGGCTTTGCAAATGTTATTAACGCTATGCGTAAATGTTCTAAGCTGATCATTGCACGTGTGCATGGCAAATGTGTAGGTGGTGGCGTAGGTATTGCTGCCGCTGCGGATTATGCCATTGCTGCAGAAGGCGCGGAAATAAAACTAAGTGAACTTGCACTAGGTATTGGACCGTTTGTTGTTGGTCCGGCAGTTGAAAGGAAGATGGGTACATCTGCATTTTCGCAGTTAGCAATTGATGCGGGTTTGTGGAGACCTGCAGACTGGGCAAGACGCAAAGGTTTGTTTGCAGAATTGCATGCAGAAATTTCAGGCATGGATGATAGCATAACAAGATTATCTACTTCGCTTTCTCACTATAATCCTGAAGCAATGCACGAACTGAAAAAAGCTTTATGGAAAGGCACAGAACACTGGGACGAATTATTGCATGAAAGAGCTGCGATTAGTGGCAGGCTTATTCTTAGCCAATTCTCCAAAGACTTTATAGAGAAATTTAAAAGCAAACAGAAAATTGCTTAGTCGTAGTTTTCATTCCAGGTAACACTTATTGATTCTACTTTGTTCATATTCGTGTGAAACTGTATGTTGTTGCCTCCATCGTCACTTTGTACCCAGATTGTTGCACGTGTTTTACTTCTGGAAGTGTAATTATTTTCATAATCAGGAACGATCCAGATAGTATATGCTTCATAGGTATTAATGATCTTTATCTTATCATCGCCAATCGTAATGCCGGATGGTGTTTTCAAGAATGTAGAATTGCTTTTTATTTCGCGGAGAATGATATCATAATTTTTCTCGTCTGCCGATTGCCTGTCAAATACAAACGTGAAAGAAATGTTGTTGTAATCATAAGAAACGGTATCATAAGTCCAGTCTTCTTTTAATAGATTTTTCAATTTTATTTCTTTACCAAGTATCTTTTCCAGATCAGTTTTTTTCATATTGAGTTTAAAAGGGCCAATGCCATTCATAGTTACGCTGTATGTTTGCTGTGCATAAGAGTATACTGTTATAACTAAAAACAGCAGCGATAAAAATTGTTTCATTTTGAATCATTTCAGGGTTAACGAATAAATATGGAGTGTTTTAACGAAGATAATTTTATTTCGCTTTGCGATAAACTTGCTAAAAAAGATAAAGACCTCAAAACGGTAATCAAGCAGTATGGATATCCTCCATTCTGGAGTCGCATCCCTTCTTTTGCCACACTCATTCACATTATACTGGAACAACAGGTTTCCCTTGCTTCTGCAAAAGCAGCCTTATTAAAGCTTGAAGCAAAGATTGGACACATTACTCCTGAAAAAGTTTTATCGTTATCAGATGAAGAAATGAAAGCTTGTTACTTCAGCAGACAAAAAATTATTTATGCAAAACATCTTGCCTTGTCAATTGTAAATGGTGAATTGTTGATAGAAAAACTTATTGAAATGGATGACGAGTCTTTAAGAACAGAAATGAAAAAATTAAAAGGAATTGGAGACTGGACCGTTGATGTTTTCATGATGATGGCATTGCATCGCTGCGATTGTTTTCCTACCGGAGACATTGCTTTAATGAAAAGCGTTAAAGAAGTAAAAGGATTAGATATGCAGACAGACAAAGAAGAAATTCTTTTGCTTGCAAATGGTTGGAAACCTTACAGAACCCTTGCTGCGTTTATATTGTGGCATGCTTATATAAAGAAAAGAAATCTTGTGATTTAAAAAATCTAAAAGGCTTTGCAAAGAATCATCGGAGCAACCCACCAGCCCATTGCACCGCATAGTACGTTTTCTGATACTTGATTCTTAACTCAACTAATTTTTGCCCCGCCTCTATCATTTTATTTTCCCGGCTGTTTACAATAAAGAGCGAAGACTCTCCATTACGAAAGCGAAGCTCTTCCTGCTTTAATAAAATATTGTAATTATTGAAAGCGCTTTGCATTATTGCTAATTGGTTTTGCATCTGTGTAAACTGATTATAGTAAGAACGTATTTTATTTTCAGTTTCGCGGCGCTTTACTGAAAGTGCATAATTTGCTTCTTCTATTTTAAGCTTAGCTTTTTGGTAATCGCCACGCCCTTGCCTCAGAAACAAAGGCAATTTGAAATCTATTCCCCACTTGTAATTGTTTTCTATAAATCCAGCGTTTAATCCTTTAAGTACGTTATATTCCCTGTTTAAAATATTTACTTTTGCATTTATTACAGGTAAGAGATTTTGAAATTTTAATTTCTTTTCTACCTGCAATGCATCAAGCTTGTAGTTATAAATATTTAGTAATGGGTTTTGCAAAAAAGCAGTGTTTACAAGCTCTTCCTGCGACTGATATTGTAATGGTTCGCCGAAGCGAACTGTATCAGGAATAAATGTTGCTGGCAATGTGTATGCACTATCGTTTTGCTGCCACAGAAAAGTAGAAAGCTCCAGGTATGCGTCATTAAGTTTCATAAATGCATCTGTCTGTAACATTTCAAAATTTTGCAGTTGCGTATATGCTTCAAGCGTATCCATTGAAGAGCGGTCGCCATTTATAAAAGCAATTTTTACCAGCCTAAATCTTTGGGATGCTGTTTGCAAAAACCTGTTGTATAAATTATACAAAGTGTATGAGCCTGCCCATTGCCAGTAAGTTGTATACGCATCAAATAAAAGGTCATTTAAAATTTGTGCCCGCTCCTGTGTGCTTTGGCTTTGAAATATTTTCGCCTGTTGTATGGCAGCCCTTCTTTTGTCCATAAACAATCCTTTTGCAAGCGGCACTTCTACACCCATATAACTTGTATTGCCGCTCGTTACTTCGGGGTTAAGATATGCACCGCCATTACTTTCAAGCCCGGCTTTTATATCTGCACCGATCCATATAGGAATTTTCAATTCGGGGTTGGTGTAGAAATAATAATTTTTCCCATCAAATGTTTTTCGGGATGCATCAAACATAATTGCAGGATCAAGATTTCCCCTGGCTGCCGTAACCGCTGCTACTGCCTGTTTTGTAATAAGGTTTGCCTGTTTTGCAACAGGATGAAATTGTTTAACCTGCTGCACAAAGTCATCTACGGTAAAAACATTTTTTTCCTGTGCAGTTAAAATGCAATGCACGTAACAATAAATAATACTTAATAAAAATTTTTTCATTACTGAAATGTGTTTATTTTTTGTAGGAGGCATTTGTTTTTCTCATTTTCTCTTTAAGGCTGGATTATATTGCACTCTTGTACTGAATAATACAAATCAAATAGACTATAACTAAATCTGAATTTCTTCGGGACTTTTAGTCTTGCCGAATCGCGGACCAGACGTACAAGAGTGCGACGCAACGAAAGCTTTATACTTATTCAACGGCTGGGTACATAAATTACTGCTTTATTGTTTCTGTTTGCTGTGGTTTATAATATTCCGGCGGAAAACCATTGATGTTTCTCCATAGCTCATACCATACCGAAACGGTTTTCAGCAATGCAATGCCACTGGCTCCGCCGCCAATACGCAATTGCGGCGGCCAAGTTTTATCTGTACTGTCTTCTGTAACCAGTACACGAAATTTTCCGTCTTTATTTGTATTGTTTTCAATTGCGGTTACAATACCGCCAAATGTTCCGTAAGATGCAGCGGGCCAGCCCTGGAAAACAATTGCGGGAAAACCATCAAAAACAAAACGTACTTTCTGTCCGGCAGCTATAAGCGGCAGATCCATTGGATTTACAAACATCTCAACTGCATATTGAAAATGATCGGGGACTATTTCCGTAATCAGTTCTCCTTCTTTTACAATTTCACCGATGCCTGCTTTTTTTATTTGAATAATTTGCCCGCTTTGCGGAGCCAAAACATAATAAAGCTTGTTACGTGCATCATACCCTGCATATACATTTTGCAGTTTTGTAACATCTGCATCTGCAGATGCCGCACTTGACAAAGAGGCAAAACGATCTCCTTGTGCCTTGGATATTTTGTCTGTATAATCCTGAATGGTATTATTTTTTTCCAAAGCAATATTTATTAATTCCTGTTTTGACTGCAGCAATTTATTTTCTGTACTAATTCTTTTTGCAAGGGCGTTTTGAAAACTTATTTTTCTTTTTTCAAAATCTGTGAGCGCAATTACGCCGCTGTCGAGCATTTGCTGCGCTGCATCTGCCTGGCGCTTAGCAATACTTAATTCATTGTTTGCTGTTATAAGATCTATGCTGTCGTTTTGCACTTTCAACAGCTGTTGCTTTTGTTTTATATCAACCTGGCTAAGTTTAAGATCTCTTGACTGTGTTAATGCGGTAATCTGTGTAACGGCAGTTCCTGCTTTGCTTTTATAGTTTTCTGCACTTATAGATTTTGCATCAATTTGTTCCTGTGTACGTTTTAATAATTGCGGGTCGAAATACTCCGGCTTTACTTCGCCAAGTTGCAAAATGGTATCGCCCTTATTTACATGATCGCCCTCTTTTACATACCATTTTACCACACTTCCGGCAATAATATTGTTGAGTTCTTGTGTTCTTTGTTCGGGGCGAAGCGTGGTAACATTTCCTTTTGTTCTTACATTTTGCGTCCACGGTAAAAAAAGAATTATACCCAATGCAATAAGAATACCTGCAACCCATTTTTTTATTGCACTTTTTTTGTGTATCCTATAAATATGCTCAAATGATTTGTATGTGCTGTTTTCAGCAATTTGTTCAATGCTGTTTTCAAGATACCTGTTCATACATCAGAGTATTTTATTTTTTACTTCATGCCACGGGCCTTGTGCATAAATAATCCCATTTTTTAACAGTAATACTTTATCGCAGGATGCGGCTACTGTTTCATCGGTTGTTGCAATTACGATGGTTGCAGTTGTATCATTCTTAAGAAACCTGAGGATTTTTTGTGTATTTATTTTATTGAAATGCTGGCACGGTTCTTCTAATAAAAGCAACCTGTGTTCACCCAACAGAGCACGCATCACTAAAATAGACTGAATAAATTTTTTTGGAAGTCCTTGCCCGGCCGGGTCGAGTATAAAATCATATCCTTCTTTTTGCTGCTCTGTCAGTTCAGACAGACCGGTTATTTCTGCAAGTGTTGTTATTTCTTGTAGTGAAACCGCTTCGTTGCCCATTGTGATATTTTCAAGAAGCGAGCCTTTAAAAATGTCCTGCATACTTAGCAGTATACCTGTGTGAGCACGCAAAGACTGCAGGCTGTAATTGCCAATAGGAATTTCATCTATTAAAATATTACCATCAAATTTTTTAAATGCACCCGTAAGTAACCGAAGAATTGTTGATTTACCTGCGCCCGAATCTCCCATAACAGCAATATGCTGTCCGGCTTCTACTTTAAATGAAAGGTTGCGTAAAACGGGGTTTATCGCTGAATATTCAAAACTTACATTATCAAATTTTAAAGCAACGCCGCTTTTAAAATCCGGTAGTATTAAAGAACCCTCAGATTCTGTTTTGCTGCCGGTTACTTTGCCGAGTTTTTCCAATGCAGTTAAAACATCGTACACTTTATCGAGGTTAATAATAAATTTTTCAACCGCTGCAATCACCATTATTATTACCAGTTCTGCTGCTACAAACTGCCCTATGTTAAGCTTTTGATTTATCAGCAGAAGTGCGCCTACTATAAGCATGGCTGCTGTAATAAGTACTTTAAAGGCAATGAGGCTCCAATATTGTTTTTGCAGTATTTTAAAATGTTCTGTTCTTGCATTGAGATACCCTGTAGTAAGTGTGTCTGTTTGTTTAAGGTGTATCGATGTTCCTTTTGAATATTTAAATGTTTTAATGGTGCGTGCAATTTCTTCAATCCAGCCCGCAACTTTATACTTGTAATCACTTGCCAGCATATTTGTTTCCATACCTTTAACGGAGGAAAACCTAAGAATAAGAATTACCAGTAAAAAAAGAGAAACACCAAATGCAATAAAAACCGGATGATAAAATGATAAGAGGATAAGGCCAAATATAAGCTGAATAAATGCAGCAGGAATATCAAGCAACAGTTTTGAAATGCCTTTCTGCAGAGACATTGTATCGAAAAATTTATTTACCATTTCAGGTAAATAATAGCTGTTCACTCTTTGCATATCTATCCTGGGCAACCTGTCTGTAAATTCAAAGGCATATCGTAGAAATAGCTTTTGTTCAATTTTTTCAATTACCTGCATTTGTTTTACCTGCAGCAGACCTGAAAAAAATACGCCTGTAACAACTAAAACAATAAGAACAATCATAGATGCAGATAATACACCTGCCATTACAAAACCAATAATGGTTTGTATGCCTAAAGGAAGTGAAAGCTGTAAGAGGCCGCTAAAAATAGCATAAGCATATATTGAGTAAAAGTCTTTCCGGTCAGCTTTTATTAATGTATAAAATTTATACAATGCGCCGCCAAGCGCATTGGCGCTTTTATCTTCCATCTCAGAATATTTTCAAAGAGAGTTAAAAATATTAAACAAATCTTACCTGCCAAAAACAACATTCTTATAGGTCATCATATTCATATATGTCATCTATATGCGTACCCGCTTCCATTTCAAAAACAGGATTTATAATGCCATCTTTTAATCCATAGACCCACCCATGCAAATGCGGTCTTTGTTCATGTTTCCATGCACGCTGTACGATAGATGTTTTGGCAAGATCCATCACCTGCTCCCTCACATTCAATTCGCAAAGTCTGTCTGCACGCGCATCAAAATTTTCTATCGCATCTAATTCTTTTCTGTGCAACCGATAAACGTCTTTAATATTGCGCAGCCACATATTCAGTACTTGCTTATAATCGTGATTACTCATCGCTGCTTTTATACCGCCGCAACCATAATGCCCGCAAACAATAATATGTTTTACTTTAAGATGATTAACTGCATATTCAAGCACGCTTAGCACATTAGAATCTGTATTCACCACCATGTTTGCAATGTTACGGTGTACAAAAATTTCACCCGGTTGTGTGCCTGTTATTTCGTTTGCCGGCACGCGGCTGTCGCTACAGCCGATCCACAAAAATTCCGGCGTTTGTATATGTGCAAGGCGATTAAAATAATCAGGATCATCTGCAACTCTTTCGTGCGCCCATGCCTTGTTTTCAAGTAAAAGTTTTTGATATGATTCCATAGTAGTCAATTTTTTATTTACTGTAGTTTGTAAAGTTATTAATGAAAAAATGTTGAGGAATTTTTTTTTGAGCCTGGCTCCAATGCCTGTGGCATCGCCCCTTGCGTCGCACACTTGTGCCGTTGAACAATTCTCTGCAAAAAACTGCTCATTAAAGAACAAAACGTACAGGTGTGCGACGCAACAACAGCTCAATAGGTTTACAACGGCCGGGAACAAAAAATTACACTGTTACCAATTGTAATTTTTCTTCGATTAACTGATGATCTTTTTTGTAAAGACTTTTTCTAATTTCCACGCGTATATTTTTAAGGTGTGCATGATGTTGAAAATCGTTGATGACTTCTATTACATCTTTGTCTAAAAAATCTGTTCTCGAAAGATCTATTAACACGTATGCATTTGCAGGAACTTCTTCCAGTTTTGCCTTTAGAATAGGTTTATTAAGAAACGAAACATCTTTGCGCAGGCGAAACAAATATTTATTATTATCATTTACAACAAAGAGTGCCGTTTTAAAATTACTGCGCAACACAAAGAATAAACCAACCACAATGCCAATTAATATTCCAATAAGAAGATCTGTGAAAATGATGGCAAGTATTGTAATTACAAAAGGCACAAACTGGTCAAACCCTTTGTGGTAAAAAGATCTGAAAATGGAAGGTTTGGCAAGCTTGTACCCGGTATAAATAAGTATTGCAGCAAGTGCCGAAAGAGGTATCATCTTTAATAATCCGGGTATCAATGCTACACTTAACAGTAGCAGTATACCATGTGCAACTGCAGACATTTTTGTTTTTGCTCCTGCATTTACATTCGCTGATGTTCTTACAACAACAGAGGTTACAGGTAGCCCTCCAAGTAAACCTGAAACAATGTTTCCAATGCCTTGTGCTTTTAGTTCCCGGTTTGTTGGTGTTACTCTTTGATAAGGATCCAGGTTATCTGCAGCTTCAATATTTAATAGTGTCTCAAGGCTTGCCACAATGGCAAGCGTAAGTGCCGTAGTCCATACCAAAGGATTTGAAAAGCCACTCCAGTCGGGCATTGTAAAGAATGTAAAAAATTCTGTTGCGTTTGAAGCAACAGGAAGGTTTACCATCTGCTCTGGCTTTAATACATTTCCGTTACCTGCCGCGAATTGATAAATGAATATCGAAGCAACCACTACCACCAATGGCGCGGGAATCAATTGAAAGAATTTCCCCTTTTTTACCAGCACCTTGTCCCACACAATTTGTATTGCGAGTGAAATAGCCCCTATTATTAATGCAACTGGCGTTATGCGCTGTGCGGCCATTATGATCTCACTAAATGTATTCTTACTATCTTTTTGCACAAACTCATAGTCACCCTGAAAATCTGCATCATACCCCAGAAAGTGTGGCAATTGTTTTAAAATAAGAATTATACCTATTGCACTAAGCATTCCTTTAATAACACTCGAAGGAACATAATCGCCAAAAACGCCTGCTTTTATAAACCCAAGAATTATCTGTATAACCCCTGCTAAAACAACAGCTAATAGAAATGTTTCATAGGCTGGCATCTTTAAAATTGCTGCTGCAACAATTGCGGTTAAGCCGGCCGCAGGACCACTAACACTTAAATGGGAGCCGCTTAAACTCCCCACTATAATTCCACCAACAACTCCTGCAATAATTCCCGAAAATAACGGAGCCCCGGAACCCAATGCAATACCTAGACATAATGGTAATGCCACCAGGAAAACAACTACAGATGCGGAAAGATCTGCACCTGCATTTTTAAACATATTTTTCATTGAATAAAATGCTTTAAGTACATGAATAAAACAACACATTATTGAAATGATCAATAATAGCAAGCAAAAAATAATTAATGTACTTAAGCTATGTTTGGAGGAGGTGTATGAATTTCACCGGCATGATTATGCGGAAGTAAGCTGGCAAAGTGAACATATTCACTTATGTTGCCAGAGACAAAATCATTTTCAGCGAAAGTGTTTAAAAAATAATCATCTTTTAGCAGCAGTTTACAGGGATTATCTTTTCCTATATCCAGTGAGTGAGGAATTTCTTCGTTTATCTGGTTGCCAAAAAGAACTGCACCAATTGCCTTTACAGGCAACATTTGCGTTGACAATGTCAACAAACAAAAAAGTGCTATGATCTTTTTAAATTTCATCAGGTGCAAAGAAACAATATAATATGCTAAACCACAACAATGAAATGATGTTTAACAAAAAGGCTTTCCCGAATAAAAAAGCGGCCAATTACCCATCTTTTAAATATTCAGACCTCCGCAAACGCTAAGTGTTTGGCCGGTAATATAAGATCCCATGTCACTCGCAAGAAATAGTGTGGTATTGGCTATTTCTTCAGAAGTACCAAAACGCCCAAGCGGGATTCTTTTCAAAAAATCTTCTCCTGCTGCGCCATCTTTTAAATAATGTGTCATATCTGTTTCCACAAAGCCGGGCGCAATTGCATTGCAGCGGATATTACGGCTACCCAGTTCATGCGCAATAGATTTTGTAAAACCAATAATGCCTGCTTTACTTGCAGCATAACTGCTTTGCCCTGCGTTACCGCGCATCCCTATCATCGAACTCATATTTACAATGCACCCTTTTTTTGCCTTCATCATAGGGCGCATCACATGCTTGGTCATGTTATAAACGCTTTTAAGATTTGTATCCATAACATTGTCCCACTCCTGTTCAGAAACACGCAGCAATAAATTATCCTTGCTTATTCCAGCATTATTAATGCAGATATCAATTGCTCCAAATTCTTTCAATACATCATTCACCAAAGATTCGCATTGCGCAAAATCAGACGCATTGCTTTTATATGCTTTTGCTTTTATACCCAACGCCTGCAATTGTGTTTCCAGTGCTGCTGCTTTTTCTGCACTGCTGTCGCTTACATAAGTAAATGCAATGTTAGCTCCATGCTCAGCAAACTTTACAGCAATGCCTGCACCAATACCACGTGCGGCGCCGGTTATTATAGCAACTTTACCTTCGAGTAATTTCATAATGTTGATTTTGGTATGCGCAAAAATAAAGGTTTATATTATGCGATTTTTTTTGTTCCGGCTAATGTACTTGTGGCATCTTCGTTGTGTCACTCACTTGTACGCTTTACTATAAACTGAGCATAAAAATTCATTTAATAATTCACTACCTGCTCTACGATTGTCTCAGGAATTTTCCTCCATTCATATTGCTGGTTGCGCAACTGCGGTTCAAAGCCTGCCTCTTTAATGGCTTGTTGTATTGACCTATAAGTAAACCTGTGTGGCGCACCTGCAGCACTTACTACATTTTCTTCTATCATGATGCTGCCAAAATCGTTGGCGCCGGCATGCAAACAAATTGATGCCGTTTGCTTGCCTACGGTTAACCAGCTCGCCTGTATATTTTTTACATTAGGCAGCATAATGCGACTAAGCGCAATCATACGAATATATTCATCCGGTGATGTAAGATTATGAACGCCTCTTATTCTTGCCAGTAATGTATCTACATCCTGGAAGGTCCATGGAATAAAGGCTAGAAAGCCTTTTGCATGTTCCGGCTTTTTTGCCTGTATTTCTCTTATGCGTGCAAGATGAATAAATCTTTCCTCTATTGTTTCCACATGACCAAACATCATCGTAGCACTTGTTGTGATATTTAGTTTATGTGCCTCGTGCATAATGGCCAGCCATTCATCTGCCCCGCATTTTCCTTTGCTGATCAGCCTTCTTACACGATCAATTAATATCTCTGCACCTGCGCCGGGCAGTGAATCTAATCCTGCTTCTTTCAATGCTACAAGCACATCATGATGACTCATTTTTTCCAGCTTGCAAATATGTGCTACTTCGGGTGGCCCTAAGGCATGCAACTTTAGTATTGGATATTCCTGTTTTATCTGGCGGAAAGTTTTTGTATAAAAATCCAAGCCCAGTTGCGGATGATGCCCACCCTGCAATAAAAGCTGATCTCCTCCGTATTTAAATGTTTCTTCTATCTTCTTACGGTAAGTATCCATATCTGTAATATATGCTTCTGCATGGCCGGGAATGCGATAAAAATTACAGAATTTACAATTGGCAATACACACATTGGTGGTATTTACATTACGGTCTATCTGCCAGGTAACTTTTCCATGCGGCACCTGCTTTTTCCTAAGTTCATTGGCTACAAACATAAGGTCGGCCAACGGTGCCTGGTGAAAAAGAAAAACACCTTCTTCCACACTAAGGAATTCAAAATCTAATGCACGCCGGTACAATGAAGAAAGATCCATACAATCACTTTTTTTGTTCGGCGCAAAATTACGGCTTGTTGCAGCAGAAAAATCTTTTGCCTAAAGTATGAGTAGTAGAATAACATTATTAAAGGTTTTGCACTATGTGCAGCGGGACGTAACTTCAATATGTCTGGAATATTAACTGACGATTGTAAACCCAAAAGTACAAGAGTGCGACGCAACGAAAGCTTAACCAGGGTATCTGTTGCCTGGTACATACTTTTTCTTTGTTGTTTTATATGCAATCAAATGCATGCGCAGGAGGAATTTGTTCCACCTGAAGCCAGGCACATCACCTTTGTTCCCTTTTCTATGCTTACCGGAGGTATCATGATTGTAAGGGCTACGCTTGATGATCATAAAGACTCGCTGAACTTTGTACTCGATACAGGCAGTGGCGGCATTTCATTGGATTCTGCAACTGCAGCTTACCTGCAGGTAGAGCAAAAAATGAGCGACAAAACTGTGCGTGGCATTGCCGGAGTTAAAACAGTGATGTTTACCTATAATCACACGCTTCATATGGAGGGGATATCTGTTGCGAATCTTGATTTCCACATCAATGATTATGATATTCTTACCAGTGCTTACGGTGTGCGCATAGATGGCATTATTGGTTACAGTTTCCTGCGCCGCTATATTGTTTCTATTGATTATGAAAAAATGATTTTTGAAGTACTTACACCGGGAACCTACAAATATCCCCGTGGCGGTTATATGCTTAAACCCCAATTCTCAACACTGCCCATGCAGATGATTGGAGTAAAAGACAGTAAAGAAATTCTTAGCAAGTTTTATTTAGATACCGGCGCAGGGTTATGTATGCTGCTTAATGAAGATCTTGTGGAGGATAGTGCTTTGCTGCGATCTAAAAGAAAATTATACCCTACAGAAGCGGAGGGTTTAGGGGGTAAAAAATCTATGAGCCTTACTGTTGTAAAAGAAGTAAAAGTAGGTCCGTATAAATTCCGTAATGTACCAGTGTATGTTTTTGATGATGAGTTTAATATTACCCAGTATCCTGTTTTGGGCGGCCTGCTTGGCAATGATATCTTGAGGAGGTTTAACGTAACGCTTAATTATCCTGAACAACAGATCTATATAAAACCCAACAAACGCTACTCCGATTCTTTTGATTATTCTTACTCCGGGCTTGGCATGTACCTGATTGATGGCGCTATTACAGTAACGGATATTATGAAGAAGTCTCCGGCCGAAGATGCGGGTTTTGTGCCAGGAGATATTGTTATGGGTGTTGATAACGATCTTTCAGGAAATATACAATCCTATAAGACCCGCCTGCAAAATGCCGGCGAAAAAGTAAAAGTGCTTATAAGCAGAAAAGGGGAGTTAATGGTAATTACCATGAAGATCCGAAGTATACTCTGATATATTTATTCTGCGTTTTTTGAGCCAGACTTTAGAATAACTATTTTACATCGTTGCGTCGCACACTTAAACGCTTTATCCGCTGTTCAGCATTTATGCATTGTTTCGTTAGCAGAAATTCTTTTTTGTTACTGCACGGTTTACACCTTTCTAAACTTTTCATTAATTAAATTGCATGTCAGCAATTAAGAAAGCTATGATTAATTATAACAGGTTTGTTCTCGATAATGGTTTACGTGTACTGGTGCATGAAGATGATTCTACGCCAATGGCGGTAGTAAATATAATGTACGATGTGGGCGCAAGGGATGAAGATCCGGAAAAAACAGGCTTTGCTCATTTGTTTGAACACCTGATGTTTGGCGGCAGTATTCATATAAAAGATTACGACGAACCTTTGCAAAGAGCTGGTGGAGAAAACAATGCCTACACAACAAATGATCTTACCAATTATTATTGCCAGCTTCCTGCGCAAAATATTGAGACAGCTTTCTGGCTTGAAAGCGACAGGATGCTGAGCCTTGCATTTGGTAAGAAAAGCCTGGAAGTGCAACGCAAAGTAGTGATCGAAGAATTTAAAGAACATTACATTAATCAACCTTACGGAAATGCGTGGCATAAATTGCGTGATCTTGCTTATACAACGCATCCTTATCGATGGATGACAATTGGAAAAGAGCTAAGCCATATTGAACATGCACAACTTGATGATGTAAAGAATTTTTTCTTTAAACATTACCGTCCGGTTAATGCAATACTTGTCGTTGCAGGTAATATAAAAACAGAAGAGGTAAAACGTCTTGCAGAAAAATGGTTTGGCGATATACCCATGGGTGAAAAATATAACAGGCAATTACCAATAGAACCATTACAAACGGCTGCACGCAAATTAGAGCTTACCGGTGATGTGCCTTTGGATGCATTTTATAAAACCTGGCATATGCCCAGCCGGCTTGAAACAGGTTATTATGTTGCTGAACTAATAACAGAAATTCTAGGTGGTGGTGCATCATCGCGATTATACCAGAGCTTAATAAAAGAAAAGAAATTATTCAGCAATATTGAATGCTACCAGTTTGGCAGCACTGATGCGGGCCTACTGGCTATTGAAGGAAAATTGATAAAAGGTGTTAAGCCCGATGCTGCAGAAGAAGCAGTAGAAGAAGAGCTTTCAAAAATAAAAGAGTCAGCCGTTGGCGAAACCGAACTGGAAAAAGTAAAGAATAAAACAGAGAGCATTATTACGTTTGAAGATATGAGTGTGATGAGCCGCGCCAATAGCCTCGCTTATTATGAATTGCTCGGTAATGCAGAACTGATGAATGAAGAGATGGGCAAGTATGCTGCTATTACAGCTGATGAAGTTGTAGAATACAGCAATAAAATATTTGATAAGAACAATGGCAGTACGTTGTATTATTTGAGTAAAAATTAAATTAATTTCACACTTATAAACAAAGCCTGAAATTCTTTCAGGCTTTGTTTATTTATGAATGTTCATTTTAATTTTTCCTAATCAATGATTGCAACCCATATTTTTTCTTCTTCTGAATATTCAACAACACCTGTTGTAACAAAGCCTTCATTGTCGTCTAATAAAATTGTAAGCCCTGAATACAAGTGTATATTTTGATTTTTAATATCATCCAACGTGCCCTTTGTAATTAATCGTACTCTTCCGCTTTTATCAGCATTATTAAAATCTACAAATATTTTATAAAAAGGATTCATTATACATTAAAGATATACCGTACAAGTGAGTGACACAACAGGCGATGCCACCTGCACCATTGCCGGTCACAAAAAAAATTTACGCCTTTATTGCTTTTAAATAATTTCATAGCATGATAGAGGAGACAAAAAAATACCTGCACTTAATTCTTCCATTTTTTAATACCAAGCGTACCAAAGAAATTTTCAGGATTAATCCTACTGTTATTCCTGCAAGAGAAGAAGCTGCTGATGTAGCGATCTACGTGTATGACTATGATCAAAGCGAAATGAAAGAATATGAACTGGAAAAAGTAACTGATGCTTTTAATTGCCGCGATAACAACAAAATAAGCTGGATAAATATTGATGGCATCCGCAAAAGCGATGTGGAAGCAATCTGCAAGCATTTTGGTGTGCATATGCTGCTGATGGAAGATATTCTTAGTGTTGGTCAACGACCAAAAATGGATGAGATCGATAACATTCTTTTCTGCCTGATGAATATGCTTTATTTCAATGATCATAACGGCGCCGTAGAATCTGAACAGATAAGTATTGTATTGGGTAAAAATTTTGTGATCAGTTTCCAGGATGATAAGAACAGGGATGTGTTTGACCAGGTGCGAGATAAATTGCGGATACCTAATTCAAAGCTGCGACAAAGCGGCGCAGATTATCTATGCTATGCAATGATAGATCTTGTGGTAGATCACTACTATCTTGTAATGGAAAAACTTGGCGAAAGAATTGAACAGCTTGAAGAAGAAATTATTCGTTACGGCAATTCACGTTCTCTGGCGCGCATTAATAACCTGCGCAAAGAGCTGATCGTACTAAAAAGAAATATGGCTCCTGTAAGGGATATGATAAATGGCTTTTTGCGCAGCGAAAGTGATCTGTTGCAGGATCGCACAACCAAATACTTTAAAGATGTGTACGATCATATAGTGCAGGCCAGCGATCTTGTAGAAAACTATCGTGATATGATGATGACCTTGCAGGATCTTTACATGAACAAAGTAAACCTCCGTTTGAATGAAGTAATGAAAGTAATGGCCATTGTAACATGCCTGCTTGCGCCTGCTGCTGTTATTGGCGGCATTTTTGGAATGAATTTCGAAGTAATTCCTTTAACACATCAGCGCGAAGGTTTTTATGTTGCAGTAGCATTAATGTTCATCATACCAATATGGATGATCCGGGTATTTAAAAAAAGAGGGTGGTTTTAATAAAATGAATTTTGTACAGGGCTTCATTACAACTATTAAGCTTTTCTTGCGTCGCACTCTTGTACAACTGTATCGGTACTATGCAGCTGGTATTATGCTTCGTTATATTTTCAGAACCAGTGTATATTTGTTTTTTATTTTATAGTTTTTTTGAAAAACACGTCTGCAAAAACTTCTCCGGAACAAACCTTTATACCATGAGTAAGATTATGATATTTGATGATGATAAGGATATACTGGATATATGCTCTATTATTTTAAAAGCCAAAGGTTATAAAGTATTTACTGAAACTTCCTGTGAAAACGTGATAGAAAAAATAAAGGCCTGTGAACCCAAAGTAATTTTGATGGATAATAAAATTCCCGAGACCGGTGGTATTGCTGCCACACGTTTTATAAAACAAACAGAAAGCACCAAAAATATTCCCGTAATTTTTTTTAGTGCCAACACTAATGTGGCGCAGCTTAGTAAAGAAGCCGAGGCAGATTATTTTCTGCAAAAACCATTTGATATAACTGAGCTGGAAAATATGATTGAACTTGTTGCGGGAATATAATTGCATAGTTTTTACGCCAGGCTGTTTATGAATGCGCCAATATCCCTGCTGTTTAAAATGTGATCCGCTGTGGTAAGTTCAAGTGCCTGTTCCGGCATGTAAGAAACTTCTGCTTCTGCAGGATCCTGCACAATTATCAGCGATCCCTTTTCTTTTGCATAACGCAATCCTTCCGCACCATCGGCGTTTGCGCCTGAAAGTAATATACAAAGCAGTTTATTTTTATACACTTCTGACGAAGATTTAAAAACAACATCTATACTTGGCCTGCTGAAATTAATTTTCTCAGAATAATCAAGCGAAAAGCTGTGATCATTTTCTATCAGCACATGATAATCTGCAGGGCATATATAAATTTTCCCCTTATCTATTTTTTCTTTCTCTTCAATTTCTTTTACCGGCATACTTGTTTTAAAAGAAAGCAGTTGCTCAAGTGCAGAGTCGTAACTTACATTCCGGTGCAGCACCAGTAAAAATGGGATGGAAAAGCCTGGTCTTATATTTTTAAAGATCCTGAATATAACCTGCAGGCTACCGGCAGAGCCCCCAATCACAATAAGTTTATAAGAATCTTTCATTTAAGCTTTCTCCATATTTTTTCACGATCCTCCAGCTGTTTGTATTTATGTGCAATGGATGAGAAACGTAAAGATTCTTTTGAGCCTAATGCAAGAAAGCCAAGCATGTCCAGGCTGTTGTCAAATAAGTCTAATACTTTACCCTGCAAATTTTTTTCAAAGTAGATAAGTACATTTCTACAAAAGATGAGCTGGAAAGAATTGAAAGAAAAATCAGACACGAGGTTATGTGTAGAAAAGATCATTTTGCGCTGAAATATTTCGTTGAACTTTGCAAGATTATAATTTGCAGTATAGTAAGAAGAGAATTCCTGCAAGCCGCCGGATAGTATATAATTCTTTGAATACTGCTGCATTTGGTTTACCTGGAAAATCCCATTTCTTGCTCTGTCCAGCACCAATGGGTTTAAATCTGTGCCATACAATAATGACCGCTCTAACAGATTTGCTTCTTTCAATAAAATTGCCATTGAATAAACTTCTTCTCCTGTTGCGCAACCTGCGTGCCATATACGTATGAAGGGATGTGTGGCAAGTACCGGTATAATTTTTTCTCTTATTACTTTATAGAATAGTGGATCGCGGAACATCTCGGTTACATTAACGCTTATCTCGGTAACTGCATGATTAAAATAGTCCTGGTCTGTTTTTATACGATATCTTAAAGCAGCAAACGAAGAAAATTTATCCATTATAAAAAGACGTTGTATCCTGCGCTTAAAAGATGCTTTTGAGTACTCTGTAAAATCATAACCGTACTGCTGCAGCATATCATCAAGCAACACTTCTATCTCTTCGTCTGTTATTATAACCTCCACATTTTCTATTTTAAATATTTTTCTACCAAAGCAAGTAATGCATCTACATCTACAGGTTTTGCAATATAGTTGTCGGCTCCGGCGGCAATACATTTCTCTCTGTCACCTTTCATTGCCTGCGCTGTTACTGCAATAACAGGCAGTTCCTTAATTTGCTCTTCATTTCTTATTACACGCAGCGCTTCGTACCCGTCCATTTCAGGCATCATCATATCCATTAACACGATGCCTATTTCTTCTTTTTCTTTCAATTGCTGTATACCTTCTGCGGCGCTTGTGGCAGATACGGTTGCATACCCTTTCGCTTTTAATGTTGCTGATAGAGCAAATATGTTTTTATTATCATCATCAATGATCATAATCTTTTTCATAATAAGAAAACTCTTGTTTCTTTTTTGTTACAGGCTTTTGTATTATTGTGGGGCTTCGTTGTGTCACTCACTTGTGCGCCTTGTTCTTTGCTCAGCAATGATTAACAGTACAAGTGTGCGACGCAACAACAGTTTAATAAACAGGTTACAGCAAGGTTCACAATTATTCCTTATGCATTTTCATAAAGCCAGATGCGCATTAACGATATTAACTGGTCTGTATCCACCGGTTTTGAAATATAATCTGATGCGCCGGCCTGAATGCATTTTTCTCTATCGCCTGTCATTGCCTTTGCTGTAACGGCTATAACCGGAAGCTTTTTCCACTTAACATTTTCCCTGATCTTTTTTGTGGTTTCATAACCGTCCATTTCAGGCATCATCATATCCATTAGCACAATGTGTACATTGTTATTACTTTGCAATGTTTGTAATGCTTCTTTCCCATCCATTGCAGAAAGAATATTCATCTTATGCTTTTCAAGGGCTTTGGTGAGAGAGAAAATATTTCTTACATCATCATCTGCAACAAGCACCGTTTTATTTTTTAATACCTGGTCTACCGAACCTAATTTTTTTGATGTATATCCAGGTTTCTTTTCGTGTGAATTTTCTTCTACCAAATGCAGAAAAAGCGAAACTTCATCTAATATGCGCTGGTAAGAATGCGCTGTTTTTATCACGATAGAATCTGCATATTGTTTGATCCGTTGTTCTTCTGCCCTTGATATATTCTTACCTGTAAAAATGATGATCGGAATATTCTCCAGATCTTTATTTTTTCGAACTGTTTCCAATGTTTCATATGCTTTCATGTCGGGCACTCCCATATCGAGTATTACACAGTTTACTTCTTCCTGTTTAAAAGATTCTATTGTATCGTTTACATTGCCTGAGATAGCTGCATTAATATTGTTCGTTGACAAAAAGTACGACAACGCTTTTGCATGTTTAGAGTTATCTTCTACTATCAATACTTTTTTCTGATCATTTTTAATTACGTGTTCAATTTTTTTAAACACATGGTCCATTTGTTCGTAGGCAAATGGTTTGCTTATAAAATCAATAGCGCCTTTTGATAGGCCTTCTCTTTTCACTTCAAAGGAAGACATCATATGGACGGGTATATGCCGGGTGCGTGGATCATTTTTTAATTCATCAATTACCTGCATTCCATCTTTTACCGGTAATTGAATATCTAACAAAATTCCCTGTGGCTTAAACAATTGTGCTAATTCAACCCCCTCGTCTCCTCTTACCGCTACAATACCTTTATAACCTTTTTGCCGTGAAAAATCCAGTAGCGCTTTTGCGAAAGCAGTATCATCTTCTACAATAAGTATGATTTTGTCGTTTGGTTCAATCAACTTTCTGTCGTCGGGAATATTTTCAGGTATCTGCGTGGTAATATACTGTGGTATTGGTTTAGCTAATGCTGTTATTGTTTTGTCTGGGGCTGGTGACTGCAGTATAAAAATTTCACTTTCGCCGTTTCCTTGTTGTTTTGATATGGCTAATTTATTTTCCGGAATTATTAAAATAAATTCACTTCCGTAGTTTGGTTTACTTGTTAGTGTTATATCTCCAAATAGAAGCCTTGCCAATTGACGGCTTATAGATAGACCTAACCCTGTGCCACCATATTTTCTTTTGGTTGACCCATCTGCCTGCTGAAATGCTTCGAAAATAAGTTGTTGCTTTTCTTCCGGTATACCAATACCAGAATCTCTTACCGAAAAACAAATATGCCTGTTTTCATTAATGGTCTGCACAGAAACCGTAAGGTCTATCGAGCCTCTATTTGTAAATTTTAGTGCATTAGAAATAAGGTTGCGTAAAATTTGTTCAACCCGTAGTTTGTCTGTTTCTATCTGATCCGGTACATTTTTTCCCTTGTGAATATTGAATGCAACATTTTTTTCGTTTGCCATTGGTTTAAAAAGTAATTGAATGTCTCTTAGAATTTCTTCAACCGAAACGAACGCATATTCTAATTGCATTTTGCCAGACTCAATTTTTGAAAGATCAAGTATTTCGTCTATCAGTTGTAACAGTCCATGGCCAGAACTTCTTATAACATTGGCATATTCAACTTCTTCTTTGTTAAGTGTTTTATTATTGTTTTCAGATAGTAGTCTTGATAACAGTAAAATAGAATTGAGTGGTGTTCTAAGTTCGTGAGACATATTTGCCAGGAACTCTGATTTATATTTGGTACTCAGGGCGAGCTCTTCTGCTTTTTTCTGAATCTCCAGATTTCGTACTACAATCAAATGATTTTTTTCTTCCAGTAATCTTGAGCGCTCTTCAAGCTCCTGGTTTGTTTCCATTAATTCTTCCTGCTGCACTTTTAATTCCTCTTCTGATATCTGTAATTTTTCTGTTTGGGCTTCCAGTTCGGTATTTAAGTTTTCCAGTTCGCTATGTTGAGCTTGCAACTCTTCTGTCTGTGCCTGGGTTTCCTCTAATAACTCCTGAAGTCTTGTGCGGTTATATGCTGTATTAACTGCAGTGCCAATATTTCCCGCTACATTTTTAAGAAACTCTATCTCTTTACCCCCATATATATGTATGCTTCCTAATTCAATAACACCAATTACTCTTCTCTCAAAAAAAATGGGGCAAGCAACAATATTTTTAGGTTTAATATTGCCAGCACTCACATTTATGTAAAGGTCTTCCTCGATCTCGTTTAATAAAACTTCGGTACCTGCAGAAAAACTTTGACCCACGATTCCCTCGCCCGCTGAAATTTGGTTCTTTACATTTCCAGATATCCCATAACTGCTCTGCAGGTATAATTGCGTATTATTATTTGTTAAGTAAAAAGCTCCGATCTGGCTGTTTGTGTAATGTACTATAAAATCTAAGGTTCCTGCGGAAAGCGAGTGAACGTCTTTTTCACCTGCCATTCTCTCGCCCAGTTGCGCTGATCCTTTTTGTAGCCATTCATTTTCTGTAATTAGACTAAAAGAGTTGTCCAGTGATTCTGCCATTTTATTCAAGGAAACAGAAAGGTCTCCAAGTCCATCGTTATCTTTATTGTCTAGTCTTATTTTATAATCTCCCGCAGAAATTTGTCTGGCTATTTTTTCAATAATATTTATTCTCGTTATAATCTCTTTCTCTTTTCTGTCAAGCGTTTCATTTAGTTTTACTTTTTCTGCATATTCATCATTTATTTTTTTAAAAAAAACTATTGTAATGGAGAGAGCAAGTAAAGCGGCTATGATAATGACAGGTGGAGTGTATGCTGAGTATTTATTAAGGGATGCAGTTCTTTGTGCCAATAAGTTTTTTTCTGCATTCTGAATCTTTATAACAACCTGCCTTGCCTGGTCCATAAATATTTTCCCATTTCTAAGCAGGAAAAAATCAACCGTTCGGTTTTGTTTGAACTGGTCTATGCCCTGTTGAATAAAATTATAGCGTCTGATTATTATAGTGTAAAGGCTATCGCATCTTGCCTGCTGATCTATATTATCGCGGGTAAGCTCTTTTAAATTGTCCAACGCAGCTTTCGTTTTTTCAAAAGAGCCATTGTATGGCTCAAGAAATTCCAAATCATCAGTCACAAGAAATCCGCGCTGGCCGGTTTCCGCATCCTTCATATATGAAATCACATTCTCACTTTCCTGTAATACCTGGTTCGTATGATTTAAAAGCTCAGAACTTGATATAAGATTTTTTATGCTGTAATATGAAGCTATTGAACTCAATAAAAGCAGCAATAAAGAAAGGCCGAAACCAATTTGTAAATTTCTTGTAAAGCTATTCTTCATAACATTTTTTGTGTACCCTATTAATTAATCTCTAATGGAATCAAAAAATAAAATAACGAGCCTTTGCCTGGTTCGCTTTCTACACCAAATTCAAAATTGTGTCGTCTCAAGATTTCCGCGCAGATATATAAACCTATTCCAAGCCCCTGAAAATTATGCGTAGAAACTTCTGTTCTGTAATATTTATCAAAAATATTTTGTTGATCTTTTTGCGAAATGCCAATGCCAAAGTCTTTGATGCCTATAAATAATTTATTGCTTGGTTTTCGCTTGGTTATAACCTCAATCTTTTTTGATTGCGGGGAATATTTAATTGCATTAGAAAGAAAATTGAACAGTACTTGTTCCAGTCTTATTTCATCACCAAAGACTTTTACATTAGCCTTACCTGTTCGTTCAACTATATAATCAGTATGCGTTTGACTTGTTATCTCAATAGTGTTCTCTATCATACTGTCTATATCAAAGAGCCGCATATTGAATTTAAGTTTTCCACTTTCTATTTTTGAAATATCAAGAAGGTCTGCAATTAAACTATCCAGTTTTCTAATTTGTAACAATGTTCTTTCAATGTACAACCTTGATGCATTGTCGTGGCTTATTCTATCCAGTAGTTGTACATATCCCTTTATACTTGTTAATGGCGTTTTTAATTCATGGCTGGCAATGCTTATAAATTCATCTTTTCTTTTTACAGTTTGTTTCTGGTCTTCTATATCTGTAAATGTGCCTACCCATTTTACAATAGCATTCTTTTCTTTAACGGGTAATACCCGCAATAAATGATATCTGTATTGCTGCTGATCATGTTTTTTTACCCTTACTTCCAGTTCTATTGGTTTTCCTTTTTTTACCATTTTTTTTAATTCTTCCGCAATACAAACATCATCCGGGTGTGTTACAGGAAAATCACTTTCAGAATCTGCATAAAGCATCCATTGACTATTTCTGTATTCTATTGTTCCATCGGCTTTGGTAGTAAAAGCAATCTGCGGTATAGATTCAAGCACAAACTTTAATTCAAGTGCTTTGTCATTAATTTCCTGCTGCGCCTTTTTCCTGAATTCTATTTCCGAACGCAGGCTGTCCTGCATTTCATTTAGCTGTCTTGTTTGTTCATAGAGTTTGTAAAATGTCTTGACCTTTAATAAAAGAATTTCGGGATCTATAGGTTTTGTTATGTAATCTATGCCTCCAGAATTATACCCTCTTGTTATAAATCTCTTGTCTGTATTTACCGCCGATAAAAAAATAATAGGTACATCTTTCGTTTTACTATAGCCTGAAATTGCTTCTGCTACTTCAAAGCCGTCCATATCGGGCATTTGAACATCCAGTATAATAAGTGCGTAATTATTCTTCAGCACTTTTTTTAGTGCCGCTTCACCACTGGATGCACTGTCTGTAGGAAATGAATGCAACGACAGCACCGATTTAAGTGAAAGAATATTTTCTGGTTTATCGTCTACGATAAGTATCATGAATACGGGGGATATGATTGTTGATTAGCTAATCTCAAGACTTTTGTGTTAGTAAATACATTTTACAAAATTGATGCCTTGCTTATTTTGTTTTTTGGTATAGTTTTTTGAGCCATGCATTTGTCTGGTATAAAGCTCCTGTTGCGTCGCACTCTTTTGCTGCAACAATTATATTGAGCAAAACGGGAAGATTGAATTAGTTAATTGGGATTTACAAACTAATTAAGTGTTGATATAATTCTACAGTGATATAGTCGTGTGTGGATTTGAGTAAACACGGCAGAATAAACCTTTAAGCAATATTATATACAGTTTTGCTGCTATAAAAACAAGCAGTACAAGTGAGTGACACAACAGGTGATGCCATAAAAACAAAAGCCTGAATTATACATTATTTCTTTTTAAAAATGGGTACCGTACTGCAGGGTTCGCCGTACATAATACTTTTAGCATAAGGTCTTAGTTTAGCAGTTATGGTAAGATATGCGCTTTCGGGAATCTTTATATCGCCACAACCTTTTATCACCACACGCTTATCGGTGAAAGAAGAAACATCAAGTGCATTGATATTCTTTTGCAATAAAGATGTTATCAACGTTTCGCTGTTTCCAAAAACTATTTCTTTTGAAACGGGCTGCAGATAACTTGCCACAAGCATATACGCCCATACAGGAATAACAGCATCGGCTGTGCAGGTAACTGCAACATTTTTATCATAGTATAGATTCCAGTCTGTAGCAAGTAAGGCAGCGCGAAAATCTTTTTCTTTCAATATAAGACCCCTGAACAAATGATCTTTAAGATCGTAGACGACGATCTCCCCATGCGGATAATACGTTTCAAGATTAAGTGTAATAATGCCACTCTCCGCAACCTTATTCACAATTGTTTCCTGCATAAATCATTTTTTTGCAAAGCTAATCAAGAATAATGCAAACAGTATCGAGGGCAAATGCTTTTCCGTAATACGAAAGAACCCCGCATAATGCGGGGTTCTTTCCAACTTATCTGGAAGAAGATTAATAAAATTTGGAGCGATAATCTTCAATATCTGCTGCATCTTTTACTGCAGTCATAGAACGATAGCCCATTTGCTGTTTCATTTGATTTTGCAATTGAGCGCGCAGCATTTCTGCATTTAATCCCAGCGAAGGAGCCGCATAAACACTTTCTCCCTTTACTACAAATACTGCTGACATGCCTGCAATTGGCGTACTTGCCTTTCCTTGTAATTGTTTATTGAACGCAGCACCAAGAATTTTTGGTTCATTACCAACGCCGTTTATTACAAACGACTGGTAAGAAATACTATCAGCAATCTTTATAGAAGATCCTGTTGATTGTGCTAATTGTTCAAGAGTTGTGCCTTTGAATTTGGTATTAATGATCTGCTGTGCTTTTTTCTCGTTTCTTATAATCGGCTCTACCATTGGCTTTGCTATGGTTACGCTTTGCAGACCCGGTTTGTTTATGCCAAGTATAACCGCTACCACATATTTATCGCTTACTTCAAAAGGTTCTGATACGTCTCCCGGATCGTTTTCTGCTATCCATTTCACCATTTGCCTGTTATCACCTATTCCCTGTATTGTAAAATCGTTTGGCTTTATATCTGTTGCAAACTGTGTTGATTTATTTAATTTTTTAGCATTTGCATCAAATTGATCTTTTGTTCTGCTTGTAGCAGCAAACTGTGTAGCAGCTGTGCTTGCGGCATTTATAGTTTCCTGGCTTGCTACAACAGGTTTTGCAAGATAAGCGAACTTATACCCTGTTTCAGAACCCTTTTGACCAAGCACTTCTATGTAGTGATAACCGTATGCGGTTTTTACAATATCTTTTGCGCCAACAGGATTATTAAATGAGAAATCATTAAACTCTTCCATCATTCTGCCTGATGCAAAATAATCATATACTCCCCCTTTATCTTTGCTGCCCGGATCATCAGAATAAACAGCACACACCGAATCGAAGTTGCTTCCTGATTTTATTAATGCAATAGCGCTATCTAATCTTTTCTTTGCGGTACTGTCATCTCTTACTCTTGAAAACTGGCCGCTCTGTGTCTGCTGCGCTGTAGCAACAAGTATGTGACGCACTTTTACTGAATCTGGTATTTGTCTTTCTGCAACAAGTTTTGCCAGCACATAATTATTATTATCTGCATAAGGCCCATAAATAGAACCGACAGATAAAGAGAATAAAGAATCGTTTATAGCCTGCTTGATCTCTTTTTTATTCAGGTAACTATCATAGTAAGTAAGCTCACTGTTGTTTCTTGCAAGAAAAGATTTTTCATCTCTGGTAGAAGCAAATTCTCCCTTCAATTGATTGAGCTGGTTGATAACTTCAACAGTATCTGCTTTACTAGGCGCAGCATCAAAAGAAACATAAGCAATCTGTCTTGTTTCATCTTTTTGCTGGTATTGTTTGGGATGCTTTTTTATGTACGCTGCAATCTCATCATCAGAAACTTTTATTGTACTGTCGCTGATAGTTGCATAAGGAACACTTACATAAGATATTTTAGCCAATGAATTATTATCTGCATTTGTTTTTTCTGCCATCCATTTTGGTACATAAACTGCACCCGTAAGCATTGACTGATATTTTTCGCGTAATGTTTGTAGAATAGTTGGTTCTAAATAGCCTTCATATAATTGTGCATTACGCGGATCATCTGCATTTTTCTTTATCTGTGCAAACTGTTGCCTTGCTGTTTCAGGATTATAAACACCTGTTTTAGGATCTGTAAACGCCTGCTGCATCCATTGTGGCGGATTATCACCAAACAATACGTCACTTAATTCGTCAGAATTTACTTTAAGCCCTAATTCATCATATTGTTGCTGCATCAATGTTTGCTCTACCATATAATCCCATACGCTTCCCATCAATTGTGCACGTGGTGTTCCGTTTGCCTGTTCATAAAAATCAAGCTTATGTTCATACAGATCTCTATCAATGGTTACACCATTTATTTTTGCAAGCGTAGTACTGCTGGAGAAATATCCACCACGTCTTGTAAAGGCATCCTGTAAAATAAATGCGATAAGTGACAGCGCAATCGCACCGAAAACGAACCAGGCAGCTTTATCACGTATTCTTTGAATAACTGACATAATATTATATATGGTTTTTAGAGGATGGCAAAAATAGGGTAATAAAACATTTGAACAAATTGTGAATAACTTGAGTGGTAAGTATAAGCTATTTTTAAACCCTAAAACTGTTTATAAAGCTTTGTTACGGGCAAATATTATTATGGCAGCTTCGTTGTGTCACTCACTTGTACAAAATATCAATAATGGGTTTTTCTCAAATTATTTAATATAAGCTTCCTTTTGTATAGGCAATTATTAATATTATTAGCATTAATAGGTCATATTTATTTTCAAACACAAAGCTGTTAATAAGATGATTAACCTGTTAATAAAAGCGCATAATAAGAAATTGAAAAGGGGAAAGAGGTGGAACAAATTGCCCTCTTTTCACTCGTCTCTTGTTTTTGAAAAAATTGCTGACATTTTCAGACATCTTAATTAACAGTGCATTTAATGTGGGTTTGCATTTGTGGAAATTTGCAGATATTTTATCAACGCTTGTTAAGAACCAGGCAAAAACATTACCAGCATTGAAATGCTTCTTGTGGATTTTTTGTTTATTCCTGTTAGTAAATCAAGTGTAATTAACTTTGCACTCTGGGGATAAATAAGTTATTCCGATATGAACAGCCGTAATAGTAATAGGTCTTTATAATAATAATGTATTAATATATTTATTACAATGGAAATTAACATTGCAACAGCAAAAAGAAAAATTCAGGAAAAAGGTTTTCTTGATGTTGACATTGATCCAACGCTGGACCTTTTTCATGAAATAGAGCGATTAAAAAAAGAAAAGAATGCTGTGTTGTTGGCGCATTACTACCAGGAACCAGATATACAGGATGTTGCAGATTATATTGGGGATAGTCTTGGCCTTGCGCAACAGGCTGTAAAAACAAATGCAGATATGATCGTTTTTGCAGGTGTTCATTTTATGGCAGAAACAGCAAAGATTTTAAATCCTTCAAAAAAAGTTTTGTTGCCAGATCTTAAAGCTGGCTGTTCGCTTGCTGATAGCGCACCTGCTGATTTGTTCAAAGCATTTAAAGAGAAACATCCAAATCATATTGTTATTTCTTATATAAACTGCAGTGCTGATATAAAAGCACTTAGTGATATTATCTGCACAAGCAGTAATGCACAAAAAATAATTGAAAGTGTTCCTGAAGATCAACCCATCATTTTTGCTCCTGATAAAAACCTGGGAGCATATCTCAATAAGAAAACGGGAAGGAATATGGTTTTGTGGAATGGTGCGTGTATGGTACATGAGATATTTAGCCTTGAGAAGATCACCAGGTTGAAAATAAGACACCCAAAAGCAAAGTTGATAGCTCATCCTGAGTGTGAGGAAGCGGTGCTTAAAGTGGCTGATTTCATCGGCAGCACTACACAACTTTTGAAATATGCCATTAATGATAGCTGTAATGAATTTATTGTTGCTACGGAGACTGGCATATTGCATCAGATGCAGAAAGATGCTCCGAATAAAACATTTATTCCTGCACCTCCAAATAATGCTTGTGCTTGTAATGATTGCCCACACATGAAATTAAATACATTGGAAAAATTATATCTCTGCATGCAATATGAACAACCGGAAATTTTGATGGAGGAGCAATTAAGAGTTGCTGCTTTAAAACCTATTGAAAGAATGCTGGAAATTAGTAAGGCTGCGGGTTTGGGAGGATAATCAAATTCTGGTTGTTGATATATATTCGGGAGATGAAAGGATTGCGACGCAAGAGGTGATGCTATGAAATGAATTTGCTTGTATCAATATTAATTGTCTTCTTTTTTTAATATTGCATCTTCTATGCGTCCGTTATTCTGATAAATGGCAAATATTTTTTGGATGTAGTAGCCAAGTTCAATTTCATTCATTGTAATTAGTAATTCATAAGAAGGCTTACTTATTTCTATAAACGAATCAAGTGCATTGAATTTTAAACCTGTGAGTTTACCAACCAGATATTTTGTATAACGATGATTGACATATTTTTCACGCTCCTGTTCTTCTAAACGTTCCTGCATAGAAAGTATTTGTCGGTTACGTCTAAAACGAAACATGTTTATAAATTCATTTATATCCAGGCCAACAGTAACAGCGCCGGGTGTATAATTGTTAGGAGAGGCAGAGTTCAATCTTACTGTAGGTTTTCTGAAGTTAAAAACCTTTGCGTAATCTTCCCTGTTTTGAATGGAATCCTGAGTATAATTTTTGTTACGTACTTTAACTGCGGGAAGCCATTTCGCATCCACATATAATGCAATCTCAAAATTTGATAGATCTCTTATTGTATCAACAGGATATTTTAATGTATTTTTTGAAAGAAAAGAAAACCATACAGAATCTTTTGATGAAACCGTTACTGTAAATTTTCCCAAAGAATCTGATATAGTATGTAAACCTGATGATGTCATTACTGTTACTGCATCAAGAGGTTTTTTACTAAAATAATCATACACAGTCCCTCTTAATTTTAACTGAGCATATGATGCTTTTGAAAAGCAAAAAATATAAAAAAATGAAAGAAAAAAGTGTAGTATTATTTTCAACAGCGAATTATTTAACTGTAATATTAAAACATATCATGCTTAAGAAATATCACAATAATTCTATTTAACCGGAATTTAGATTTTATGTACCAGGCTGTATTTCTAGTAGCGTCAATTGTTGCGTTGCACTCTTGTATTGATGAGTAATAAGTGAGCTTATTTAATATAAAATAATTAACGGCCCATGTAAACCATTAATATTTGTACATCGCTCGGATTAACACCGCTTATCCTGCTGGCTTGTCCTAACGTTCTTGGTTTTATTTTTTTAAATTTTTGTAAAGCTTCATTACTGAGTGCAGCTATTTTATCGTAGTTAAACGAATCCGGAATTAATAATTCTTCCATAGCAGACATGCGGACTACGAGGTCTCTTTCCTTTTCTATGTAGCGTTCGTATTTTATTTGTATTTCTGTTTGTTGCAATGAATCGATGGTGAATTTTTCTTTCAGTTCTTGTAATTTAGGAACTGAATTAAAAAGGGATTCAATATTCACATTAGGTCTTAATAGTATTTTTGCTGCTTTTTGTTTATCTGATATTGTTGATGAACCAATTTGGATTAAGTAAGTATTTATTTCGTCGGGTTCTATATAAATGTTTTTAAGAAGTCCATGAATAGATTCTACCTGGTTTCTTTTATTAATTACTTTTTCCATTCTCTCCTGAGAAGCAAGACCAAGGCGAAAACTTTTTTCTGTTAACCGTAAATCCGCATTATCCTGTCTTAAAAGAGTTCTATATTCTGCACGGCTTGTAAACATGCGATATGGCTCTTCCGTTCCTTTACTTATAAGATCATCTATTAATACGCCTATGTAGGCTTCACTGCGTTTTAAAATAAATGGGTCTAGATTGTTAACTTTTTGATGTGCATTAACACCTGCCATAAAACCTTGGCAAGCAGCCTCTTCATAGCCTGTAGTTCCATTTACCTGCCCCGCAAAGAAAAGATTAGCAACCAATTTTGTTTCTAACGAATGATTTAATTGTGTGGGAGGAAAGTAATCATATTCTATTGCATAGCCAGGACGGAAAATCTTAGCGTTTTCAAAACCTTTAATATTACGAAGCGCTTCGTATTGTACTTCTTCCGGTAAAGATGTAGAGAAGCCGTTTACATATATTTCAATAGTATTAAAGCCTTCGGGTTCAACAAATAATTGATGTCTATCCCTTTCTGCAAAGCGATTAATTTTATCCTCAATGCTTGGACAATATCTGGGTCCTATGCCGTCTATTCGACCGGTAAACATCGGGCTTCGATCGAAACCAGTTTTTAAGATATCATGAACTTTTTGATTTGTATAAGTTATATGACAACTCTTCTGTTGTTCGGGCCTTATTTTTTTTGTATCTAAATATGAAAAACCAACGATTTCATCATCTCCTTTTTGCTCTTCCATTTTAGAATAATCAAGGGAACGACCATCAATTCTTGGAGGAGTTCCGGTTTTTAAACGATTGCTTTCAAAGCCATATTCTATTAATTGTTCAGTAATTCCGCTAGCTGCTTTTTCTGCCACCCTTCCTCCGCCAAATTGCTTTTCCCCTATATGAATAATACCATTCAAAAATGTGCCACTTGTCATCACTACAGCTTTAGATACTATTTCGTGCCCTAAACCAGTTATCACTCCACAGGCCCTCCCCTTTTTTAGAACTATTGATTTAACCATGTCCTGGTAGAAATCAACATTCGGCGAGTCCTCCAACATTTGTCTCCAGGTAGTTGCAAATAACATGCGATCACTCTGTGCTCTCGGACTCCACATTGCAGGTCCTTTACTTCTGTTCAACATTCTGAATTGTAGCATACTTTTATCTGTAACGATGCCACTATATCCTCCCATTGCATCTATCTCTCTCACAATTTGACCTTTTGCGATTCCACCCATTGCCGGATTGCAACTCATTTGGGCAATAGTTTGCATGTTCATTGTTATCAATAAGACATTACTACCAAGATTAGCCGCGGCTGCGGCTGCTTCACAGCCAGCATGACCTGCTCCGACGACAATCACATCATATTCTCGGAACATAATTTTTGATTTTGAATGATAATTTGCTTCACGTGAAACAACTAGCGCCTCTAGCCTTTTAAATGTTCCACGGGAAACTTTTTAATGAGATGAAAAGCTTTAATGTAGTAGTTTTCTTTCGCTCTCATGATTTTAATTTCTGTTTTCTTCTTGTCCTTATAGCCACATAAATGTAAGGCTCCGTGAAACAAAACCCGCAATAATTCCTCTTTAAAAAAAACGCCCCTTTGAATTGCATTATCTTTTACACGGTCTAAGCTTATATATATCTCTCCGATGGTCTTATTTGTTTCTGATAGATCGAAGGTTATAATATCGGTGTAAAAATCATGGTTAAGAAATTGATTATTTATCTGCAATAAATACTCATCGGAGCAAAATACATAGTTAAGCTTGTCCAGCTTTAGTTTCTCTTTTCTGAATAGGAATTCAACTGTCTGCTTTATTTTGTTTTTACCTGCTATCGTAAGCTTTCTATCTGCGTAATGAAAATAAACTTTTTGCAATGCATATTCTTTTTTGACTTCCAAAATTCGTAATAAAAAACTGTTATACAGCACTACATTTGCATTCTTCAATTATGAAAAGATTATCACAGATAGCTGTTGGCAAAAAAGTAATTATAAAATCATTTGAAAAAGACGACATCTTTATAAAATTGATGGAAATGGGTTGCATTCCCGGCGAAATAATCAGAGTAGAGCAGGTTGCACCGCTTGGGGATCCAATTTCCATATCAGTAGCAGGTTATAATTTAAGCCTTCGGTTGAATGAAGCCGATCAAATATTTGTAGAAGATTCTGAATAATTCCCCTTCTTATCTTTACCTGCATGAAAATCGGTCTGTATTTCGGTTCATTTAACCCCATTCACATCGGGCATTTAATAATTGCGAACCATGTTCTGAACAGCCTAGATATTAAAAAAATATGGTTTATTGTTTCTCCTCAAAACCCGCTAAAGCATTCAAATTCACTTTTGAATGAATACCAGCGACTTCATCTGGTAAGACTTGCCATTGAAGACAACCTCTCCATGGTAGCATCTGATGTTGAGTTTAAATTACCTCGCCCATCCTATACCATTGATACACTTGCTTATCTTAAAGAAAAATACCCCGGACATGAATTCTCTATTATTATGGGCTCCGATAGTTTCCAGAACATTCATAAATGGAAAAATCCTGAGCGAATTATTGCCAACTACAGGATCATTATCTATAATAGACCTGGTTTTGAGATTAAAGACTCAAATCCAAATACTGTAATTCTTAAGGACGCACCCAGGCTTGATATCTCTGCTACGGCTATCAGGGAGCTTATAAAGAACGGAAAATCAATAAGATACCTTGTTCCAGATAAGCCCGTTGAAGAAATTAAAGCTTGTGGCTACTATAAGAAATGAGAAAGCCTTTCTTTTTGCTGACCAATAATTAAGCCCTGATGTATACGACGCATAAAATTAAATAGTTGTATTGCAAACCGGTTTCAAAAATCTTCATCTTATTATTACAGCAGCCTGCCGAGCAAAAGACAGAAAAGTACAATAAAGGGGGCTCGTATTTTCGTGAAGCTTAATGCAAGAAAAGTTCCGGTGATAACGATGATATTCATCAGCGGTATAGCTGTTCCGTCTATTATATCGAAGGAAATACTCTTCATCAATACAAATGTCGCAGCAATCATAATGCCTACGACTGCAGCATTTATTCCTTCAAGTGATCGAAAAATAACTGCGTATTTTTTTAGATTATGCCATACTGGAAAAAAGAAAAGCACCAGCAAAGCGCTTGGTAGAAAAATGGCCACCGCGCCAATAATACAACCGAATATCTGCATCGTAGGTTGGGGTTCTCTATCTTTTAAGGCCATACCACCCATGTAAGCGCCAATTGAAAATACAGGGCCAGGTATGGCTCGTACCATTCCCGAGCCAGTAAGAAAATCCTCCTTACTGATTTTCAACACTTTAGGGTTTTCGGTTTCTATCCGTTGCACATCTGGCCTTACTACATACTGCTGGTACATCATAGGCATAAGCACATCCCCACCCCCAAATACCAGGCTGCCAAAACGATAAAAATTTTCAAACAGATTATATGCCCCCCTATTTTTCCAGTCTTCTTTACGCGCAGTTTCACTGAAGTAACCAGCAATAATAAACAACCCAAGAAAAATAACCATATTTCCCCAATTGATCTTTTTAGGTGGAACCCCTTTTTGAGGAATTCGTTTATCACTAAAGTTGGTGACAATTCCACCCAACACAATAATAATTGGAAATATAAATGGCGTGTTAAAAAGCAAAAAAGTACTAATTGCCGCCACTACCATTATAATTCTTGTAATAGTATTATTAATGGAGATTTTAGACATACGAAAAGCTGAAAACGCAATAAATCCTACTGCCATAGGTTGAATAAACTTAAACAATTCTGTACTCATATAGCGCTTATCTAAGTACTCCAACAGAAACGATAACCCGCCCATTAACAAACTGGCGGGCATGATCCAGATGATCAAGGTAATTATTGCAAGGGTTAGTCCACCCCTCTTATAACCTATAAGCGTAAGCGTTTGCGTAGATGAGGCGCCAGGTAGCATTTGGCAGAAAGCATTATAATCCAACAATTCCTGCTCCGTTAGATCGTGGCGACCGTGCACAAAAGTCCGCAACATCATACCAAAATGGCCTTGAGGCCCGCCAAAGGCAGTAAGGCTATGTAAAAAAACAGCTTTCAAAAAAGGTCCGTGGCGTAAGAGTACCAAAAGCTAAGGTTTTTTAGAGTGAGCAAGAATGAGATTAAAATTAGAGTTTTTTTATGTTTCCCGGCGATAGTATTATAATCATCATTTGTTGTGTCACTCACTTGTACGTTCTCTTTTCATGGCGGCATTGTAATCCTACACTCTCTACATGATAATCACATCCTTTTATTTGCCAGAATATAAATTAATTAACTATGTAAATGCAAGTAAACCAGCATTTTAATTTAAAAATCATAAGCAAGATCTAATTATCAGCAGAGAAACGCGGCTATCGATGATGCTCTTATTCCCGGTTGCTGAAGAACGAACTTTTATCTGCGGAATTGAAAATTGTACGCAAAAATTGGTACCACAATTCTCGACCGCTTGAAAAAAGGTACGGCTTATTAAAAAGTATCCAGGTGCTCATAAATACAATCTGTAAACTCTTTTATCTTTGCCGCCCTATGAGTATGCAACAGGAAAACAGGTTCCAGGCGATAATTGCCCATGCAAAAGAGTACGGTTTTGTATTTCCCAGCAGCGAAATATATGACGGGTTAAGTGCTGTATATGATTATGGTCCGTGGGGCAGCGAGCTTAAAAAGAACATCCGCGATTATTGGTGGAAAAGCATGACGCAAATGCACGAAAATATTGTGGGCGTTGATGCAGCTATTTTTATGCATCCGACAACGTGGAAAGCCAGCGGGCACGTGGATAATTTCAGCGACCCGATGATCGATAACAAGGATAGCAAGAAGCGTTATCGTGTTGATCATTTGATTGAAGCTTATGCAGATAAGCTAAAAGAAGCGGGAAAAGAAAAGGAATCAGAAGACCTGCTTTCCCAAATGGATGTACTACTTTCAAAGGATAATTTTGCTGGGTTAAAGCAATTAATAGACGATAATAAGATCTCCTGTAGCATAAGCGGAACCAGCAACTGGACTGATATTCGCCAGTTTAACCTTATGTTTAAAACAGAGTTTGGTGCAATTGCATCTGATAATCCCGAGGATAGTATTATTTACCTGCGCCCTGAAACAGCCCAAGGCATTTTTGTAAACTTCCTCAATGTGCAAAAGACCGCAAGGATGAAAATTCCTTTTGGTATTGCACAAACCGGTAAAGCGTTTAGAAATGAAATAGTTGCACGCCAGTTCATTTTCCGTATGCGTGAGTTTGAACAAATGGAAATGCAATTTTTTGTACGCCCGGGTACAGAAAGTAAATGGTACAAATACTGGAAACAAGAAAGGCTGGCCTGGCATCTGAGTTTGGGGACTCCTGCAGATAAATATCGTTTTCACGACCATGTAAAACTTGCCCACTACGCAAAAGAGGCCTGCGATATCGAGTATGAATTCCCAATAGGATTTAAAGAGGTGGAAGGTATTCATAGTCGTAGTGATTTTGACTTGAGCCAGCACCAGCTTTACAGCAAAAAGAAGCAGAATTATTTCGACAATGACATAGATGAAAAGACCGGAAAACCATATGGCAACTACATTCCATATGTTATAGAAACATCCATCGGTTTAGATAGAATGTTCCTTTTGATCATGAGCCAGGCATACGATGAAGAAACGATTACCAAAGAGGATGGATCTCAGGATAGAAGGGTGGTGATGCGAATTCCGGTTAAGCTAGCACCTAATAAACTTGCTATTCTACCTTTGGTTAAAAGAGATGGTCTGCCAGAATTAGCCAGACAGTTAATGGATGAGTGCAAACCACATTTTCGCTGTTTTTATGAAGAGAAAGATGCCATCGGGAAACGATATCGCAGACAGGATGCCATTGGTACGCCTTTTTGTGTAACAATTGATCACCAGACCAAAGAAGATGGAACTGTTACGATTCGGGAAAGAGACAGCATGGAGCAAAGACGTATTAAACTTAGCGAAGTAAAACAGGAAATAAGTAAATTTTTATAATATAAATGGTATTTTTACGTAGTACGGTTGCTCAAAAACGGAACATACCTTTTTATAATTCAGCACTTAAAAATCTTTAAGTAAACCTTTTTAGGATAAATCCCGTTTTTAAATATTACCTCCCCTAAATGAAAAAGTAATAATATGACAGAAATGCTCAACATTTTAACCCCGTCTACGTCCAACATATTCTTTATGACGGCGGTTGCAGGTATAGGCGGTTTTGCTGTGGGATTTTTAATTAAATCGGCTGCTATTGCCAGAAACAAGAAAAGAGTTATTAGTCTTGAAGATGAAATGCTCGCAAATCATTCTCGTATCCTTGATCTCGAAAAACAGCTGGCAGAGCTTAGGGAAGAAAAAGCAAAATTCAGTAACGCGTCAACGGTCCCGAAAGTGGAATTAAAAGTCTCCTGATATTAGTTAACCGTATAACTCCAGGTGAATATCTTTTCGGTCATACCCAAGCCCGGTTATTCTTTGTTTTGCTTCATCAATCATGTTTTTCCAACCACACAAAAAGAACTTAGCTTCAATATTTCCTGTGCTCAATATTTCCTCATAAACATTGTGCACATAACCCGTTCTTTTATTTGCTTCGGGTTCTTCACGGGAGAAAGTCGGTAAATAATGAAAAGAGGGCATCTGTTTTTCTAACTCTTCTAATTCATCTCTGTATAAGGCATCGCATTCTTTTCTGCAACCGAAAATGAGATAAAGATTTTTGTGCGGAATATTATGTTTGTGAATATAATGTGCCATAGACCTAAAAGGTGCAATACCAGTGCCTGTGCAGATTAGAAAAAGATCCTCATTGATTGTTTCTGGTAAAGTAAATACACCCTGTGGTCCTCGTAATAAAATTTCCGAACCTTCTTTTATTTCTTTGAAAAGATAAGTGGTACCTGTACCCTCTTCCAGCAAAACAATGATCAATTCAAACACATTGGTGCCATCTGGCGCCGAGGCGATAGAATAGCTGCGCCATCTTTTATTTTTTTTCTCGTGTATGGGTAGATCAAGTGTTACGAACTGGCCGGGTTTAAAATCAAATTTTTCAAGCTCGGGAATTTGTATCCAGAAACGTCTTGTAGAAGGGGTTACATCTTCAAGTTTAATCACTATTCCCGTGCGCCATGGCTCAAGCATAAATAAAAATTTTATTCAAAATACAAATTCAAAAAAAGAGTGTTGTGGACAAACTGCAAATTTTATAGCACCTTCCGTTGTGTCACTCACTTGTACGGTCGGAACATTATTGAGCAATGGATAAAACGTACAAGAGTGCGACGCAACGGAAGCTTAATTTATATTCTGTTGCATGGGTTAAAAAATTATGCTAAAGTATAACTGATGTTGCCATCCTTTTCATCTTTCAACATTACGCCCAACGATTCTAACTCTTTTCGAATTTTATCACTGGTTACATAATCTTTACGGTTCTTTGCTTCTTTTCGCATGGTAATCAATACCTGCAAAACGCCATCGAGCTTACTATCATCGGTTGCAGCTTCATTCCTTAATCCAAAAATATCTTCTAAATAAACTTTCAGCTTCTTTTGTAATTGTGTAATGATGTTACCACTCAACGCTACTGCTGAAATATGTTTGTCCTTTATGCCATTGATAACAGGCACGAGTTCAAATATGTTAGCGAGCACTTTTGCCGTGTTGAAATCATCATCCATAAATTCATCAAATTCGCTTGTAAGTTTCTGCACTTTTGTTTCCAGTTCTTTATCTGCAGAGTCAGCAGTATTATCAGTTGAAAGATTTTTAAGATTATCATAAGCTTCCCATAAACGTTTCAAACCCTTTTCTGCTGCTTTTAAAGCGTCATTACTAAAGTCGAGCGTAGATCGGTAATGTGTTTGAAGAATAAAGAATCGAATAGTCATGGGATGATAAGCCTGCTCCAATGCAGGATGATTACCGGAAAAGAGCTCTGTAAACTTTATAACATTGTTATAGCTCTTACCCATCTTTCTTCCGTTAATGGTGATCATGTTATTGTGCAGCCAGTAGCGTGCAGGCATAACATGATTGCAAACAGAGCTTTGCGCAATCTCACACTCATGATGAGGAAACTGAAGATCCATACCGCCACCATGAATATCAAATTGCTCACCCAAATATTTTACACTCATAGCAGAGCATTCAATATGCCATCCCGGGAAACCCTCCCCCCACGGGCTTTTCCAACGCATGATATGTTCGGGAGGTGCGTTTTTCCACAAAGCAAAATCTGCCTTGTTACGTTTTTCTTCCTGGTTATCCAGTTCTCTTGTTGTTTCAAGCATATCTTCTAAAATACGTCCGCTGAGTATTCCATAAGGCATTCCTTTTTTTGAAAAGTCTTCATTGTATTTTTCCACATCAAAGTAAACAGAGCCATTGGCAACATAGGCATAACCGTCCGCAATGATCTTTTCTATCATTCCAATCTGTTCTACTATATGGCCAGTGGCAGTAGGCTCAATGCTTGGATCAATATTATTAAAAGCCCTCATGGCTTTATGAAAGAGGTTGGTGTATTTCTGCACCAGTTCCATCGGTTCCAGTTTTTCAAGTACTGCTTTTTTACTGATCTTATCTTCTGCTTCACGGCCTTCCTCTTCAAAATGCCCTGCATCTGTAATGTTACGCACATAACGAACCTTATAACCGAGATACATGAGATAGCGATAAATAATATCGAAGGTTATATAGGGACGTGCATGACCAAGATGGCTTTCGCCACTAACTGTTGGGCCGCACACATACATACCGACGTGGCCTGCTGTAATAGGTTCGAATACTTCTTTTTGTCTTGTTAATGAATTATATACTTTGAGTGACATGCGTTTGATTATTGATATTTTATTGTTGAGTTGTTTAAGATTAGAGCGAGCAAAAAATGCTGATGTTTTAGCAACAGCAACAACAACAATATATTGAGGAGTGGATCATAGTACAGCGAAGATATTTTATTTTTTCATACTAATATCGGCAACCAAAAGATGATGGTCGCTAAGGCCTTCGTCTACCATTTCAAACTGGTCTATTGTAAAATGGTCATCTGGCATGATGTAATCAATACGAAGCGTAGGCGCAAGTGCACTATAGCTTTTGCCAATACCGAAGGCCGAAGAAAGAAAGGCATCCTGCCTTTTATCCCTTATATGAAAATAAGTATAGGAATTCGGTACGTCATTAAAATCTCCGCACATAACAGAAGCATATGGGGTTTTATCCAGCTCAGCTTTTACTATTTCTGCCTGTTTACTTCTTCTTGCAAAAGCTGTTTTCATTTTAGAATAAATGCTTTCTGAAGCATCAAGCACTTCTGCATCTGTTTCTTTTATTTTTTCTATGTTAGCATAATCTTCCTGGGTAAATTCAAAAGATTGTAAGTGGCTGGTAAATATTCTTATGGTGTCGCCTCCTTTTACTATGTCTGCATAGATGAGACTTTCCGCACGGCGGCCCGGATATTTTATTTTTACAGGAGATATAAGCTGGTGTGTTGAAAATATAATAGTTCCGGAAAAATATTTTGCAGAGTTGGTTTTAAAATCTTCTGAAAAATAATAATAAGGATATTTCTTTTTTAACAGGCCAATATTCTCATCATCCGGGTTTTTAATATTAATAATGTTAGCGAACTCCTGCAGACATACAACATCAGCGTCAAGCTTATTTACTAAATTGGCTATCTCCGTACGATTACGTTGCTGCGTGTATGCACTGTTGCTTATACCATACATACCACGAACATTCCAGCTTATTACACGTAAATTGTTACTTGTATCGGTTCTTTTTTCATTAAAACTTTTCGATGGATGCCATGCAACAATTACTACCAATTGGTTCCAACCGATCAGTAACGTTATAAAAGGAAGTAATGCCAGCCAGGGTTTTGCTATCAGCCAGAAAATAATATACAATAATAGTATTACTGCTACGTAAGGAACAGCAAGCGAAAGAAAACCTATAGGCGCCCATTGTGCAGGACTTATAAAAAAAGCAAGTAAAGAAAGCAAAAACAGGATGCAGCAAATAATATTAAGTACAAGAAAAACCCATTTTGTAAATTTTCTTATGATACGACCTGCCATCCTGTAAATTTAATGATTTATCATTTTTGCAGTTATCCAATTGCGGCAGGAAGTGTTAATAAAACGAAGAGTACAAAGAAATTATTTTGGTTGCGACTTGTAGCAAATATGGCATCGTCCCTTGTGTCACTCACTTGTACTAGTGTACATAGAGTAACTTTTAGTAGAGCAAAATTCCCATAATAGTTATTTGTTGATAAAAGTTCCGAACCTCGAAGTGAGTGACACAACCGGCGATGCCATAAAAACCCAACAGCTCGCTATAAAACTACAATACTTTTAGCGCAGAAATTTTATCAAGAGCCAGCTGTTCTTTCAAAGCATCAAGACCATTAAACTTAACTTCGCCACGCAAATATTGTTTTATATATACGCGCAGAATTTTGCCGTAAATATCCTGGTTAAAATCAAAAATATTTACTTCAATCATGCGCTTTGTGCCATCTACAGTTGGACGCACACCAATATTCATCATGGCTTTATATGAACTCTGCTCAATGGCTGCTATTACTGCATATACGCCGTTTCCGGGAATTAATTTTTCTGTTGTTTCAATTTGCAAATTGGCTGTTGGGTAGCCAAGTGTTCTACCTAATTTATTGCCTTCGATAACAGTGCCCTCAAAGAAATAATCATAACCAAGATAATTATTAGCGGTAGTCACATCACTATTCAAAAGCGCTTCTCTTATTTTGGTAGAACTAACGGCAATGTTATTCAGAACATGTTCCGGAATTTCTTTTACTATAAAACCGAGCTTCCCGCCAAACTCTTCCAACAAATGATAATCACCTTTGCGGCCCTGCCCAAAACGATGATCATACCCGATTATCACTGTATGGGGATGAAATCTTTCAAATAAAAAATGCTCTACATATTCTTTTGCTGTTTGTTGCGCAAAATGCTCATTAAATGGTACCACAACCAAATGATCTATTGCTTTTTCCTGTAGCAATTCTATTTTTTCGGCTAATGTATTAAGGATAAAAACTTCTTTATGCATTACTACTTTCCGGGGATGCGGATGGAATGTAATGATAACCGTTTCGCCGCCGATCTCTGCGGCTTCCTGTTTCAATTGTGCAATGATCTGCTGGTGACCGGTATGTACACCATCAAAAGTGCCGATGGTAACAACAGCATTCCTGAAAACAGGCAACATGTTTATATTAGAATGAACCTGCATAGAGTGGCGCAAATATAAGTCCCATGGCATTAAAGGGATCAGAAAATTAGCAGTCGTTCTTTAAGGCAGCAAGACTTACTTTTGCAGCGCAATCTGCAATCTCAAATTTGCAATCTCAAATGTCGCTATATACCAAACGCGGAGTTTCCGCCCAGAAAGAAGAAGTACACGCCGCCATTCAGAAACTCGATCAGGGTTTATACAAAAACGCTTTCTGCAAAATGTATCCCGATTTCATAGGCGGGGATAATGATTTTGTAAATATCATGCATGCTGATGGTGCCGGCACAAAAAGTATCCTGGCCTATCTATACTGGAAAGAAACCGGCGACATAAGTGTATGGAAAGGAATAGCACAGGACGCTGTAGCTATGAATCTTGACGATCTTCTGTGTGTAGGTGTCTATGATAATTTATTATTTTCTTCCACCATTGATCGTAATAAAACCATCATACCTGGCGAAGTGCTTGAGCAAGTAATTAATGGCACACAGGAGTTTTTTAATGAACTAAAAAAATTCGGTGTAAACGTTCATTATCTCGGTGGTGAAACTGCAGATGTTGGCGATGTTGTACGTACCATTGCAGTTAATGGAACTATGACGGCACGCTGGCCAAAAAATAAACTTATCACAAACGATAATATTAAGCCAGGCAATGTAATTGTTGGTTTTGCAAGTTATGGCCAGTCGGCATATGAAACAGTATACAACAGCGGGCTTGGTAGCAATGGATTAACGAGTGCAAGACATGATGTGCTGCAGAAATACTATGCGACAAAATATCCTGAAACATTTGAACCAACGCTGAGTGATGAAGTAGTATATATTGGTAAAAATAAAATGAGCGACATTACTGAAACGGGAGTCAATATCGGTAAGCTTCTGCTTTCTCCTACCCGCACTTATGCTCCGCTCATGAAAGTACTGTTGGAAGAATATTTCGAAAACATTGATGGTGTGATACATTGCAGTGGCGGCGGCCAAACCAAGTGTATGAAATACCTGCCTCAGCCTTTACGTGTTGTAAAGAACTATCTTTTCGAAGCGCCATATATTTTTAAATTGATCCAGGAAAATTCCGGTGCAGACGAACGCGAAATGTACCAGGTATTTAACATGGGCCACCGCCTCGAAATTTTTACCAATGAAAATGCTGCCATAAAAATGATTGATGCAGCTAAACAATTAGGAATTGATGCAAAGATTGTTGGCCACACAGAAGCTGCTGAAAGAAAAGAATTAATACTTTCTGTTAATGGAAACCAGATTATTTATTAGTATTCATTTCTTTTTTATGTACTCAGCTGTAAAGCTTTGTGCATCTGCTGTTGCGTCGCACACTTGTACAATAGTTTCATTGTGCAACACTCATTATTGTTGAGCAGAAAACACGAAAATTTACTTGCATATATGATTTCCAAACTTCCTGATGTTGGCACTACTATTTTCACTGTTATGAGCCAGCTTGCCGTTGAACACAATGCTATCAACCTTGGTCAGGGCTTTCCTGATTTTCCAATGAGCAGTGAGTTGACCAATCTTGTAAACAAAGCCATGCAGGATGGACATAATCAATATGTGCACATGAATGGTTTGCCGCTGCTTACGCAACGTATTGCAGCAAAGATTGAAAAATTATATCAAACATCTATTGATGCCGCTGCGCAAATAACTGTTACACCCGGCGGCACATACGCCATTTACACTTCACTTACAACAATATTACATGCAGGCGATGAAGTGATCGTTTTTGAACCGGCATATGATAGCTATATTCCAAATATTGAGATCAATGGTGCAAAAGCGATCCGCATTTCACTACAATATCCAACTTACAATATTCCATGGCATGAAGTGAAACAAAAAGTGAATGCAAAAACTAAAGCCATCATTATTAATTCGCCACACAACCCAACCGGCGCAGTGCTGAGCAAAGATGATATGACGCAATTGCAATCAATTGTTGATGGCACTTCTATTTATATTGTCAGTGACGAAGTGTATGAACATTTGATCTTCGATGGCATTCGTCATGAAAGTATTTTGCTTTATCCTGAATTGTTGAAAAGAGCCTTCGTATGTTTTTCTTTTGGCAAAACATATCATTGCACAGGATGGAAGATTGGTTACTGTATAAGCGCCGCAGATATTATGAAAGAGTTTAGAAAAGTGCACCAGTTTAATTGCTTCTCGTGCAATTCACCCGTGCAGTTTGCGCTTGCAGAATATCTGTTGAATGAAGATGCATATTTATCGTTAGGTGATCAAATGCAGCAGAAGCGTGATTATTTAAGAACATTAATGCAAGCAACACCGTTCAAATTAATTCCATCGCATGGCAGTTATTTTGAGTGCTATAGTTATGCAGGATTCAGCAATGAAACAGATAAAGATTTTGTTATGCGATTAACAAAAGAGAAAGGTGTTGTTGCCATTCCGATAAGTGCGTTTTATAAAGAAGCAACAGACAATAAAGTAGTACGTTTTTGTTTTGCCAAGAGAGAAGAAACATTGAAGAAGGCTGTAGATAAAATTATGAGCTAAGCTTTCTGTTCTTTATTCTTCTTCGTTGTGTCACTCAATTGTACTTCCTGTTCAGTATTGAGCAAAGCGTACAAGAGTGCGACGCAAGTAAAAACTTAATAGTTATTCCGAAGCCCGGCTCAAAAAATTACTCCACGATTAAAGCACCATCTTTATACTGTGGCAAGACATTCGCAACATCTGGTGTTACACAATATTCAAGATCGCTTTCGAGACCATAGGAAGCAAGCCTGTGCCAGTGCGTGGTTTTACGAATGAAACTGTACATGTCTTGCTTATGCATGTTGTACATATCTTCAGCCATAAGACTGCTATCGCAATGCATAATAAAATTTTCTTTTATTCTATTAATAACTGCGCCTGCAAATAGTGTGTCTTCAAGATTGAAACGGTTCTTCCATGCAGAGCAACCAAGAATTACATTTTTATTCATCGCAAGCAAATGATCACACACCGCAGAAAGATTGGGAAATGATCCTGTAACAACTTCAGACGCGCCACTTTCTAACGCCATATGCAAAAGCTTCGTGCCATTGGTTGTCGTAAGCACCAATGTTTTTCCTTTTATAAAAGAAGCAGAATATTCTGCAGGCGAGTTGCCATGCTGTAATCCTTCAATTATTTTTCCATCTCTTTCGCCGGCAGTAATAGCATTCAATTTTTTGCCAATAGCAATGCAATCTTCAACTTGTGCTACGGGAATAATTTTAGTCGCACCATTATACAATGCAGTGGCAATAGTTGAAGTAGCACGAAAAACATCAATGATAACAACAATACTGTCTTTTACTTCGTAAAGATCTAAAAGACCTGGAGATAATATGGTATGAAGCGTAGATTTCCTGTTCATAATTCGGCTGCAAATATACACAGAGAGCAGAAGAGATAAATTTTGAATGTAAAATGAGAAAGATTGCGCCATAACCAACATAGTTTGTACTTACATTTGGTAACGATCATTACAAAAAATTCATCATGAACACACGTAGGGATTTTTTACAATCAGCAGGCATAGTTGGTGCAGGATTATTATTAAGCAATAATCTTTTTGCAAAGAATAAATTCGAGTTTACAAGTAACAGACCTCCGCTTGCGCAAAGAAAATTTACAAGCGAAGCAGTTGAAGCAGCTATTCAACGCATCAAGAAAGATATTCCCAATCAGGAACTAGGCTGGCTGTTTGAAAATTGTTTTCCAAATACACTTGATACAACTGTTGATTTTGAAATGATCGATGGCAAGCCTGATACGTATGTCATAACCGGTGACATAGATGCCATGTGGCTGCGCGACAGCAGTGCGCAAGTTTATCCATACCTGCCATTAATGAAAGAAGATGAAAAACTGCAACAGTTGATTGCGGGTGTGATTAACAGGCAAACAAAATGCATTTTGAAAGATCCTTATGCCAATGCGTTTTATAAAGATGAAAATAAGATCAGCGAATGGAAACAAACAGATATCACCGACATGAAGCCTGGCATTCATGAAAGAAAATGGGAAATAGACTCTTTATGTTATCCTATTCGTCTTGCATATAATTATTGGAAAATTACCGGCGATGATGTCCCCTTTGATATTGACTGGATCAAAGCAATTGAACTAACTGTAACAACATTTAAAGAGCAGCAAAGAAAAACAAGCGAAGGTCCTTATATATTTCAAAGAAATACTTCATGGGCAACAGATGGCGTGCCGCTGAGTGGTTATGGTTATCCTGTAAAACCTGTTGGTCTAATCTGCTCTATGTTCCGCCCAAGTGATGATGCCACTATCTTTCCTTACTTAATTCCTTCAAACTTTTTTGCAGTTGCTTCTTTGAAACAAGCGGCAGAAATGATCAGTAAAATCAGTGGAGATAATAAGTTTGCAAATGAATGCACACAACTTGCAACAGAAGTAAACAATGCACTGAAACAATATGCAATTGTCCAGCATGTACAAATGGGTAGAGTGTATGCGTATGAGGTAAATGGCTTTGGCAGCTTCAATCTTATGGATGATGCAAATGTGCCAAGTCTTCTTTCGTTGCCTTATCTGAATGCTGTTTCGTCAACAGATCCGCTTTATCAAAGCACAAGAAAATTGTTGCTCTCTTCATATAATCCTTTCTTCTTCAAGGGCACGGCTGCAGAAGGTATTGGCGGTCCGCATGCAGGCATGAATATGATATGGCCATTAAGTATTACTATGCGTGCACTTACCAGCGTTAACGACGCAGAAATAAAGCAATGCGTGCAATGGTTAACAAAAACACATGCAGGTACAGGCTTTATGCACGAGTCTTTTCACAAAGACGATCCAAAAAAATTTACGCGTAAATGGTTTGCATGGTCAAACACTTTGTTTGGAGAATTGATCATGCATTTGCACGAAAACAAAAATGCTTTACTGAAAAGTATATGAGAATTTTATAAGTCCTGCATTATATCATGTGGCATCTTCGTTGCGTCGCACTCGTGAACTTCCTGTACATTAATGATCTGAACGTTGAAGTGAGTGACACAACAGGTGATGCTACAAAGTACAGAGGCGGGTAACAAAAATTATAAACCCAACTTCTCTATAGCAAGTTGTGCTGCAACCTGGCTGGCATCTTTTTTATTAAAGCCTTTTCCTTCAGAGAGTATCTCGCCGTCAAGCACGGCAGCTATTGTAAAAATACGGCGACCGTTTTCCAGTTTTTCCTGTACCGTTTCAAAGCCAAGGTTCTTACCATTCTTGCTTGCCCAGCCAATGAGTTTATTTTTGAGATTAATATCGATCAGTTCGAGATCCTCAACAAACAAGTGTGGAATAACGATGCGTTTGAGTACCCATTGTTGTGTTTTCTTGTAACCTTTATCGAGATAAACCGCACCAACAACAGCTTCTAATGTATTGCCAAATATCTGGCTCGATTTAAGCGCATTATCGAACTTATTATACATAGTAAGTTTCTTTAAACCCATCTTCAGTGCAACTTCGTTTAACTGTTGCCTGTTTACCATTTTGCTGCGCATTTCGGTTAAAAAACCTTCGCCTTTATATGGATATCTTTTAAAAAGGTAATCGGCTATAATAGCGCTCAGCACTGCATCTCCGAGGTATTCAAGTCGTTCATTATTTTCATCGGCGCCTTCTTTAACGGAACGATGACTTAGTGCAGTTTGGTACAGCGTATAATTACCGGGCTTTACACCCAGCACATTTTCTAATTGCTTTGCAAACGATGGGTTGGACGAAGACTGTAAAATTTTTCTAAGGAAATTCACAATGGTCAAGCTACGTATTTTTTTACAATTACGCATGCATTGTGGCCACCAAATCCAAAAGTATTACTAAGGGCGGCACGTATAGTTTTTTTCTGCGCTTTATTGAAAGTGAAGTTTAATCTGGAGTCGATGTCGGGATCATCGGTAAAGTGATTAATGGTTGGAGGCACTATATCATGAACAACACTCATTACAGAGGCGATAGCTTCAATAACGCCGGCAGCGCCGAGACAGTGGCCAGTCATAGATTTAGTAGAACTGATATTAAGTTTATAGGCATGCTCTCCAAATACACCAAGAATAGCTTTTACTTCAGCACCGTCTCCCAAAGGAGTTGAGGTACCATGCGTATTGATGTAATCGATATCTTCAGGGCGCATACCCGCATCTTCGAGAGCTGCTTTCATAACATTCCGTGCACCAAGACCTTCAGGATGAGGGGCTGTTACATGAAAGGCATCTGCTGTTGCACCTGTTCCTGCTACTTCGCAGTAAATCTTTGCACCTCTTGCAATTGCGCTTTTTAATGTTTCCATTACAATAATACCACCTGCCTCGCCCATTACAAAACCATCACGGTCTTTATCATAAGGGCGGCTTGCAGTTGTGGGATCATCATTTCTTTCGCTTAAGGCTTTCATAGAAACGAAACCACCCATGCCCGCTTCAATAACCGCTGCTTCGCTGCCACCCGCAAGTATAATGTCTGCCTTATTCAGGCGGAGGAGATTGTATGCTTCCATTATGCAGTTAGTGCTGGTAGCGCAGGCGCTAACCACGGCAAAGTTGGGACCACGAAGATTATGACGCATAGATATTTGGCCAGAGGCAATATCCAAAATCATTTTTGGAATGAAGAAGGGACTAAACCTTGGCGTTCCATCCCCCCTGGCAAAATCAGACACTTCCTGTTGAAAGGTTTGTACACCACCAATACCGCTGCCAAAAATAACACCTACCCTGTCAGGGTTAATATTATCCTTTGATAAACCAGCATCAGCCATGGCCATATCACTTGCAACCAATCCAAACTGGGTAAAGCGATCTACTTTGCGCGCTTCTTTACGATCAAGATAGTCTTCGGGTTTGAATCCTTTTACCTCACAGGCAATACGGGTTTTGAACTTGGAAGCATCATAGAGTGTGATTGGACCGGCACCAGAAACACCATTTACCAGATTATTCCAATAGTCATCAAGATTATTGCCTATTGGTGAAATAATGCCTATTCCTGTTATTACTACTCTGTTTAGCTCCATATGACGTGCCTTAGATTGAGAGAAAATCCGCCATGCGCAGTGCAAAGCATGTGCATGGCGGATTTAAATAAAAATATCTTAACCGGGGATTATTTGCTATTTAGCATGTTCTTCTAGGTAAGTCACAGCCTGACCAACTGTAGTAATGGTTTCAGCCTGCTCATCGGGAATTGAAATGTTGAATTCCTTTTCGAACTCCATTATTAACTCTACGGTATCCAGAGAATCAGCGCCTAAATCATTGGTGAAAGAAGCTTCTGTAGTAACTTCTGCTTCGTCTACTCCTAATTTATCTACAATGATTTTCTTAACTCTTGTTGCGATGTCTGACATTGTTTTATGTTTTGTTATGGGTGCAAAAATATAATTTTTGGACAATTAGCAATAAGTTAAGTTTTTTTTGTTTAAAAGTGATAAAATGCTTTGTAAATACGATGTTTAAAATATCCGGTTTACTCAAAAATCATTAAATTGAAGTCTCATCATTAGCTATGGCAGTAAAAATCATCGACTACGGCACAAAAGAGTATAAACAAATGGTAGACCTGCGCTATCATATTTTGAGAAAACCGCTTGGACTGTCGTTTACACAGGAGGAACTGGAAAGTGAGAAAGGAAATATTCATGTGGGTTGTTTTGATGATGACAAGCTGGAAGGATGTTGTATGCTTGTGCCTAAAGATAAAACCACTATCCAATTAAGACAAATGGCTGTAATATCAGGATTGCAGGGAAAAGGTATTGGCAAGGTACTTATGCAGTTTGCTGAAAATATTTCAAGGGATCTCGGGTACAAAAAATTAATTATGCATGCCAGGAAAACTGCAATTGGATTTTATGAAAAGCTTGGTTATTCAAAAACAGGCAATGAATTTTTAGAAGTAACCATACCGCATTTTGCTATGGAAAAAGAACTTTAAATCGCAATTCTTGATACCAGACACTTTGAGTAATAATTAAACATTGGTTGCGTCGCACTCTTCAGCATTTAATTCTTTGTTGAACTGAGTATAATACAATTTCCTGTTTTAACTAAACATGGCCTGGATAATAAATTATTTATTTTGCTGAATTTTTTCATTCAGCAATCCCCGCAGGTTATGCCTGAAATCATCATCCATATTATCTTTTGGAACAAGAAAAAAAGACTTGGCAGAAAAATAAAGATGGAAAAAATGAGGGCTTTCAATAAATTTTGTGAACTGGCCCCATTGCCACTGCATATGTCCTCTTTCATTTTGCAGGGTTACCGCACTGTTGCCGAAATCAATTAAAAAATTATCCTGGAAAGTGGCAGACTTCTTATAAATATTATTTGGCAGCATAAACCAGAAAGAAATAATAAATACCAACCAGATAAAAGAGCCCAGCAAAAAGGGTTCAGGCCGAACTTTACCAATCATATAAAGCACTGCAGAAATAATATCAAAAATAATAACAACAATAAGTAATATTCTTATTTCCGGTTGCCATATAAAATGATAACGTAATGCCTGCAAAACTTTCTTTTTATTGTAGGTAAATCTTAATTGCATGTAATTTATTGAGGCGTCAAAAGTAGATAATAATCAGGTACACCACAATCCGGATAAATGAGTATTCATATATCAGAAATTTAATAGCTTATTACCGCACTGTTTATTTACAGCTACACACTGTGCAATTTTTTTATCACAATATTGCCCGAAATCAATAGATAATTATTTAAGCACAGTGTTATGTAATCTGGTATTTAGTTTGTACCTTATTTGTATGAAAGCGATCTCTACACAGAAAGAAATTCTAATTATGACGGGCACAACATTCGTTGACAGAGAATGGTGCAGTGATAATATTATGGACAAAAAAAATTATCTGACAAAGCAACAAATGCTGAAAGAAGCCGATTGCTGGAACGGAATACTGCATGAACTTTTACCTGAAATACCCAATGATATTCATGAAGAAGAAAAATTATATTTGTGGCTTGTAAGGCAAGGCCATGCTTTTATACAGCTGGAGTTATGCCCAGAACCTCTTGTTATAGAAAGGGAATTTTCTCTTGACCCCTACCTGTTCCTTTCTGCACAAATAAATAACTAATATTTTGCTTAATAAATATAGAGGCGCACAAGAGTGCGACGCAACGAATGCTTAATTGTATTCGAACCGCTGGCTCCAAAATCACAGCCATAATAAATGGCAAAAGCTTACTACATTCACTGTATAATTATGAGTTATGTCTATACGCATTTTTATTACAGGTGGAACATTTGATAAAGAATACAACGAAATTACCGGGCAGCTTTTTTTTAAAGATACACATATGAGCGAATTGTTGAAACTGGGGCGCAGCCGCATTCCTGTTGAGATACGTACGCTTATGATGATCGATAGTCTTGAGATGACAGATGCAGACCGGAACCTGATAGCAGAGAATTGTCTAAAAGCAGCAGAGAATAAAATTATTATTACACACGGCACAGATACGATGGCAGAAACCGCAAAAGTGCTGGCTTCAAAAGCTATGAAAAAAACAATTGTGCTAACAGGCGCCATGATACCATACAAGTTTGGTAGCTCTGATGGATTGTTTAATATGGGTAGCGCCTTGGCTTTTGTACAAAGCCTTCCGCATGGTGTTTTTGTAGCTATGAATGGCCGGTATTTTAATTGGGATAACGTGCGCAAAAACCGGCAAACAGGCGCTTTCGAAGAGCTTAGATAGCTGATTATATTTTGTAGTAAAGGGTTTCTTCGCTACCATTTAATAATACTTATACACTCATAATAATTTTTAAAATAAACTTTTTATGCGGCTTACCTGTCTGTTTTTATTTGTCTTTTTTGTGGATAGTTTGTTGGCTCAATCAACCTTTACATCAGGAGGAAAGCTTAGGCCGGAACAGGCTGTTATGGATATTCGACATTACACCATTGCACTCGATGTAGATGTGCAGCAACACACTATAAGGGGGTATACTATTATTGATGTAGATATGCTTCAGCCGACGAGCATTTTGTTATTTGATCTGCTTGATTCATTCAATATTAAAAGCATAACCGTTAATGATAAAAATCAAAAATTTGTTTATAAGAATAACCTCATTACTATTAACCTGTCACAGGAATTACCTGCAGGCAAAGCTGCTGTAAAAATTGAATACAATGGCAAACCACATGTAGCTATACGGCCACCATGGGATGATGGCTTTACCTGGACAAAAGATTCAAGTGGTCATCCGTGGATTGCTGTTACAGCAGAAGGAACAGGTGGGAAATTGTATTACCCCTGCAAAGACCATCCATCTGATGAACCGAATGAAGGTGTTGATCTTACTATAACCGTACCCAAGGATCTTGTAGTAGCAGGGCCGGGATTGTTGCAAAAAATAACAAAGAAAAGAGACAAAGCAACTTATTACTGGAAAACAAATTATACCATCAACAACTACAGCATTGTTTTTAATATTGGCAATTACAAAGTTGTAAGCAAAAATTATATAACTATAAATGACAACACAGTACCCATGCAGTTTTACGTGTTACAGGAGCATGCAGCCATGGCAGAACATCATCTAGATGTTTTTGAACAATCAATGCATGTGCAGGAAAAATATTTTGGTGAATACCCGTGGATAAAAGAAAAAATAGGAATCGCCGAAACACCACATCTTGGTATGGAACATCAAACTATGAATGCGTATGGCAATAAATTCAGGTACACAAAGATCGGGGGCAAAGACTTTGACTGGCTGATGCATCACGAACTTGGCCATGAATGGTGGGGCAATAAAATAACAGCAAAAGATTGGGCTGATTACTGGATACACGAAGGCATCTGTAGTTTTGGAGATGCATTATATACACGGGAAATGGAAGGAGAAGCCGCATATATAAAGTGGTTTAAAAACAGCTCACTGCATTTTGAAAATAAACAGCCTATTGTGATTGGAAAAGATATCGATGAAGAGCAAGCTTATCATGCCGACATTTATGGTAAAGGTGCATTCTTTATGCATACGTTGCGTTATGTACTTGGTGACAGTATTTTTTTCCCCACATTAAAACAGTTTGCTACAAATGCTAAATATAATTACGATAACCTGGTAAATACAGATGATGTTGAACAATTTTTCAGCAAGACTAAAGGCACAGATCTAAAGCCGCTATTCAACTTGTATCTGCGCACAACAAATAAACTAGAGATATTAGTAAAGCGAACAGGCCTTACTGAATATAATGTAAGCCTGGGCAATATTGATATGGCGCTTCCGCTTGATATTGCAACAACCAACGGGTTGAAGAAAGCGATGATTAATAAAAAAGGAATTACGATTAAGAGCAGCACCTTACCGGTAATAGATCCCGACATGTTTTATCTTACTAAAATTATTATTGAATAAATTATTGAGCCAGGTTGTAGTAACACTATTAAGCCTCACTTGCGTCGCACTCTTGTACTTTCTATTCATTATTGAGCAATTCATTCTTTTTCATGAAACATTATGAAAGGGAGAAAAAATTTTATTTTCTTATTCTGGCTTCCTCCAGGTCAAGTTCTCTTTCCTTTTCGCGTAATAATTCATCGCTATATAATTTTGAATTACGCATTTCATTTAACTGCGCTCTTCTTACCTCGATCATTTCGTAAAGCATTTTATAATAGTTAGGTAAAAAAGAAGGAGGCTCGTCTTTTACCTCAGCTGCATCTAATTTTTTTTCTGCAATTTCAACCATACGTTCATAACGTTCTTTTACTCTTTTGTAAGCTTCAATGTTTTCTGTTTCATCCGAATAATTATTTATTAAATGCTTAAGTACAGCAACTGCCAATTTATATCTTATTTCTCTCTCTTGTTGTTGAGGAGACTCTGTTGATTCGATCCCTAATTTGCGTATGATCCACGGCAAACTTAAACCCTGAAGAACAAGTGTAAACAATATCACCACAAAGGTGATGAACAAAATAAGGTTGCGGTGCGGAAATGCAGTTCCATCATTTAATACAAGCGGTACGGCTAATGCGGAAGCAAGTGACACTAAACCACGCATGCCACTCCAGCCGGTTATAAAAATAAGTTTCCAGCCGGGGTTAGCTTCTTTTTCTCTTATGCCTTTAAAAAGAAATCTTGGAATATATGCACCTGGGTAAACCCAAAGCAGTCGTATAACTATTGTAAGCAAACTAATAACTACTGCATAGGTTATTGCTTCAGTTATCGAATAATTATCAAGCCCTTTAATGATCTCCGGTAGTTGCAGACCGATAAGAATAAACACTATTCCATTTAACAGGAATACCAATGTTTGCCAAACACTGATGGCCTGTAACCTTGTATCGTAAGAAAAAATTTCATGAGACCTGAATGTAAGAAACAAACCGCCACTTACTACCGCCAGCACGCCTGAAAAATGAAAATGCTCGGCAGTTATATACATGAGATACGGAGAAATAAGTGTAATGGCTGTATCAATGCTGGGGGTGGTTGGCAAAAACCGGTGCAAAGCATAAATGATATGTGCAATAGCAACACCTATGAGAATGCCCATGATAACAACAAGAAAGAAATCTCCAGTTGCATTCCAGAAAACAAATTGTCCTGTTGAAATAGCTGCCAATGCAAAACGAAAAACAATAAGGCTCGATGCATCATTAACCAGGCTTTCTCCTTCAAGAATGGTAACAACCCGCTTCGGCACTTTTAGCTTTTGAATAATACTTGTAGCCGCGATAGCATCGGGAGGAGAAATGATGCCACCTAATAAAAAGCCCATTGCCAGTGAAAAGCCTGGTATCATTGCATGAGCTGCAAAGGCAACGGCTCCTGATGTAAAAATAACAAGTCCGAATGAGAGCATTGAGATCGGTCTTTTTGCGGACCAGAACTCATGCCAGGAAGTATTCCATGCTGCTGCGTATAGTAAGGGCGGCAGAAAAATGAGGAAGACAAGATTTGGATCGAGTTTTATAACAGGCATACCTGGTATAATGCTGATCAATAAGCCTGCTATCACAAGAAAAATGGGATAAGGAATGTGTAGTTTCTCGCTAAGCATAGAAAGCATAGACACACAAAATAGCAATCCGATAATAAGAAGCAGCTGGTCCACTATCATAAGTTCAATTTAATATATGCAGTTGAAATTACTATAAGAGATAATGCACAAGACGAAATAAATTATCGAAATGCCTTGCGCTTTGCTCATAAATTTTCGGGACGCTGAAGTGAGTGACACAACCGGCGATGCCAAGAAGACCAAATGCCTGTATAAAAAATAAAAAAGCAGCCTTTAAAAAAGACTGCTTTAAATAAAAATATTTTAGGAATTAATAATCTCCAAGTGTTTCGGGCAATTGTGCCAATGCTTTTGCAAGCTGTTCATCATTTGGTGCAATGCCATGCCATTCGTGATGGCCTTCCATAAAATCGACGCCCTTACCCATTATGGTTTTCATGAGAATGCAAATGGGGCGACCGTTCCCAGTTAAAGATTTCGCTTTGTTAAGGGTGGCAATCACATCCTCCATATCGTTTCCATCCATTTCAAGAACCTGCCAGTTGAATGCTTCAAACTTGGCATGCAGATCTCCAAGATTCATAACCTTGCTGGTAGGGCCATCGATCTGCTGGCCGTTCCAATCTATTGTGCTGATAAGATTGTCGACTTTTAAATTCGGTGCACTTAAGACTGCCTCCCAGATCTGTCCTTCATCCAGTTCTCCATCGCCATGCAATGAATATACAATATGGGTATCGCCATTTAATTTTTTACTAAGTGCCGCACCGATAGCCACGCTCATCCCCTGACCAAGAGAACCGCTTGCTACTCTTATACCGGGAAGGTGCTCATGCGTAGCCGGATGGCCCTGCAACCTTGAACCTAGCTTACGAAAAGTGGATAACTCCTTTACATCAAAATAACCTGAGCGTGCCAGCGTTGCATAAAATACCGGTGAAATATGACCGTTGGATAAAAAGAAAACGTCTTCATTTAAAGCATCCATGTTAAAGGATGGATCATGTTTCATAATATTAAAATAAAGGTCCGTAAAAAAATCTGTACAGCCAAGAGAACCACCGGGGTGGCCACTTTGAACAGCGTGCACCATTCTTACAATATCCCTGCGTATTTGCGTGGCAATATCTTTTAATTCGGTTACTGATTTCATGTTCGCCTTTTAGGTGTGCAAATCTAAGGGATAAACGTTTACCTACTGCAATAGCATGCTTGTGTAAAAGGAATATTATTTTAAGTTTTTTTAAAAATTATACTCTATTTTCGTGATGGTTTTGATCGCTGCTGTATTGCCGTATGAAGGAAAAACAGTTGATCATTAAAATTTACCCTAAATGATTTTAGTTGCTGTAGGGATGTTCATTGCTTATATTATTACTTTCTTATTAATGCCTTTTATCATTAGAGTTGCAAGAATAAATAAGCTTTACGACAAGCCCGATGAAAGAAAAACACACACGAATTCAGTTTCCTCACTTGGTGGTGTGGGTATGATTGCAGGCCTGTCAATCAGCCTTCTTCTCGTATCAGATTTCAGAATTGGAGATTCTGCATTCCAGTATTACCTGGCCGCTTTTTTTATTATTTTTATGCTGGGTGTTATAGATGATCTATTTGTTCTTCATCCTCTTAAGAAATTGGCAGGTCAATTATTGGTGGCACTGCTTGTAACTACTAAATCACATTTGCTGATTACTAATTTGCAGGGGCTTGGCGGATTTTACGAAATAAGCAATTCAGTAAGTTATATACTCACCTTTTTTACAATACTGCTTATTATAAATTCATTTAACCTTATTGATGGTGTAGATGGTCTGGCAGGATCACTAGGGCTAGCATCTTCTTTTTTCTTTGGATTATTTTTTTATCTGAAAGGCGATATGCCTTATGCTATTCTTGGTTTTTCTATGGCTGGCACACTTATGGCATTTCTTGTATTTAATTTTCCCCCTGCAAGAATATTTATGGGTGATTCCGGATCTATGCTGATTGGCCTGGTAAACGCTATACTTGTTATACGGCTTATCGAAGAAGGGACCTTTACTACTGGCATTTCTGTATATTCTTCATTTGCATTAGGGTTTAGTATCCTGCTTATTCCGATGCTTGATGTGTTGCGTGTTTTTATTATCAGGCTTACGAAAGGAGCATCCCCTTTTGCACCGGACCGTAATCATATACATCATCTTCTGTTAAATAAAGGATTTAATCATACCCAGGTAACAGTAACCATGTTATTGTCAAGTATTATTTTTACAGCTGTGGGTTATTTTGTCAACGACCTTAATATTAACCTGGTTGCCGGTATATTAACCCTGCTGTTCTTCAGTGGAGTGTTTGTTATTAAATTCCTTACCTCTTTTAATCCATTGCATGTTGTGCAATCCAAAGACGGAATTGGAGCCGATGCAAAAGTGCTTACGCTGTATGGTGATGAGAATGATGTGAGTAAGATCGCTCCCAAAAAATCCAACCCCGAGAGCTTGAATATACATCCGCCTAAAACCAAAGCAGAATAATAAAACTTGCCCTTACACGGTAAATTATCGAAAGGAATTATTAAAATCCTCCGGGCATTTTGTCATTGCATCAGCTATTATTAGTTTTGCTGCACTTTAAATCAAGTAATATGTCACTGGAAGAACTGGAGCTGATAACGGAAGATGCAGAATCATCAATGCAAAAAGCTATCGCACATCTTGAAACAGAACTTACTAAAATAAGGGCTGGCAAAGCAACTCCTTCCATGCTGGATGGTATTTCGGTTGATTATTACGGGTCGGCAACCCCTGTTAACCAGGTTGCCAATATTAGTGTGCTTGATGCAAGAACGGTTAGTATACAACCATGGGAGAAAAATATGCTGGCGCCAATTGAAAGAGCAATCCTTCAGGCAAATATTGGCATTACGCCACAGAATGATGGTGTTCAGATACGCCTCTTTCTTCCGCCACTTACCGAAGAACGCAGAAGAGATCTATTTAAAAAAGCAAGTGCAGAAGGCGAGCATTCAAAAGTTGCGATTAGAAATATCCGCCGCGATTCTATAGAGCATATAAAGAAACTGCAGAAAGATGGCTTAAGCGAGGACGCAGCAAAGGATGCAGAGAAAGATATACAGAACATAACCGACAAGCATATAAGTTTGGTTGATAAACATCTTGCCGCCAAAGAGAAAGAAATGATGGCCGTTTAAACAATAGCAATGATAGAAGTAGTTGTAACCATATTAATTTTATACCTGATCTATAAACTGGTCTTCGACTTTGTAGTACCCGTTGCCAGAACGACTTCGCATTTTAAAAGCCAGGTAAATGAGATGCGCCGCATGCAGGAAGAACAAATGCGCAAACAGCAGCAACAGGCTCAAAATCCAACTCAACAATCAAAACCTTCTTCTACAAAAAATACAACCACGACAGATGGCGAGTATATAGACTTTGAAGACATAAAATAATTTTCATTTTCAAAGAAGTGTATGTGTCATGCTTTTGAATAAGTATTAGGCTTTGGTTGCGTCGCACCCTTGTACTGCAAAAATATTTCATCAAAGAAACATGGTAGTAAAACCGCAAAGTCTCCCTGTGCCTTAAAAACTTTGCATCTTTGCGTGAAATTCTTTTTATCAAAATTTGTTCAAATCTTATACATACAAAAGCGCTTTCATCAAAAGACTACTGAAAAACAAAGGAGCTGTTTTTGGAACTGTTGTTATCCTCATTGCTTTTGTAGCTGCAATGTTTGCTTACTTTATTGCGCCGGATAATTCGCCTTATGCAAACAGGATCATTCCTGAAATTGCGAATAAGAAAGCGGGCTTTACTATTCAACTCGTGCAAATAAAAAAAGACAGTGCTGCTGCTACACATGTAAACTTTTTTGAAAAGCTTTTAAACGGCGAACCCGATACTTACAGTTTTGTTCCTGTTGTTTCTTATTCAAAAACCACTGACAGTATTATCGCACAAAAATTTATTGATGATGGTATCACAGAACGTGTAAGTTTCTCTTTATCGCAACTTGCGGCAATACCTGTTATTGAACAAAAGTTTACGCTTGGTACAGATAAGTTTGGAAGAGATATTGCCAGTCGTCTTATTGTTGGTACAAGAGTTAGCTTAAGTGTTGGATTAATAACCGTAATCATTTCTTTGACCATAGGTATTTTACTTGGTGCATTAGCAGGCTACTTTAAAGGGTGGGTTGATGATGTAATCATGTGGCTCATTAATGTTATCTGGAGTATACCGACATTGCTGCTTGTATTTGCAATCACTTTATTATTAGGGAAAGGTTTCTGGCAGGTTTTTATTGCTGTTGGGTTGACCATGTGGGTAAATGTTGCAAGACTTGTACGCGGACAAGTTCTTGCCGTTCGTGAGCTGGAATACATAGAAGCAACAAGAGCATTAGGGTTCTCTTATACAAGAACAATTGTATTGCATATTTTACCAAATATACTCGGACCGGTTATGGTAATTGCTGCAAGTAATTTTGCATCTGCTATTGTAATTGAAGCGGGCCTTAGCTTTCTGGGTGTCGGTGTGCAGCCACCACAACCAAGCTGGGGTTTAATGATAAAAGAGAATTATAATTTTATTATTACCAATAACCCCATGCTTGCATTAGAGCCGGGCATTGCAATTATGTTGTTGGTACTCGCATTTAATTTATTGGGCAATGGACTAAGAGATGCATTAAATGTGAAAGAGAAGATTTGATGTTTCTGCCCATTTAATTTTCAACCGCACAAGTGAGTGACACAACGAAGATGCCATAAGCACTGCAGTCCGTAACAAAAATTTATTCTCCCTTCTTAAACGTTCCACCATCTACATCTTTAATAAACTTTATAACGCCGGGATAAAAATGTTTTTGATCATCCCACATGGCAAGATGGCTGCCTTCGGGGCAATATAAATAAGTGCCATTCTGTACCTGTGTGCTCATCCATTTCATGTGATCAGGATCCATGGTATCGAACTTTGCACCAACTGTAAGCGTGGGCACTTTTATTTCTTTTAGTCTGTCTTTGATATCCCAGTTTGCAAGCCTGCCTGATATACCAAACTCGCTTGGTCCCTGCATCATAGTATAGATAGTCATGTTAGCATGTTTAAATGCACGCTGCACAGGATCAGGGTTTGGCACAATGCGGCAAAGATGTTCATTGTAATAACCTTCAAGCAACGCTTCATATCTTGGATTAGATGTTTGCCCTTTGTTTTGCAAAAGCATAATACTGTCAACAACTGTGTTATTCATCTGCTGCTGCAATACAAGATTATATTTACCATAATCAGGGCAGCTTGCCATCATGTTGCAGATGATAAGACCTTTCAAATTATCCTGGTACTTCAATGCATACTCCATGGCAAGAATGCCACCCCATGAATTGCCAAGCAAATACAAATTGTCCTTGCTTAAACCAAGTGCTTTACGTACCTGTTCTACTTCTTCAACGAATCGATCTGTCGTCCACAAACTGCTGTCTGTAGGTTGATCAGAATAGTAAGAGCCAAGCTGGTCGTATTCTATCATTTCAAAACCTTCACGCGGAAAAAAACTTTCAAAACACTCCATGTACTCATGCGTCATGGCAGGTCCGCCATGCAGCAGCAACACTTTTATACGCGGATTATTGCCAATTGTTTTTGTCCATACATTGAATTTTCCAACCGGCGTTTCTATCGGGATCATTTTTATACCGGCACTTTGCACGCCTGAATCATGCGGCGCAAAATAATCCTGCACCGTAACGCTCTTCGATTGTTCAGCAGCGGGTTGATTGCATGATGCAATGATGGCAGCAGTTAGTACTACAAGAAAGTATTTCATAAAGCGTGTTTGAATAATTAATATGTTGAAGTTATGAGTTTGAGTTTTTGTAGCAAGTTTTTGTGGTGCTATTATACTTTGGTTGCGTCGCACTCTTGTACTGATGAATACGTTTCAGCAATCAGCAGTCAGGTTTAAGCTAAATATCAGTTGCTTATTGAATGCTGATACCTGATAGCTGACACCTTTTCCAAACGTACAAGTGAGTGACACAACAGGCGATGCCATATGTACTATAGCCGGTAAACAAAAATCACTTCTTGTCTTTATCTTTTTTGAATTTCTTCTTTGAAAGCCTTGGTGTAAATTTTATTTCGCCATATTGATCGTTCTTTGCGCCGATCCAAATACTAAGACCGGTTTTGGCATCAAGCCCTTTGTTCTTTGCGGGTACTGTTTCATCGCGTTCACCAAAGTTGCTAAAGGGAACCTGTATCAGCATGTCTGTATTCTTACCATAAATATCGTACTGGCCTTCGAGGTACATGCTGATGGCGGTTGATTGAATTTCCATTCTGTTGATGTATAAATAATCGGGTGTTATATCAAGCCGGTCTTTAAGTTCCGCAAAACGAACATTGCTCATGTCACGATTCTTGAGAAAAAGTATTTTCATTTCTTCAAGCCCTTTGTGATTAATGATGGCGCCGTTCTTTAAAGAAAAATCTATTGCGCCCGTCATTGACCTGGGAATTACAACGCCTGTACCTGAATTAATTGTCATATTAAGATGCGCTTCGGCGTCCAGCACTCCTCTTAAATTTTTTCCTGTAATGCTGTTTTGCCCGAAATTATTAAAGCCGGTAAGCAATTGTTGTATATTTATTTGCTGTACTTTGATATCTGCATGTGCCGCAGATGTTTTTGCATTGCGCTGGTATAATTTGCCAGTTGCAGAAATAGAACCGCCTGCATGATAAAGTGATAAATAATTT